>CAVSQE010000020.1:0-403952 GCA_963729915.1 uncultured Acidobacteriota bacterium | reverse complement strand
GGGATGAGACCTCGCATGATTGGCCGCGCCCTGGGCGTCGGAGTGCGCATCGCCGGGCACATTGTCGGGCAGTTCTTGGCGCCGTCCGCGCAACCCGCGGCTGCTTCTCAAATGCATCAAACTGTTCCAGTTGTTGGCACCCAAATCCGGAATTCTAACGACCAGAACCGCGCCGCAGGCCAGGCCTCAGCCCGCGCGACGAATCAGGCTGGGAAATCTCTGGGTCAGGCCAGTCAATCCGTGAGCCGCGGCGTGGGTGGCTTTTTGCGTCCCTTCCGCCGCGTGGGCGGCGTTCTCTGGCTCGAAGTCACCGGCGTTTTTTTTCTCCTGCCCGTCGTCGTCTTCGCTGCCCCGCTTTGGCGCGCCGTCGTAGCCTACCGGCATACCAGCGACCACAGAACGCTCTGGGTCACAGCCGGCATCGTCGCGGTGTTTCTCTATCTCGGCGTCAGCTCATTCTGGCGTGCGCACCGCCGCTCACGGCGGCCCTAGGTCTCTGACCGCTGGTTCCTGCACGATCCTGGGGTGCCCCACATCTCGCTTTGTCAAGTTCCGTGACATGGTTTACAGAATGTTCCGGGACATTCTTTACACATTATTGGGAAGGTTTTTCGGTTTCGATGAAGCGTTCGACGATCGTCGAGCGCTTCATCGATGGGTCGAGTTCGCGGACCAGGGTTTTGCAATAGAAGACCATGTAGCGCTGTTCGACGGGTTGGATGTGCACGCGCTCTCCAGCCAGGGTTTTGCCGATCCTCCAGCGACGGCCTTGGATATCGATGGTTCCCTGGCAGTCGACCTTGAGGGTCCAGGCGCCTTGCGGGTATTGCCATGCCGGCGGCGTGGGAAGGTAGGGCCGCGGACTGGGCTTCCAGACCTCGGACGGGGTGCGGAGGCGGAGCGCTTCATGGGGACGAACGTGGTTGTGCTCCTGGCGGTAGGCGTCCAGCCAGGGTTGCGGCTCGCCGCGCATGCCGCGCTTGTCGAGCGCCCGCTGCAGGCTGCCGTGAAACCGCTCCACCTTGCCCTGCGTCTGGGGATGTTGAATGCCGCTCCAGCATAGCTGGATGCCCTGTCGCATGAGCCACAGCGACAGATGGGTGCGGCCTGAAAACGACTGCCAGTTCCACCACGGCGTGCCATGATCCATCAGCATGGCCTCCGGCACTCCGCACTGTTCAAAGGCCTGTTGCAGCTGGCTCCTGACCAGGCCGCCGTCGGGCCTGCCGATGGCCGCCAACGCGACCAGATAGCGGCTGTGATCGTCGATCACCGACAGCGGGCCCAAGGGCTGCGGCCAGTTCTTCGGGCCCTTGAAGTCCATCTGCCACAACTCGTTGGGGCGGCTGCGCTCGAAGCGCTTTACCGCCGCGCGATGACGGTCGGCTTCTTCAATCAGCCCGCGGCGCGCCAGGATGCGGTGGATCGTCGTGGCCAGCAAATGGACCCCTTCGCGCGCCAGAAGAACGCGCAGCTTGCGCGCTCCCCAATCCGGATAGCGGCGCCGCATCTCCACCGCGCGCTGCTCCAGCTCAGCCGCAGTCTGCGTGGGAGACCGGTGCGGCCGCCGGCTCTGCTCCGCGATCCCCGCCACGCCGTGCTCCCGGTAGCGCTTCAGCCACTCATAGCCTGTCGGCCCAGAGATCCCATACTCGGCGCACAGTCGCGACAACGGCCTCGACTCCATCGAAGCGGCCACCACAAACCGCACGCGCTGATCCTGTACGTCCATCGTCTTCCAGGGCATCGTCCACACACCTCCGCGCTCGCTTACGCTCGCGCGGAAGTGTAAAGCATGTCCCGAAACAATGTGTAAAGAATGTCATGAGACTGAACACTCGCTTTTGAGATGTGGGATAGCACAACTCTCAATTCACTCTTTCAACCCGGCATGAACCTGGGTGCACCAGAGCCTGTCCTGAGCGAAGTCGAAGGATCTCGATTTTGAGACCTGAAAAAACGAAATGCTTCTGCGTCAACTCATGCGGTCAGAGACCTAATTTTTCGCCGGCTCCTTGCGTTCCGCTCGCGCCACCACCCACACCGCTACGCCAATCGCCACCAACCCGATCAGCAAAAAACCCAATCCGTCGCGAGCCCCGCTGTGCATCAGCCGGAAACTACCCAGTCTCATCATCGCCAATGCATTCAATCCTGCCGTTTCCATCCTTCCCTCCACCGGCAGGCACGCGCCCCGGCCGTACAGAAAGAAACCCGAAACCAGGCGCGGAGTTGTTCTTTGGTATCCGGCTCGGAAGCCGCTCAGCGCTTGTTTGCGGCCCCACAATCGCGGCGCCAGCGCGTAATTCAGCTGCACCAGCACAATGGCCGCGATGCTCAGCCAGGTATGGATGAAGCACAGCGCCGCGCCCGCCGCGTAAAGCGACTGCGCAATCACAATGCGCCGGCAGATGCTGCCCTTCACCTCTTCGGGCGTATCGGCTTTCACCAGGTTGGCGCGCGTGGCATACGACCAGCTCCAGAAAAGCATCGCGCCCAGCACAAGAATGTTGAGCCAGTAAATTCCCAGCGCCGCGCGGTAGGCAAAAAACTCCGCCAGCAGCCGCGTCGAAAGCGGAAGCAGCGTGACCGCGAAGAGAAAGCCGAGATGAATCCATGTCAGATCGCGCGTGCCTTCGGCAAAATGATTCAGCTGCGTCTGTTGCCCGGCCCAGAAGATGCCGAGCGTCAGAAAGCTCATGCCATACGTAATCCACTGCGGCCCCAGCGCCGCAAGCGCGGCCAGCAATTCGCGCTCTCCGTGCACCTGTGCGGCGGTAGGCAGATGCAGGTCCAGCACCAGCAGCGTCATGGCCACGGCAAAGATGCCGTCGCTCAGCGCCGCCAGTCGGTCCAGGTTGCGCCCCTGAATGCGGTTGTAAAGAGTGGGCATGGGCGAAGCGTGATTCTACCGTCCGTAGACTAAGATACCTTGCCCTGTGTGGCTTTGACGGAACGAACTGCAACCGCGCCAAGTAGTATCATCACCAGCACCAGCGCGATCCACAAGAGAGCCGGATGCTTTTCCGTGAAAGGGCGCGCATCGGGGCGGGGTTGATAAGCGGGGTTGGAGGTCTCCGCTCCCAACTGCGCTGTGGTTGCGTTGGCGGTAGGAACGAACAGCGTCGCGTAATCGTATTGCGGAGCGGCCAACGCAGCGTCGCCGTAGTAGAGCGTATACGCGGCTCCGGCGGCTGCGTCAAAGCAAAGATCGTGCTCCGTCATTTCCAGTCGGATCGCGGTGATCTGAATAGGCGGGTCATCCCCATTCTCAATGGTCACCGTCCACGTTGCCGCGCTGTCGAAATCCACTTGCGGCGCATCGACGGCCAGGTGTTCTTCGTCGATGCGGTGGCCGTCCTGCACACGATGCACACGAAGAATGTTGCCGGTGACTGTAACCGACTGTGGCGGCTCGGCGGAATCGTTGGCAGGCGGCCGCGCAACCGGCAAAACCTTCACCTGCACATCGCGGCTGAAGCTGGAGGGTTGCGCTCCGGGCACGAACTCAATGCGATCGACCGGAGTGCGCGCCGGCACCGTGAACTCAAAGACCGAGTCGCGGCCTTTTCGCGTGCCCGTCGCGGTCTGGGTAACCGTCACATACTTCGGCTGGCTCACCGGCACTTCCATCACGGAAAGCCCGGTCACGTTCTGCGGCGCGATGGGGCCGGCAATTTGGAAGTGCAGAAAACGAAAGTCCGATTGCGGCAAATGAAGAACGGTACTGCGGCCCAGCCGCTGCTGGGTCAGGTCGAAGATGGTGAAGGAACCAAGCTTGGTCCGGGAGGCGCTGGTCTGCGCCGGGCTGCCTGAAACCGCGACTGTTGCCAGAAAGTTCTGCCCATCGATATTGAGTTGCAAGTCGGTGTAGCTGCCGGCGGGCATCGCGGCATCGAAGACGGTCTGGTTTCCGCTCTTGCCCAGGTTGAGTACGGAGAGGCTTTGGCTGGCGGAGGCAACGGGCGCGACCGCACGCAGAACATAAGGCGTCTCAGTAGCGCCCTGGTAGAGCCGAAGATCCGCGAGTCCGGCCAAGGCGTGGCTAAAAACCTCGGGGTCGATCACCGCGCAGGTTTGCCCGGCCGATTGCGCCGGCTTCACCACGGGCCGTTCGAACTGGAAGTAGCGAATCTCCGGCGCGGCAGTGGCGAACAGGAGTAGGCACAGCGCGGCGAGCCATTTCATGCGTTTTTTCCCTTCCGGCCGCGCAGGTTGAGCCAGTCACGCTGGTACACGTAGCTGATCGAAAGCAGCAGCACGCCCAGGCCGATAAAGCTCAGGATACGGAATCCCCGGCTGAGCTGGCTTACGTTGACAAGAAAGACCTTCGCAATGGTTACGGCAAGCAGCACCAGCGCCTGCCAGCGCAGGAAAGCCGAGCGCCGCAGGAAGCCCACGGCGAGAAGCGCGGCGCCATAGAGCATGACGAAGGCCGAATACGTGAACTGCGCGTACATTTGATAGTTCTCGATGAAGTGGTAATCGCCGCGCCAGCATACGAACCACCAGAAGCTGTGAATTTCCCAGCCGATGGCCAGCAGAGCAAGTGCATTCACGGCGAGCACGCCCGCAGCAGCCAGATTGGGCCAATGCATCACCGCGGCGGGAGTCTCCTCGTCGCGCGTGTTCTTTGCCAGCCAGGCCACGAAAGCAAAGACGGCAATCGCCACGCAGTACGTTGCAAAGCGCTCGTTCAGGAAAGGCCGCGTGGCCGCGGGCGGATTCACGGCCAGCAACGCACCCAGGCCGAGCACCAGGCAGATGAGCGCAAAGGCTCTCACCAGCAACGACCGCACGCGGATGGCCAACCACAACAGCACCCCGCCCTCCAGCAGCCAGCCAATCGTCATCCAGCGGCCCTGCGTTTTGAGCGGAACGGCCATGACGAGGAAGGCAATGGCCATAGCCAGATGCAGCGAGGGAAGCATGGCGGGTCCGGCGCGAAAAACGCCCCGTTCCGGAAGCCGCATGAGCAGCAGATAATACGCGGCAAAGGCCACGGCGATCCACGGCGCGGCCCAATCGACCACTGCGGGAGAGAGCAGGCAGTAGAAGCCCAGAAAGCTGAGAGCCGCACTGGCAACTGGCAGCACCACCAGGGCCAGCGCATCCCAGCCGCGCATCCTTCCGCCGTCATCGAGCGGCGCATGCACCAGGCGCGGCGCCAACGAGGAGATCAGGAAGAAGCAGCAAAGAAAGAGAGCCGTACGCGTGGCTTGCCACGGCGTATAAAAAGTGAACCACCAGCCGAGTACAAAAATCACCGTGCCTGCCGAAGCGACAAAGAGCAACCGCGACCACGGACGCAGCGCCACCAGCACCAGCACTGCGAGATCGAGCACGAGCAGGTAGCTGAAGAGCGTGATCTCGTGATTGCCGCCCGTGGAAACCAGCACCGGCGTAATCAGCCCGCCGGCAATGGCATAGAGCGCGAGCAACTCGCTGTCTTGCGCCCACGCCAACAATCCGTTGAACGCGGTGACGGCGATCATGGCCGCGAAGGCAACGCCTGCCGGCACCAGCGCGTACTCCTGATAAGCGGCCCACAGCGAGAGATAAAGCGTGCCGCTGCCAATCGCCTTCAGGGAGTATGAGAATGCCGCGAATCCGCGCTTTTGAAAGCGCTCAGACCAGACGATGAGCGCCACGCCCGCCAGCAATCCCGAGAAGACGCGGCCGATGGGACCGATCCAGTGATTGTCGAAAGCCAGCTTGAGGAACCAGGCCACGCCGATGAGCACGGCCAGAATGCCGATGCGATTGAACCACTGCGAACCGATGCGGCTCTCGAGGGACGGGGAATCGAGAGTTGCTGCTGGTTCGAGGCTGGAGAACAGGGGTGGCGCGATCGGAGCCGGAGGCGCTGCCGGGGCAGGCGGCGGTGCAGGAGACGGAACGCGCTCGACGAAACGCGGAGCCTCAACTTCGGGCGGTGGCGACAATGCTGCCGTCGCTGGCGGGGCGTGAACCGCTTGAGCGGCCTCATGCGGTGGCTCTGCTGGAGCTGCTATCCGCCGGGCGAGAGCTTCGAGCCCCTGCTCCAGATAGTGAATGCGGCTCATCAAGCCCGCTAACTCTGCGCGCACCTGGTTCGCACGGGAGTTCGCCGTCACGATCGCAACGATCGGCAGGACAATGATCGCGGCCAATACCGCGATGAGCAGAACAACGAGATTATCCATAGGCTTAAGTTGCCGGAATTATATGCCAGTTTTGGTTGGCAGGCGGTAAAAAGCGAAAACCATCGCTCAGCTCCTCGGCCGCGGCGTCGGTGCCTTGCGCGTCAAGTGCCACACACCCACAGCCAGGGCCAGCGCGCCCAGTCCATACGCCAGCACTGCCATCTCGCCGCGATGAATCTGCCAGCCCTTCCATATCGCCAGAGCCGCGGCGATCAACATCACAATGCCTCGTACACGATTCATTCTTGCGCCTTTCCCGCCGGTTTCTTCCAGGTTGCTTGGGACGCATCCATCCTAATTGTTTCCCCGCCGCCAAAACCGCCCGACCGCACCCCAATTGACCCCCGCCGCCCGCAGTCCCTATGTTGAAAGAGGTAGAACCAAGCCGCTCTTATAAGGAAGATCCATGTCTGATACCGTTTCCGCCGTCGCCGCGCCGCTCAAAAAAACCGCACTCAATGCCACGCACCGCGCCCTCAAAGCCAAAATGGTCGACTTCGGCGGCTGGGACATGCCGGTCGAGTATCCCGCTACCGGCGACGGCCTCTGCGTCGGCTTGATCGGGGAACACATGGCCGTGCGCACCGGCGTCGGACTCTTCGACGTGAGCCACATGGGCGAAATCCAGTTTCGTGGCCCCGGCGCGCTCGCCGCCGTGCAGCACATTACCATGAACGATGCCGCGAAGCTCGCCGATGGCCAGGCGCACTACTCCGCGCTGCTCACTCCCTCGGGCGCATTCGTCGATGACATCCTCGTGCATCGCCTCAGCCCCAACGACTATCTTCTCGTCGTCAACGCCGGAACCACCGACAAGGACTTCGCCTGGATCAAGCAGCAGGTCGGCAGCTGGCCCGGCATTCATCTCAGCAACTACTCCAGCTACTACTCGCAACTCGCATTGCAAGGCCCACGCTCGCTTGAGACCCTCGCCAAACTCACCAAGGTCGATCTCGCCGCCATCAAAAATTACTGGTTCACCTGGGGCACGGTCGCCGGCATTCCCAACGTCATGATCGCGCGCACCGGCTACTCCGGCGAAGATGGCTTCGAGGTCTACATCCCCTCCGACGAGCCCACCACCGTGAAGATGTGGAACGCGCTGCTCGAAGCGGGCGCGGAGTTCGCGATCCGTCCCTGCGGCCTGGGCGCGCGCAACACTCTCCGCCTCGAAGCCGGCATGAGCCTTTACGGTCACGAAATCTCTGAGGACATCAACGTCCTCGAAGCCGGTCTCACGCGCTGGCTCAAGCTCGACAAGGGTGCCTTTATCGGTCGCGATGCTCTCATCCAAATCCAAGAAAAAAAACCCAGGCGCAAAATCATAGGCCTCGAAATGGTCGAGCGCGGCATCGCCCGCGACGGGTACTCCGTACTGTCTTTGGACGGCGAGCAAATCGGCACCGTTACCTCCGGCTCGCCTGCGCCGTTTTTGAAAACCAACATCGCCATGGCTCTCGTGCCCGTGAGCGTAGCAGAGTCAGGCACAGACGTTCTTGTCGACGTGCGCGGCAACCGCGTCCGCGCCAAGCAGGTCCCGCTGCCCTTCTACAAGCGGCCGAAAAGGTAACAGGCGAAGTAGCCGCGCTCAACGAAAACTCTAGCCTAGAACTTGACTTGGGCAACAACACGGACCGTGCCAGGCCCGTTCGGTGCTAGAAAGTGCCGTCCACATATTTTCTGTTCACCGCATTCGTAAAAGCATCTCTCGATTTCGCGTCGATTTCGGCGTTGTAAACGCCCTCGATCTCTAAGCTGCGATACTGCTTGTGCGCTTTTTTGATCGCGAGTCTAAACTTGACCCTGCTTTCGCGGGGCATTTTCGAGAAGCCCGCTGATCTGAGAACCAACGCCTCGAATTGCTCCAAAGTCGGCATCTCCTGAAATCTGCGAATCATTGATTGCAGTTTGCGATCCAAGAACATTGGCCATTGATTCTCATCGACACACTGTGGAGACGTCTGACTTACTTGCCATCTGCTCGGCGCGGTTTCAGCTACCTTGTTCGCACTCGGAAAGTAGCGGCGCTTCCGGGCAAGACTGGACCCCTCCTTCGACATCGGCTCTACTCGTTTCGAATCGGAGGACAGAGTAAATAGTCCGCGATCGGCGCAAAGATTCTCAGACGTGGCCATAAATTGGCACCTCACATTGCGAGAAGGATAGGCGGAATTCCGAAGAGAGTCAATAGGAAAGTATTGATAATAATAGACTTATGCATGCATACACGTATGCAGCATCTATAGATAGGAAACCCATGAGTGTCTATAGGGAGCCTATGGGGATCATGGCACAATGATGTCGAATAGTGATCTCCCAAAGGAATGTTCCCCCTGCGGATATTATTTCCATCTCAGAGATTGTTAGCTTGAATCCGGTGTCGAACCATGACAACCACCATCGCAACCCCGGCGCAAACCGCACTCAGCGGCTCGGTCCTCGTCCTCATTCAATTTGACGTTTGCGAAGAGATCCGCCTCGACCATATGCAGCAGGCGGTCAACGCGCGCACCGTGCAGCAGCCCAAAATCAAGCACCTCGTGCCCGCCTACGTGCGCTATCAGCGGCCGCCGGTGGCCGAGCCGCTCGAGCCCCTGCTGCTCAGTGGCGGCGAGCGCCTCGAAGGCGAAATCAAGTACTACGATTACGGCGTCGTCAGCGTCATCTATCAGCTCGCGTTCTCAGGCGATTGGGAAAGCCTCGTCCATCTCGCCAGCCGCTGGGTGTGGGACGTCGATTTCGCGGCGCGCGTCGAGCCCATCGTGCGCCAGCGTTTGGAGCGCAATGCCGCCGCGCTCATCAAGCCCTACGCGCGCTGGCTCAGCGAAGACTACTTCATCTTCCACGTGCGCAATGAAGAAGGCGCGCAGTCGGCTGCCGAGCTCGAGCGCCATCACGGCCTGGAGATCGCGCAAATCGTCCGCGGCGACCGGCTCAAGCTTTCACCGGGCGAGTGCGCCGAGGTGCTGCAATCCCGCATTTCCTATTACGACACCGACCTCGCCGTGATCGGTTGGAACGCCGCGTTTCTCTACGACAGCAACGCCGGCGCCGAGACCGCCATTCAACTCCTTGAGTACGCCAACTCGCAGCTCCTTGAGTTCCGCCACTACGATGAACTGCTCACCGGCATTCTCGCCAACGTCTACGATTCGCTCGAGCGCAAGCGTGGCATTCCCGCGCGCTGGCGCATGGCACGCCGGGCCACGCGTCTGCACACCGTGCTGCTCGACATCGCCGAGCTCACCGAGCGCGCCGACAATTCCATCAAGTTCTTGAGTGACATGTTTGCCGCGCGGCTCTATCGCCTCGCTTCCACCAAGGTGGGCGTGCCCGATTACAAAACCCTCGTAGCGCAGAAGCTCAAGACCGCCGAAGACCTTTACCACGACATGATCGAGCAGTTCAACCAGGCCCGCGGCTTCTTCCTGGAAATCGTAGTCATCCTCATCCTGCTCGTCGAACTCGTCTATCTCTTCTTCGGCAAAGTGGCGTAGGCTCGCGCCCGGCGGTCTCTCACTAGCCCGCGCCGCCCGGCGTTTCCAGCCGCGTCTGCGCCGCCTTCAGCTCTTCCTCGATCTCAGCCAGCCAGCCCACGTCCTCGCCGCGTGCGCTCCGCACCTCGCGTATCAGGCGCAGGTTGCGTGCCGTCGTTTCCGGCTCGAACGCCTCGCGCACCACCGCCAGGGCCGCGCCGCAAAAATCCTGCGCCTCGCTCACATTGCGCGCCAGCACGGCCAATTCCAGCAGCGTGGCCTGGTCCCAGTAATCGCCATTGGCCTTGGCGCGCAGCAGCGCCGCGTAGCGCACCACGGGCAGCATGTCGGCCTGGGCCGCATCGGGCTTCTCCTGCAGTTCCATCAGCGTCACCGCGTTAATGCCCGGATACGGATCGCGCCAGTCGGCTTCAAACCCCGCGCGATACGCCTCGATGGCGCGTTTCAAATACCCTCGCGCTTCCATCGCGCGTCCGGCCTTCAGGGCATTCTCCCAGCGATCCTTGTACACGCGCCCCAGCAGTCCGGCGGTCTCGCTGCTCTGGCCGAATTTCTCAATCGTCGCCTTCAGAATCTGCTCGGCATCTTCCGATCGTCCCAGCCGATTTTGCGCGAAGGCCAGCTGCTCCTGCACCATCCGGGTATTTTGCAAGGTGCGCGACATGCGAGCGTAAAGATCCACCATCTCCTGGTAGGCCTTCACGGCGCGAAACGAAAGAAACAAATCCACCACGATGCCGGCTTCTGCATTGCGCATGTCGGGGAACTCCGCCGCAATGCCTCGCACTGCATCCGCCCCCGCCTTGCGCGCCGCCGCCAGCCGCTTCTTGTATTCGCGCGAGTTGCTCACCCGGTCGCGGAACAGATCCGTCTTCTCGTGGTCCACCTCAATCCGCGGCATGTCCTGGATGAGCGTGAACAGCGGGCTGTCGTCATGCGGTTCCTCGTTCGCAGTTCGCAGGCGCTGCACAATGTTTTGCTTGTCGCCCTCGGCATCGGCCGGCACGCCGTTCGCATCCAGGTGATAGGGAAGGCCGCGCAACAGCGCGATGTCGAAAGG
Organism: uncultured Acidobacteriota bacterium; assembly: GCA_963729915.1. Classification (GTDB taxonomy): domain Bacteria; phylum Acidobacteriota; class Terriglobia; order Terriglobales; family Acidobacteriaceae; genus Telmatobacter. The sequence continues at coordinate 393,210 of CAVSQE010000020.1, read as the reverse complement.
CAGCGAAGTTCCCTCGGCAAACAGAATCACCGTGCTCGCCGGCCGCACGGCGTGACGAATGCCCAGTTCGTAATAGACATTCGGGTTCGCGCCCGTCACGTCGGCGATCGCAAACTCGCACAGCATCAACCGTTCATACATCGGCTTGTGGATAGTCCCGCCCACCTGCTCTTCATCGGCCCGGATCGGTTCCAGGCCCGCCGCCGTTACTGCCGGCTGGATGATCTGCTGATAGACCGTATCGAAATCAATCAGCCGCCCGGTCCCATCCTGCTTGCGCCCAAACGGCATCAGCACAAAGCAAAGAGGTCTCATCGGGTTAGCGGACGCATGCACCAGAAGATTGTAAATCCCGTTTCACAATCCAACTTGAATATCTAAAATTCGCAGGCTCCGCAGGCGCGCGGCTTCCTCCTTGAGGTTTAGAACGGGTCCTCAGGCTTACTCACAGCCTTATTCTGAGCCGCGCCCTCACCACGCGCCCTCACCACGAACGGCCCATCGCACCAAATGACAAACTCGCCCTCCATTTCTTCGACCTGAAAGTCATCTAGAACATGAGGCCGCTGGATGTCTTCGTTGATGGTGATCCCACGGTTAAATCGACCTGCCTCCATTTGCGCCCATTCTCGGGTGGGTATCTTCATCGCATCTTTAGACGATAGGGAAAACCAGTAATCGATGATCCCGTGGTTGGCCGATTCGCGTGATTTGTAGCCGACGATATACGCCTTCATTCCGGATCCCCCTCTTGACAATACCGTAAACTATATGATACAATGTACTTAGTTGATGGACTCTTAGCTCAGTGGTAGAGCGGCGGTCTGCATCAAGACCGTAGGCCAAAGAAAACCGTGCGTCGTGGGTTCGATCCCCACAGGGTCCACCATTCCTATCAGCGCCTACGGCACAAGAGCTCTCCTTTGCGGAGGGCTCTTGTTGTATTTGGGGCAAGGCGCAGAGTTTCAGGAGGAAACCGTGATCACGAAGGTAAAGTGCACCACGAAGGGCTGTGATCTGGAAAACCAAGTTCTCACTACGACCGCTCTCTACCTCAACAGAATAGCGCCGCTCGACGGCCCATTCATTTGTCCAAGATGCGAGAAGCCTATGAAGGTTGTAGATCGCATCCCGGCGAACTATAAGGGCAATTCTGGCGCGAAAACCATGCCGCGAAGAGTTAGCGCGAGGCCGGCTACGAAGAGACCATCCACGGCCGGAAGAAAGAGAAAGTCAAAAGGAACGAAGATAAAAATAACCGGGACTCTCTTGGGCTACAGGAAGTCGCCAAAGAAGGCAGGCACAAAAAGGCCGGGGCAAAGGAAGCGCGGACCGAGCAAGTCGTAGAGCTGCCGCGCGGCCAGAACACCCTCCGACTACTCCGCGATAGACTCGACTACATGCGGCGAGAGGCGGAGGAGATCGAGCGAGTAGCAATATGGACAGCCCACTCAAAGAGATGCGCCTATTGCGGAGAACCCCTAAAGTACCCAGATCTAGATATCGATCACATCCTACCTCAGTCCCTGGCCAAAAACCCGGGCAAACTCAAAGACCTGATTTCCCAACTTGCGCTGCCGCCGGACTTTTCAATCGGCGCGCTGAGGAATCTTCTCCCTGCTCATAGAATTTGCAACTCAAAAAAAAGAGACAGAGTTTTCAATGAAGCCACTGCACGATTCTTCCTGGACGTTGCCGACCAGAAGCAAAAAAGCATTGAAGATCTCATTCTGAAGCTGGAACTCGAAGCGTCCCGCGACATGCTACTGGCCCTCGTTCGCTCCGCACTTCAATCGGGAAATGCTGATCTGGGCGACATTCTGGACGCCGCATCTAAAACGGACAAATTTCCACTCAACGCAACCGTCGAATTTGAAAGCGGCAGCTGGGAGGTCATAGCGGACTCCGAAAAGATTAACGAGCTTCTCGATGAGCCTGTCGACCTCCAGGTTCAGGGGATAGGGGGGGCCTCCGGTTTACAAATGGCAAGGGCTCGGAAAGGCCAATTCGGACCTGTCGCGAATACATCTCAGCAATCGCCGCGGGCTTTTATCCGTCGAACAACCTCGAGCTCAAGCTCTCATTCGCCCTAGCAACAACCAGCGCCATCCTTGAAGCAGCGTCGCGCGCCAGACTCGCACCAACCAGCTATATCCGATCGCCTCGGCTCGGCGTGACGAATCTCAGGCTGCTCCCAGCCACACTCGCCCCGACCAAGCGCCCAGACAGGAGCGAAATAATCTCGCAATCGGGCTGCACCACGATTCAAGACCTTGTTGAAGCGGGAGGCATCTCTGCAGGAATTCTGTCCGACACCGTGGTGGGAATCGAGTGCCAGGACCACGGAATCACATTGGCCGAACTCATGCGTGCAGACTTTGATGACGACGGAGTCGAAGAAATATTGATCAAAGTGCATTCCTACATCAAATTTGCGACCTTCCGCTCACTTAGTATCGGCCTTCTCCGCAAGAAAGATGCAGTTTCCCCGTTCGAGTACCAGTCGTGGAATAGAGAAATTGAAATGGCCCAACATCGTCACCAGATCGCTCGAATCATGCGTATGCCCCCTATTTCGTAGGCTCCCTCAAATTAGCAGCCGCGTGCCGGATGCTCCACACCTCGCTTTTGAGATTTGGGGCAGCATGAAGCCAGGTTCCCGCACTCTCCAAGAAAAACTCTTGCCGTCCCCGCCTCAATAAGAATTCGAGGTATTGAGCGTCGGAGACCGGGGCTCCGCCGTGCCGGCCTCCTTAAACGCAGCTCACCCCTCAGCCCGCGTGTGAGCTGCGTCTCTTTATCACCTTTGAGGATTCAAGTGGGGGAAACTTGAGATCGTACGAGCCCGGCTACCCGACCCGATAGCGGTTCTCCAATTGGTCTAGGACGAAGCGAAATCGCCGAGTGGGTTTTTCCTTAAGAAAAAGCCACCTTGAAAAACACCCGAAACGCCTCGCTGTAATTGGAGAACCGCCCTACTTCCACTCCCACATCTTTGACACGGTGCCGCCTTTGGCATCCACTTCGAATTCGAAAGCGACGCAGGCGTTGTTCAGGCGCGCCAGTTTCTTTCCCGTCAACCTGAAAAACAACATGCCGCGGTAGCTCACCGAGCCGCCCGGCCCGAAGTGGCCCAGTCCTGTTCCCGTCCAGGTCGCGGCCTCGCCGTCTTCCGTCGTGCTCAACCCCTGGCCGTGGCCAAAAAGCGAGCCATCCGCGCGCACCACCGATGTGTAGGTGCCCATGCCGTTCACGGCAACGCCGAGCATCTTGCCGCTGTCTTCAAAGCTTACTTCCGCCGTTGGGGGATCAACGGAAATCACGCGCCGTACCAGCCTTTTGCCTTTCACTTCTCCAATCTTCTCTCCGATCATTGGTTCGACCTCTCATTCTGCCCGGGCCTGAGCTAAGGTTTCCCGGGTGCGTCATTTTATACCCGCAAACGCAGCGGACACTATCGATAAATGCGTCCGCCCCTGACCTCTGCACACAATTTTTCTTGCCATCCACCCCGCGTCTCAATAAGAATCCGAAGTATCGGCATCGGGGAAGGGGGTTCCCCGGCGCGGGCGAACTCTCATACCAACCAAAAACAGTCGGGCCTTGGCGTGCATCCCGCAGGTGCGCACGCCCTGAGATCATTGAACCGCCGAACGGACGAAGGGAGCTTGGCATGGCGTGGCAAACCTGGAACAGCGGTCCATTCAGCATCGAACGCAGGCTGGGCAAGGCACCGGGCACGGTCATTCTTGCTTTCCGCGGGCCGTTCACCATGCGCGACGCATACAGCAGTATGCCCACCATGTCGCTGCAACAGGTGCTCGAGCTGGAGCCGCAGCCGGGCGAGGATCCGCCGGTCTTGAACATTCTCGATCTGTCCGCGTGTCCTTTTATGGATTCGAGCGGACTGGGCATCATCGTCTCCCACATGGTCCATTGCAAGAAGAAAGGCATAAAGATGATCGCCGCATGCATGACCCCGCGCGTGCGCGAAGTCTTCCGGCTGACCAAGGTCGATTGCGTAGTCCCCATCGCCACCACGATGGAACTAGCGGAGACGCTCTAAACAGCCAATAGCCAGTAGTGAGTAGTGAGTGAACCGAGGTTGAAGCTGGAAGCTGTCTTGAGGCAGAAGTTCGCACCAAGATTGCTCTGTCATCCTGAGCGAGCCGCCGTGGCGACGAGTCGAAGGATCTGCGGTTGCTTCTGCCTTTAGCAAAACTTACCCGACCGCGATATGGGGTGCCCCGGGTCTCGATTCTGAGACCCGGGATCGCACGCTGCCGGACACCGGCTACAAGCTACTCGCTACATGCTCGTTCTTGCCCTCAAAAACACATCAAAACGCGCGCAAAATGGCGCAAAAACGCGCACCAAAAGCCCCTCTAGCGTCGCTTTTGGGTAATTCTCTATCCACCTTTGCGCGAATACGGGAAATTCTTTGGTTACAAACACCCTCGAGATGGCTAATTTCCCGGTATTTGTCTCAAAAAATCGTAACCACTTGAGCGGACATTTCGGGGGTAAACGGCACCACTTAAGCGAACATTTGGCCGGGTCAACGCACCAGATAAACCAACATTTATGCTGATTTAATAGGACTTGCAGGCTCACACCCCGCAACAGCAACAAAATGTAACTTGAGCGGCCGCTCCGCCGCTGCCGCCGTCACACCTGCATCACTTCCGCTTCCTTCTTTTGCGACAGCTCTTCCATGCGCCGAATCTCGCCGTCGGTCATCTTCTGCACTTCTTCCAGGGCGCGCTTTTCATCGTCCTCGCTGATCTTCTTGTCCTTGGCGAGCTTCTTCAAGGCGTCGTTGCCGTCGCGACGCACGTTGCGCACCGCGGTGCGGTGCTCTTCCAGCACCTTATTCAGGTGCTTGCACACATCGCGCCGGCGCTCCTCGGTCATGGGCGGAACTGGAATGCGAATGATCTTGCCGTCGGACTGGGGATTGAAGCCAAGATCGGACGCCTGAATGGCCTTTTCAATCTCTTTGAGAATGCTGGGGTCCCAGGGCGAGATCGTAATCAGTTGCGGCTCGGGCGCCGACACCTGCGCCATCTGATTGATGGGTGTGAGCGTGCCGTAGTAGTCCACCTTCACCTGGTCGAGCATGTGCACGCTGGCGCGGCCGGTGCGCGTGGAGGCAAGATTGGCCTGGAAAGCAGCGACTGCATGATCCATGCGCCGCTTGAGATCGCCGTAAAGGTCTTTGAGCGCCGGATTGCCGGCCATGAAAGCTGTCATCGTAGATCGTCCTCGCTCGAGCGATTTTCCAACGGATATTCTACAACCACAACCGCTGGATGCTCGTGTTGGTCAGGGTGTTATGCCACGGCGATCATACCGGTCGCCGCCGCCTGCTCGTGCGCGTGATAGCTCGATCGCACTAGCGGCCCGGATTCCACGTGGCGAAATCCCATCTTCAGAGCTTCGCTCTTTAACTCCTGAAACTCTCGTGGCGTATATAAACGCTTCATCGGGAGGTGATCGCGCGAAGGGCGCAGGTACTGGCCGATGGTCAGGATGTCGCAGCCCACAGCGGCCAGATCGCGGAACACTGCGAGCAGTTCATGTGTCTCTTCGCCCAACCCCACCATCACGCCAGATTTCGTCACCCCTTCGGGCCGCAGCTCTTTGGCGTAACGCAGCAGTTCCAGCGATTTTTCGTAGCGCGCGCCGGAGCGCACCACGCGATAAAGGCGGGGCACGCTTTCGGTGTTGTGGTTCAGCACTTCGGGCCGCGCATTTACGACCGTTCTGATGGCTTCGCGGTCGCCCTGAAAATCGGGGATAAGCACTTCCACGCGGCAGCCGGGGGCCTGGCGGCGAATTTCATCGATGACCATAGCGAACACGCGCGCCCCGCCCAGCAGATCGTCATCGCGATTCACGCTTGTAATCACGGCGTGAAGTAGCCCTAACGTAGCCACTGCCTCCGCGACCCTCCGTGGCTCGCCAAAGTCGATCGCTTCGGGTCGGCCTTTGGGCACGGCGCAAAATCCGCAACGCCGCGTGCACAGGTTGCCCAGCATCATGAAGGTCGCGGTTTTGTGGTGCCAGCACTCGCCGATGTTGGGGCACTGGGCGCTTTCGCACACAGTGTGCAGTCCCAGCGAGCGGGCCAGCCGCTTGAGCGAGTGATAATTCTCGCCCACCGGCGCGCGCGCCTTCAGCCACTCCGGCTTGGGCGCGGGCGTGCGGCGAACAGGCTCAATCTGGACGAGTTCCATCTCTTTCCCATTGTAGCGGCCAGGCAACTGTCCCGCGACGAGGAATCGTCGAGCGCGTGCCCCCAAAACCTTTCGGGCCAATCAAGCATCTGTGACAATTAGCCGGGCCTCGCGCAGAACGGACAAGACAACTGCATGCGGCGACAGAGTGCCGAGAGTGCGTGAAGAGCGCGGCGAAGGAAAGGAGATCGCCATGAGACCGGATCGTCCTTTGATTGGCGCAGTGGTATCGCTGGCTGCCGGAGTGACCGCGATTCTTGCGTACTGCCACGGAACTACCGCATTCAACGCGGGCTATCCATTTTCGGCGAGCCAACTGCACATCGATTTCACCACCAATGGTCCAGCGGTCCTGGGAGGCATGGCGTTGATCGCCCTCGGGCTTTTGCTGATGGCATGGGCATTGCTTGCGGCGTTTGTCAGCCAGATTGTGCGGCTATTCGTCCGAGACGATGAAATGGAGAGCATCATCGGCCGGTCGCGCGCGCCATACATCGATGCCGAAAACTATCACGGCTCGATTACGATGACCGAACACAAGCACGAGACGTAAGACCGCCTTCGGTCACAGCGGCTCCGGAGAAGAGCTTGCGGGTCGCGAGGTCATCGCGTTCGCGAGCCCTAGCGCAGCTTCTCGCGCACGTCGGTCCGCACCAGGTAAAGGAAGCAAACCAGATTGATCAGGCCCAGCACCAGAAGGTCAGTCACATGCTGGGCAACGAACATCCAGAAGCACCAGCCCGCCACGAGCGCTACCGCGGCCAGGGCGAGCGCCCAGGCCCAGCGCAGCAGAAGCAGCAACCCAAACGCGCAGGCAAGAGAGAGGACTGAAAAAACCAGATACACCGGATGACCATGGACAACGGCCAACACGGCGACCACGGCAAGCATGATCATGTAACCGCTGATTGCCATGAGGCCGGGGAGGCTTATCAGCTTCGCGCGTTGCGCTTTCGGTGCGACCTGAGGTTCAGGCAAGCCGGTTGCGGGCGGGTTCGGATTGTCATCAGTTGTCATAGTGTATGCAGGTAGGCAATCAGATCGTTCAGTTGGTCGTCGGTAAGTGGCGTGGCCGGCATCGTCTGCCGCCCATTCAGGATCACGGCCGTCAGACGCTCGTCGGTGGGCGGCGCGCCTGAGGGCATGGCCTTCAGTTTCGTCAGCGCCTGTAACCCCGGCCCATGCAGAGGATGCGCCGACGTAGGATAGTGGCAACGCGCGCACTTCGCCTGGTAAACGGCCGCACCGCGCGCCTCCTGCGGCGTCCACTCCGAAGACGGTTTCGAGGGCGGCAGTTGTCGGCAGCCTGCCAAACCGAAGGCGAATGTGGACAAAGCAGAAACCATAAGAAAATTGCGCAAGAACATTTGCCTCTCATGATACCGCGCATGAAGGGTCGTAGCATGTGCTTTTGGAGATTGTTCCCGGTATTGCAACGGCACGTGGGGAAAAAGGGAAGGCGGTTTAATCCATTGAAAACGGGGATCCTGGAGTGTATCGGCGGCACACCGCTTCTGGCGCTCGGCAGCATTGTGCCCGCCAACAGCGCGCGCATTCTGCTGAAACTTGAAAGCGCGAATCCCACCGGCAGTATGAAGGACCGCATGGCGCTGGCCATGATTGAAGCTGCAGAGGCCGACGGCCGCTTACCGGCTGGCGGCCCGGTGGTGGAGTACACCGGTGGCAGCACCGGCGTTTCGCTGGCCTTTGTCTGCGCCGTCAAGCGCCATCCCCTGCACATTGTCAGCTCCGATGCCTTTGCGCGCGAAAAGCTCGACCAGATGCGCATGTACGGCGCCGAGCTCGAAATCATTCACAGCGAGACCGGCGGCATGACCGAAAGGCTCATGCACGACATGATTGCGGCGGCGCGCGCCGTGACGGAGCGGACGGGCGCATTCTGGACCGATCAGATGAACAACACCGATCCGCTCAACGACTATCACCGGATGGCCGAAGAGATCTTCGCCCAGACCAACGGCGCCATCGACGGATTTGTGCAGAGCGTGGGCACATCGGCGTCGCTGCGCGGCATCAGCGAAGGGCTGCGCGGACGGTGGCCGCAGATCAAGGTCGTCGCCGTCGAGCCGGCGGAGTCCGCGGTTTTATCCGGGGGCGCGCCTGGCTCGCATCACATTGAAGGCATTGGGGTGGGGTTCGTAGTGCCGCTATGGCGTAACGGTTTGGCCGACAGCATCGAGCGCGTTTCCACAGAAGAAGCCACGGCCATGGCCTTTCGCCTGGCGCGCGAAGAAGGATTGTTCGCGGGCATTTCCACCGGCGCTAACGTCGTCGCGGCGCTGCGGTTGGCTCAGGAGCTCGGGTCTCGCGCGACCGTCGTTACTGTGCTTTGCGATTCGGGCATGAAGTATCTCAAGACCTACGGCGCGAAGCTCGACAAGTATGCGTTGTAAGCGCAGCGCTCACTCCGCCGCGGCGATGGCTTCGGCGATGCGGTCGATGGCTTGCTGCTCGACGTCGTTGCCCGGGTAATGGTTGTTGACGAGAATCGAAAAGGCCACCACGCGCCCGCTGGCCGCCGACACGTAACCCGAAAGCGCGTTTACCTCGTCCAATGTGCCGGTCTTGGCCCACATCCTGCCTTTGAACGGAGCGTTCTTGAAGCGCTTGTCGAGCGTGCCGTCTACGCCGGCGATGGGCAGCGTGTCACGCCAGGCCGCTCCCCACGGCTGATGCGACGCGTAAGCCAGCAGGCGCGTGAAGGCGCGCGGAGAAATCTTGTCCTTGGTGCTCAAGCCCGAGCCGTCGTAGAAAAAGAAATCGTTGTCGTCGATGCCGGCGTCGACCAGGAACTGCCGCACCACGCGCGTGCCTTCTTCAAAGCTGCCGTCGCTGCCGAACGTCTTGCCCAGCAGGCGAAGCAGCATCTCGGCGTGCAGGTTCTGGCTGGTCTTGTTGATGACTTTGATGTCTTGGGCCATCGGCACCGATATGCGCGCGGCCAACACGCGTCGGCCCTCGGGGGCGCCGGCAATCGTGGTGAGCTCAACGGGCGCGAGCTTCAGCGGTTTCTCGCGCTCTTCGGCAAAATCGCCCGTGCCCGTTGCATACTTGTGGCGCGATTCGGGATCACCGCTCACCTTGATGCCGCGGCGCAGCAGGGCTAGCTTGAATGCGTCGGCCGTGAACTCTGCGGGGTCCTCGACGGCCATCGAAACGTGCAGGCCGCTGGCTGGCACCGTGCCCCAGGTGCGAACCATCGTCAAGCCGGGGCGGCGTTCCAGGCCAGGCCGCGCTTCTTCGCCGGGCGCGGCGGGTTTCATGCTGTTGTCCACCGTAAAGTACTCCACGTCCGGCGCCCAGTCGGCCAGCGTATGGCCGCTGCCGGCAGGATGCTCTATGACGTTCAGCTCGTCGGTATTTTCATTGAAGGTAAGCGCCGAGACCGGGGCGCCGTAGCTCCACTGCAAATCGTCCCATGCCCAGCCCTGCCCCCAGGGCTCGTCGAGAAAGTAGGTGTCGTCGCCCACCACGGCGCCTTCTACGGTGCGCACGCCCGATTGCTCCACCTGCTCCGCAAGCAAATCGAGCGGGGCCATCACCTTGAGCGCGCGCTCGGTCTCTGCAGCCTCCTGGGGCGACACCTCGCTGGTTTGAGCAGTACTCGCCGGAGTTGTGGCTGGCGGAGCGGTCTCTGCTTGCCCCGTGCTCGCGGCGGCATCAGGTTGAGCCGGTGGTTCCGATCCGGGCTCGACATAGGGATAGGTGCGGGCGCTGATCGTGGGATCGCCGACGCCCAGCACAATGATGTCGCCATGCAGAGTGCCCCCCGCGTCCACATCGCCATTGGCCACCACGAACGTCGTCCAGGTGAGGGTTTCCACAGGCAGCAATGCGTAGGCGGCCGCGGTGGTGGTGAGCTTGGCGTTGGAGGCGGGCGTAAACAGCTCGGCGTCGTTCAAGCCATAGAGCGGCTGGCCGTCGAGCGTGGTCACGCTGATGCCGAATTGTGCGTGGCTGAGCGCGGGGTCGGCAAGAATGGTGCGAACGCGGTCGGCGAGCGGACCGGTGGTCGGCGCCGGGCGCAGAGGCGGATGAGGCGCGCGGTGCGCGGGTGCTTGCGCCTGCAGGCCTAAAACGCAAACCAAGAGGCTGCTCAACGCAGTTGCGGGGATGCGCCGCAAAATCGTCATGCCCGGAGTGTAGCAAAACACGGCGGGTGCCACATTTTAAACGCGCAGTTTGCGTTTGGGGGTGGGAAAGCCGCGGCGTACCATCGAAAATGAGAAGCGATGCGAAACCTCACACATTGGCGGCTGCGGACGCTCACGCTCGAACTGGGCCGGCGCACGCTTGTGATGGGCGTGGTGAATATTACCCCTGACTCATTTTCCGACGGCGGTTCCTTCCTCGATCCTGAAGCCGCATTGATCCGCTGCATGCAATGCCTCGATGAAGGCGCGGACATTCTTGATCTGGGCGCCGAGAGCACGCGGCCCGGCTCGCGAGCGGGTGGCGAAGATGTTCTCGTCCATGCCGAGGAGGAGCAGGCGCGGCTGATGCCTGTTCTTGAGGGAGTGTTGAAGGCGCTGCCCCACGCAGTGGTCTCCGTGGACACGTACAAGGCGACCACGGCGCGCGCCGCGCTCCAGGCGGGCGCGGAGATCGTTAACGACGTGAGCGGCTTCACGTGGGATCCGGGCATCGCACAGGTTTGTGCGGAGTTCGGCGCTGGCGTGGTGCTGTCGCACACGCGCGGCCTGCCCGAGGAATGGCGCGCGCAGCCGCAGCTCGACCCCGATGCGCTGCTGGCCACGGTGCGCGACGGATTGGCCGCAAGCCTGGCCCCGGCGCGAGCGGCCGGAATCGCGCTGGATCAAATTGTCCTCGATCCCGGATACGGATTTGGCAAGCGATTCAGCGAGAATTACGTGCTGCTTAACCGTCAGGCCGAACTCCTCACGCTCGGCCGGCCGCTGCTCGCGGGCTTGAGCCGCAAATCGTTTCTCGGTCATACGCTCGCGCCGCTCTTCGATGGCAGCGACGCGCCACTCGACGCCCGCGAGAACGCGAGCCTGGCAGCGATGACGGCGGCAATTCTTCATGGCGCGTCGATCGTGCGCGTGCATCAGGTGCGCCCCGCGGTCGAGGCCGCACGAATCGCCGACGCCATTCTTGCCGCAGTTCCATCGACGTAGCGCCGGTCCCCATAGGCCGCGGAAAAAGGCCGAAGGTCGGTCGAAGATCGGGGAAAACATCCCTCAGGGGCTAAAGCCCATGTCAATTTTGCAGCATTTGCAGCACGACTAAAGTCGTGCCCTGACGCTTCTTGCCGATCTTGAAGAGTTTTTCAGCAGGCTGTCAGTCGTGCCCTGACACTTCGTGCTATCCTCGAACAGTTTTTCCGCAAACTGCCAGACCGGGTCGCCGTGGCGACTGCGGGCGTCCTCGTTCGCAGGCGTTTGAGGGTCATTACAAAATCACGAGGTTTGAGAATTGGAAGCCGGTAGAATGGCCGCAGGGATGCTTCCCTTGTTGCGCCTCTCGAATCCATGAAAACTCTTTTTGCATTCGGCAAGAACGGCATTGACGTTGAAGTCCCGGAGGGATTCGACTGCCAGGTGGTGCGCAGCCGCGCGGCGCAAGCGCTCAACGATGTGACTGGCGCGCTCGAAGCGGCGCTCGACCATCCTATCCACAGCGAACCGCTCGAGAAACTGGCTGCGGGCAAGCGCACGGCAGCCATCTCGGTCTGCGACATCACGCGCCCCGCTCCGAATCGGATAACTTTGCCGCCGCTGCTCAAGCGCCTCCACGCCGCCGGCATTCCCAAAGATGGCATCACGATCCTGATCGCCACCGGTCTGCATCGCGCGGCGACCACGGAAGAACTCGACATCATTCTCGGGCCCGAAATCGCGGCAACCTATCGCGTGGTCAGCCATGACGCGCGCGATTTTGCCGCCCACCGCCTGGTAGGAACCACGCGACGCGGCACGCCGGTGTACGTAGACGAACGCTTTGTCGCAGCCGATTTGCACATCACGCTTGGCTTCATTGAGCCCCATCTCATGCTGGGTTTCAGTGGCGGGCGCAAGCTCATCGTGCCGGGGGTTGCGGCGCAGGAAACCATCAAAGTCATTCACTCGCCGCGCTTCATGCGCGAGCCGCTGGCTACTGAAGGCTCAACCGAGGGCAATCCACTGCACGCGGAGTTGCTCGAGGCCGCAGCGCTGGCGCGTCACGACTTCATCCTCGACGTCACGATGACGCCGGAGCGCGCCATCTCCGGAGTATTTGCGGGCAACCCGGTAAAGGCCCACGCGGCAGGCGTGGAATTCATGGTGAGCACCTCGCTCACGCCGCTTGACGGCCTCGTCGATGCGGTCATCACTTCGTCGGCCGGCTATCCGCTCGACCTGACGTTCTACCAGTGCCTGAAGGGATTGACCGCGGCGCAGCACATCGTCAAGCCGGGCGGGAAAATGCTGCTCCTGGCCGAATGCGCCGAAGGCATCGGCTCGCCCGAATACGCGCGCTTGCTCAAGGCCTATCGCGGTCACGCGGAATTTCTCAAAGAAATCGAGAACGCGCCCGTCGAGATCGACCAGTGGCAGCTCGAGAAGCTGGCGATGACGGGGCAGAAGAACGAATTGCTGTTTTACACGCCGGGCGCCGCGCGCGAAGCGCTGGGAAGCCTTGGCTCGCAATCATTTTCCGATGTAAACGAGGCGGTTGCTGCGGTCTTCAGCGGCCTCGCGCCCGGGGCACGCGTGGCGCTGCTGCCCGAAGGTCCGTACACTTTTGCGCGCGCTATGCCGGCCTACGCCTAAACAGTTCGCATTTCTTAGTTCGCAGCACTTCGTAGTCGTAGCGCCGCTCTCCAGAGCGGCTGTACTGGCGGCGTCCACGCCGCCAGAAGTCTTGTGCGGGCCTGGGGGCCCACACGACAGCCGGCCTAGAGACCGGCGCTACAATTCGCCGGCTTAAATGCTGATGTCCACCTTGTAACGCGGCCACAGCGGACGCATCGCCGCGTGGTTGACCATCGGCTCACCGTCGCACTCCACTTCAATCACCGAGGCCGGCTGGTCGGGCGCAACCAGCGGAAGACCCGTGAGCCGGAAGCTGAACTCGTCCTGCGTGAACTCAACCCTTTTGCCCGTCTTGAGCACGCGCGCCGAGAGCACCTTGGGCTTGAGACCGCCAATAGCCACCACCACCTCGGGTTTGTAGAAGTCGAGCCACTGGGCCGCGGGCGTGTGGCCAGGCCAGTTGTACACGTGCACGTAGAGCGTGTTGCCCTTGCGCGAGTAGTTGCAGCTTGCGTTGGGGTTCAGCGTTCCACGCTCCGAGCCGTAGATGGTTTTGCCGTTGGTATTCATCCACTTGCCCACGGTTTCCAGAACCTCAATGGACGCCGGAGGCACGGAGCCATCGGGTTCGGGTCCAATGTTCAGCAGGTAGTTGCCGCCGCCGCGCGCGCAGGTGATGAGGTTGTCGACGATGGTCTTCGGCGTCTTCCACTGATCGTCGGCGCGATTGAAGCCCCAGCTGTTGTTGAGCGTCATGCACGATTCCCAGGCGCGCCCCGCGGCCGAAGCCTCGATGCGCTGCTCCGGCGTGGCAAAGTCGCCCTCCAGGCCATTGCGATTGTTCACAATAATGTCGGGCTGCAGCTCGAACACCATCTCATTCATCCGTTCCGACTCCCACTGCGCTGCGGTCAGCGGCCACGAGACGTCGTACCACAGAACGTCGATCTTGCCGTAGTTGGTGAGCAGCTCGCGGATCAGGCCGTGGGTGTAATCCACAAAGCGCCGCCGCGCCGCTTCGTCGGTCTTGCAGATGGCGCCGTCGGGATGGTGCCAGTCCATCAGCGAGTAGTAAAAGCCCACGCGCAAGCCCTCGGCGCGCGCCGCCTCCACGTATTCCCGCACCAGGTCGCGTCCCGGCCCTTGCTTCATGGCGTTGTAGTCGGTCAACTTGGTGTCCCAGTTGCAAAAGCCTTCGTGGTGCTTGGTCGTCATCACCATGTACTTCTGCCCGGCGCGCTTGGCCAACCGCGCCCAGTCGCGCGCCGCGTTGGGCTTGGGATGATGATGCTTGGCCAGAATCTCGTATTGGGGAATCGGCACTCCCTCGTGCTCCTTCACCCACTCATGCTGGCCGATGATGCTGTAAAGGCCCCAGTGGATGAACATGCCGAACTTCGCCTCGTGCCACCACGCCATGCGCGCTTCGCGCGTGGCGATCTGCTTCTGTTCAGTCGGACTGGGCGCCTTCTGAGTTGCGGGCGGAAGCGCGGGCATGACCTGTTGCATACCCATCCCATCCGCCTTGGTCGCGGCCAACGCCGCCGCGCCCGCCGCGCCAAACTGCTTCAAAAACGACCGTCTCGTGCTGTCACTCCATTCCATCGCCGTCTCCTCATTCGTGTGTCAGAATTTGCCGGCCCGCAGCGGGGCAGATTGTCGTTAGCGTTTACGAAAACCGGGATAAATCGCCGCCGAGCCAATATAGCAGACCCGGCGACGGGCCCGGCAAGCTTCCGACGCGCTTCTTTCGCGCGCCGCGCTTCTAGTCGCGCAGTCTGCCGGAATATCTCAACGAAATGCTTCATTCCGGGCGTCATTGGCAGCTACACTCTTCCCATGGTCGTTCGCCTGAAAGACATAGCAGCCGAACTCGGGGTATCGGTGGTCACGGTGTCGCGGGCCTTGCGCAACCGTCCCGACATCGCCGAGGAAACCAAGGCCAAAATCCTGGAACGCGTGAAGCGGTTGAACTACCGTCCCAACCTCACCGCGCGCAGCCTGGTCACGGGCCGCAGTTCGCTCATCGGGCTGGTTGTGCCCGACATCATTCATCCTTTCTTCGGAGAGATCGCCAAGGGGCTCTCTAACAAGCTGCGGGAAAAGGAATATTACCTCCTCGTTTCCTCATCCGAGAGCGATCCGCAGCTGGAGCAGAACGAGGTGGAGCACATGCTCGCCCACCATCTTGACTGCTTTGTCGTGGCCTCGTGCCGCAAAGATGCCGACAGTCTGCGCCGCATCAGCGAGGCGGGCGTGCCGCTGGTGCTTATCGATCGTAGCTTTCCCGGATTCCCCTCGAACTTTGTCGGCGTCAACGATGTGAAGGTGGGCGAGCTCGCTACCGAGCACCTCATCGCGCAGGGCTGCAAGCGCATTGCGCACATTCGCGGCCCGGCAACCAGCGTGGGCAACAGCCGCGCCGAGGGTTACTCGAACGCGCTGGCGCGGCACGGCATGACGGTGGCAAGCAATTACGTGGTGTCCTGCGGCGAGGCCTCCGATTCCGACGGCGAAACTCGCGGCCGTCGCGCCATGGAAGAGATCCTGGCCCTGAAACCGCGCCCCGACGGGATTTTTTGCTTCAACGACATCATTGCCACTGGCGCGATGGACCGCGCATTGGAAGCGGGTGTGCGGATTCCTCAAAATATGGCGATTGTGGGCTGCGGCAACTTTCACTACAGCAGCAAACTCCAGGTGCCGCTCTCCAGCGTCGATCAACGCTCGCGCCAGATCGGCGAGCGCGCCGCCAAAATGATCATGACGCTGCTCGAAAAGCCGCCTTCGGCGCGGCCGCGCAGCATCATCCTGGAGCCCGAGCTGATCGCAAGGGCGTCGTCGCAGCTCAAGTAAGTGCACGCTCGAATCCAGTCTCGAGTGTTCGCAATATAAATACAGTGGTCATCCTGAGCGATGTTTGGCCCCTTTGGGGGGCCAAACGGAGTCGAAGGACCCGCATTTGCTTTTTCAATGCGAGGTGCGCATGCCACGCATCATTGGCTCAATTTTCCGTCGGCTTCTCGATGTGATCGACGACAATCACGTCCACCGGCCCCTTGGCGGAAACGAGCTTCAGGCCGAGCTGCTCTTCGAGTGCGGTGAAGAGGTCCGGAGGCGCACCCGGATTGCTCGTCGCAACTCCCTCCGGCGTCCATTTCATCGTAAGGTCGTAGTTGCCGGCAAGGCCAGTTTTATCGATGACGATTCGGCCGGTCTCGTAGGACAAATCATCCGCCACATTGACGACCGGCATGGCTTGGATAACGATTCGCCCGGTACCTGTCATCATTCGCTGCGGCTCGCCCGAAGGCGACTCTTTGAATTTGCTTCCGCCTTTCGCGACTACCAGCTCATAAATCGGCTGCTCTTTGATTTCATGGTGCACCTTCAGCTTGAAGCGATCGGCGAGGACGGCCTGCAACATGAGTAGGCGCTGCTCCCGCTGCTGCTCGGGAGACAGCTTCCTGAATTCGGCAAGCGTCTCCTCGTCCATCTTGGCCTCAAAATCGAAACGCGCATCCGTCGCCCATCCCGGCAATCCCGAGATCTGGTCGGGCAAGGTGAGGTTATAGGCGTATTGGATTAGCTGAGAGGCTGTAGCGTTGACGTCGTGGTCGCCGTTTGGGGTCGGGCCGAAGGACCAGGTTGCGTCACTGGGCCTGTGCGGTTTGACGGATACCACGTCGTAGGCAGGGGCTTTGATCTGCGAAGATTGCGGCGGGACCGAGCCGGATTGAGGATGCGCGGGGGCCGCAAGACCGAGCGCAGCGATAGCAGTGACGAAGAGCGAAATGCGAAGCTTCCGTGAAGGTTGCGCGCGTGCGGTCATCGTGCGGACCATGCCTTTCTCTTCGTGTCAGGAACTTTGTACGATCATCTCTCCGAAGCCGGGTAGACCGCAAAATAGCCGAGCGGCATCCCGATCAGTTCTCCGACGGCCGCTCCACGTGATCCACGACGAGAACGTCAACCGGCGCCTTCGCCGGCATCAGTTTCAGCCCGAGTTGCTCTTCGAGCGCGGTGAAAAACGTCGGCCCGGCATCGGGCGTGCCCTGCTGGTCGTCGGGCGTCCACTTCAGATCGATTTCGTAGTTGCCGCTAAGGCCGGTTTTGTCAACCACGATGCGGCCGGCCAAATTGGTCTGCGACAGAAAGTGCGCGAACGCGGCGATCGGCATCCCGTGGATGATCATCATGCCGGGTCCGCCACTCATCCCTCCCGGTTTCTGGTCGGCAGGCAACGGCTTCAATTTGAATCCGCTCTTCGCGAGCACGAGTTCGTAAACGGGCTGCACCTTCGATTCGTAATGAACACGAAGCTTGAAGCGGTCGGCGAGCAGCGATTGCAGCATCTCGCGGCCCATATTTCCCCGCTCCTGCATCGAGAGCTTTTCCATCGCCGCAGTGGTGTCATCGTCCGCCTTGGCCTCGATGTCGAACTTGTCCTTGTCCGCCCAGGCAGGCAGCCCCGGGGGATAATCCTGGAACGATCGAACTTCGTAAGCGTTGTAAAGCAACCCCCAAACCGTGACACACCGCGCTATGAAGCGGCCCGGCGGTTCACTCAGAGACATGCCAAGGCAGCCGGACTGGGCCGGTTTGACGGAGACAATCTCGTAGGCCGGCGGATTCGGCGTGGCGGCGTTGGCCGCTGACGGTGTGCCTTGCCCGTGTGCCGAAACGGCCAGAGCGAAGCCAGTCGCCAGAAGAAACGTGGAGATCGCGGCGGATTGCCGCAGGGACGGAACGCGCCCAGTCATCGTGCAGACCTGGCCTTTCCGGGAAGCACACTTATTGTCCCTCTGATTGCGCGTGCGTGGCAATGCCGCCCCTGGGTGGACGCTACCCGTCTTTCCGCCAGTCAATTCTCCGACGGCCGCTCGACCTTATCGATGACCAACACGTCCGCCGGCATCTTCTCCGGTTCCAGCTTGAGCCCAAGCTGCTCTTCGATCGCCTCGAACAGCGGCGGCGGAGCATTGGGATTGTCAGCAGCAGCCGGCGCGTGCAGCCCCAGGGCGCTGAACTGAGACTCATCGGGCGTCCATTTCAAACTGAAATCGAACGTCCCCGTGATCCCGGTCTTGTCCACAACCGGCAGGTCCAGCACCACAAACGACAGCCATCGCGTGAATTGTGCTAGCGGCTCATTCCTGAAGTTGCACGCTCCCATGTGCTCGCACGAGGCGCCTTGCCCCCCGCCTTCTTCTGCCGTCTTTAGCTTCGATCCGCCCTTCGCGACCGTTAAGGCATAAGCGGGAAGCATCCTCTGTTCCCGATGAAATGCCAGTTGAAAACGATCGGCCATAAGCTTCTGCAGCAGTTCCCCCAAATGCTCATTCACTTGAACCCCATCGTCCGCCACGGCCTCGATATCGTATTCGTCCGTTGCCATCCACGCGGGCCCTCCTGCAATCTCCCGCGCATCCACCCGATAGGCCATCATGATCAGCTCTCTCAGCGTCACGCTATACGCTGAAAACCGCCGGCCCTCCTCCTTGTCGCGGGTCCGGGCCGGATTAGGAGTCTGAACCGGCTTGATGCTGGCCACTTCAAACGCCAGCGTTGCGGGCGATCCGGCTTGCCCGAGCGCGGGCAGCGCCACGACAATCAAGAGTGACGCAAGAAATGAGATTTTGATGGAAGATGCGGAGAAGCTATTTGGAAAGTGAATGCGAATGGTCATCTTGCGACCGTGCCTTTCATAAACGCGGATTCCGATAACGAGCAAGAAAGTCAATTTGCCGTCGGCCGCTCGATGTGATTGACGACGATCACGTCCACCGGCCCTTTGGCGGGGACGAGTTTCAATCCGAGCTGCTCTTCAAGCGCAGTAAAGATCGACGGCCGCGTGTCGGAGGCGTCCGCGATATCGGGCGCCCACTCCAGCGTGAAATCGTAGTTGCCCTCAAGGCCGGTCTTGTCCACAACGATCCTGCCCACTCTGCTGTCCAGGTTCATCACGAAATTTGCAACGGAAATTGAAGTCGCCTCGATCCTCCCGTTCGAAAAGGCCGCGTGCCCACCGGTTTCGGTGGCGGATTTCTTCATTCGAATTCCGCCTTTTGCTATGGTCAGTTCATAGACCGGAAGTTCTTTCGTGGTGCGGTGAAATCTCAAGGCGAAGCGGTCGGCCAGGAGCGTCTGCAACATGAGCGTGTGTTGATGCCACTGTTCTGCGGGCGGCAGCTTGAGAAGAGCTGCCGCAGTGTCCGGATCCATTTTGGCCTCAATCGCGAAGTGATCCGTGTAGGCCCAAGGGGGCAGGCCGACGACCTGGTTATCCATGAAAACCCCGAACGCACTATAGATCGCGCCGAAGAGCGGTCCAGACATGGAAATGCCGTCAGCCGTGTTCTTCCAATAGCCGTTGCTTGAGTTGTCGGGCTTGATGGTGACCACGTCGTAGCTGAATGTTGCGGCCGGCGAACCCTGCTGCTGCGGCGTGGGCGTTGCAGTCTGACCAAGTGCGGGTGCGGCAACAGCCGCGATTACGGCGATGAGCAAGAATCCGCCGCGCGATGCAAGAGAACGCCGACCCTTACCCATCATCGTGCGGCCATTCCTTTCTAGCGCGGTTCTCCTATGGTTTGTCGGTCGCAAAGTAGACCGCAACCCCGCCCAGCAGCACCACCATGGTCAACGCGGGAGCCAGCACCATCCAACTCCATCCGGAGCCGGCCAGCGATGCGAGGCTCAGGCTGTCCCATTGCGCCGCAGCAGCCTGTGGGAGCTGCACAAACCAGTCATGCCAGTAGCTCCAGGTGAGCCACGCTACGCCGTTGCGTGCTTCAAAGCCGGCAAATCCCACAGCGGCAACCAGAGCCATCGCAAGCGCAAAGATCTGTGCGCCCAAAAGTGGCAAACTGACGCGTTTCACGGCGGCATTGCGCTTCCGCAGTTGCGCGCGCCACATCAAAACCGCAGGGGCCACCGGCCGCGCCGCGGCAACCGATTCCAAGCGCGCATGATGGAAAGCTTCTGAAACCAGCACCAGGTCACCGCACGATCGGCAGCCGCTTACGTGCGCACGGAGTTCCTGCGGGCATGCATCCGGCCACTGGCCGAGCGCCAACCGTTGGCGAAGTTCTTTCTCATACGGGCAAGACGTCAGATTCATGATTTCCTCCCGTCGGCGTCCGTCGCACACGCGCGGAGGAGGGCTGCAATCTTGCGCCGCGCGCGGAAAAGCAGCAGCCGGATGCTGGCCGCATTCAGCCCCATCACCTTCGCAATTTCGCGATGCGAGTAGCCTTCGGCGTGTGCCAGCCACAGCATCTGGCGCTCGCGCGGCTTCATCTGCCTCATAGCGGGCTCGAGCTGAATCTGCGCGTCAGATACGCCGCGCGCCGCAAAGAACTCCTCAGGGATCTCTTCAATGGATGCGTTGCGCGGGCGGCGCCAATGATCGCGCAACAGGTTGGTGGCAATGCGGAAAAGGTAACGCCGCGCTGCTGCTTCGCCATCCGTCGCGAGTGAAGGAGCGCCCTCCGCGCACAGGAAGCGTACGTAGCTCTCCTGCATCAGGTCGTCGGCCAACGCGGGATCGGCGGAAGACCGCGCCAGGTAAGCCCACAGTGGCCGCGCCGAGCGCTCGTAAAATCCGGCGAAGGCCTCGTTCTCCATCGCAGGGTCACAGATGCCGACGCCGGCGGCTTCTCGTGCGCCACCGGCCCATGCATGCGGTAATGTGAATTCCCACGACATACGCGATCGTTTCCCGGTCGGGGCCACGTTCGGCTCCTTTTAGGGGTCTGCTCACACTATTGGGACGGATGGCGTTGCGAGCGAAAATTCGGCCAGACGAGGCGACGGCCGAAGGCTGTGGCAGGTCCCACAGTCGAGGCCGGCAACGAAATATGGCCGAATTTGTGTCGCAACCCGAAGGGACGGGACCAGTTTTCCCGATTTCGTTGTCGCTCGTCGCTCCAGTGATTGACCACAGCGCGCTCCTCGCTTCTAGAACTCGGAAAAACTGGCTCCCGTCGCCACCATCCCAATAGTGTGAGCAGACCCCTAAGCTCACTGCCTGTCCTGTGAGCCGAAGGGCGCGCCGGCCCCGTTCTGTGCAACTTCCTTTTCGGGCATCAGGCCCAACCGTTGGGCCAACACCCACGTCACTCCTGCCGAAAGAATAAACCCGAGTCCCGGCATTAGCAGAAGGGTTCCTATCACCAGCATGGGCTCCGGCATATCGGGCCCGGCGTTGCGCAAAAGCAGAAATCCGATGCCTAGCAGCGCCACCACGATGCCGGTCGAAAGCGAGGTGAGCACCCGCGACACCGTGTTGGGCATGCGTTGGCCGAAATCGGGGCCCGGCGCTCCGGGCGAGGCCATCAGGAACCGTTTGCCCGCCTCTGTCTCCATATACGCAACCAACTCCTGGCTGGTGCCCAGTTTTTCAATCAGGCGGCCATGAATCTCACTTTGCTGCTTGAAGGTACGGTTCCAGCGGCGGCTGTCAACGAAGATGCGAATGATCCAAAAGAAGGCAAGGAACATTGCGGGGACGATGATGATGGGGGTCATCTTCTCAATTACCCTGGGCGCATTGGGCTCCTGTTGCTGCGGCGGCGTAAGGTCCGGCCAAATCACGCGCTGCAGCGCCTGGTCGCGGCGTCTGTCCGACGGATTGAGCTTGCCGAACAGATAAAACTCGGGATTGCGCGCAATGTCCGGGTGGCTGGCCATGAACTGCGCCAGCTCGGGATTGCTGCGGGCTACATAGGGCTGATCGGCCAGCAACGAGGGATCGGCTGCGACCGCTGCGGTCATAGTCGGGCTCAGGCGCAGCAGGTGCAGCATTTGCTCCTGGACATCGGCCACGTCCTTCTCGCTGGGCGCTTGTGCCGTGGGCGCGGCTGCGGCGTGAGTTTGGGCAACGGCCAGCGGCGCGGCGGCCAACGCGAATGCGCTGACCGCGCAAAAGATCCAAGAAGTGGTGCGGATTCGGGCGTTCATGTCGTTTTTCCTCGTTTCTTAATTTGGGCCTGCTAAGACTCCTGGGGTGGGTAGCCAGCAGTCTTAACAGGCCCCGGGACGCGTCTGCACCTAGAACGAACGGGTAGGGCAGATGGTTAACAGCAAAGGTCGTGCATTACGGAAAAGGCAAGCACCGGGGGTTTAAGATTGAAGAGGTTGCGGGGTCGTTAACTGCACCAGAAATTCATGCCCGCGCGCAGCGGCCCCTGATTGACTTGCTGCGGCGGGTTATCGTGTGGAATCGGGAAGACAATGCGAGCAAAGACGGCTGTGGTATTGGGCGCCCAATGGGGCGACGAGGGTAAGGGAAAAATTGTTGAACGTACTGAGCGAGCGGTTCAGTGCCGTGGCGCGCTACGCCGGTGGGCATAACGCCGGCCACACCGTCATCATTGGCGAGCATAAGTTCGTCCTGCAGCTCATTCCCTGCGGCGTCATTCGCCCCAGCTGCCTGGGCGTCATTGGCAACGGCGTAGTGCTCGACCCCATTTATTTTTTGGACGAAGTTGATCGCGTACGCAAGACCGGCCTCAATATTGACGGGCGTCTGTTCGTCTCCAACCGCGCGCAGGTGATTCTGCCCTACCACCGCATGATCGAGCTGGCCGCCGAAACCGCGCCGGGACGCCAGAAGATTGGCACCACGAGCAAGGGCATTGGCCCTGCCTATGAAGACAAAATGGCGCGCAGCGGCCTCCGCGTGGTCGATCTGCTGAATCCTTCGCTGCTCAAGACGCACATTGAAGCGGCCTGCGAAGAAAAGAACGCGATCGCGCATGCGCTATTCGGGACTGACCCGCTCGATCCCGCCAAAATGTACGACGAATACGCCGCGGCGGCAGAGCGCATCCGGCCCCTGGTTGCCGATACCGGCCGTTTACTCCACGGCATCCTGGCCAAAGGCGGCAGCGTGATGTTCGAAGGCGCGCAGGGCACCATGCTCGACATCGACCACGGCACCTATCCCTATGTCACCTCGTCTTCGGCCACGGCGGGCGGCGCGGCCACCGGAACCGGCGTGGGACCCACGGCCATCGGCACCGTCATCTCCGTCACCAAGGCCTATGTGACGCGTGTGGGCGGCGGACCTTTCCCCACCGAAATTCACGGCGCTACCGGCGATGAGCTGCGCGCGCGCGGCAACGAGTACGGCGCTGTCACTGGCCGTCCCCGCCGCTGCGGCTGGCTCGATATGCCGCTGCTCCGCTACTCCAACAAGGTCAACGGCGCGGAATGGCTGGTCGTCACCAAGCTTGACGTTCTCGACGAGCTCGAGGAAATTCCCATCTGCATTGGCTACGAGATCGACGGCAAAGTCAGCGATGAGATTCCCGCCGACGTGCGAGGCCTGGAGGCCATCAAGCCCGTCTACACCACGCTCAAGGGATGGCGTCAGTCCACCGCGGGCATTGCCGAGTACGACAAGCTGCCGCAAGCAGCGCGCGACTATCTCGCCTTCCAGGAGCGCGAGAGCGGAGCCAAAATCGGCATGATCTCCACCGGGCCCGATCGCGACCATACCATTGTGCTGCCTGAGTTTGCCGCAGCCCTCGACAAGATTCACGCGTAATCGGCAGCAAGTCGGCAGATCAGTAAATCAGCGGGCGCCCCGTCCTCGCGACGCCTTTGTTATTGTCGGCAGGGTGGGGTAGCCCACGCTCGCCTTTTCCCTCTCATTCCCGTCCAATGGGCGCGTCCTTAAAGTGAACGGCAATCTCCAGATGTGACTGCCGGCGCCTGTTTATGAGAAATCCATTTGACCAGAACCCCTTTCCGGTACTACCGTGGACGCGTATGCCGGGTTCGTCGATCGATCTACTGAGCCCTCCCCGCTCGCGCCGGTCGCACTGCCGGTGGGCAGCCGCCACAGCTCTTGCATTGGCGGTCGGCGCCGTTCCTCTCTTCGCCGGCGGGCTGTCGCTTGCGCAGAAACACGAAAGCCGTCACGAGATCGATCAGATCGAGGATGAGTGGCGTACTGCCACCCTCAACGGCGACGTCAAAACCATGGATTCCCTGCTGGCCGACGACTACATGGCCATCACCGCCGCTGGCACGCTGCAATCGCGCGATGAAGCTTTGGCGAACCTTCGCTCCGGCCGTTTGCATTTCACCACGATTACTATCACCGATCGCAAAGTGCGCTTCTACGGAGCCACGGCTGTCGTCACCTCCCTAGCCACCATTGAGGCCACCACCCCCGAAGGCCAAGTGAGCGGCGACTACCGCTACACGCACGTCTATGTGCGCAATCCGCAGGGTGTCTGGAAGATCGTGAGCTTTGAAGCCAGCCACGTCCGCGCCCCTGGCCCGCACAAGCGGAACGAACTCCACTAGTTTCAGGGATAATTTCTGCAACCTATCCCCATCAAAATCATCTACATAGCAGTGCTTCTCCCTTCTTCAGACGGAAGATACACGAAAATCTGCGCCTGGCTCCCGCCGGCCTTGAAAACAAATGGGTCTCGGGGTACACTAAATGAATATAGGACTAATTAAGTCCTATATTGTATTGCGGGATTCCGGGTGAAGCACTTCCCCTCTCTTTATAGAGCGGTAGGCGCCGGGACCAGATCAATCGGTGCCCAAGGCGCCCCAGTTCAACCCTTTTCAGCGCGGTTTCCCGTGGAGGAAAAATGAGTTCAAGTGTCGATACAATTCGCGATCTGGCAGCCCAGGATTACAAGTGGGGCTTTGTCACCGAGATCGACGAAGATCGCGTGCCCAAAGGCCTGAATGAAGACATCGTGCGCCTGATTTCGGCGCGCAAAGGCGAGCCCGAGTTCATGCTGGAGTGGCGGCTGAATGCGCTGCGGCACTTTTTCCAAATGGAGCGTGAGCAGGGAGAGCCGAAGTGGGCGAACGTCAAGTTTCCTGCCATCGATTACCAGAACATCGTTTACTACTCCGCGCCAAAGCAGAAGCCCTCGCTCGACAGCCTCAACCAGGTCGACCCAGAGCTGCTGAAGACCTATGCGAAACTCGGCATTCCGATCGATGAGCAGAAGCGCCTCTCCAACGTGGCCGTCGACGCGGTCTTCGACTCGGTTTCCGTGGCCACCACGTTCAAGGACAAGCTCGCCGAGATGGGCGTGATTTTCTGCTCGTTCTCTGAGGCGGTGCAAAAGCATCCCGACCTCATCAAGAAGTACCTGGGCACGGTAGTTCCGCACACCGACAACTTTTACGCGGCGCTCAATGCCGCGGTCTTTACCGACGGCTCGTTTGTTTACGTGCCCAAGGGCGTGCGCTGCCCCATGGAGCTTTCCACTTACTTCCGCATCAACGCCGCGGAGACGGGCCAGTTCGAGCGCACCCTGATCGTCGCCGACGAAGGCGCTTCAGTGAGCTATTTGGAGGGCTGCACCGCGCCCATTCGCGACACCAATCAGCTTCACGCTGCTGTCGTCGAACTCATCGCGCTCGATAATGCGCAGATCAAGTACTCCACGGTGCAGAACTGGTACCCCGGCGACAAGGAAGGGCGCGGCGGCATCTACAACTTCGTCACCAAACGCGGCAACTGCAAAGGCCGCAACTCCAAAATCTCCTGGACGCAGGTCGAGACCGGCTCCGCGATCACCTGGAAGTATCCCAGCTGCATCCTGCAGGGCGACAACTCGGTGGGCGAGTTCTACTCGGTGGCGCTCACCAACAACCGCCAGCAGGCCGATACCGGCACCAAGATGATCCACATCGGCAAGAACACGCGTTCCACCATCGTGTCCAAGGGCATCTCTGCCGGCCACGGACAAAACACGTATCGCGGCCAGGTCAAGATCATGAAGGGGGCAACGGGCGCGCGCAACTACACGCAGTGCGATTCGCTGCTCATCGGCGACAAGTGCGGCGCGCACACGTTTCCCTACATCGATGTGCGCAACGGCTCGGCGCGCATGGAGCACGAGGCGTCAACTTCGAAGATTGGCGAAGATCAGCTCTTTTATCTGCGCCAGCGCGGCCTGAAGACCGAGGATGCGGTTTCGATGATCGTGAACGGATTTTGCAAGACTGTCTTCAAGGAACTTCCCATGGAGTTCGCTGTGGAAGCGCAGAAGCTGCTGGGCGTGAGCTTGGAAGGCAGCGTCGGATAAAAACCCGCAAGTCGGCGAGTCAGCGAAAAGCCGACGGCAGGATTTGTATCAGGGCGCGACTTTAGTCGCGCCGCAAATGGCCAATAAAAAATAGGGGCTTTAGCCCCTGCGAGAAATTCCCCAACGCACGTACGGAGAGAGAACAACCAATGGCATTGTTAGAAATTCAAGATCTGCACGCTTCGGTGGATGGACACGAAATCCTGAAGGGCGTGAATTTGACGGTGAATGCGGGCGAAGTGCATTCCATCATGGGCCCCAACGGCTCAGGCAAGAGCACGCTGGCCGCGGTGCTGGCGCGCCGCGATGCCTATCAGGTCACCGGCGGCAGGGTTCTGTTCAACGGCAAGGACCTGCTCGAGATGGCTCCCGAAGTAGCCGCTTGCGAAGGCGTATTTCTCGCCTTCCAGTATCCAGTGGAGATTCCCGGCATTGGCAACGCGTACTTCCTGCGCTCGGCCATGAACGCGATTCGCAAGTACCACGGCGAGGACGAACTGGACGCCATGGATTTTCTGCCCCTCTACAAGGAGCGCATGAAGCTGCTTGAAATGGACGAGAAGTTCATGAACCGCTCCGTCAACGAGGGCTTCTCGGGCGGCGAAAAGAAGCGCAACGAGATTCTGCAGCTTTCCATGCTCGAGCCCAAGCTCGCCATTCTCGACGAGACGGACTCCGGCCTCGACATCGATGCGCTGCGCATAGTGGCGCAGGGCGTGAACGCCATGCGCAACAAGGATCGCTCCTTCCTGGTGATCACGCACTACCAGCGGCTGCTCGACTACATCGCGACCGACTTTGTGCACGTGTTAGTGGATGGCAAAATCGTGCGCTCCGGCGGTCCGGAACTGGCCCTCGAGCTTGAAGAGAAGGGATACAGCTCGTCGGAAGCCGATGTGCAACAGGCGTTGCCGGCATAGCGGCGGCTAACGTGTTCTGAACGGGCATGACTTTACTAGCAGGAAGCTTTGGGAAAGCACGAAGTGTCAGGGCACGACTTTGGTCGTGCCGCAAGCGGCAAATTGAATCTCGGGGGCTTTAGCCCCTGTGGGATTTTGGCTCAAAGCATCACAGCAAGAAAGACGAGAAAGCAATGGCAACGACGACCCCAAAGTTGGGAAAATATTTCGAAGCTTACGAAGACGTGCGCGCGCAGGGACTGGAACGCGAGCCGGTGTGGCTGCAGCAGTTGCGCGAGGACGGTTGGGCGCGTTTCAGCGCCAAGGGATTTCCCTCGACGCACGACGAAGATTGGCGCTTCACCAATCTCGCTGCGCTCGCGAAAACCCCCTTCCGCCGCGCGGCCAAGGATGAATTCGCGGTTTCGCCCGGACAGCTTGAGCCTTTGCGCGTAGCAGGCGCTGCCTGCCAGTTGGTATTCGTCAACGGCCACTTCGCGCCTAAGCTTTCCGATCTTGGCAACCTGCCTGAAGGCTTGTTGGTGTGCTCGTTGGCCAAGGCCATCGACTGCGGCAGGGAAGGTTGCGCTCCCGAGGGCATTGAGCAGCATCTCGGCCGTTATGCCGACATGAGCCGCGACGTCTTTACCGCGCTCAATACAGCGCTGTGGGAAGATGGCGCGTACCTGCGCATCCACCGCGGCGTGGTGCTCCACCAGCCGATTCATCTTTTATATGTTTCGGCGGGCGCCGGCGCTGAAATCGCGACCCACCCCCGCACCCTGATCATCGCGGAAGACGCGAGCCAGGCCGCGATCGTTGAGGATTACGTTTCGCTCGGCGGCGAAGTCGCATTTTCCAATGCCGTCACCGAGCTCGCGGCCGGCCAGGATGCCGTCATCTCGCACTTCCTCATCGAACGCGAAAATCTGGCCTCATTCAACGTCTCCACGCTGCGCATCGAGCAGTCGCGCAGCGCCAATGTCGATTCGCACTCCATCCTGCTGGGCGGCGGACTGGTGCGCAACAACGTGCACCCCGTGCTCAACGGCGAAGGCGCGGAGTGCCTGATCAACGGCCTGTTCGTCGGCGAGGGACGCCAGCACATCGACAACTACATGCTGGTGGAGCACGCACGCCCCCACTGCAACAGCCGCCAGTTCTACAACGGCATTCTCGCCGATCACGCGCGCGGCGTATTTCACGGCCGCATCGTGGTGCACAAGGACGCGCAGAAGACCGACGCCAAGCAGACCAATCGCAACTTGCTGCTCAGCGACAACGCGCGCATCGACACCAAGCCGCAGCTCGAAATCTACGCGGACGACGTGAAATGCACGCACGGCGCAACCATCGGCCAGATTGACGAAACGCAGCTCTTCTATCTGCGTTCGCGCGGCTTTGCCGAGGCCGACGCGCGCAACCTGCTGCTCTATGCTTTCGCGGCCGAGTGTCTTGACCGCATGAAAGATTCGGCAGCACGCGAGTTTGCGGAAAAGCTGATCCGCGAGCGGCTGCAAGAGCTGGCCAGCGCCGTCACGGCCGCTGCGCCCGTCGCAACCGAAGAAGAAGTAACGCAGAATTGGGGGGAAGTGGGATGAGCACCGCGGCACATCGGACCGGTTTTGGTTCGGCGGCGCTGGATGTGGAACGGATCCAGCGCGATTTCCCCATCCTCGCCGAGCGCATTCACGGCAAGAGGCTTGTCTATCTCGACAACGCGGCCACTTCGCAAAAGCCGCACGCCGTCATCGACGCCCTCGTGCACTACTACGAGCACGTCAACGCCAATATTCATCGGGGCGTGCACACGCTCAGCGTGCGTGCCACCGAAGCGCACGACGAGGCGCGGGAGACGGTGCGGTGCTTTATCCAGGCTGCCGACGCCAATGAGATCATCTTTGTCCGCGGCGCGACCGAGGCTGTCAATCTCGTTGCGGAGACATACGGCCGCGCCAACGTGGGCGAGGGCGACGAAGTGCTCATCACCGCCATGGAGCACCACTCCAACATCGTGCCGTGGCAGATGCTCTGCGAGGGAAAAGGCGCGCATCTCCGCGTTGCGCCCATCAACGACGCCGGCGAGCTTGAGCTTGACGCATTCGAGAAACTGCTGTCGCCGCGCACGCGTATTGTCGCCGTGGCTCATGTGTCGAATGCGCTGGGCACCGTAAACCCGATCCGCAAAATCGTTCAGCTTGCGCATGCGCACGACGTGCCTGTGTTGGTGGATGGCGCGCAGGCCGTTCCGCATCTGCCTGTGGACGTGCAGGCTTTGGGCTGCGACTTCTACGTCTTCTCCGGGCACAAGGTCTACGGTCCCACGGGCATCGGCGTGCTCTACGGGAAGGAAGAAATTTTGGCAGAGATGCCACCGTACCAAGGTGGCGGCGACATGATCAGCTCCGTCACCTTCGAAAAGACGACCTACAATGTGGTGCCCTACAAGTTCGAGGCGGGCACTCCCGACATTGCCGGCGCCATCGGCCTGGGCGCGGCGCTCGAATATGTCTCCAAACTGGGCATGGACAGAATTGCGGCGCACGAGCACGACCTGCTGACCTACGCCACAGAGCAAGTCGGCGCTTTGCCCGGCGTCCGGCTCATCGGAACCGCGCGCGAACGTGCCGGCGTGCTGTCGTTCGTGATGGAAGGCGTGCATCCCCACGATCTGGGTACCATCCTCGATCGCGATGGTATTGCCATTCGCACCGGCCACCACTGTGCGCAGCCGGTTATGGATCGTTTCGGAATTCCCGCCACGGCGCGCGCCTCCTTTGCCGTGTACAACACGCGCCAGGATGTGGATGCGCTGGTGGATGGAATCGGCAAGGCGCATGAGGTGTTTGCGTGACGTCAGAACTGGGCGAACTTTATCAGGAAGTGATTCTCGAACACAGCAAGGCGCCGAGGAATTTTCGCCGCCCCGCGTCCGCGAATCACGAAGCCGAGGGATATAACCCTCTGTGCGGCGACCGCTGCACGGTCTATATCGATATGGAAGGCGACAAGATTAACGAAATCGGCTTCCAGGGATCGGGCTGTGCTATCTCTCGCGCTTCGGCTTCCATGATGACGCAGATGGTGAAGGGCAAGACCAAAGTGGAGGCCGAGAAGCTCTTCGCACAGTTCCACAACCTGGTTACCGGCAAGGATGCAGCAGCCAATGCCGGCGATCTCGGCAAAATGGCTGTGTTCGGCGGCGTTTCCAAGTTCCCCGCGCGCGTTAAGTGCGCCACGCTTGCCTGGCACACGCTGCAATCCGCCCTCGAAAACAAGCACGACCCAGTCTCGACCGAGTAGCTGTAGCGCCGGTCTCCAGACCGGCTGTCGTGCGGGCCTCCCGGCCCGCACAAGGGATTACGATGACGCTGACCGAAAACAACCAGCAGCCCGCACCTGCCTCCGAGCCCTTCCGCGAGGAAATGATCTGGAAGCAGTTGAAGACCGTCCGCGATCCGGAGATCCCGGTCAATATCGTCGATCTGGGTCTGATTTACGCGGCCGCGGCGTTGCCCGCTGAAAACGGCGGCAAGCGTATCGAGGTGCGCATGACCCTCACCGCTCCCGGCTGCAGCATGTCCGACGTGATCAAGGCCGAGGTCGAGCGCAAGCTCGCCGCACTGCCTGAGGTGCGCGAGGTCAAAGTCGAGGTGGTCTTCGATCCTCCCTGGGACAAGAGCCGCATTTCCGAAGCGGCCAAATTGCACCTTGGCTTTGACTCCGATTTCGGCGCGCCCGCGCCGGCTCCTCTAGGACCGTTCAAAATCGTCCGCTGACGGCGAAAACCCATAGCTCGTGATGACTTCGCTCTCAAAGAGTCCGCGTCCCAACGTGAAACCATGCCTTCGAGTTGCCCAACGAAATTTCCAGGCCTTCGTTAACGATTTCGAGGCGTTTGTCACAAGCCATATTCGAGTATGTAAAGTAAAGACTCTAAAGGCGATAGATTAGCGGAACATGGGCCAAACCGTAAGTCACTTGTCAACCCTCTCCAATTCTCTGTAGAACGTCACGGTCGAAGGAAAAATCTGTCCCAAAGACCCTGATTTGAATGAATCAGGTTCGGAGCGCTGGCCTCATCCTCCCGGCGTCGGCCGAAAAGGGAGTATGGGCACACAACTTTAATCAACTCCGCTCGCCAGGTTCAATTCTCGCTGCGGCTCAACTTCTAGCGGATCCTGGCGTGCAATCGCGGAGAGCACCGTTCGCCGGTTTATGACCAACTCCGATGCAATGCCTCCATGCATCGGAGAAACCGGAGAACGGGGCCCCGCAAGGGATAGGACATGTTTCCCCGGGAAGCGGGGGCGTCGGTTTAGATCGTTGCAATTCGCGCTGCGCTCATCAACGACGAGCACAAACACAAGAGCTTGACGGAACCATGGGTTCGGTTCCAGGCCACGGCACTCGCCTTTCTTGCCAGGAAGCAATTGCCACGGCCTTGAATCACGGATTAGAAAAACTATGCCGCAATCATTCCATTTTTCGCGCCGGAGCTTTTTAAAGTCGATAGCCGCAGTCGCGGCAGCCTCACAAGGGAAACTGGCGCTGCCGGCATCCCTCGTGCGTCCCGTACTTGCCAACGCCGAGGCTTGCTCGGCCTCCCAGTGTCTCGACTCCGGGTGGGAGTATTATCGCGGCGCACTCGACGGGCCCTGGGAGGTTTGGCGCGGCGACGAGATCGCGGTCTGGGAAAAAGTTTCGCTGCCCCACTGCTTCAACGAATATGACGCCTGCGATCCCGATACGCCGTATTATCGCGGTCACGGGTGGTATCGCACCCATTTGCCTATCGCCAACCCCATCAAGGATGGCCGCACGCTGCTTTACTTCGAGGGCGCTGGGCAAACTTCGCATGTGTACGTCGGCGGCGCGATGGTCGGCTCGCATGTGGGTGGTTACGATGAATTCGTGTTCGACATTACCGATGTGGTTGCAGCCGCGCCCACGGCCAAAGATGGGATTCCTCTCGCCGTTCTCTGCGACAACTCGGAGAATCTCGAGCGCTCTCCCTCCGACTTGAGCGACTTCAGCCTCTATGGCGGACTCTACCGTCATGTCCATCTGGCCTATGTGCCCGCGGTCTCGCTGGAAGCAGTTCACATCGCGCCATCGTTCGTCCCCGGCTCCGCGGCCACGGTCAAGGTGAAGGCCCGCCTCTATAACCCCGCGAAATTTTCCGGCAGCGCCGCGCTCGCCGTGGAAATCGCCGATCCTTCCGGCAAAACCGTCTCGCACATTGAGAAATCGCTGGCCGCGTGGGACGCCGAAGCAGAAATCGCATCCACGAGCATTGCCTTGCCTGCGCTCTGGTCGCCCGCGCATCCTAATCTCTACACCTGCAGCGTTACTCTCACCACTCCCTACGGCAAGAGCGTCGTGAAGGACCGGTTCGGCATCCGCCACGCGGAGTTTGTCGATCACGGGCCCTTCCAGCTGAACGGCGAGCGCCTGCTGCTTCGCGGCACGCAGCGCCACATGGACCACGCCGGTTTCGCGGCTGCCGAGCCTGACGTGCTCGTCCGCACTGAGATGGAACTGGTCAAGGCCATGGGCGCCAACTTCATCCGCCTCGGCCACTATCAGCAGTCGAAACTGGTGCTCGATCTCTGCGACGAACTCGGCATTCTGGTGTGGGAAGAGGCGCCGTGGTGCCGTTCCGGCGTGGGCGACGAAAAATGGAAGAACCAGACGCGCCTCATGCTCGCCAACATGATCGACCAGCACTTCAACCACCCCAGTGTGCTCATGTGGGGTCTGGGCAACGAAGATGACTGGCCCGGCGAGTATCCAGCGCTGGACGAGACTGCTATTCGCGGCTTCATGCAGGAGATGGACTCGCCTCGCCCACGAGATGGACCCATCGCGTTTCACCTCGCTACGCCGTTGCGATTTCGCGAGCGACATCCCCGATGTCTACTCGCCATCCATCTGGGCCGGCTGGTACAGCGGCGTCTATACCGATTATCAAAGAGCCCTCGAAAAGGAGCGTGCGCTGGTCAAGCGCTTCGTGCACATCGAATGGGGCGCTGACAGCCATGCGCGCCGCCACTCTGAATTGCCGGAGTCGGTAGAGGCGAAGGCTCCATTTGGCGCAGACCTTGCTGAGAACACCCCGGACTCGCTGCAAAAGGGAGCCAAGGCCGCTGAGTCGCACAAGGGCGACTGGTCCGAAACCTACGCTTGTGACCTCTTCGATTGGTATTTGAAAGTTCAAGAAACACTGCCTTGGTTGAGTGGATCGGCGCAGTGGGCCTTCAAGGATTTCACCACGCCCTTACGCGTCGAAAATCCCGTACCGCGCGTGAACCAGAAAGGCGTCATCGAGCGCGACATGACGAAGAAGGAAGGCTACTACGTCTTCCAGTCCTATTGGACCGAAGAGCCTATGGCGCACATCTACGGCCACTCCTGGCCGGTGCGCTGGGGTGCGGAGGGCCAAGCGCGCATGGTGAAGGTCTATTCCAACTGCCCCACCGCCGAGCTTTTCGTCAACGGCCAATCCGCCGGCACGCGGCAGCGGAACAGCCAGGATTTTCCTGCTGCCAGTCTGCACTGGTGGGTGAAATTCGCCCCCGGCAAAAACCATCTACGCGTTGTCGCCACAAGAAATGGCGTCACGGTCAGCGATGAGGTCGAGTTCAAATACCAAACCGCGAAGTGGGGCAAGCCGGCGCGTTTTGCCCTGGCCCAGATGGCCCGCGACAAAGACGTGGTCACGATTGAAGCCACGGCCTACGATGCCAAAGGCGTGCTCTGTCTCGACGCCAAGAACGTCGTGCGTTTTTCCCTCGCCGGCGGCGGGTCCCTGATTGATAACCAAGGCACGTCCACTGGCTCGCGAGTCGTGCAACTCTACAACGGCCGCGCGCAAATCTCCATTCGCTGCAATGACGGCGCGTGTACGGCCGGCGTCACCAGCGAAGGCCTTGCGCCCGCGTTTGTAAGCGTTTCCTTGTGAAGCGCTCTCGCTCCAGAAACCGCTCGTCGGTCGCCCACGCTGTCGCACATCGCCCCAGGAGGTTGAATTCTTCGATGTCCACACCGCTCAGATGGAACGCCATGGTTGTTATCCTGCTGCTCGCGACAGCCCTGCCTGCAGCCGCGCAGAAGCCCACGTCGCAAACCGCCAACCCCGCGCCGCCGCGCGTTTTTCTTTTGAATGCGCAGGAACTGGCAACTCTCCGTGCCGCCGATGCCAAGGACCCGCGCCGGCAGGAGGTTGTTCGCGCCGCCGTGGCCGCTGCAGATCGCGCCATGACTGAAGGCCCGTTCTCGGTGATGGACAAGCCGGTTTTGCCACCCAGCGGCGATAAGCATGATTACATGAGCCGCGCCACGTACTTCTGGCCCGATCCCGTCAAGCCCGACGGCCTTCCCTACATTCGCCACGATGGACAAACCAATCCCGAGAACCGCAAAATCACCGATCACGAAGAGTTCGGACGCATGTGCGAAGCGTCGCGCGCCCTTGCCTTAGCCTGGTATTTCACCGGCAATCCGGACTATGCCAACCGCGCCGCGCTTTTGCTGCGCACATGGTTTCTCGATCCTGCGACAAAGATGAATCCCAACCTCGAATTCGCCCAGGCCATCATGGGCGTCAATACCGGTCGCGGGATTGGCATCATTGACACGCGTCCGCTGGTCGACGCCGTCGATGCCGCCGGATTGCTCGCTGGCTCAACCGCATGGACCGCGGCCGACGACAAGGGCCTCCACGATTGGTTCGCGCAATATTTGCACTGGATGCGCACCAGCAAGAATGGAATGGATGAAGAGGCGGCCAAAAACAATCACGGCAACTGGTACGACGTGCAGGTTACCTCGATGGAACTCTTCCTCGGCGATCGCAAGGAGGCCGTGGACACGCTGGAGCGCGTGAAGACCCGCCGCATCACCGTGCAGATCGAGCCGGACGGGCGTGAGCCGCTGGAGCTGGCGCGCACCAAGGCCTGGGGCTACAGCAATATGAGTCTTGATGCCTTGTGCCGGTTGGCCACATTCGGCGATGAAGTGGGCGTAGATCTTTGGAATTTCAAAACCGCCGACGGCCGCTCCATTCGCGCCGCCATCGACTTCCTCGCGCCCTACGCGGCCGGCGAAAAGAAATGGGACTATCAGCAGATCGGTGGCTTCCACGCCAACGCCATGGCGCCCACACTCTTGCGCGCAGCCAGTGCCTACCACGATCCCAAATACGCAGCCCTGGCGCAACAAATTGGCTCAGACAGAGACGATGTCGAGACCCTGTTGCTGCGTGACGCGCTCCCGGCTTCGCATTAGGTTTCTGACAGCCTGATTTTCCACGAATTGGGGTGCCCCGGGTCCCGCTTTTGGGACCCGGGAAAGCACAAAGTTCAAGAGAGGGATTTTAGTTGTCAGAGAGTTAGGATTCTTTTTCGCCGTCCTGCGTGTCGGCCAAGCGTTCCAACTGGTTGCGCCAGTCGAGCGACTCCACAAAAGCCCTCGACTCGCGCCAGCCGGGCTCCACAATCACGTAGAGCTCCAGGTACACCCGCGTTCCCAGCAGCGATTCAATCTTGCGGCGCGCGCTGGTCCCGATCGCCGTCAGTTTCGATCCGCCCTTGCCGATCAAAATCGCCTTCTGCCCCGTGCGCTCGCAGTAAATCGCGGCATTAATCCGAGTTAGTGGCTTCTTGTCCGGCCTCGGTTGCCCCTCCGGCTCCTCAAAGCGCTCAATCACCACGGCCGAGGCATATGGAACCTCTTCGCCGGTCTCGATGAGAATGCTTTCGCGGATCAATTCCGCCACCATGAAACGCAGCGGCTGATCGGTGTACTGGTCTTTTGGGAAGTAGCGCTCGCCTGTCGGCAGCGCATCCACAATTTTGCGCACCAGCACATCCAGTCCATCGTTCTTACGCGCACTCACCGGGATTACCTGGGCAAAGTTGTGCTGCTTCATGAGCGCATCAATCAGCGGCAGCAATTCATCCTTGCGCACCAGGTCGATCTTGGTCAGCACCAGGAACGCTGGGCAATCGAGCTTGCGGATCAGCGAGAAAAGAAACTCGTCCTCATTTGACGTGTCGAAACGGCCGGGTGCCCCAGGTCTCTCGCGTTTGGAGACCTGGGAGGGATCTTCATTCAGCCGAACCCTCCGCGTCACGTCCATCAGCACCAGCACCAAGTCGCGCGATTCCAGAGCCTCGTGTACCTCCTGCAGCATGCGGCGGTCGAGCTGCGAGGCAGGCTTGTGCACGCCGGGCGTATCCACAAACACAATCTGCGCCGCCGGATGCACTCCCTTGCGGGCCGGCACTTCCAGCACGCCGATAATGCGGTTGCGCGTGGTCTGCGGCTTGGCCGTGACAATGGCCACCTTCTCGCCCGTCAGAGCGTTCAGCAGGGTGCTTTTGCCCACGTTGGGCCGGCCGAGGATAGCAACAAATCCAGATTTCACGCGCGATGCTCCATCTCTCATTATCGCGGATGGAGGGTTGGAATGCGGATGGAGCGCGGAAACACCGCTAAAATCGCATGCTTCCTGCGCGGCAGGCTTCAGGCTTCCTTCGGAAACGGCAGCCGCGCCGTGGGCGGAAACAGCCGCACGCGCTCGATACGCCGCCCAGTTGACGCTACAATCTCCACGCGCACTCCCAGTGGTTCAAGCTCCACCGTTTCGCCCGCCTTGGGAATGCGCCCCGCAATCTCGCTCACCAGGCCGCCTAGTGTCGTCGCTTCATAGTCTTCGCCCAGCTCCGCCGTTTCGCCCAGCAGGTCGCCCAGCTGATCGGCGGGAAAGCTGCCCGGCACCAGCCATGAGCCCGAGGGCTCGCGCTGCGGCTCTTCGATCTGCGTATCGGTCTCGTGCTCGTCGCGGATGTTGCCCACGATCTGCTCCAGCAGATCTTCAATGGTCACCAGCCCCGCCACCGCGCCGTACTCGTCAATCACAATGCGCATGTGCTGTTTCTCGCGCTGCATCTCGCGCAGTAACTCGTAGCCGCGCTTGGTCTCGGGAACGAACGCTGCGGAGCGCAAAATCGTGCCTACGGTTCGCGTGCGCGCCGCCTCATCGCTGATCTGCAGCAGATCGTGCGCAAACGCCAGCCCTTTGATGTTGTCGAGCGAGGTGGAGTAGACCGGAACGCGCGAGTAATTGTGCTGTTTCAGCAGCTCCAGAAAGCGCTCCAGTGTGATCGATTCCGCGACGGCGAAGATTTCGGGCCGCGGCGTCATCACCTCGCGCACCAGCATGTCGCCGAACTCCACAGCCGAGCGCACCAGCTCGCGGTCGCTCTGCTCCAGGATTCCCTCTTCCTCCCCGGCTTCGATCAATGCTTCCACGTCGGGCGCGGGCTCCTCAGGATTGGCCGGCGCTTCCGCCAGTGCCGCCACAGAAAAGAAGAAACGGATGAAGACCGTGACCGACGTCGCCAGCCACAGCAGCATCACGATCGGCCACAGCAGCCGCGCCGCCCAAAGACCGCGCGTGCGGTTGAAGAGCAGCGACGGAATCAGCTGGTTGCAGAAGATGACCACCAGCACCACGCCCAGAACCGCTTGCGCAATCTCTTCCGGGCGTGCCTCGCCGAATTGCGCCGCGTGGCCAAAAAGAATCGACCCAAACTCCAGCGCGATGAGGCCCAGCGAAAGCTGCACCAGGACCGCCGCGCACAACGCCGCGTGCTCGCGGCTCAAGCCGAGATGCGGCTCGATCCGCTCCTCCCACGCGTCCAGGTTTTCCTGTACCTCGCGGCTCAGAATTTTGCCGAACTCGGAGTAGATGCGGCTGATGTACGAGGCCAGAGTAGCCACCACCGCAAGTACGGCAACGAAAAGGACCTGGAGCGGCGTCATGGCTTCCGTCTCCGCGCCGGCTTCCCCCGCAACTGCCTGTCATCCTGAGCGAGTTCGCGAAGCGAACGAGTCGAAGAACCTGCAGTTGCTTTTCGTCTCCGTGCCCCATCCTTTCGCGTCCTTTGCGAAAGGGAGGGAGAAGCCGTGCGCTCAATCAAACCTGGCGGCAGCCCGAGCTTCGCGCGCAAACTCCGCTCGCGCCGCCGCATCTCGCCCGCGTCAGTTTCATGGTCGTATCCGGCCAGGTGCAGCAGCCCGTGCAAAATCAGCACTTTGATTTCCGTCGCCAGCGCGTGCCCTTGTTCCTCGCCCTGCCTCTGCGCCATCTCCACGCTGATCGCCACGTCGCCTGCAATTTTTTCGGTGCCCCGAATCACGCGCTCGGAGGGGAAGGAAAGCACATCTGTCGCCTTGTTCTTGCCGCGGAAGCGCCGGTTCAGGTCGCGCATCGTCGTGTCGCCGGTCAGCAGCACCGTCACCTGTCCGCGCAGCCGCACCGCGGCTTGTGCCTGCGTCAAGAATTGCGCCAGGGTTCGCGTGGAAGGCAGCCGGAGCGGCTTCGGGCTCTGGGCCGTTGCAGACCCAGCAGAAGGCTTCGCCGAAACCGGGTTCAGCGCATCCGTCGCTGCGGAAAGGTCCAGTTCTGGGTCGATGAGGATCATCGTGCGCGGGGCCGCGGCTCCAGTATGCGCGGCTTCGGGTGTGATTCGATGATACGCGAAGCGGAGGGCGATCTAAGCCGTTGATCCGCGACTCGCCTCCGCCCAGGCAGCAGAAACAGCAAAGGCTGGGATCGCGCTCCTGCGACCCCAGCCCTGCCTTTTCTGTTCCTTAATCCCTGTTCTACTGCGGCTTGGCTGGATGCTTCGCCTGCCCATCCTGCCGGTCGTCTCTCTCCGCAACGCCCACCGTGATTGCGCCCTCCAGCGGCAGCTCCTGCTGCTGCGGCCTGGCGCTTTCATAGGCGCGCACAATGCGCTGCACCAGCGGATGGCGGACCACGTCGCCCTCTTCAAAATGACAAAACGCCACGCCTTCCACGCCGTCCAGAATATTGATCGCGTCCAGCAATCCCGACTTGCGCGGGTTGGGCAAATCGATCTGCGTGATGTCGCCCGTAATGACCGCCTTCGAGTTGTTGCCCATGCGCGTCAGGAACATTTTCATCTGCTCGATGGTCGTGTTCTGCGCCTCGTCGAGAATGATGAACGCGTCGTTGAGCGTACGGCCGCGCATAAATGCCAGCGGAGCCACCTCGATCACGTTGCGCTCCAGCATCTTGTCAACCTTTTCTACGTCGATCATGTCGAAGAGCGCGTCGTAGAGCGGGCGCAGATAGGGATCGATCTTTTCCTGCAAAGTTCCGGGCAAAAAGCCCAGTCGCTCGCCGGCTTCCACCGCCGGGCGCACCAAAACGATCCGGCTGATGCGTTTGGCGTTGATTGCCGCCACGGCCATGGCCACCGCCAGGTAGGTCTTGCCCGTGCCGGCCGGCCCCACGCCGAAGACCATATCGTTTTGCTCGATGGCCTCCACGTAGCGGCTCTGGTTGAGCGAGCGCGGCTGCACCGTGCGCTTAATCCCGGCTGACCGCTGCTTGCCGGCTTCGGCCACGGAGCGCAGAGTCGCCGCAGGATCGGCCACCACCAGGCGCAGCATGCCGTTCAATTCACCATTGTGGGGATGGATGCCGAGGCGGCGCAACGCTTCGAAGTCTTCGAAAATCCGCCGCACGCGGACCACGCCTTCTTCCGGTCCCTGTAAGTGCACGGCGTCGGAGCGAAGATCGATCCGAACGCCGAGCGAGTCTTCCATCAGCCTTAGGTTTTCATCGCGGGTCCCGAACAGGGGCTCGAGGTTTGGCGTGATCTCCAAAGCGATCTTCAAAGGGTCAATGTCCTCCGGAACGGTGAATTGCATTTAAGGTGGGTGGGCAGCACAACACGGAAACGCAAGCGCCCCCCGGGCGCTTGCAGGCAAACGGCTGATTTTGAAAGGAGTCGAAGAGCGCAGGGCACAACCGGGTTCCCATACTGGGCTGTCCTGCAGGGCCGCGGATTGAGGTTGAGTACCAATTCCAGTATTGCGAGAGTAGCGCGAGCCGCGCCGCGCGTCAACCGTCGCTCCATTACTTTTGATGCAGCAGTTGCCGAGGGAGATACGGGGCTGGGCACAGAAGCACGAGTCGGGCCCGTCGAGAACCTGGCCGCAGCCGCGGACACCAGACGTTAAAATCGGTACGATGAAACAACCTCGCCTGAACTGTTCTCGACGTCAGATGCTGCGGTGGAGTTCTGCGGCCACAGCGGCCATCTGCACCCGCCGCGTGGTTTTGGCCGCTCTCCCAGCCGGCCCTCAAGCATCGCCCGCCGCGACGTTGCCAACCTTCCGCCCCACGCTGCTCAACCAGGTACATTACGCACAGGTCGATCTCGGGCCCGGGCCGGCGCAGGAGCAATTCGAGCAATGCCGCCAAGTACTGCTCAACTTGACTGACGACGGCCTGCTGCGGCCGTTTCGTTTCCGCGAGGGCCTGCCCACGCCGGGCGACGAGCTTGGCGGCTGGTACTCGACCGATGGCTTCGCTGCCGCCTGCCCCTTTGGGCAGTGGATCTCGGCGCTTTCGCGGATGTACGCCGTCACGCGCGACCCCGTTACCTACGCCAAGATCGATCGCATGATCCGCGGATACGCGGCGACCCTCGAACCTAACGGCAAGTTCTATCAGAATTACGCTTTCCCCGGTTACATGTACGACAAGCTGTCCATAGGTTTAACCGACGCGCATGTTTTCGCGCACCACCCCGCGGCCTTCGACGTCCTCGCGCGCACCACTGACATCGTTTTGCCTTACCTGCCGCCCAAAGCCATGCCGCATCAGGAAACGCCCATCCTCGCCGGCGAGAACTTCACCCGCCACGTTTGGGACGAAACCTACACCATGCCGGAGAATCTATTTCTCGCCTGGCAGCGTACGGGAAATCCGCGTTACCGCAATCTGGCCCGGCGTTTTCTCTTCGACGAGTATTTCGATCCTCTCGCGCGCGGCGAAAACGCGCTTCCCGGCCGCCATGCTTACAGTCATGTGAATGCGTTGGGCTCCGCGGCGACAGCTTATCTCGCGCTCAGCGACGAGAAATATCTCCGCGCCGCAAAGAACGCCTTCACCATGATCCAGCAGCAGAGTTACGCCACCGGCGGATGGGGTCCGCACGAGCACTTCATTGAGCCCGGCAGCGGCGCACTCGGCGAAAGCCTCAACAGTGTCCACGCCAGCTTTGAAACCCCCTGCGGCGCTTACGCGCACTTCAAGCTGGCGCGCTATCTCCTGCGCATCACCGCCGATCCGCGCTACGGCGACAGCATGGAACAGGTTTTTTTCAACACCGTGCTCGGCGCCCGGCCGTTGCAGTCCGACGGTTCGTCCTTCTACTACTCCGACTACACCTTCAAGGCCAAGCGGGTCTACTACGGTGCCAAGTGGCCGTGCTGCTCGGGCACGCTGCCGCAAATTGCCGCCGATTACCGCATCAGCGCCTACTTCCGCAGCGAGCGCGGCGTCTATGTGAACCTCTATCTCCCGTCCACTCTCCGTTGGAACGGCCGCAGCGCGCAGTTCGCCCTGCGACAATCCACGGCGTATCCCTACGACAGTTCCGTCCGCTTCGACGTCACGGCCTCCTCGTCCGCCGAGTTCTCGGTTTTCCTGCGCATTCCCGCGTGGGCCCAGGGCGCGTCGCTAACCGCGAGCGGCATGCCCGGCACGCACCAGCTTCAAGCGGGAACCTTCGCCGAAATTCGCCGCCAGTGGAAGAACGGCGATCGCATCGAGCTCGATCTGCCCTTTGCCACGCGGCTTGAAGCCGTAGACGCGCACCATCCCGACGTGATGGCGCTGGTCACAGGCCCGCTGGTGCTCATGGCGTTGCGCGATGGCGATACTTCGCGCGAGCCCGTGGCGCGAACCGCTCTGCTCGCCGCCAAACAAACCACGGCGCAAGGCCATGAGTGGTTGGCCGGTTCCGGCGCCAGCGCGCTACGCATGAGGCCCTTCGTCGACCTCGGCGATGCGCCCTACACAACCTATCTGAAGGTGACGCAGAGCTAGTGTGGCGAGTCAGAAGTTCGCATCAAAACAGAATTGTCATCCTGAGCGGAGTTTGCCGCGTTTTTGCGGTAAACGTAGTCGAAGGATCTGCGGTTGCTTTTCCAGTGCTGGCCGGGCACACAATTTGATGAATCGCCTTAGAGGCAGCACGAACCCCAACCGAGCTTTCTCGCCCCAGCGCAAAACTCGGGTGCCCCACATCTCGATTTTGAGATGTAGGATAGCACGAACCCAACTCGCTCCTCGCCGCCCCGGTCCGCTACACTGCTCTCAATCTTCTCGTGTTGCGCTGAGGAACTCCGCGGATGTCTCTTCTCTATATAGTTGTCCTGGTCGCCATCGCCGCAGCGCTCCTGGCAGTGGCTGTCCATCGCGGCCTGCTTGTCAAAACCAAGGCCGACTACCTCGTCGCCGGTC
This sequence comes from uncultured Acidobacteriota bacterium, assembly GCA_963729915.1. Lineage (GTDB taxonomy): Bacteria > Acidobacteriota > Terriglobia > Terriglobales > Acidobacteriaceae > Telmatobacter. The sequence goes on along the minus strand of CAVSQE010000020.1, from coordinate 350,862 downwards.
GCTCGCTCTCCGCCGTCGTCCTTGTTCTCACTCTGCTCACTTCGTGGATCGGAGCAGGCTCGCTCTTTGCCGGTGCAGAAAACGCCTACAAGAATGGATTCGCCGCGCTCTGGCTGCCGGCCGGCGGCTGGCTGGGCTTGCTGCTCATCTACTTTATTGCGCCGCGCGCGCGCAAATTCGCGCAGTTCACCCTGCCCGACTTGCTCGAAGCACGTTACAACCAGACTGCGCGCGTGCTCGGCACCATCGCCATCCTCTTTGCGTACGTGGCCATCACTAGCTACCAGTTTAAGGGCGGCGGCAATGTGCTGCACCTCATCTTCCCTGACGCGCTCACGCCGGAACGCGGCACCTGGATCATCGCCATCTTTGTCATCGTTACTACGGCCATGGCCGGCATGTCGTCGGTCGCCTATATGGATGTGGCCATCGGCTCGCTGGTCACGGTCATCTGCATCATCGCCACGCCCATGCTGCTGGCCAAGGCCGGCGGCTGGAGCGGGCTGCACACGGCGCTGCCGGCCACGCACTTTGAAGTGCTGGGCAACCTCACGCTGGTAGAGGCGCTTGAGTTTATGGTGCCGACCTTGCTGCTCATGCTCGGCAATCAGGTCATGTATCAGAAGTTTTTCTCCGCCAAGTCCGAGCGCGACGCGCGGGTCTCCGTCGTCGGCTGGATTCTGGGCACTGTCGTGCTTGAAACGCTGATCGTTGCTATTGCGGTGATCGGCTCCGCGCTCTATCCCACCGGCGAAGTCGCCGCGCAGCCCTACGAAATCATCCCGTACACGGCGCGCCACGGCCTGCCCGCCCTCATGGGCGCGCTGCTGCTGGGCGCGGTCTTCGCCAAAGTCATTTCCACGGCCTCGAATTATCTGTTCTCACCGGCCAGCAATCTTATCGAAGACGTTTTCGTGCGCTACATTGCTCCGGGCGCGTCGAACAAGCACACTCTCATCGTCTCTCGTCTCGCCGTGGTGCTGCTCGGCTCCTGGGCGCTCTATCAGGCCCTCTACGCGCCCAGCATTCTCGCCAAAATGCTCTACGCCTACACCATTTACGGGGCTGCGCTCACGCCGGTGGTGCTGGCCGCGTTCTACTCCAAACGCGCCACGGCCTGGGGAGCAGTCGCCGCCATCGCGACCGGAACCGTCGTCACACTCGGGTGGGACGCGCCCGGCGTCAAGGCCTTCCTGCATCTCCCGTCGATACTCGCTGACCGCGACGCCATCTTCCCGGCGCTCTTTGCCGCCGTCGCCGCGCTCATCCTCGTCAGCGCATTCACACCCAAGCCCAAGCTCGATCAACTCGCGCAGTTCGCGGATTGATGGCCAGGTTGCCGCATCCTCTCGGCAGCTTTATCGCCGAAAGGGTGGGAAAGCGTGCGAAAAAACTTGCGCCGCCCGGTCAGGGCAGCCTTACACTGTCGGTGATCCCCCGAGACCGCTATGCCGGTGGCTCAACTCACCCTCGAGATCCGCATCGAGCACGCCCAGTCGCTCAAGGACCGCCGCCAGGTGGTGCGCTCCCTCAAGGACCAGTTGCGCCAGGGCTTCAACGTCTCCGTCGCCGAACTCGACGAGGCCGTCACCTGGCAATCGGCCACCATCGGCGTCGCCGCCATCTCGCGCTCGCGCGATTACCTGCACGGCCTCATGGAAGAAGCCGAGCGCGCTGCACGCCGCATGACCACCGAGCTTGGCGCCGACTTGACCGACTCCTTCTGGGAATATATCGAGAGCTAAGAGCCGCGCTCAGGCGCAGGAATCCCGCAATCCGCCATGCTACCCTGAATCTTTGAGTTCGGCCTTTACTGCGTATTCTTAATGCACTTGCACGGCCGGAACATTGGGGTATTCGCTTGCAACCTGCTGCGTTCGCCATTGCCGTCTTTGAGTTCGTTCTGCTCCTTTTCTCGCTCAGTTTTCACGAGTGCGCGCATGCCTGGATGGCCTCGCGCCTGGGCGACCAGACGGCCCGGCTGCAGGGGCGCATCACGCTCAACCCCATGTACCACATCGATCCCATCGGAACCCTGCTCATCCCCGCGCTCAGCATCTTCGGGCCGTTCATCGGATTCAGCTTCTTCAGCGGGTTCCTCATCGGCTGGGCCAAGCCGACGCCGGTCATCACGCGTAACTTCAAGAAAATCAAGCGCGACGACAATCTCGTAACGCTGGCCGGACCATTCTCGAATCTTTTGCTGGTCGCGATCGCCTTCACGATTCTGGCGGTTGTGTGCATCGCCGTCCCCGGCGGGCGAACGCTGGTGCATGCGAATCTGGGCGGCGTGCTGGCTTTCCAGGGCGGATTGCAGCCCCTGGTGCTGCTGGCCTTGCTGGCGATCGAAGTCAACCTATGCCTCTTCTTCTTCAACCTTCTGCCCATCCCTCCGCTCGATGGCAGCCGTGTTCTGCGGAACATGCTGCCCTACAACGCCGTGCGGTTCTATGACGGCATCAACATCTGGATCAGCTACATATTGATGTTTCTGGTGGGCGGCTTCATCCTCAGGCTGGTGCTGGGGCCGTCACTCGGACTCATCTTTCGGGCGCTCCTGAGCATCTAGGACCGGCTTCCACCGTTCCCCTCCCGCTACAATGGAATGAGCGTTTTATCTGGGTTTTTCATTGCCATGCACGGGGCCTTTAAGAACGCCGCCAGGAATTTGAATCGCAATCATGTCTGAACTTCCCAATCGATCGCAACGGCCGCGCGTTTTAAGCGGCATGAGACCCACGGGAAAGCTGCACCTGGGCAACTACATGGGCGCCCTCGCCAACTGGGTCAAGCTGCAAGATCAATACGACTGCTATTTCTTCATCGCCGACTGGCACGCCCTTACCACCGACTACGCCGACACCTCGCAGATCGCGCCCAACACGGTCGAAGTGATGCTCGACTATCTGGCTGCCGGGCTCGATCCCGCAAAATGCGTGCTCTTCTTGCAGAGCCGCGTAAAGCAGCATGCGGAGCTGTTCCTCGACCTCGCAATGATCTCGCCGCTTGGATGGCTTGAGCGCGTTCCCAGCTACAAGGAGATGCAGGAAAACCTCACCAGCCGCGATCTCACGACCTACGGGTTTCTCGGCTATCCGGTGCTGATGGCTGCGGACATCCTTCTTTACCAGCCCGATTTCGTGCCCGTGGGCCAGGATCAGCAGGCGCACGTGGAACTCACGCGCGAAATCGCCCGCCGCTTCAACCAGTTCTACCCGAAACCAAAAGCCAAGAACGTCGGCGAGATTCTGAAGAGACCCACTTTACAGCAATTTATGTATGTGCTGCCCGAGCCCAAAGTTCTGCTCACGCCCTCGCCCAAGCTGCCCGGTACCGACGGCCGCAAGATGTCCAAGAGTTACGGCAACACCATCCTCATCAGCGATCCCGAGCCGGTGGTGCGCCAGAAACTCAAGACCATGGTCACCGATCCCGCGCGTGTCCGCCGCTCCGATCCCGGCGATCCCGACAAGTGTCCGGTTGGCGACCTGCACAAGGTCTTCTCCGCGCCGGAGACGATGGCCAAGGTGTACGAGGGCTGCCGATCGGCGGGCATCGGCTGCATCGAGTGCAAAGGCTGGGCGGCCGACTCCCTCCTGAAAGTCTTGCAACCCATTCAGGAACGGCGCGCGGCGATCACCAAGCCGCAGGCCATCGAAATTTTGAATGAAGGCTCGCAGCGAGCCGCAGTACGCGCCGAGCAAACTATGGTGGAGGTGCGCGAGGCCATGAAAATGACTTTGACCACCGTGAAAGCCTGAGCCGGACGGACGAAGCAAGGGCCGCCGGCAAGGGACCGCGAAAACCGGCGCGGCGCAGGCGGCCGGGAAAGTAAGAATGATGGAACGACCAGTCCCGTGGTGGCGCAGGGCGCTCACAGTTGCTTTCGACGGAATCCGTTCGGGATTTGGTCTTTTCCGGCGCAATGGAAAAACCGCCGCCGGCCCGGAGGTCGCTGCACAGGCGGATGCCGCTGCCCGCGTCCGTGAAGTACAAGAAGAAGAGAGTCGAGTGAAACCATCTTCCCCCCATTCCGAGCCGGCTAAAGCCCAGGAGCCCACTGCGGTCAAAGGGCTCGTTGCGGCCAAAGAAGAGCCGTCCGCCAAAGTCGCAGCACCCGTCGAGCAGAAACCCGCGCTCGAACCGCCCGCTCCCGCCGTCCCGGCGGATCAACACTTCGAGGATCAGCAAGAAGTGTCAGGGCATGACTTCAGTCGTGCCGTTAGTACCGCACAATCATCGGGGGCTTTAGCCCCTGCGGCGGGTCTTCCCATCGCCGGCACCGAGATTCCGCCGGAATCCGAGGCAATGGAAGAACCTGCCGCGACAACGCACACCGTCGTTGAGGAAACAACACAAAGCGCCGAAACCGCATCGGCAGAAGATGTGAGCGAAAGTGCCGAAATCGGAGCCGAAGCCGCACCTGAAGAAGCAATCGCTCCGGTAGCGGCTGAAGAGTATGCAGAAGCTCCCGCTCTGGAAGCCGAACCGATCCTAACCGCCCAACCTGTCATCATCGCCGGACCTCCTTCGCCGGCACCGCTCCCTGCGACCGCGTCCGCGCCACAAGACATCGCGCCCACCCTGCCCTTTGCGGAAAAGCCCGAGCGCACCACTGCCGAAAAAGTCGCGGCGGCGCTCAAGGCACGCGGCGAAGACGCCGAGCAGTCGCCGTTTTCCGTCATCGTGAACCAGGTGTACGATGGCCCGCTCGACCTGCTCCTGGATCTCATCCGCAAGCAGGACATCGATATCTACGACATCCCCATCGCCAAAATCACCGCGCAGTTTTTGGCCTACGTTGACCAGTTGCGCGCCGGCGACATGGATGTGGCCGGAGACTTTATCTACACGGCTGCGCTGCTCATTCACATCAAGAGCAAAATGTTGCTGCCGCGCGCTCCCTCCGGGCCCGACGACGCCGTTGAAGATCCCCGCCGCGAACTGGTTGAGCGGCTGCTCGAGCACGAGCGTTTCAAGAACGCCGCGCAGATGCTTCTTGAAAGGCAAATGCTCGAAGCCGCCTCGTGGACCAATCCGGGCATCCGCGAATTCCAGGAAGATGCCGGCGCAGAGCCGGAGATCGCCGCCGACACCACCGATCTGGTGCGCGTCTTCGGTAGCATTCTCGAGCGCGCGCGCAACCGTCCCATCCTCAATCTCGAAGAGGACTCGGTCACGGTCGGCCAGATGATTCAATTTCTGGCGCGCCGCCTCACCATGGAAGACAAGCCTGTCGCATTGCGCCGCATGCTCAGCCACACCAAATCCGAGCGCGCCCTCATCGCCATGTTTCTCGCTCTTCTCGAGCTCGTCCGCCTGCAGGCCATCCTGCTTCGCCAGGACCGGCAATTCAGCGAGATCTTCATCAAGAAGCACTCCGGCTTTGACGCGCTGATGAATCAGGGCCTGGCCAACGCCCGCGACGACTGGCGGTAAGGCAACCCCATTCAGCGCAAACCTGGGTGCCCCATATCTCGATTCTGAGATGTGGGAAAGCACGAACCAAAATTCACCCATCAACCGAGCACGAAACATCGTGGAACAGCACGCCAGCTTGTACACTGTCGATGATGATTTCGTTTCTCCAAAAGCTCCATCAAGCGGCCAGTATCGCCGCCATCGCCGTTCTTTTGTTGGGCGCGCGCCCCGCATCGCTCGACGCGCAACAGCCGGGGCAGTCGTCGTCAGACGCCGAACTGGCGCAGGTCCGGCTTTCCGAGCCCGCCGTTGAAGCCTTGCCCCTGCCGGAAGATCGCGGCGCAGCCGACCTCGAGCAGACGCTCAAGCGCCTCGGCACCACCGCCAGCGTGCTGGTCATCGTCGCGCATCCCGACGATGAAGATGGCGCTCTCATGACCTATCTGTCGCGCGGCCTCGGCGTGCGCGTCACGACGCTCACGCTCACCCGCGGCGAAGGCGGCCTGAATGCCATGTCGGCCGAGAGTTACGATGCACTCGGTCTCATCCGCACCAACGAACTGCTCAAGGCCGACGAGTATTACGGCGCTCAGCAACTGTGGGGCACTGAGGCCGACTACGGCTTCTCGAAAACCCAGGAAGAGGCTTTCGCCAAGTGGGGCCACGACCGCGTGCTCTACGATGCGGTGCTGGCCGTGCGCCTGGTCCGGCCACAGATTATTCTGTCCACTTTTGTTGGTGGACCCTCCGATGGCCACGGCCATCACCAGGTCTCGGGTGAAGTGGCGCAGGAGGCCTTCAAAGCTGCCGCCGATCCAAATGTCTTTCCCGAGCAGCTCAAAAATGGCTTAGAGCCCTGGCAGCCGCTGGCCGTCTATTCGCGCGCGCCGTTTGCGCGCATCGAAAACGCCCAGATGTTCGACTACGCCACCGGCAAGTGGGCGCCGGCCCGTTTCCACAACTACGTCACCGGCGAGTGGATCGAGGGCGCGCCCAAAGCCGACGTGACAATCCCTGTTGGCACATGGGATACCGTCCTCGGCCGCACCTATGTGCAAATTGCGCGCGAGGGATGGGGCAAACAGTTGTCGCAGGATGGCGGCGCCAATCCCGCGCTCAGCGCGCCCGATTCTTCGAGCTATCACCTGTGGGCGGTCGATCCGTCGGCGGCGGGCTCCAACGCGAGCGCAGTTGACGAAAGCCTCTTTCAAAATCAGAAAGTCAAAATCGACACCAGCATCGCAGGTCTGGCGCGGCTCGCTGGTACCGCGCCGCCAGCATGGCTCACCGATAGTCTGCGCAAAATCCAATCCGACCTCGATGCGTTCATCGCCGACTGTAGCAATCAGGGTGGTGTCAACGGCGCGCACAAACTTGTGCCCATCTATCGCGAAACGCTCGATCTCTACACGCGCATCAAGGCGAGCGAATTGAGCGCCCAGGCAAAGTCCGATCTCGCATTCAAACTCGGCGAAAAGATCGACCAGTTTCAAATCGCGTTCAAGGATCTGCTTGGTCTCGACCTTGTCGCGTTCACGACTGGCGATGGTGGACAGGGTGGTCCGGGCCGCGGCGCTTCCGCAGACGAATCCGTGCGCAGCGTGTATCCGGGCGAAGACTTCAGCGTTCGCGTGCACACCTTCAGTGCTGCAAGCAGCGCTCAGCTCTCCAGGACATGGTTTGAAGCCGCTCCCAGCGCATCATGGGTTAAGGGCGAGCCCGCCGGCGTGCCGAGCAGTTCCGAATCAGCCAATGCGCTCTTTCACCTCCACGTCCCCGCCGACGCTGCGCCCACCAAGCCATATTTCACGCGCCCGACCACTGAGCAGCCCTACTACGACATCTCGAATGAGTCCCTGCGCGAGCGTTCCTTCGCGCCCTATCCACTCAGCGCCTGGGCCGAGTTCACCTTCGACGGCGTTCCCATCCGTCTCGGGATGGTGGTGCAAACACTGGCGCACGTCGTCACTGTGGGCGGCGTCTACCAGCCGCTGGTCGTCACGCCCGCCATCGGCGTGCGCGTTGCGCCCAAAGCTCGCCTTCTGCCCCTTGATGGTTCACCGCTGCCCGTCAGCGTCACCGTCCACGCCGAGCGCGCCGCCGATGGAACGGTGAATTTGAAACTGCCGCAAGGCTGGCATTGCGATCCCGCGGAGCATTCCTTTCATCTCAAGACCGCGGGCGACACTGAGCCGCTCGTGTTTACGGTTTCTCCTGCGGGCGACGTTGCCGCGCGCGCTTACACCATCCAGGCCGTGGCGCATGTGGACGGCAAAGACTATGCCATTGGCTGGCAAAGCATTGGTTATACCGGCTTGCGGCCCTATAACCAGTACAAGCCCGCCGAGCTGCGCACGCGCAAAGTCGATGTCAAGCTCGCGCCGGGTCTCCGTGTCGGCTACGTAATGGGTACCGGCGACACCGTCCCTGAAGCCATCGAGACGCTCGGCATCACCCCGCATCTCCTCAGCAGCGGCGAAGTTGCCTCTGCCGATCTCTCGCAGTGGAACGTGCTCGTCATCGGCACGCGCGCCTACTCCGTGCGCCCCGAACTGGCCGCCGCGGAATCGCGCCTTGAAGCCTTTGTCGAGCACGGCGGAACGCTCCTCGTGCTGTACCAGACCAACAACTTTCCCGCACCGCTGCCCCTGGCCATGAAAGGCATCGGCGAACGCGTCGTCGATGAGCAGGCGCCCGTCAAGCTCCTTGATCCCGCCAACCCGCTCCTCACCTCGCCCAACCAGATCACCGCTGCCGATTTCGACGGTTGGTTCGAAGAGCGTGGCCACGGCTTCCTCGATCACTGGGATTCCGGCTACACCGTGCTCACGGAAACCGCCGATCCCGGCCAGGATCCGCAACGCGGCGGCTTGCTGGTCGTGCATCGCGGCAAAGGTAACTACATATATGTCGCTTTCGCGCTCCACAGGCAATTTCCAGAGCTGGTGCCAGGCGCTTACCGCATCCTGGCGAACCTTCTCAGCGCCGGGGCGCTGCCCGCTAACGATTCCTCGGCATCCTCGCCTTCGCATCCATAAACACTGCGGTCTGTCCTATTTCTACGGCGGTCTCATTGCCAAAGCGTGGGAGCGCATGCGCCCTGCCTGTTAATAGTCCATAAATTTTTCTAACTTCCTCTCCGCTGCGCGAAGTTCGATAACTAAAGATGTGAAAACTATATGAATTCGTCAAATCTTAACCTTGCTCTGCGAGGCTTGGATGCGGAACGATGAGGAGGAATTTCTCAATCGCGAATCTTCCTCCCCTTGCGCTCATCGTCGTGCTGTATTACGCCGGTGAGGATAATGCAGATTTTCCTTTTCATTTTGATGTGTCCGCGGCACACAGCACAGGTGTGACCAAGTGTGCGCGGGTGCAGACCCAATGCCGGAACGACTCCAAACGAACAGAGAGGCCCAAATGAAACGCACACTCTACGCGGCTGCCGCAGCCATTCTGGCAGCCAGTCTCGTTGTTTCCCACGCTCAAACCACCAGTGCTCCCTCGACCAGCCATTCCGGGTCGTCCGCAACAAAAAAGCACGCACCTGCCAGGAAACCCGCCGCTCCGCCGGCGCCTTCGGTCGAAGACCAGATTCAGGCTCTGCGCACCGAGATGCAGACCCAGATCGACAGCCTGAGAAACGATCTCTCCACCAAGGATGCGCAGTTGCGCCAGGCGCAGCAGGATGCTGCCGATGCGCGCGCCGCGGCCAACAAGGCTGAGGCCGACGCCCAGGCGCAGCAGACGGCGTTCACCGACAATGCCAGTGCGGTTTCGACATTGCAAACCACGGTGAGCGATCTGAAGGCCAACCAGCTTTCGCTGGCCACCACGGTCTCTGACGAAACCACAAGCATCAAGAAGGCCATCGGCAGCCCTGATGCCATCAACTACAAGGGCGTGACCATTTCGCCGGCGGGCAGCTTCATTGAAGCTGCAACCGTGTGGCGTCAAGCCGCTACCGGCGACGACATCAACACCGGCGCCACCAGCGTTCCGCTGCAGTACGCCGACGGCGCGCAGATGAGCGAGTTCTTCGGCAGCGCGCGTCAGTCGCGAATTGCTATGAAGTTCACGGGCAAGATTGCCAGCATGGCCATGACCGGCTACTACGAGGCTGACTTTCTTTCCTCCGGTACCACCTCCAATAACAACCAGTCGAACAGCTACTCGCTCCGCCAGCGCGAACTGTGGGCCGACGCCAAGACGACCAACGGATGGGATTTCTCCGGCGGCACCGGATGGTCGCTGGTTACGGAGACCGCGTCAGCTCTGACCCGCGGAACCCAGACCCTGCCGTCAACAATCGACGCACAGTACGATGCGGGCTTTGTTTGGTCCCGCCAGGAGAGCTTCCGCGTAGTAAAAAACATTGGTACGAAGACCTGGTTCGGCATGTCGGCTGAGAACGCCGAGACTCTGAACGCGGCGGGATCGGGCTTGCCCTCGAACTACATCTTCGGTTCTACCGGCACCGGGGGCGGACTTTACGACAATCAGGCCAACTACTCCTTCAACGCTGCGCCTGACCTCGTGGCCAAGGTCGCTGTCGAGCCGGGTTGGGGACACTGGGAAGCTTTCGGCGTGGGCCGCTTCTTCCGTGACCGCATCTATCCCACCACCGGCAGCCCCTACAACGATATGGAACCGGGCGGCGGCATCGGCGGCGGCTTCCGCGGCCCGATTGCCAACAAGAAGGTCACCATCGGCCTCAAGGGCCTGTATGGCGTGGGCGTCGGCCGTTATGGCAACTCGACCATTGCTGACGTAACCGTTCGTCCCAACGGCACACTGGAACCCCTCAAGGCCTTCTCCGCGCTGAGCACGGTGGAAATGAATCCCACGCCGCGCCTGAATGTCTACCTCAACTACGGCGGCGACTACATTTATCGTGACTTCGTCATCAGCGGCACCAACTCCAACGGCAACACCTACACCGGCTACGGTGTGGGCGGTCCGAGCATCGGCAGCTCTATCGCCAACGCTCCGGCAATGACCGGCTGCTTGATCGAGACCCAGGGTTCCGGATCTGCCGGCGCCGGCGCGGCCAACCAGACCGCTCCCGCAAACTGCGCTGGCAACAACAAGGACGTGACGGAGTTCGTTGCAGGCTACTGGTACAACATTTACAGCGGCCCCAAGGGTCGGCTGCGCCAGGGCGTCACGTATGAGAACCTCCGCCGCGATATCTGGTCCGGCAACGGCGGCACGGCCAACCCCGGCGGCGGCGCACACGGCGACGACAACATGTTCCTCACCTCGTTCCGTTACTACCTGCCCTAGCCCCCGGCCTTCAGTCCAGGCCAAAGCAAATGGGGCAATCCGCATCGCAGATTGCCCCATCTCTTTAGCTCCGTGCCCCATCCTTTCGGCAGCATCATCGCCGAAAGGGTGGGAAGCCACAATGCCATAGACGCAAAAAAGGGCAGCCCATCTGGGCTGCCCTCTCTTAATAACTCGCTGACTTACTACTCGGCCGCTTCAACTGCCTTGGTCTGCGCCACGGTCCAGTCGGCCGCGCCCACCTTGAAGCGCGCAAACCGCCGCACCGTGATGTTTTCGCCCAGCTTGCCCACCTTCTGCGCAATCAATTCCTTGATGCTCACGGCCTGGTCCTTGATGAACGGCTGCTCCAGCAGGCAAACCTCTTCGTAGAACTTCGCCATCTTGCCGTCCACAATCTTCTCGATCACGGGAGCCGGCTTGCCCGTAGCTGCCGCCTGCGCGCGATAGATCTCCTTCTCGCGCTCCAGGTCGCCCGTGGTCACGTCCTCGGGCTTAATGAACCGCGGATCGCTGGCCGCAATATGCATCGCCACGTCTTTCAGCAACTCCTGAAAGTCCGGCGTACGCGCCACAAAATCGCTCTCGCAGTTCAGTTCCAACAGCACGGCAATCTTGCCGCCCGCGTGGATATACGAGCCCACCGCGCCCTCGTTGGTCACGCGCGCAGCCTTCTTCTGCGCCGACGCCATGCCGCGCTTGCGCAGCACCACGAACGCCGCCTCCATGTCGCCCTTGCTCTCCTGCAGCGCCTTCAGGCAGTCGCCCATCGGCGCGCCACTCTTCTCGCGCAGCTCTTTCACCTGCTTGGCATCAATCTTTTCGCTCACTGTAGTCATCTCTCTTTGCTTTCCCCCGGCTGCAGCCGGCCCCGCGAACGCGTCGCGGATATGAATAATTGTTCCAACTCTACGCCGGCCATGTTTCCGGCATAAGAAAAGCGTGGCCGAACATCGTAGCGGCCACGCTCAACCCGTTTTGCGTATGGTCACGCGCAGCAATCGCCTAAACGCCGCCTTCGGCAGCCTCGGCCTCATCGGCCAAAACCGCTACCGCGGCAGGCGCCTTGCGAATGCCGCCGCCCAGCGCCGCTTCCAGGTCAACCTCTTCGGCTGGCGCAGTCTCTGCCTCTGCCGCCACTTCGACGGTCTCTTCCGCGGCTGCTGCTTCGGCGGCCTCTTCATGGAAGGCCTTGTCGCTCAGCAGGTTCACACCTTCCGCAGCCGAGTCGGCAATCTTCGAGGTAAACAGGCGGATGGCGCGCAGTGCGTCGTCGTTGCCCGGAATCACGTAATCCACCACCGTGGGATCGCAGTTGGTATCCACCACCGCCACCACGGGGATGCCCAGCTTGCGCGCTTCCTTCACCGCAATGGCTTCGTTGTTCGAGTCCACGATGAACAGCGCGTCGGGCAGCCGCTTCATGCTCTTGATGCCGGCCAGATTCGCCTGCAAATGCTTGCGCTCCCGCTCCAGCTTGATGACTTCTTTCTTGGTCAGCAGCTCATAGCGGCCATCGGTGGCCATCTCATCCAGTTCCTGCAGGCGCTTCACACTCTTCTGCACTGTGACCCAGTTGGTCAGCAGGCCGCCCAGCCAGCGCTGGTTGATATACGGCATACCCGCGCGCGTGGCTTCTTCGCTAATTGCATCCTGCGCCTGGCGCTTGGTGCCGACAAACAAAATCGTCTTGCCGCTGCCGCACAGCTCAACCACAAACTTCGACGCGTCCTTGAACAACTTCAGCGTCTTCTGCAGGTCGATGATGTAAATCCCGTTGCGCTCCCCAAAGATGTATTCCTTCATCTTGGGATTCCAGCGCTTCGTCTGATGCCCGAAGTGAACACCCGCTTCGAGCAGTTCCTTCATGGTGATAGTGGCCAATGGTCCTCCTTTGTGGACTGCATCCGGACTGGTTCTACCGTGGCCCGGATTTATTCCCCTCGCGGGGAGATTTGGTGAAACAAGTTTTCAGTTCACAGTTCGTAGTTCACAGCGTCGAAATCCTACTGTGAACTAAGAACTATGAACCGCGAACTCGCAAGCGCTTAACGCTTGCTGAACTGGAACCGCTTTCTCGCGCCCTTCTGGCCGTACTTCTTGCGTTCCTTCTGGCGCGCGTCGCGGGTCAGCAATCCTTCTGCCTTGAGCAGCTTGCGCAGCTCAGGGTTGAACTCGATCAAGGCGCGGGCAATGCCCATCTTCACGGCATCGGCCTGTGCGGCCACGCCGCCGCCGCTCACCGTGGTCACCACGTCAAAGCTCGGAGCCAACTCCGCCACCAACAGGGTGCGCTTGGCCGAAACTCTTTGCTGTTCGGTCACAAAGTGCTCGTCGAACTTCTTGCCGTTGACCTTCCACTCGCCCGTGCCGGGACGCAGAAACACACGCGCGATTGCGCTCTTGCGCCGCCCCGTCCCGTAATACTGCACCAGATCTGCCATTTTCCCTCTTAGCTCTCAGCCGTCAGCTCTCCGCCGTCCGCTGGTTCATTCCTGGTCCCTCGGTCCCTGTCTTCTTGGTCCCTCGGTCCCTTGTTCCCTGTCTTACAGCGCCACCGGCATCTGCGCCCCATGGGGGTGCTTGTCGCCGCGGTACACCTTCAACTTCGTCGCCATCTGCCGGCCCATCTTGCTCTTGGGCAGCATGCCCTTGATGGCCAGTTCCAGAACCATTTCCGGCTTGCGGTTGATCAGCCGCGTAAACGACTCCTCGCGCAGCCCGCCCGGGAAGCCCGTGTAGCGCCGGTAGAGCTTCTTCTGGTCCTTCAGCCCCGTCAACCGGATCTTCTCCGCGTTGATCACGATCACATGGTCGCCCATGTCGATGTAAGGCACGTACTGGGGATTCAGTTTGCCGCTCAGCACGCTGGCGGCCTTGGTGGCCAAACGGCCCAGCGTCTGTCCGCTGGCGTCCACCACGTACCATTTGCGGCTAATATCCTTGCCGCTCGGAATAAAGGTCGACATCTCTCTCCTGCCCTCAATCAAATCTTGCTCAACGCCCGGCTCTTAGCCGGGTGGGAAAGCACAAACCCGCGCAAACCGCGCTCGCCCATGCCAAATACGCACGGGCTTCAAAATCTACCCACTGCCAAACAAACCTGTTCGGGTGAGAAGCTGCGGGAGTTGGTTCACATTGGAACCCTGGCTGCGCCGGACCTCGTCGTCCCGAGTCCCGCAGCCAGTGGCCTGCTCCGCTGGAGCCCCTGAACTCTTTCCAGGGCATCCCTCAGATCGGTCCGGGTGAGCACACCGAGACCCCAGGCGCAACACCGCGCAAGGACTTTAGAATACTGAAAAATAGGCCCCAAGTCAACGAAAAGCCCCCTGTGGACGCTGTGGATTGAGGCTGGACCCCGTTCGCCCCGTTTAGCCCACCCAAGGTCCGCACAAAGCGTCATTGCAACGCACAAAACCTGCCGAGAAACTCGGCCGGAGACAGCTCCGTGTCAACGCATGGCCTTATTCATGGCGCAATCGCCGCAAAATGACCCCGGCTCTGGCCTCCTGGGATGGTTTCTCCCAATTACCCCGGCCCGTCGCCCAGTGGATCGAGGGGAACCCCCTGCGCACGATTGCCGCCAGTCCGAACTAACCGCCCGAAACCTGGTCACTTGCAACCCAGCTTTGCGCAGTATATCTTTTAATTATCAACCACTTAGACCAGGAGATCGGGATCGTTTCTCTGCCAGCGCCGGAAGCCTGAAACCGTGCTATGCTTCTCCCCAAGTCAAGTTTCCGATCGGCATCGAACCTCCTCCGTATCGTTTTTCTTGAGCTGAGTCCATGTTTAATCTGCCACTCCGTCGGGCACCGCTCTGCATCTTCCTTCTTTCCTGCGCGGCGGCTGCTCAAACGTTGAATCTCCCCGGGGTGACAGATCGCTTCGGCAACGACGCGTCCCTTGATCAAGCTCAGCTGACGCAATTTAATTTCTATTCATTTCTGGTGAATAGCCGCGACCCGCATCTCACGAATGTTCAAACTCCCGACGATTCCGTTTCCAAATTGGATCTCAAAGCCCCCGGCAAGGCGCGGCACGAATATGAGCAGGGCTATCGCCTGCTGATGCGGAAAGATCTGCAGGCTGCGATTGCGCACTTAACCAATTCCATCGCCATCTATCCCCAGTTTGTTGCCGCACATAACGCGCTGGGCACCGCCTATCTAAGTCTGGGTCAGAACGAGCTGGCGCAAGGTGAATTCACCAAAGCCGTCGCGCTCGACGACCACATGCCGAATTCCTACCTGAACCTTGGGTGCGCCGATCTGGCGCTCAAGCAGTTTCCCGCCGCGGAGGAATCATTTCGCAAAGCGTCCTCGCTGGCGCCGCTCGACGTCCAGTTGCAACTGGCATTGGCCTACGCGGAATTTGTAAACCACGACTACCCCGCCGTGATTGCAACCGCACAACAGGTGCATCAGCATAAGCACGAGGGCGCTGCCGTTGTTCATTTCTTCGCCGCCGGCGCATGGGAGGCGCAAGGCAATCTCACTCAAGCGCAAAGCGAGATGGAGACGCTGCTCGAGGAAGCCCCGAAGTCTTCCTCCGCCGCCAAGTTTCGTCAAATCCTGGAACAGATCAAGGCAGAACAAGTCCTCCAGGCAAAGGCCAAACTCAATCCGCCTCCGAAGCTGACATTTGTTTCCACCACCCTCAAAGTGCCCACTCCGGAACAAGTCGCGCGCCGTGCCCAATTCCTGGCCCAGGAGAAAAAGGAAGAAAATCAGATCGCCGAAGCGGAAGCGGCGCCCGATTCAACCTGCGAGGGTTGCGGCGCGACCGTCGCCGTCGCATTACCCGCGCCCTCCAGCTCTGACGCGTCCCTCGATCCATCCGAAAGCAATCCTCCCGCCCCCACGATCCGAGTTTCAGTTGACGAGGTCGCGATCTTCTTCGCCGCCATGGATCACGGCAAACCCATCACAAATCTGGCCCCTTCTGACGTCGAGATTCGCGACAATAGTCAACCGCCCGACGCTATTCTCGGATTCCGTAATGAATCCGAGCTTCCCTTGCGCCTCGGCCTCGTCGTTGACACCAGCCAATCCGTTGCTGACCGTCTTTCCTTTGAGCTGGCGGCGGCCACAAAGTTTCTGCAAGATGTTGTCGTCGATAAGAACGATCTTGCCTTCGTCATTGGCGTCAACAACTCTATCCGGCTCGTCCAGGATTTCACGGCCGACCAAACGCTCAGCTCTCAGGCTGTCAACCAGCTCGCGCCTGGTGGTGGAACCGCTCTGTGGGATGCCGTCGCCTTCGCCGCCGACAAGCTGGCCACGCATCCTGAAAGCCAGCCTGTCGCCCGAATTCTGGTTGTCATCAGCGACGGCGACGACAACTCCAGCAGCGTCACTCTCAAACAAGCCATCGCCACCGCCCAAAACGGCGAAGTCGCCGTATACACCGTCAGCACCAGTGAGCTTCTGCAGCAGGAGAATGGCGTCCCGGTCGGCGACCGCGCATTGAGCACTCTTTCCGATCTCACCGGCGGCGCCGCCTTTGCCCCCGGTTCCGCCCGTCATCTCGAAGCCAGCCTCACCGATCTTCAAGAGGTCATTCGCGGCCGCTATCTCGTGTCGTACAAGCCTGCTTCATTTCAGCGCGACGGTAGCTACCGCAGCATCGACATCGAGGCTGAAAAGGACGGCCGCAAGCTCCTGGTCATTGCCCGCAAAGGCTATTACGCCCCCGCTTTGCCGTCCGGTTTGGCTGACCATTAAGGGGTAGTGAGTCTGCGCACAGCCTTAAAACCTGCTGAGAAACTCGTTCGGAGGGAGCAGGGGCCTTCAGGCCCGGGCCTCCTAACGGCGTTCTCATCGATAAATCGAAGAACAATGATCGCTCGATCAGGCAAGTTGCCGGTCCGATCAGCCTAAGCGGTCCCAACGCGGTTCGACTTGCGGTATCCTGATAAAGCGCGCCCGTAGCTCAGCTGGATAGAGCGAACGCCTCCGGAGCGTTAGGTCGGGAGTTCGAATCTCTCCGGGCGCACCATTCCCGCCTCTCCGAACCCTCCCACTCAATTCATGTGCCCTCTGCCCTTGCATTTCCGGGGCGGTCATCCTCTAATTCCGTACCAGTGAATCCTGAGAACCAGATCGCCGCCCGGGCGGCGCTCGCCGTCTGCGGTTTCTCCGCGGTCGTCGGCCAGATCGTCCTCATGCGCGAACTCATCCAGGTCTTCAACGGCAACGAGATCGCGCTCGGTATCCTGCTCGCCACATGGCTCTTATGGACAGCGGTGGGCAGCGCCCTCACAAGCGTTCTCGGCCTCGTACCCCGGTGGCCGTGCGTCGCCGTTGCCGCGCTCGAATGCCTGTTGGCCGCAAGCCTTCCCGCAACCATCTGGGCGCTGCGTTGCGCCAAAGGCTTCTTCCAAACCGTTCCCGGTGAGCTGGTCGGCCCCGCGCCCATGCTGCTCACCTCGCTGGTCTGCCTCAGCGTGTTCTGCGCTGCCTCAGGCGCGCTGTTCGTGGCCGCCGCGCGCATGATCGCTGCCGAACTTGGCCTCTCCGCGCGCGCCGCTGCCAGTGCGGCCTATCTGCTTGAAGCTGCCGGTTCCGCGCTCGGCGGGGTCCTCGCCAGTGTCGTCCTAGTGCGCTTCCTCGACGCCTTTCAGATCGCGGCCATCGTAGGTCTGCTCAATCTCTCCCTGGCCGCGGCGCTACTCTTCCGCATGAAACGCCCGCAGA
The DNA here is from genome assembly GCA_963729915.1 of uncultured Acidobacteriota bacterium. Classification (GTDB taxonomy): domain Bacteria; phylum Acidobacteriota; class Terriglobia; order Terriglobales; family Acidobacteriaceae; genus Telmatobacter. Next base: position 333,457 of record CAVSQE010000020.1, on the reverse strand, counting down.
TTGCGTTCCTCGCGGCCGCCTCTTTGCTGGCTGCCATTCCGCTGCTGCTCTGGGTGGCTCCCGAGTGCGATGCCGCGGCGCGCGCCCGCCTGTGGCGCGGCTTCCACGTAGTCGCCGAGCGCAACTCCATCTACGGCAACCTGACGGTGACCGAAACGGGCGCCGTCGAAACCGGCTCCATTCGCAGCCTCTACGAGAACGGCTCCATCCTCGCCAACGCGCCCGATCCGGCCGCGGCCGAGGAGGCCGTTGACTACGCGCTCTTGGAGCACGCCGCTCCGGGCCGCGTCCTGCTCATCGGCGGCGGCGTCAACGGCAGCGTCGCCGTGGCGCTCAGGCATCCCACCATCGAGAGCCTCGACTACGTGGAACTAGACCCCGCCCTCATCGGCATGGCGCAACAATACTTTCCCGCCGAGACCGCGGCCTTTCATAGCGACCCGCGTGTGCATCTGCATTTTCTCGATGGCCGGCGATTTCTCTCCGAAACCAGGGAAAACTTTGACGTCATCATGGTCGACGTGCCCGATCCGCAGACCGCGCAGTTGAACCGCTTCTACACGGTGGAATTCTTCCGCCTGGCGCGCGCGCACCTCGCGCCCGGAGGACTAATCGCCGTCGAACTGCGCTCGTCTGAAGAAACCATCAGTCCCGATCTCGCCGAGTTCTTGCGCTCCATCCGCCTCACATTCGGCGAAGTTTTCCCTTATCAGGCCGCGATTCCCGGCGAAATCATCCACTTTTTCGGTGCCGTCCAACCCGGCGTCCTCACGCGCGACCCTCAACTGCTGGTTTCACGCCTGCGCCAGCGCCATCTCAACACGCAATACGTGCGCGAGTACTTCATTCCCTACCGCATGATGCCCGACCGCATGGATCAGGTGGAAACGGTCCTCGCGCCGCTGTCATCAACGCCCGTGAACCGCGACTTTGCGCCCGTTGCCTACGAATTCGACGTGGTCCTGTGGAGCGCGCAGTTCCGGTCCGGTTACACTGCGTGGTTCCGCGCCGCAGAGCACTTAAGTTTTTCCAGCGTCGCCGGCACGCTGGCAATCGCGCTGCTCCTCGGAGTCGTACTCATCGCTCTTGTTCCCAGCCGCGAGCGCGCTGCCGCTGGCGTCTGCGTGGCCACAACGGGATTCACGCTCATGGCGTTACAGGTTTTTCTGCTCCTCGGTTTCCAGGCCGTCTACGGATACGTCTACACCGAGCTCGCAATTCTCATCGGGTTCTTCATGGCGGGCATCGCGTTGGGCAGTTGGCTCGGGATGCGGCACGAACGTGCGAACCGGAGCTGGACCCTTGCCGCTGCGCAACTTCTCCTCACGCTCGCCGCTCCCGCGCTGCTCCTCGCCGTGAGCGCGCTCGAAGACTTTTCGTCGCCCGCAGCCGCGTGGCTCGCAGCGCAGATCGTCTTTCCCGCGCTGGCGGCGCTTGCGGGCACGCTCGGCGGATTCCAGTTCGTCACCGCGGCGGGCATCTATCTCCGCGGCCGCGGCCAGGGCGCAGGATTCGGCCTGCTCTACGCCATCGATCTGCTCGGTGGATGCGTGGGCGCGCTCGCCCTGAGCACATTTCTGATTCCGGTGTTCGGCTTCTGGCGGACGGCATGGCTCGCTGTAGCGATCAACGCAGCGGCCCTGCTGCTGGCGGCGCGAGGCTCTCAATCTCCGCGCACTTCGTCGTCTATCTAATCCCTAATCCCTAATCCTTGCTCTTCTCGTTGAACACTACCGCCGTAAAGCTGAAGATGTCGGTGTCTTCGTCCTTCCAGCAATTCAGATTCATGCCGGCTTTGGCGCAGGTCTGGTTCAGAAATGTTTCCCGGTCCCAATTCTGCTCCACGGGAACCTGCGGCAGCAGCAAGCCCTCGTAGTCGCCGTTCTTCATGATGAGCCCGTCGCGGCCCACCTTGATCTGCTCCACATCGGTCACACGGCGCAGCGGCGAAAGCACGGAGATCTCGTAGGCAAGCCTGGGCAGCTCCGCGGCCGTCTACCGGCGCAAAGCGCGGATCGCGCAGCGCAGCCAGCGTAGCCGTGTCGCGCACCGTCATGTAGAGCGGCTTGGTGGGCGAGGTGTAGCCGATGCAGCCGCGCAGCGATCCGCCCTCGGTGAGTGTGGTGAAGGCGCCGTACTCGCGATTTAGCGTTTCGCTCGCCGGCGCCGGCGGCGCGTAGGGTTCCTTGTTCAGGATCATGTACTCCACCGACTTCCGCGCCAGCGCCAGCAACTCCGCCTTATCCGGGTCGGTCAGCGAGAAGGGCGGCGTCGCGTCGGTCGCTTGCGCAGACTTCACAAACAGGTCGGCGCTGTAGCCCACCACGCGCGACTTGTCGCCGGTAATGTCGCCGGAGTTCGCGTACTTGAGCACCTCCGCCTTGTTCGCGCCCATGTCGCTCGGCATAGATCATGGCGGCCACAATGGGCGCGCCGCCGCAGGCCTCCCAGATTCCCGGCTCGCCCTGCCCGCGATATTGGAAGTTGCGCGACATGCTGTAGTAGTCGTACGCCTCGAGCGCATGCAGCGTCTTGTGGTCGATCGCTCTCCGCATCGGCGTAGGGGTGGTAGTGCGAAAGATCGGAGCTGGCCAGCACCAGCGTGTCGTGATCGTTGCGCAGCATCTTGGCTAGCGCCACGCCCAGCGCGCGGCTGCTCTCGTAGCTCTGGTCGCCCATCACAATCGGCACCAGCTCAAAGTTGCCCAGGATCTTCTGCAGCCACGGCAGCTCCACCTCGACCGAATGCTCCGGCGCATCGGCAGTAGCCTGATGGCCTTTGTCCGAGAGCTGGATCGTCGAGCTCATCTTCGCCAGCCGCCGCGCGAACTCCTTATCCACGGGAACCTGCCCGAGCGGCGTAGTATACGCGTCGCCGTCGTACACCGAAGTGAAGTCGAAGCCTACGTAGTGCGAAGGCGCAATCACCACCACGCGCGTGTACTTGTGTCCCGCTTTTACTTGGGCTCCGATCGCCGCGTAGGTCCAGGCGGCCACGGGTCCGGAGTATGGATAACCCGCATGCGGAGCCACCGCGGCAATGATCGTGCCATCGACGGGCGGCGGCGTGGCCTTCGCCAGCATGTCGTCGATCATCTTCGAAAGCTCCTGCGGATCGGCGGGATAGAACGCGCCGGCGACGGCAGCCGGTCTCACCTTCTGCTCTCCGGCTGCGCCCTCTGCCGCGCGCACGTGCAGGATGGGCACGGTGACCACGAGTGCGATGCATTGCGTCATCAACCAGGCCATGGTCGAACTCCTTGCGATCTTCATCAGTCAGGACCTCCTCAAGCACGATCAAGCGTGCCAGATTCCGGGGATGCTGTGCCGGCAGTACGGGCATGTCGAATCCTTGCGGATCAGCATCTGGCTGGCCGTAAATCCCACGCGCTCCACCAGCAGTTTGCGGCATTGCGGGCAATACGTGTTTTGTGCGGGATGGCCGGGCACATTGCCGATGTAGACGTAATGCAAGCCTTCGGCGTCGGCAATCGCCTTCGCCCGTTCCAGCGTCGCCACCGGCGTGATAGGCAGGTTCTTGAGCAGATACTCGGGATGAAACTGCGTGAAGTGCAGCGGCACGTCGTGGCCAAGGTTCGTTTTGATCCATGCGGCGAGGCCACGAAATTCCTCGTCATCGTCGTTGAGCGTGGGCACAACCAGGTAGACGATCTCCGTCCACTTGCCCATCTTGCGCAGGGTCACCAGCGAATCGAGCACCGGCTTCAACTGCCCGGTGACCACCTTCGCGTAGTAAGACTCGGTGAAAGCCTTCAGGTCGATCTTCACCGCATCCATCTTGCCGTAGGCCTGCTCGAGCGAATCGTGCTGCATGTAGCCGTTCGAGACCACGATGCTGCGCACGCCGGCTTCGTGCGCGGCGTCCGCGGTGTCCATCAGGTATTCGGCAAAAACCACCGGCTCGCTGTAGGTGTAGGCGATGGTGGGGCAGTCGTACTTGCGCGCGACGTCGGCTGCTTGGTGCGGCGAGATATATTGCGCCGGAATCTCCTCGGGGCGCGACTGCGAGATGTCCCAGTTCTGGCAGAACTTGCAGTTTACGTTGCATCCCGCCGTCGCAATCGAGAAGGCATTGGTTCCGGGAAGATAGTGGAAGAGCGGCTTCTTCTCGATGGGATCGATGTGCGCCGCGCACACGCGCGAGTGCACCAGCGTGTAATAGACGCCGCCATGATTCTCGCGCACGCCGCAGTAGCCGCGCTCCTTGTCGCCCACCACGCATTCGCGCGGGCAGAGCTTGCACTTGATCTTGCGGTTTGCCAGCTTCTCGTAGAACTTCGCCTCGTAGGTAAACTGCGCATCGCTTTGCGCTTGCGCGCCTGACGCCATCGGGCTGGCCGCGGCAGGCGCGGCAAACTCACCAGCGCCCAACGCTGCCCCTGACGCCAGCGCGCACATCAGAAATGAGCGCCGATTCAAAGGATTGCGCGCGACGCTTTCCGCAGCAGTCAATTCGCAGTTCATGATGCACCTCCCGGCGTTGCGCCTATACCTGGACTTCGACCACCGCGATGCGCGCCGCATCGCAATGGCCGAGGCCATGTTCGCTATCGGCCGCGGTGGCAATGTAGCGTGGCGCGCGCTGCTCGGCCTCGAGTGTCTTCAGTCCCATCTCCGCGCGCTTGCGCTCGATCATCTGCCAGCCCGTGAAGTCGAGCGCCACCGCATCCTGGGCAACGAGCAGCCCATCGCATTTCCAGCTATGTTCCGGCTTGAATCCCGGGCCGCCTTCGTACATCGCGGTCGTCGCGTCGCAAATCACCAGCTTCATGCGCGAGCGAATCTCGGGCAGCATGTTCAGGTCGGCCACGTAAGGGTCGCAGCCGTTGGGGTGGTACTTGTTGGGATTGTGGATCGTGCCGTACATGTTTTTGAGCGCGATCGTAACGCCCGCGCCGTCGTGGTCCTTGAGAACGGGCAGATTGATGAGCACGTTGCAAGCCCGCGTAAGGATCTTTGAGAATCGGCTGCCCACGCTTCCCCACGCGGAGAGATCGTCCTCGTAGCCGGCGCGGTCAGTCCCGAAGCACTGTACGCGATCGCCGCCGATGGCGATGCGAAATCCGGCGCGCTCCATCTCTTCGCTGTCGCGGTCCCAGACAATGATGTTGCGCGCCGCCACGCCCGCCTGCTGCAAGCGCTCGCACACCGCGGCAGCGAGATCGACATTCGTCGAAATGCCGCGCCCGCCCAACGTGTTCACCTTCAGGCCCACGCTGTCGCCCGCGCCCGCGATGCGGCGCCATGCGGCCGTGCAGTTTTCGTGTGTGGCCGCAAGGCCGAAGAGAGACTGCATGGCGCGGTCGAGGAGTGTCTCAAGTCGGCGCGCATCAATTGTCGAGCCCGCGCCGCGCAGCAACGGATCGCGCGCCACCACCACGCGGGACTTCGCGGCCACTGCTTGCCCCTCTCCCCTTGCGCGCAAGCTGGCAGCGCCCAGGGCCACGGCGCCGGTCAGGCTTCGCGCGAGAAAGTTTCGCCGGCTGCGGTTGCGCAGGTCCGTCATCGGCAAGCTCCGGAGGGTGCAATTTGGCCGCGGAGGTCAGGCCGGGGAGGGAAGACATTTGGGCGGCTTGCGGTGAAGCGGCTCAAACGATTGGAATTAGCTCCGAGGCGGCTCCGGGACGGCCGTGGGCACACCACCATCTCTCATAGCTAACGCAACCGGACAGCACTTGCAGTGACGCCAAACACCTGAGCCGGCCACGCCGGACGATGGACGCCGGATGTCAGTGCGGAAAGATTCGATGAAGGGCAGGAATGCCGGAGCGAGCGATGAGCCAGCATCTGCTCCATGCAATGGTGGACGCGGTAGGAATCGAACTTGAGCCGTTTTGCGGGCGTCTGAGCCCGCAGGCGAAATCCTGAGTCCGCCGCTGCGGACGAAGGACCTCATTTTTTCATGTCGGGTATGAATTTCGGAGCGAGCGATGAGCGAGCGGCTGCTCCATGCAATGGTGGTGGACGCGGTAGGAATCGAACCTACAACCTGTCGGTTAAGAGCCGAATGCTCTGCCAGTTGAGCTACGCGTCCTTGAGGATTGGAGCACCGCGAGAGAGACAATCCGGCGCGGCCTGCGCAGGGAGAAAAATCTCTCCCGCACCTGAAAAATATACCACAGAAGCGATGTCGAACCCAAGGTGCCGGGGCATTCCTGCAGCCCGCGCCCGACCGCGCAAATCGCCGTTCGCGGCGATTAATTTCGGCCGTTGAACTCGTGCACCGCGTCGAGCATGGCCACGATGTTTGCAACCGGCGTGCCGGCCTGCACGTTGTGAATGGTGTTGAAGACGAAGCCGCCGCCCGGCGCGAAGATCTCGCAGCGGCGCAGCACCTGTTCCCGCACCTCTGCTGGGGTTCCGAAGGGCAAAACTTTCTGCGTGTCCACGCCTCCGCCCCAGAACACGATACGCTCGCCGAATTCGGCCTTCAGTTTTTCCGGCTCCATGCCCGTGGCCGAGCATTGCACAGGATTGAGAATGTCGAATCCCGCTTCAATGAACGAAGGAATGAACTTTGAAACCGCGCCGCAACTGTGCTTGAAGGTCTTCCATGGCGTGTGCGCGTGGATCCAGTCGTTCACCTGTTTGTAGTAGGGGAAATACAGCTCGCGCAGTGTGTTCACCGAACAGAACGCAGAGGTTTGCGTGCCGAAATCCGTGCCGCAGATAAACACCGCCTGCACCTGGTCGCCCACGGCGGGGTAAATCCGCTCCAGATTCCCGATCGCGATCTCGCACTGGCGCGCAAAGACCTTGTGGATGTAATCCTGGCGGCTGTGCGTCGAAACGTACCACTCCGTCACGTCGCGAATGCCTTTGGGATGCTTGAGGAACGGTCCCGGCACCAGAGCAATGTCGCCGAACGCAGTGCCGCCGAATCCGGCCAGCACTCCCGCGCCCGTCGCCGCCGCTTCCCGCGCCGCGCGCGCCAGGTGATCCAGATCCACTTGCGCAATCGGCAGGAACTCCTCAAGATTATCCTCCGGGTTCAGCTTCTCTTCGTCGATCGCTTCCTGACGGATGATGGAATCGAAAAAGTACCCGCCCTGCGGCATGCGCCCGCTCGGCGGCACAGACCGGTCGCCTTCGGGATAAATCAGGGTGTCGCCCTTTACATCGGTGATGGTGTTGAAATCGCCGGGCACCAGCACTTCAAGCCCATTGAAATTCCAACTCTTCCAGCTCTCGATGGGAAATCCGAACATGGTCGAGCGCGAGAAAATGCCGGTCACGTCCACGCCCATCGCCGCGCGCAAATCCTCTTCAATCAGCGCCAGCATCTGGAAAGGCTCGTGTACGCGCACTGGGCGCTTTTCCAGGCCGTAATAGTCGCGCAGCGCCGCCACGCAACTGGCATGCACGCCGGTTACGGCCGAGCCGCCGAAATCAATGGGAATGCGATCCGGTTGTTCGTGGCGGAGAGTCTCCAGCAGCCGCTCGCGGCTGGAAGTTCGCGCCTGCTCTGCGGCGTCGATGCTCATTGCTTTGCGCTCCTTCCGCCGTCACGGCCGCCGACGAGACGCGGCAACAAATTGCCGCAACTCGTCCGAATCCGGCGGGTCAGCTTCGCTGGAGGTTTGCAATGAGTATAAACTGGTATGCGTTTCCGCGCTCAGCTCTTGAGCGCCACGCGAATGTGCAGCTCTTTCAACTGCTGCTCGCTCACCGTCGTCGGCGCTTCAGCCATCAGGTCGATGGCCTTGGCCGTCTTGGGGAAGGCGATCACTTCGCGCAGGTTCCCCGCGCCCGCCAGTAGCATCACAATGCGGTCGAGGCCCAGCGCAATGCCGCCATGCGGCGGCGTGCCGTATTCGAGCGCGTCGAGGAAGAAGCCAAAGCGCGCCCGTGCTTCTTCTTCGCTGATCCCCAGCGCCCGGAAGATTGCCTGCTGCACGTCCTTGCGATGAATACGGATAGAGCCCGAGCCGAGTTCGAGGCCGTTCATCGCCAGGTCGTAGCAGTTGGCGCGCACGCTGGCCGGGTCGGTCTCAAGGTTTTTCATATCGGCCTCGATCGGCGCAGTGAACGGATGATGCGCGGGCACCCATTTGCCCGCGGCCAGGTCGTACTCGAACATCGGGAAATCGGTCAGCCACATGGGATGGAAGGCGTCGCTGCCGTCGATTAGCTCCTGCGACGCGCCGCGCGCAGCAGCTTTTAGGACGACCTCATCGGTGATCTGAAACGCCCCATGCTTGTCGGCGTATTTCTTCGCCAGCTCGGCGCGGAAGTTGCCGGCCGCCGCGTACACGTTGATCTCGCGCTCCGACAAACGCCCCGGAAACTTGGTGTCGCTGGCCTTGATGTGATGTGTCGGATCGCCAGCCACGATGATGACAAAGTCTTCCTCGGCCGCGCCCGCCAGTTCGCGCACCTTGGCAGCGGACTCGGGAAAGCCCTTCGCCAGCCGCTTGAAATCGTCGATAAACTTCGCGCCCTTCTTCTGATCGAAGAGCGGATGATTGTCCTCGCGCTCCTTGCGGCTCAGCTCGCCCACCTTGGGAATGCGCAGCGCGACAATGGGCAGCGCCGGGTCGATCTGCAGCGTAGCCAGTGCCGCGTCCGCAAAAGCGGAGCGCACGTCGGTCAGGCCAGGCAGGCGCAAGTCGGGCTTGTCGGTGCCGAATTGCCGCATCGACTCGTCGTAGCTGATGCGCGGAAAGGGAATCGGAAGATCCACGCCGGCTGCGGCAAAAGCCGCCTTCATAAACTGCTCCACCACGCCGAACACCGTCTCCTGGCGAGGAAAGCTCATCTCCAGGTCGACCTGCGTGAATTCCAGTTGCCGATCGGCGCGGAGATCTTCGTCGCGGAAGCAGCGCGCGATTTGAAAATACCGATCGAAGCCCGAAATCATCAGAATCTGCTTGAAAATCTGCGGGCTCTGCGGCAGAGCGTAGAACTCGCCGGCATGCACGCGGCTGGGAACCAGAAAATCGCGCGCGCCCTCCGGCGTTGACTTGGTAAGAATCGGTGTCTCGATCTCGAGAAAGCCCTGTTGGCTCAGGCTTTCGCGAACCGCCAGCGTAATCTCGTGGCGCAGCAGGAAGTTGTGCTGCATCTCCGGCCGCCGCAGATCCACGTAGCGGTATTTCAGGCGCACTTCTTCGTTCTGGATGGCCTCATCCGAAGGCGAAAACGGCGCCAGCTTTGCATCGTTCAGTACGAGGAGCTCAGTAGCCTCAATCTCGACCTCGCCGGTGGGCATTTTTGGATTGATAGCGTCGTTGTCGCGGAGCCGCACTTTGCCCACCGCGGCCACCACGTACTCCGGCCGCACGTGCTCGCCCTTGGCGTGGCCATCGGGCGTAAGCTCTTTGTCCAGAACGATCTGGCAGATGCCGGAGCGATCGCGCAGGTCGAGAAAAATCAAATTGCCGTGGTCGCGACGGCGGTTGATCCAGCCCATCAGAACTACGTTTTGCCCCGCGTCAGCGGCGCGCAGCGTACCGCATAGTTGCGTCCGTTCCAGATTGCCTAAAAAGTCGAGCACTACTCTATGTCCTTATTTCTGATTGGCTTGGCTAGGGGCTGTTGCCTGGTTTCCCGCTCATTGGGCAAGAAACGCAGCCAGCTCCGCGCGCGCAACCTTGCTTTGTGTACCGGTGGCGAAGTCCTTCACTGTCAGGATACCGGATTGGAGTTCGTCTTCGCCCAGGATCACGATGCGCCGGGCCACCTTGTCGGCGGCCTCGAAGGATTTCTTCAAGCGGAAACTGCCGTCGCCCAGTTCGATGCTAAGCCCGGCGCGGCGCAATTCGCGGGCCAAAACCAGCGCCGCCGCATTCAACTTTTCTCCAAGCGGCGCAACATACGCCGCTGGCCGCGGGGCGGGGTCTTGGTTCAGGTCCGTGGCCTGCAGCGTCAGAACCAATCGGTCGAGCCCCATCGCAAATCCAATGCCCGGCGCCTTGGGTCCGCCGATCGCCTCGCTCAAGCCGTCGTAGCGGCCGCCGCCCAGCAGCGCATTCTGCGCGCCGAGTCCGCCATGCGTGAACTCAAAGGTCGTGCGCGTGTAATAGTCCAGGCCGCGCACCAGCCGCGGATTCAGCTTGTACGGCACACCGGCGGCATCGAGAGCCGCGACGACGGCGGCAAAGTGGTCTTTCGATTCCTGATCGAGTGAATCGGTGATCTTCGGCAGCGCATCAATAATGGGTTGATCCCCGGGCACCTTGCAGTCCAGCACCCGCAGCGGATTCGTCACGGCGCGCCGCTGGCAATCCCCACACATCTTCGGCGCAACCTCAGTCAAAGCCGTGCGCAGCACCTCGTTATAACGCTCGCGGTCCGCTGCCGAGCCAACGGAATTGAGCTCCAGCGTCCAGCCCGCGATGCCCATCTCATCTAAGAGGGTGGACAACATCTCCAAAACCTCCGCGTCCCGCAGCGGCGATTCGCTCCCGGCCGACGGCGGTCCAATCACCTCTGCGCCGATCTGCCAGAACTGCCGGTAGCGCCCCTTCTGCGGCCTCTCGCGCCGGAACTGCGGCCCGATGTAGTAAAGCTTCTGCAACTGACCGCTCTCACCCAGCTTGTGCTCGATATAGGCGCGCACCACGCCGGCCGTGTTCTCCGGCCGCAGTGTCAGCGATTGCGCCTTTTCGCTCTGCGCCCGCGCGCGATCCTCCCATGTGTACATCTCTTTCGCAACAATGTCGGTCTCTTCGCCCACGCTGCGCGCAAAAAGCCCCGTGTCCTCGAAGATCGGGGTGCGAATCTCGCCGAAGTGGTAGCGGGCAAACACGTTGCGCGCGGTCGCCTCAATGCGGTTCCACAACTCCGTCTCCGGAGGCAGCAGATCCCGCGTACCGCGCACAGCTTTTACTGTGGCCATAACCTGTCTAGTTTAAATGGCGAAGGGGCCGCGCCGGCGCGACCACGTCTAAACACCGTGAGCAACCGAGGCTATCCAACAATCCGGCTGGTTAAGCTGTGCCACCACGCCGGAGCGCCGCTGTACAGGTAAATCAGTAGAGCCTGCCATGCGATCAGCACCGGCAACGCAACGCGATAGACCTTGTGAATGCTGCGGTTCACCAGCAGGTCGCGCGCCACGCCGAGAAGAATCACCGCGTCGAGACACCAGTAATAAAGGTTGTGATTGAAGAGATAATCGATGCGGCCGAATGCGGCATCGAGAAGGCTGCAGGTGGCAATGAAGACCAGGCGGCGATGCAGTTCAGGCTTCTTGCGCCACAGAATGGCAAGCGCCACGCACGGTCCGAAGACGAGCATGTCGCCTAGCGGAATGCTTAGAAATACGTCGGTGCCCGGCTCGTGTAAGGTGTACCAGTCGAAACGAGCCATCACCACGGCGATGATCGATCCCAGCACCACCATGACGGACGCGAGCGCGGCGCCAAACCAGCCGAAGAAGCGATGCCATTTCACGTTATGCGTCCGCACCAGCGCCGACTGAAAGATGAAGAACAGCACCCAGGACGAAAATGCCGCACCGTGAAACCAGAGCAGCAATGGACGTGGCGGCGATGCGTGAAAGAGGTTTTGATCGATCGTGTGGCTGAATCCCCACACCACGATCGCGGCGATCAGGAGCGACGCGAACAGATAAAAATACCGGTCAACCAGCCCGTTCCGGCCAATGATCGCAGGCACACGATGTTGAGCTGCGGCACGAGACGCCGTTGCCATCTGCAGGACCTCCACGTGGTTCTTCAAGGCGGTGCAAACAAGATGCAGACTTAGGTCTGCGGGGAAGTAGCACGAGTGTAGCACGCGGAAAATTGACTGTTCAACGCAATAAGCGATGAGGGCACGGCTCCGCCGCGAGGCGACTCCCTCTTCGGACCGGAGAGCATCGAGGATTTGCTCCTCGTGCTTTGCGCAAAATCTGCATGAGAAAACCGCGTTTTCCCCTTCAAAACCGCGCGTAAATCAATCGGCCAATGTCCTCAAGTCATCAGTCCCTAAACTCGTTATTACCTGTACGCCTTTTGCGCCATTACCGCTGGTTTTTCATGTTTGCGCACTGGTAATTATGCGACGATAAGGAACGATTCTCGAATAGGGCACAGGGTTTGCATCTTCACATGCACTCCCAGTGCGTCTCGAGACGGCAGCACCCCACTGCCGGTCCTGTACGATCCGGCCGCCGTGGGTGCGCCGGGCGAGAGTTTCGCCTGGAACGCTTTGAACGGAGCTGTACATGAACTACCTGACTGATCGCACATGTCGCCTTCCCGACCGCAAGGTCCACTTGATGCCCCGCAATCTTCCATCGCAACACGCCGCGCGCAGTTTTCCGGGTATCGCGTGCGCGATGGCGCTCCTGCTCGCGGCAACATGCGCTCATGCGCAGTTCGGCGCGCAGCCAGTGGGCGCCGCGCCGAGCACGCAGAGCATCACGGTCACGGCCACGGTCGCGGGCACAGTGAGCAGTGTGGAAGTGATCACGCTGGGATCCTCGAGCGGAGATTTCGCGGTAGGCACGGGCTCCTCCAACTGCGCCTCGGCGAGCCTTGCCGTTGGCGGCAAGTGCACTGAATCGGTCAGCTTCACGCCCGCCACGCCCGGCTTGCGCCTGGGAGCCGTGGTGCTCGTGGGCACGGTGAGCGGGCAGAAAACCGTTCTGGGCACCGCGTACCTTTCCGGAACAGGCGTAGGAGGATTAGGCGTTCTGGTCACGGGCAATGTGCTGCCCGTGGCCGGGCAGCTCGGGCTTTTTACCGCCGTGGATGACGGTCAGCCGGCCACGCAGGCCGAGCTTGACCTTCCCGGCGGCGCAGTGGTCGACGGCGCAGGCAATCTCTACATCGCCGACGCTGGCCACCATCGCATTCGCATGGTGTGCGCCAGCGCCACCAGCGCCACCATTGCAGGAACCGGAACCAACTGCACGGGCCAGGGCATCATCGTCACCATCGCCGGCGACGGCAATCCCGCGTACACGGGCGATGGCGGACCCGCGGCCAGCGCTACTGTGAACACTCCGGGCGACGTGGCCCTCGACGGCGCGGGCAATCTCTACATCGCCGACAGCGGCAACAATGTGATCCGCATGATCAACGCGGCCACTGGCGTCATTTCGACCGTCGCCGGCAACGGCGCTATCGGCAATAGCAATCTCAATCAGGTGGGTGACGGCGGCCTCGCCACCGCGGCAAACCTCAACCTGCCCCAGGGCGTCACTCTCGACGGCAGCGGAAATCTCTACATCGCCGACACCAACAACCATCGCATTCGCGAAGTGAACGCGGCCACCGGCAACATCTCCACCATTGCGGGCAGCGGCTTCACCAACTCCAATGGCACCGGCGGTTACAACGGCGATAACATCACGGCCATCACCGCCGAGCTCAACTTCCCGTATGCAGTGGCCTTTGACGCTGCCGGCAACATGTACATTCCCGACTCCGCGAACCATCGCGTCCGCGAGGTTCTGGCGGTAAGCGGCGTCATCACCGCCAGCAGCAACATCACCACCTTTGCCGGGACCGGGCAGCCGGGCGCCACGCTCTGCACGGCAACTCCAGTCCAAGCTACCCAGGCCATCGTGTGGTCTCCTTCCGGCGTGGCCGTGGATGCGGCCGGAAATGTCTACATCGCGGAGACGCAGAATGCCGCCATCCGCAAGGTGGGCGGGCCCGGATCTTCCACCGCCGGATACATCTCCACTCTCGTCCAGAACGGCTGCGGCAGTTTCTATTTCGGCGGCCAATTCATGGTCCAGTCGCTCTACGGGCCCACCGGACTTTATCTCGACGGTAATGGCGACCTTTACATCGCCGACACGCTCGACATGGTGGTGCGCGAGGTGCAGGGCAACTTTGTGGTCCTCGATTTCGCCGCGCCCATCCGCCAGGGCTCAACCTCTTCTCCGCTGTCGCAGACGGTGGAGAACGACGGCAACGCCTCGCTCGACTTGACCACGATCGTCCCGGCTACCAATGCTGCGGTGGACTCCGCGCTCACCGGCTCCTGCACCGACAGCGAGACTCTGGCTGAGAACGCGGATTGCGTCGTGGGTGCGGTCTTCGCTCCCGCGGCCACGCCCGTTCTCACCGCAAACACCGTGGAAACACCCAGCATCGACGTGGGAGAAGACACGCAACCCACCGTCGCGGCCCCCAATGCGCCTCTCGATATCGAGCTCATTGGCACTGCCGAACCGGTAACTTCGACCACCACCGCTATTGCTTCCAGCCCCAATCCCTCCGGATTCGGGCAGAACGTCACCTTCACCGTGACCGTCACCACGGGCTCCGGCACCGGCGCCCTGACGGGTACAGTCAGCATCTCCGACACCTTCGGCGGCGGCACAATGACGCTCGTTTCCGGCCTGTCACTGAACGCCTCGGGCGTGGCCACCTTCTCCATCTCCACACTCGCGGTCGGGAAGCACTCCATCGTTGCGACCTACGACAACACCAACGATCCGACGCACTCGACCTCCTCCGCGCCGACGCTGATTCAAACCGTGATTGAAGGCACGGCCGTGAGCCTGACTTCGAGCGTGAACCCCTCCACCGTTGGCCAGAGCGTCACCTTCACGGCCACGGTCACCACCCCCGGTGGTGGCGTAAGTCCTACCGGCACGGTCACTTTCTTTGATGGCTCGACGCCCCTCGGCACGCAAACTCTGAATGGCAGCGGCGTGGCGACCTACGTCACTTCAACGCTGGCCAACGGCGTGCACCAGATCACTGCGACGTATAACGGCAACTCGGGCAGTCAGGTGCAGCCCAGCACTTCCTCCGTCTTGAACCAGGATGTGCAGGTGCCCTCGACGATTGCCGTCGTCTCCAGCCTGAATCCATCCAACTACGGAAATCCGGTCACCTTCACGGCGACGGTCACGTCCACGGCCACATCTCCCGCCACGGGAACCGTGAACTTCCTCGATAACGGCGTATCCATCGGCAGCGGCACGCTGGGCGGCAATCCTGGCAAAGCCACCTTCACCATCTCCACGCTGGTCGTCGGCACCCACCCCATCACTGTCGCCTACGCGGGCGATTCCTACAATATGGGCAGTTCCAGCACGGCGCCTCTTAACCAGGTGGTGCAGCAGGCGGCGACCGTGACCACGGTTGCGGCCACGCCCACTCCCGGCATCGCCGGATTGCCGGTGACGATCTCGGCGACCGTGCAGTTGCTCTCCGGCAGCGCGCCGCTTGCGGGCACTGTCACATTCACTTCCGGGACCACGACCCTGGGCAGCGCCTCGCTGAACGCCTCGGGAGTCGCCGCCATTACTCCCACGCTCGCGCCCGGGACCTACCAGATTGTCGCCACCTATATGGGCAACGCCAACGGCATCGGCAGCGCCTCGACGCCGCTGTCCTATTCCGTGGTGCTGGCTACCACGCAAACCGCGCTCGCCGTGACGCCTAGTCCGGCGCTGGTCCTCAATCCCATCACGTTCACCGCAACCGTCACCGGCAATGGCGTCACGCCCACGGGCAGCGTCAACTTCCTCGCTAATGGTGTAGTCATTGGCACTGCACCTTTGACTGGCGGCACGGCCACCTTGACTGACTCGGGACTCGCCGCCGGCAGCTACACCATGACCGCGGTGTATCTGGGCAATACGGACAACGCCACCAGCACTTCGGCGGGCGTCAACGAAACCGTGGGCACCATTCCCACCACCACCGTGCTGGGTACCGCCTCCACCTCGGGAGCCACTCCGCAGGTGGTTCTGGTGGCCGCGGTCCTCAACAATGGCGCAGGGCCCACGCCCACCGGTACGGTTACGTTCTTTAACGGCGCTACGTCGCTGGGCACGGCCACGCTTGACTCCACCGGCGCCGCCACGCTCACGCCCAACCTGACCAGCGGTGTGAACTACACCATCGAGGCCGTGTATAGCGGCGACCCGGACCACGGCGCCTCCACTTCGCAGACGCTCACCGTCTCCGGCACGCCGGTCGGGTTCGGCGTGTCCGTCACGCCCGCGACGGTCACCATGGCCACCTCGCAAAACGCCACGGTCACCGTCACCATCACGTCGAACGCGAACTTTACTGACACCATCGGGCTGGGCTGCTCGTCGCTCCCGGCCGCAGTCAACTGTCACTTCGCCGCCATCAGCCTCAAGTTGCCGGCGGGCGGCACCGTCAGCACCCAGCTCACCATCGACACCAACAATCCGCTCAGCGGCGGATCTACCGCCATGAATCGCCGTCCGGGCGGCGGCAAATTCTCACTGGCCGGGTTGTTCCTGCCCTTGAGCCTGGGCTTCGGGTGCATCTTCTGGCGCCTGCGCCGGCGCAATGCCCGGTTCCTTACCATGGTTCTGGTCCTGCTTCTTACGGCGGCCGCATTTGTCTCGACCGGCTGCAACAGTTTCAGCCAGATCACCGCCGCTCCGGGCACGTATGTCATTCAAGTCACCGGTACCGGCGCAACCAGCGATCTGGAGCACTATCAAAATGTCACCCTCGACATTACACAGTAGGCGGGAAAGCAGTAGATGATGGATTGCGGAAAGAAAATGGGTTACGGCTTGCAGAAAGCAATGAAATACTCCCGGGATTTCCAGATCTGGCAAAGTCAAACGCCGCGGCGACTCCTTCAAGCGAGAGTGTTGCTTGCGCTGCTGGCGCCGGCGCTGCTTCTCGCATCGGCCGGCGTCCTCCGTGCGCAGGTAGCCCCGGCGGGGAACCGGGGTACGCTGAAGTTGTCGGCGGGTGTCATCGGCTCCGGCGACACCTTCCAGTACGGCCCGCGCAAGATGCTCGGTGCCGGCGCCTTTGTTGACGGCGAAACCACGGGCCACTTCGGCATCGAGGCTGAAGGCCGCTGGGTCGAGTTCCACCAGAGAGCCAACGTGCACGCTGAAACCTATTCCATCGGCGGCCGCTATCACTTCGACTTCGGCCGGCGCTGGCAGCCCTACGCCAAGGGACTCGTGGGATTTGGCAATTTCAACTTCCCCTACAACTACGCCACCGGGCGTTACTTGATTGTGACCGCGGGCGCTGGCGTGGATTACCACTGGACGGGCAGAATCACGCTTCGCGTCGCCGACTTCGAATACCAGGATTGGCCCCAGTTCACCTACGGCAATATGACATCGCTGAATGGCAGCGTGGGCTTGAAGGTGCGCATCTTCTAGCTAGTCCATCCTCAGTTCGCATCGTGACTGTGATCACGGTGCCGCGCCCGGCCCCGCGGTTAACCTCAACCTGAGGGCGCGGCTTCAGAACGTGCCCACGATTGAGGAGCAAATTTTCCATGGCTTTTGTCGTCACCGATGCCTGCACCAAGGACTTTGTTTGTGTTGCGGAGTGTTCCACTGCCGCCATCGCGCCTGCGGAGAGCGACCCCGCCGCCGCTACCGTATCGCAGGTCTATATCAATCCCGATGAGTGCATCGACTGCGGCAACTGCGCCTCCATCTGCGCGCAAAATGCGATCTTCGCGCTGGATGAGCTGCCCGCCGATAAGGCAGACTTCGCCGAAAAGAACCGGGCCTACTTCAACTAGGCCGGATTTTTCGAAGGCCGCCGAGAATCGTACCGCGAGTCTCAACAGACGGCGGAAAAACTCTTCAAGGGCAGCGAGAAGTGTCAGGGCACGACTTTAGTCGTGCCGCATGCACCTCAAGATTACGTGGGCTTTAGCCCCTGCGCGAATCGTCCCTAGCGAAAAAGCTTCCTTCCGCAACCAGTCCAGTCCGGCTGTACTGGCGGCGTCCACGCCGCCAGTATCCGTGCGCTGCCCCGGCCACGCGAGCCAGCTACTGCGCCTTCGGCGCCGGCGTCTGCACCTTCGCGCTTGGGGATGTCTGCCCCTTAGGCGGAGCCGCAGGTGCTGCAACTGGCGCCGTCACCGGTGTGGCAGGCAATGTAGCCGTCTGCATAGGCGTCACGGGCAACGTGAGCGTCTGCGCTGTCGCGGGATCGTCGCGCAATTTCACATAGAGAACGCCGCCCACCGGGTGCGGAACGGCGAGCTGTGTCCCGGTGAACTGCGGCGGCACGTCGTCCGGATTGCCGAAGTCCGGCGTCGCGGCAAACGACGTAGCCAGGAACAAATTAGTCCCGCTCAGCACGCAGGGCTTGGCTGGCGGACGCGGGCAGCGCAACGCAGTGAATCCGGGAAGGCGCACCAGAGTACCCAGCGGCTGCCAGTCGCCGGTCGCGCCGTCGGCAGAGAGGGCGCGCACCCGCACCGGCCCGAAGGCCGACGCGCCGAACCGGGCAAGCGGATCCAGGCTGCCCACCACGGTCTGCGCGTCTTCCAGCATCAGGCCGCCGTCGCTAAACGTCAGCATCGTATGGAAGCTTGAGTCGCCCGCAGCCACTTCAACTTTTTCATCGCGCGGGAAGGCCTGCGGCACCACCGACTTGAGGAAGAACACCAGCCGTCCGTCGATGGGAAGGTCGTCCGCGCTTCCCAGTTGCACTGGTGACTGCGGCGCGGAGACGTCGTTCTGCACGCCTTTGCTCAGCAGCATTACCTGCGGCCGTGGCGCATCCACAGTCACCGGCGCGGTCAGCACGCGGCCGTCCTTCAAATCCACGTGGGCCACATAGTGCTTGCCGGGAACCAGGCTCGCCGTCGATTCGCCTGTCGTCATCAGCAGTCCATCCAGATCCCCCACGCGATTCAGAATCGAGGGCGTCAGTGCGATGCCGTCGATCTGCGCCTTCGCGACCTCGTCGAGCCGCGTGCCTTTGAGCAGTGCCGTTTCGTCTCCCGCGTTCAGTGTCAGCCCTTCCAGCGAAGCTTCCGCGTCGTAGGCCTCCATCTTCAGCCGATCCGGTTCTGCCAGTCCGAACTGATACACGGCCACGCTCACCGGCCCCGGCGACGCGTCCTTAAGTGGCACTGTCACCTCAAGAGCTCCGGGTTTAGGCGACTTCCACTCCAACGCCAGGGTGCGATTTCCTGTCGTTTGCGCTTCCACCTTCTCCACGCACACCGTGGAAGTCCCGTCGATGTGGAGCGTGTCATCGCGGCCCACCACCAGCGCCGATTGGTCCAATGCCGCGAGCGTCCATTTGCCCGGCAGCGCCGCCACCAGTTGGTAGCGCGGGCCCTCCCAGTTGTCGAATCCCCACTTGCCGCGCACCACGGCGGTCAGTTCACCGCCCGGCAGCGCAGAGAGCGGCTGTGCGGGAACCAGCCCGCCCTTGCCCGGGTCGGCCGTAAGAGGCACGTCGAGCATAGCGTGCTTGGCGCCGCCGGACTCGATGTGCAGGTACAGGTCGTGCACCATCTCGGTGGCGAACACCAGCGGCGCGCCCTCGGCCGGCAGTACCAGTCCCGGCTTCATGGCGCAAAAACTGTCGCTGGGATTCACCGGATGCAGCGGCTCCGGCCGCGAACTCCCAATGGGCGGCAGCGCCACCACCACCACGGACTTCGGGTTGATGAAGGAGGGCGGCATATTCAGCCGCAGATTCAGGCTGTCGGCCTGGGGAAGCGCCAGCGCCGGAATGTACTGGAAATGCGCAGTGTGCAGCGAGCTCAGGATGCGCGCCGTATCCACGATGGCGCCGATGTAGGGGCTATACGCGCCGCCCCCGGCCATGGTCGTCGAACTGATCGCATTCATCAGGTTGAGCGTGTTGCCGTTGGCCAGTTGATCCACCAGCGTTTGCGCATTCGCGTCGTCGAGCACCATGCCTTCGGAATTCTGCGACAGGCACGAGGCCTGCTGATCGGCGGGTTTCTGAAAGCAGCTCTCGTTGATCTTGATGCCCAGGCTGCGCGCCGCCATCTCGGTGCGTGTCTTCAGCGCAGCGGGATCGAACTGCGACGTCACCTTCACGTCGTCCAGGTAAGCCTCCAGCCGCATCCGTTCCCAACTCGCGGCCTGCAGATCCTGCGCAGCGCGCACAAACAAGCCCGGCCGCCCGCGCACCGCATTACGCAGGGTCGTAAAGTCGCCCCCTGTCTCCGGCGCCAGAAACACCAGCGCCTGCTGTGCCTCCGCGGGAACCTTCACGAAAACGCCCTCGTCGCGGACGTTCCGCGTCCACGTCTCCTCGCGCGTGAACCACTCCGGCGGGGGCGGATTGGTCGATCCCCGCAGGAACGCCACCACCAGCACGAAATGCGTGGCCTGGCTCTCCGGCAGGTCGGGATGAATCCACAATCGGTCCCCGGGAAGCAGATTGGGCGTCTCGGAAATGGGTAGCGTCACGTCGCCGCGTTTCACGTGCACATCCACTTTCGGACCGGAGAGATCGAAGGGCTGCCCATCGGCGCGCGGTAGGGAGGATGCCAGGAAAAGAGCGAGAAAAAACTGCAAGCCACGACGCATATATCTATTTTACGAGCGGCAGCGTCTAATGGTAGCGAGGCTTCCCCTGCCTCTGGCGATCCCCCAACAAGAAGATTCCTGCAATTTCACGTGTAGATTGCGTTTTTTGCGCTAGAATCTTTTCACAAATCAGAATGCTGGCTGAACATCGCCCGGGAATGGCTGAAAGCCGGCGCATAGCGTCAATCGTTAACTGTAGCCCGAAAAATGGACTGTAACTCCTTTTATTTTCAGGCTGGATAGATGTCCACGTATAGAAACCCAGCCGAGGAAGTCCTCTTAGCGCATTGTTATTTCGAATGCACGGACGCGTGAAAACCTGTCTTCTTTATTCCAGAGAACTGGTTGAAAAAAACATAGATCGAAGGTTGCTGCCCTACGTCTGCGGCGCAGCTCCGAGCCGGATCGACCGGCCGGTGAACGTGCTGGCTCTGCGGATACAGGCGGCAATATTGGGAGAGAACGAGATGAAATCGACAAGGGACCCGCAGATTCACGCAGAAAATGGCAATCTCAGCATTCCCGCTGCTGAAGAGATGATAGAAGACGCATTAAACGAGTTGGCTTTCACACAGGATCCCGGCCTGGTTCGCGCCTTGCGCTTTCTGGCGCCTCCGGGCTACCAGGCGATTGTGGAATTATGCAGCGAAAACGGCCGCAGCAAACGCCGTGACGCATTGGTCGATGTCTGGTCGCCGGAGTACGACGAGGTGCGCATCTACTTTGAGCGCATCGAAGGCGACGAGCTGGCCCCGCGGCAGGGCCGCATGTCGCGCGAAAACCATCACGCCGCTGACGAAGAGGATGCCGCGCCGGCGCTTCCCGCCGATATGGATGCGCGCGTGAAAGAGCTGTGCACGGCGCTGGCGGAAGCCGAACGTGGCGGCCACGCCTTCATCGCCCTCAAGTGGTTCCGCGATTCTTTCTTGCCGCGCAAGGCCTATCGCTGGAACCAGCATCCTGAAACGCGGCAGACGGTGCTGGCTGAAGCTATTCAACGCGGCGTGGTGCTCACCAGCAAGATCGCCAATCCCAAAACGCCCGCCTATCCCACCACCACCATCCGGCTCAACCGTGCGGAAGCGGGCATTCCTGAGGAAACGCAGCGCTTCCAGCCCGTTGACGTGCAGGGCGAGCCCGTCGCGGCCACCATCGATGAGGATCGGGGGATGGAGTGAGCTTCTTTTTCCTTGAGGCGACGGCTTTCGCCAAGCTGTTTGTGCGCGAGCCGGGAACCGATGCCCTCATCCGGCTGATGGCGACCGTCGAGGACAACCGCAAGCTGATTTCGGCGGCCACTCCGCTTGAGGTCTACGCCGCCATTCGCCGCCGCGAGCGCGCCGGGCACATCGCGCCTGAAGTTGCAGTCACCGCATTCGAGCTGCTGCGTGTTGAAGCCGCGCGCATGGTGCAGCAACCGTTGAATCCGGGAGTGCTTGAGGCGGCCAGGCAGCTCCTCGATCACACCACGCTGCGCTGGCCTGAGGCTCTGCAACTTGGCGCCGCGCTGGCCGCGCGCGACATGTTTCCCGGCACCCGCATCACCTTCGTCTCCGCCGCTCCCGCGCTGCTTGAAGCCGCCCGCGCCGAAGGGCTCGACGCCATCGATCCCGCCAGGCTGCCGGCGCTCGAAACCGTGCTCGAAAGCGAAGCCGCCAAAGCAGCCGATCCCCCAGTCATTGCGGAATCCTAGCGGTGTTCCTCGGCCTCTTCGGCTCTCGCCAGTTCCGTCTCTTTGTTCTTTCCCCGCTCCAGCTTGCCGCCATGACGCCGATCCGACCGCAAAAGCAGGAAGGCGAAAATGAGCCCGGCCACGCCAAGGCACGCGAACATAATCTGGGTCGCGGTGTAAGTCCCGGTCGCGTCGCGGAGCTTGCCATTGAGGAGCGGGAACACTCCCAGCCCTAGGTTCTGGATGGCCGTCATCAGGCCGAAGGCCGTGCCCACACGCTTCTCCTCCACCACCAGCGGAACCGATGGCCACATGGCCGCGGGAACCAGCACGAAGGCTGCGCCCAGCACGATCATGCTGGGGACCGGATTCCAGTGTGTGATGCCCATGATGAGGTGCGCGGGAATCAGCATCAGCGACCCCACCACCATCAGCGTGGCCCGCTTGCCGATGCGGTCAATCAGGTCGCCAGCGAAGGGCGCGAACACCATGGACGCGAAGATGATGATGCTGGTCATTCCCGGTGCTGTCGAGAACATGTGCTGGAAGTTGACAAATATCTGCGACAGGAAGCCGCCCGTGGACTCGCTGACCAGCGGAATGCCCCACTTGTCGTGGAACATGTCGGTCGCCAGAGCCGTGAATGGGAAGATGGCGCTATAGAAAGTGACGCAGAGCAGGACAACATACCAGTACGACGAGTTGAACTTTCCGATATCGGAGAGAACGATCTTGTCGCTGCCTTCGGGCTTGGGCAGCAAGAGTACCTTTTCGCCGTAGAGATCCATGGCGTTGTAGACCAGGTTGCAGAGCAACGAGAACAAACAGAAGCCCGCTGCCGCCCAAAGCGCAATGCGGTAACTGCCGAAGTAGCGCGAGATCAGTTCTTCGGTGTTGAAGCTGAAGAGCGTGCCGACGCGGCTGATGGTCAGAGCGATGCCGAACGCCAGCGCCATCTCCTTGCCCTTGAACCAGCGGCTGATGATTGCGCTCTGCACCGCGATCAGGGTTTCCGAACCCGCGCCGAAAATCAACCTTCCGGCGAAGAGCTCCCACCGCGAATGCGCGAGTGCCACGATCGTGGCGCCCACGAAGATGAGGGTACTGAATAGCAAGCTGGAGCGTCGCGGCCCCAGCTTGTCGTAGAGCATACCCCCGAAGAAAACGATGAAAACCGCGGCCACCGAGTAGGCCGTGTACAGGTTGCCGATGGCGCTGCGGTCCAGATGCAGAGCCTCGATTAGTGTGGGCGCAAGAGCACCAATACTGTCGTATGCAAAATAAGTGCCTAAAACCAGCAGGCTGATGAACATCAGGATGGTGAAGCGGTAGGCACGCCTGGACGGATGGAAGAATCCCACGGATTCCGGATCTGTATGTTCGGAAATGGATGGGCGCTGTGAGGGATCGGACATGAAGGCGAGACTCCTGAGAGCACAGCGGAGCCTCGAAGTCGATTCGCGGTGACGGCGGCGTGAGGTCCGCAACCCCGAGGATAGCAGAGGGTCCGTATTGGCCTCGACTCCGCTGGCGCGGCGCAAGAACTCGACAAGATATATGAATTCGAACGCCGTCCATCGTGCGACCATTAAGTCTAACTGCAGCCCGTGCTAAATTGGGCAATTATATACTTGCCGAATCAACCCCAAGAGAGGATTATGGAGGTGAGCGGTGAGTGAGGGCTTTTTTGACACCCTGCTCGACTACTGCGGAGGCAAGGTGGTAGCAGCTTTGGAGGCGTATTTCGACGAGAGCGGTCGCGCTAGCGGTTTGCTGTGTGTCGCAGGGGTCGTGTTCGCGCCCGCGCAGGCGAAGCATTTCAGAAAAGAGTTCAATGGGGAGTTTGGGCGGTACGGCGGCTTTCACATGGCAGACCTGGTCGCGCGAAGGCAGGGGTTTAAGGGAATTTCGGAGCGCGAGCGGGATCGCTTGGTTAAAATGGCAGTCGGCATTTTTAAGAAGCGTTTCAGCTACGGCGTAGCAGTCGGGGTGAAGACCGCCGAGTATAACCAGCTCTCGCCTAAATTCATGCGCGGATTCAAATCACCCTATTCGTTCCTTTGTCACTTGGCGATGATCGCTGTGCCGCGCCTCATGGGGAACCACGGCGACACGACGCCGGTTCGCTACATCTTCGAAGCCGGTCACGCCGATCAAGCAGAGGCGGAGTTCTTTGTAGGGCTGATGGCCACAGACCCGGAAACGAGCAAAGCCTATCTCTACTCAGGCCACTCGTTTTTGCCAAAAGCAGATGCGGTGCCATTGCAGGCCGCAGATTTTCTGGCGTGGGAAGTGGCGAAGTTTAAAGATGAATCGCTTGACGGCTACAGGGAGATTCGCAAGTCGCTGCTATCCGTCGTAGAGAACGACACGAAGCGGTTTCACTGGTCATTTGTTGAAGGAGACGCCTTGGCGCGCGGAATGCGGCGCTACCGGGCGATGGGCATAAAGCAGATCGAGGAGTATCGAAATGGCAAAAGAGACGGCAGAGTTCAAGAAGTTCGACGCGGCAATGGGCGCGATCTTAAAGGCCGATCCCGCAAAGGTGAAGGCCGAGATGAAAACGGAAAAACGCCAGCGCGAGGAACAGCGGAAGGCTAAGGAACCGCCTTCCGCTTTGGGCCGCGTTTCAGGCGGTAAGGGTTAGTGAATGGTCTTTTGCGACACCTTGCCTGTGACCTCGGCATAGGTGAGGCGCTTGCCAGCCACTTGAGATAGGACGGCGGAAAAACGGTCAGAATCGGTCAACGGGTTGTCTTTGGTAGCGCGATTGTTGTAACGGAAAGTCTGCTCATCGAGGTAACGGAAAAGATGGAACGGTTCGATGCTCACATAGGTTCCGCTGATGCCGCGCTTCAAAAGGCTCCAGAAGTTTTCGAGGCCATTGGTATGAACCTGCCCATTCACATATTCGAGTGCGTGATCGACGACCTGATGGGCGTACTCGGAGCCGAGTCCCCGATAGGACATGAGCGCGTCGGTGTAGAGGGCCGCGCCAGCTTCGACATGTTTCCGCACGTTGCTTTGGATTGCGCCCGTCCTGCGATTCGGAACCACGAGGGTCTTAATCTGTCCGCCGCGCTCCAGCAGTCCCATCACGGCGGTCTTGTCTCTTCCGCCGGTTCCGGTGATGCGGCGCTCACGCTTGGAGATGTGCATGTTGCGGGATTTACCGCCGATGAAAGTCTCATCGGCCTCAACCGGACCGCCGTTGCCGCCCAGCTTCATCATGGAGCCGTTCTGCATAGCCTTGCGAATCCGATGAAGCATGAACCACGCGGTTTTCTGAGTGACTCCCAAAGACCGCGCAATCTCGCAGGAGCTAACGCCGTTCTTCGCAGTGGCGATGAGCCACACGGCAGGGAGCCACTTTTCGAGGCCCAAGGGCGAGTCCTCGAAGATGGTTCCAACCTTGGCGGTGAACTGGCGCTTCGCGTGGCCGCTCTTACATTGCCACTTCTTTTGGTTCGCCAGATAAGCAGCATCCTTGCGGCCACAGGTCGGGCATTCGATGCCATTGGGCCAGCGATGTGCAGCCATGTAAGCCAAGCAATTATCAGGGTTTGCGAAGTGAATGATTGCTTCTTGGAGGGTCTTTGGCGCTTTCATGTTTTAAGAATAGGACAATTCAGTTGATTTGTCAAGTATATAATTGCCCTAAATTGTGCGTATCTGAAAGTGAGTTACCTTGGGCGGAACTGGCGCAGAGACAATCCGTTTCGGCGAGTTTGAGCTGGACCTGCGCGCCGGCGAGTTGCGCCGTGGCACGGCGCGTATTCGCTTGCAGGAACAGCCATTTCAAATCCTGCTCATGCTGCTCGACGAGCCCGGCGGAGTGGTGACGCGCGAAGAGATTCGCAGGCGTCTCTGGCCCAACGATACCGTCGTCGAGTTCGATCACAGCATCGGTACCGCTATCAAAAAGCTGCGCCAGGCGCTCGACGATGAGGCCGGCAGCCCGCGCTACGTGGAAACCCTGCCCCGCCGTGGCTTCCGCCTCATGGTTCCTGTGGTCAAGTCGGCCGCCGTGGTGGAGGACCCGTCCGCGCCGCCGGCGCCGGCCGCAAGCGCAAGCGTTCCTGCGTGGCAGAATTCGGCTGTCGCACCGGCAACTCTTCGCAGCAGGCGCGGCCGGCTGCTGCTGGCCGGGCTTGCGGTTGTGCTCGTGTGCGCCATTGGCTGGCAGGGATGGCATTTACTGAAAACGGCCAGGGTGCCCGGCGGAGAGACACTGGATGCCTCGAGCCTGGTGCAGGTGACTTCATCAACCGGTCTGGATGTCGATCCCGCGCTTTCGCCGGACGGAAGTTTCCTCGCTTACAGCTCGAATCAGAGCGGCAACTATGAAATCTACGTGAAGCCCTTGGCGCCGGGCAGCCGCGAGGTGCAACTCACCGCGGATGGTGGCGAGAATTTCCAGCCCGCGTGGTCGCCTGATGGCAAACAGATCGCCTATCACTCGCAGAAGCACGGCGGCATCTGGCTGATTCCGGCGCTGGGCGGCACCACGCGCCTGCTGTCGGACTTTGGCTCGAAGCCGGAGTGGTCGCCGGACGGGAACATGATCGCCTTCCAATCGGTGGATAGTGTCGATCTGGGCGTGACAGCCTTTCCTGCCAGGCCGCCTTCCACCATTTGGACTGTGACCGTGCAAGGAGGCGCACTGAAGCAATTGACGCAACCGGGGAATCCTGCTGGCGGTCACGGCGCGCCGGTTTGGTCGCCGGATGGAAAGAGAATCGCGTTCAGCACCACGAACACCAGCTTCGGCGAAATCTGGTCGCTGCCGGCAACGGGCGGCGCTTCCACGCGCATGCTGGGCAATGGCGTGCTCAGCCCGGTGTATGCGCCCAATGGCAAGGCTCTCTATTACACGAAGGGATGGGGTCCGACATGGAGGCTCATGCGCGCGGCTCTTTCCCCTGCCGGAGAGGTCGCCGGAACGCCGGAGCTGATCGCGAACACAGGGCAGGTATTGCATGCGCACCTGCGCTTCTCGGCGAATGGAAAATTCGCAACATTCTCTGAGCTTTCCCCCGCGAACAACCTCCAGTCGGTGCGCATCTCGCCCGTCACCGGCGAGGCCATAGGTGTTCCCGAGGCCTTGACGCATGACACCAACGGCCGCAAGACAAGCCCGGTCTTTTCGCCGGATGGAAAGACCATCGCTTATTCCATATTTCAGGTGGGCGAGCACTTTAATGTCTGGCTGATGGACCCTGACGGGAAAAACGCCCGGCCCGCGGATGCCGGCCAGGATACGCCGCTGTTTCAGGGATGGTTTCCCGACAGCCGGCGCATCGCCTACATCGTTCGTGCCAACGGCCACAACACGCTGGAATCGCTCGACGTCGTATCGGGAAAGAAGGACGCTCTGCGCGAATTGAGCGTGGCGAACTCGACCATGCGGCTTTCGCCCGACGGAACGCAAATCGCCTACAACGTAGAACAAAGCGGAACACAGAATATCTGGATCGTTGCTGTCAACAGCGGACCGCCTCGTCAACTCACCTTCGATAAGAACTCGATGACGTATCCCTGCTGGTCGCCGGACGGGAAGTTTCTCGCCGTCGGGGTCGAGCGCAACGGCGGATCGCAGATTGCCCTGATTCCCAGCGCGGGTGGAGTGCCGATTCAGCTCACCGCCGATCAGGGCGGCAACAATTGGTCACACGGCTGGTCGCCCGATGGAGACAAAGTCGTCTTCGCGGGCCAGCGCGACGGTGTGTGGAACATCTGGTGGGTTTCGCGGCGAACCAAAGTCGAGAAGCAGGTGACCCACTACACCCGGAACAACACCTACGTCCGCTATCCCACCTGGTCGCCTCACGGGGATCAGATTGTGTATGAATACGCTGAGACCACCGGCAACATCTGGACCATGCGCGTCAAATAATGACTCGGCAACAAATTGCTGCATCCGTGCCCCATCCTTTTCCGCGTTCTTTGCGGAAAAGGGTGGGATAGCACGCTGACTCGCTGACCCGCTGTCGCGCATCATTACTGATCACTCGTTGCAATCTTGGTCAAGGTCTCCGCCTGCCGCGTCCGAGCCTCCTGCACCAGCCGCGCATCCATTTGGCGAGCCTCCTCTGCCGTGAAGTACATCGCATTGCCGGCCAGCACGCTCAAATCGTGGCTCGTCCAACGCGCCTTCATGATGCCGGTCCTGGAACTGGCATTCGTGCCCAGCAACAGGCTGCCGATCTCGCGCGCCATCATGCGGCCGGCCAGCACGTCCACAGCCGTCGTATCGCCACCCGCCCGTTCGCTGATGCGTTCGTAGAAGATGGCCGCACGGTGCGAATCGCCGCTGTCCGCCGCACCGAAAATGTCGTCTGATTTCCCCAGCTCATCCGCCATCGAGTTCGGCAGAGTCGACACGATATAGTCGTCAAGCTGCGGCGCTGCGCAGCCGCGGAAGTCCTTCTTGGCGTCGTGCGAGGTCGGGCACTCCTGCCATTGCGTCGTTACACCCGCCTGCGCCAGAATCCGCGACGCTTCCCGCTCCGCCGCCGCCAGAGTTGCAGGTTTCACTCGCGCGTAGTCGTAAACGCGCAGGGTAATGGTGGCGCGGCTTGCCTCTGCGTCACGGTTATTCTTCGCCCAGGCCGGCGATCCTGTAACTGTTGCTGCAACCACCGCCAAGCCTGTCATCCGCATCACAAACATCGCTGTCCGGTTCATCGTTTCTCTCCTCCGCGGGTTGCGCGGTGAGATTGACTTTGCGCGAACGGCCCTGAAAGGTCGATGCACCGGAGATGAACTAGATTTGGACTGAAAATGAACTGATAAGTTCTTGCGTATCAGCTGCTTATTGGGTGGGCCTTAACAACCGTCGCGTGCCGAAGCATGCCGTGAACTCGGTCTCGCGCCGTATTGGCGCCAGGCAAAGGAGAAAAGGGCAGACTAATGACGGAGGCGGGGCGGTGAGGCATCGAGCCCCCGAACCCGCGATGAAATGCATTGCAGGCTAAGCGGACGTCCAGCCGCTACTGCTGCCCGACCTCGACAATCATGAAGGTATCCGGCTTCGGTGTGGGGCGGCGCGATCCCGGCGCGGGCGGCAGCAACTCCGCCGTGGGCAGATACAAGGTATGTGTGGAGTGATCCACGCCCATGGTGCGCGCTCCGAGCGGCGTCTTCACCACCTGCTCGACTTCGAATTTTCCATCCTTCCGGCTTACCGCGATCAACGACCCGTCGCCGCAGCTAGCGAAAACCTGATCGCCGTCTGTCTTGACAGCATCGACGCCCGCCCCGATGGGCAGGTCTGCCACAACCTTGCCGTCTTCCGTGCTCATCACGATGAGCTTCTGCGGATTCCTGCAGCCGATGAAAAGGAGATGGTTCTTCTTGTCGAGGGCCAGCCCTACTGGGTGCCCACCGGGCGCCACAGGCCAGCGCGCGATCACCGTGCGGGTCTTCAGGTCAACCACGGCCAGCATGTCCTTGTCTTCGAGATTGATATAGACTTTTCCGGCGCCGTCCGCGGCGAGGAATTCGGGTGCGCCGCCGAGTTCGATCGGCGCGTCGATCTTGCCATTCACCGGATCGATATCGGGCTTGAAGGTCATCAGCTTGTTCCCGTCGCCAGAGACCGCGAGGACGAGATTCTGCCCCTCGTCATAGATGATGCCGTCAGAATCGGGCATGGTAGCGAGTTTGCCCAGGAGGGCATACGTCTTGAGATCGAAGATCAAAATGGCGCCGTCGCCACCGCCGTCGGTGATGAAGCCGCGGCCGAGCGCCGGAACGATTGCCGTCCCATGCGAACGCTTTTGGCCTGGAACGTCGCCCAGAACTTTGCCGCTGGCGGCGTCGATGACCATGGTGTGGGTGCTGCGGGTGACAAACAGGCGGTGCGTGTGCGAATCAACGGTGAGATAGTCCCATCCGCCGTCGCCACCGATATGCACGGTCTTTGTAACATCCCACTTGGCCTGGGCCAAGGTCGGCATGGACCCGCTCACCAGTACAGCCATCGACAGCATGATCATCTGTAAATTTCGCATCTCAATTCTCCTCAGTGGGCCCTATGCAGAGAGAGCAATCCGCACGCATGGGGCCGGCAGCAACCACGATAACAGACAAAACTGAAGCGAAGATGAAGGCGGCTGTGTGGCCGAAGTACACTGATTTCACATGACACTGGCTTTACTGCTTGCTGCGCCGCTGCCGGTTTCGTCCAGTCCGCTTGTCCACTGGCAGGTAGCGGCGGGGTACACCGTTTTTGCGGTCAGTTACGTCGTCTTCGCGCTGGGCAAGCTGCCCGGAATGAAGATCGACCGGCCCGGAATGGGGATCATCGGGGCTGTGCTGATGGTGGCATTCGGGATCGTAAGCGCGCGGCAGGCGCTGCGTTTCATCGACTTCGGCACGCTGGTACTGCTGTTCTCGATGATGCTGGTAGTAGGCTGCCTGAGGTTGGCGGGTTTCTTCGCGTGGATCACTGAACAGATTGTGGTGCGGCTGAGACCGCGCCACCTGTTGCCAACAATCATCTTTATTACCGGGGTGCTGTCAGCTTTCTTCGTCAATGACATTATCTGCCTGGTGATGGTTCCTTTTGCTCTGGTGGCCACGCGGCGCATGGGATTGAAACCGCTGCCTTACCTGCTGGCCGTGGCTACAGCTTCGAACATCGGTAGCGTGGCGACGATTACAGGCAATCCGCAGAACATGCTCATCGGGTCGTTCTCGGGCCTGGGCTACCGCTATTTTTTGTGGCGGCTGGGTCCGGTGGCGCTGATCGGCCTGTTTCTCGACTGGCTTCTGATCCGCTGGCTCTTCGGCGGCGAACACGTGCCCGAAGAAGCAGCGGGGATCTCGGCTGCTGCTTCGCACATTGAGATTCGCAGCTTGCGCAAACCGGCGATTGTGGTGGCGTTGGTGCTGGGCGGCTTTCTGGGCGGTGTGCCGCCATCGATGATGGCTGCCATTGAAGCGGCGCTGATGCTGATAACGCGCACGCGCGAGCCGCGCCAGGTGTACGACGAAGTGGACTGGGGCCTGCTGGTATTCTTTGTGGGCCTGTTCCTGATTGTAGGCGGGGCCGAGAACGTGGGGCTAACCGGGAACCTGGTCGCGCTGGCCGACCGCCTGAACCTGCAGAACGCGGGAGTGTTTACGGCGGTCACCGCGCTGCTATCGAACATGGTGAGCAACGTGCCGGCAGTGATGGTGCTCAAGTCGCTGGTAACTTCGTTCCGCGATCCGCAGACCGGGTGGCTGGTGCTGGCGATGGCGAGCACGCTGGCCGGCAACCTGACGATCACCGGGTCGGTTGCAAACCTGATCGTGGTGGAGCGGGCGCACGATGAAGTGCACATCGGCTTCTGGGATTACTCGCGTGTGGGGATTCCGGTGACATTGCTGACGCTGGCAGTGGGTTGGGCGTGGCTGAGCTGGGTTCGCTGATCTGGGTAGGGTGAGGTGCGGAACTACTCCCGCCGAAACTTATTCGCCTGCTCGAATTCATCGCGCAGCCCCGGCGTGCGCAGATTCTCGCGCAGATTTGCCAGGCGTTGCTCCAGCGCCAGCAAGGCGCGCTCCACGGCTTCGGTATTGGTGTGGGCAATATCGCGCCACATCGAAAACGGGCTCGCTCCCAGCCGCGTCATCTCGCGCAGCGCGCGCCCGCCCACGTCCTTGAGTTCCGGCGCGTCGCCCACTTCCTCTTCCAGCAGCGCACTCAGCGCCGTCGCCGTGAACTGCGGCAGATGGCTTACCCACGCCACCAACTCGTCGTGGCGCGCGGCATCGAGATCGAGCGTCTTCGCGCCCATCTTCGTCACCCAATCGCGCCAGTCTTTCACCAGAGCCGCCGCCTGCGGTGAGCGCTTCGCCGCGGCATCCTCCGTGAAAAGCCAAACCGCGCCGCAAAACAGATCCGCATCGCCCAGAGCCGCGCCGCCGCGCTCCTTGCCCGCCATGGGATGCCCTGGAAGAAACGCCGCCCGCTCCGACGTGTTGTAAAGCCGCACCGCCGTCTCGGCGATCACGCGCTTGGTGCTGCCCACGTCGGTCACGAGCTGATCGGGGCCAAGCACTGGCGCCAGCTTCTCCATAAAATCGAGCGTCGCGTAGATGGGCACCGCCAGCAGCGTCACCTGGCCCGCGCGCGCGGCTTCGATGGGATCGCCGGCGACAGAATCGATCGCGCCCATCTTCAACGCAACCTGCCCCTGCTCGGAGCTGCGGTTCCAGCCCACGATGCTGCCCTTGTACCCCGCGGCTCGCAACGCGAGGCCCACCGAAGTGCCCAGCAGGCCAGTACCCAGGATGGAGATGCGATCGATCATGATGAGTAAGTCAGCAAATCAGCGAGTCAGCGCAATGCTGACCCGCCGACTCGCTTCATCTTACAGCGTGCGCCCGACTGCTTCTGCCAGCACCCGCAGTTCTCCCACCAGCTTCTCAAATTGATCGAGAAACAGCGTCTGCGCCGCGTCGGAAACGGCCTTGTCGGCGTTTGGATGGATCTCCAGGAGCACTGCATCGGCGCCCGCAGCCACGGCCGCCTTCGCCATCGCAGGCACCATGTCGCGCCGTCCCGTGCCGTGCGAGGGATCGCCGACGACTGGCAAATGAGACAGCTTCTTCAGCACTGGAATGGCCGCGATGTCCATGGTGTTGCGCGTCGCGGTTTCATACGTGCGGATGCCGCGCTCGCACAGGATCACGTCGTAGTTGCCGCCCGACAGAATGTACTCGCTCGACAGCAGCAGCTCTTCCACCGTGGCCGCAATGCCGCGTTTCAGCAGGATCGGTTTGCGCACCTGGCCCAGTTCGCGGAGCAGGTTGAAGTTCTGCATATTGCGCGCGCCCACCTGGAAGCAGTCCACCAGCGGCAGCATGGATTCGATCTGCGCAATCTCCATCACTTCGCTCACCACGCAAAGTCCGTTCGCGTCGGCTGCCTCGCGCATCAATTCGAGGCCGGGAATGCCCATCCCCTGAAACGAATACGGTGAGCTACGCGGCTTGTAGGCTCCGCCGCGCAGAAATCCTCCGCCCGCGGCCTTCACGCATGCGGCAATCGTAAAAATCTGCTCGCGGCTTTCCACCGCGCAAGGGCCGGCGATGATCGCCACCTTTTCCCCGCCAATGGTCGCGCCGTTCTTAAACTCGACGATCGTACCTTCCGGCCGCCACGCGCGCCCGGCCAGCTTGTAAGGTGCGCTGATGCGGTGCACGTGCAGCACGCCCGGCAGCATTTCAAACTTTGTCAGGTCCAGTTCAGCGGTGGCGCCCACGCCAGCCAGAATGGTTTGGAATTCGCCCGTGGTGCGATGCACGTCCACGCCCGCCTCTCCCATGGCGTTGATCACGGCATCGATCTGTTCTTCGGTGGCACCAGCCTGCATTGCGACAATCATGACTTTTTCCCTGTCTCGGGCGCCGCTCCGTGTATCGGCGCGCCCGCGGCGTGGCCCATCGCTCCGCCTTCCTGTTCGGCGGCCTGGGCGTGTCTCTGGCTAGCCAGCTCGTTGCGCTGCAATGCCCGCATCACGTCGATGATGCGCTCGTAGATATGCGTCAGCTCGATGTCGGGCAGCGGGCCTTTGTTGGCTGCGCGCACATTCGCGTAGATGATCTTTTCGCGGTTTGGCTCGTACACCGGAAGCGAAGTGGCGGCCTTCAAATGGCCAATCATCTGTGCGGCGCGTGCCCGCTCACTGAGCAGTTCGACCAGCTGGCGGTCCAGCTCGTCGATGCGGATTCGCAATTCTTCGATGGTCATTTCAGCCTCTAGCTGCTAGCTTCTAGCTCCTAGCTTCATTTCGCACGTACCAGCCTCGTCGCTTCATTCCGCAAGGAACAAGCTAGAGGCTAGAAGCTAGTAGCTAGAAGCTGTTTCTCTCACCGGGCCAGCGCTGCATGGGGCAGGCGCAGACCCTTGATAAATCGAGCCACCAAGTCCGGCGCAGTCTCTGGCGTCGCCCGCTCAATCAGCTCGACAATCGCGCTGCCAATAACCGCGGCATCCGCAAACTCCGCCACCTGCGCGACGTGTTCCGCGTTACTGATACCGAACCCCACGGCCACCGGCAGCTTGCTCCATCGCCGGACGCGCGCCACCAGCGCCGCCGCATCGCCCGCGACGCTTTGCTGCGTGCCAGTAATGCCGGTGCGCGATATGGCGTACACAAAACCTTTGCAGTGCGTCGCAATCGCCTCAAGCCGCGCGTCGGGACTGGTAGGCGCGGCGAGAAAAATCGGCGCCAGTTCCACGCGGCTCAACTCCTTGAGGTACTCGGCCGCTTCTTCCACGATCATGTCGGTGGCCAGCACCCCGTCCACGCCCGCGGCCTTCGCGTCGTCGGCAAACTTCTTGAGGCCGTAGCGCAAAATCGGATTCAGATAGCTGAAAATCACCAGGCCCGCCGCGGGACGCGCAGCGCGAATCTCGTGCGCCAGCGCGAGCACGTCCTTGAGCCTTGTTGTTTCGTGTCCCGATCCGTGGGCCAGAGCGCGCTCCATGGCGCGCTGGATGACGGGCCCGTCGGCGAGCGGATCGCTGAATGGCACGCCCAGTTCGATCACATCCGCTCCCGCATCAATGGCCGCAAGCGCAATCTCGCGTGTCGCCTTGAGAGACGGGTCGCCCGCCGTCAGATAGACCACCAAACCGGGCTTGTGACCGAAACGTATCGCCATCGAAAAGCTCTCGAAATCCTACCCATACAGATGGGTGCCCCATCCTAAGCGCGTTCTTTGCGCTTAGGGTGGGATAGCACGAACCCAAACTCACTTCTCGACCCCGCACGAGACCGGGGAAAGCAAGAACCCACGCGGTCTTACAATTTCAGCTCGCGCGCCAGAATCCCCATATCCTTGTCGCCGCGGCCTGAAAGATTCACCACCAGTATGTCACGCGCCGAAAACGCAGGCGCGATACGCATGGCCTCGGCCACGGCATGCGCGCTTTCGAGCGCCGGCAAAATGCCTTCGGTCCGCGCCAGCTTCATCACCGCATCGAGCGCGGCCGCATCATCGCACGAAACGTACTCCGCGCGCCCCGTGTCGTGCAGCATCGCGTGCTCGGGACCGATCGAAGCATAATCCAGCCCTGCGGAAACCGAGTGCGTCAGCGCGATTTGCCCATCCTCATCCTGCAGCACATAAGAAAACGTGCCCTGCAACACACCCGGAGCGCCGCCCTGGAATCGAGCCGCATGCTCGCCCAGTACCGTTCCCCGCCCGCCAGCCTCCACGCCGATCAGCCGCACCTGGCGGTCGTTGATGAACTCGTAAAACGCGCCAATCGCATTCGACCCGCCGCCCACGCATGCGATGACCGCGGTCGGCAGCCGGCCTTCCTTGGCAAGAATCTGCTCTTTCATCTCGCGGCTGATGCAGCGATGAAAGTCGCGCACCATCGTGGGATAGGGATGCGCCCCGAGCGCGCTGCCCAGCAGATAGTAGGTCGTCCGCACATTCGTGACCCAGTCGCGCATGGCCTCGCTGATCGCGTCTTTGAGCGTCTTCGATCCCGATGAAACCCCGCGCACCTCCGCGCCCAGCAGCCGCATGCGCTTCACGTTCAGCTCCTGGCGCTCCATGTCCACGTCACCCATGTAGACCACGCACTCAAGACCCAGCAGCGCACATGCGCTCGCCGTCGCCACGCCATGCTGGCCCGCGCCGGTCTCGGCGATCACGCGCTTTTTGCCCATGCGTTTGGCCAGCAGTCCCTGGCCCAGCGCGTTGTTGATCTTGTGCGCACCGGTGTGCAGCAGGTCTTCGCGCTTCAGGTAAATCTTTGCCCCGCCCAGCGATTCCGTAAGCCGCTTGGCAAAGTAGAGCGGCGTCGGCCGTCCCGCGTAGTCGGTCAGCAGCGAACTCAGCTCGGCCTGGAACGCCGCATCCGCCTTGGCCTCATCGTAGGCGTGCTCCAACTCGTCCAGCGCCGCCACCAGCGTCTCCGGCACATAGCGGCCGCCGTAAACGCCGAAGCGCCCGGGCCGCGACTCCGAGGGATTTGCCGGAAGAATGACCGATGCCATGAGGAGCTCCTGCGTGTGTACCCAGGGAAATGGGGAACTTTTTAGTGTACTAAAATTGCTCATGAGTGGCTGCCACGGCCGGAATTCCCGATCGAGACTGCCCTCAAATAAACCTAAAGGAGCTTTAAAGCAATGGCAATCCAACGAGCGGATAACTGGACTACTACACAGCAGCTAGAAGAAGATGAGTCGAAGATCAACCAGCAGATAGGGGCCGGAAAGAAGATCATCCGGGATGAAATGAACCTGTTGTCGAACGAATTCAATCGCCCTGACATCAACGAATTCTCGTTCGACGCTAGCCACACGGATTTTGACTACGACCTCATATCCATCTTGGATATGAACCGGCGAGTTGTCACGAAGGTCAGCGTGGACGAATTGTCTGACATTCCTTCAGCGTCAACGCCCGAAGTTCGACATAGATTTGAGGCTCGACTTCGGGCAGACGTGATAGACCATTACAAGCTGCCGATACCAAATTAGGAGACACGTTGCCGAGCGAGTCGAGTCACTCTCAGGTCTGCCCGAGACACCCCGACTCGTTCGGCGTTTGGTCGCAACAGCCGATTTGGGAGGAACGATGTACTCGTCATTTGCCTGGGGCTTTTGGTGGCTGAACGTCGCCGTGTGCGTCTGCTGCATTCTTTATTTGGGACGTAAACGCTTTCCGGACGGCACCCCAGCTCTCCTCACAACCGGACCAATCTTCATATGTCAGCTACTTGCGGCTCTTGTGGTGCTGGCTTGGGATGCCAGTCCTTGGCATCTGATCTGGCTTGCAATTGTATCCGTCGTCGTATCAAACCCTTTCTCCGTGATTGGGCTGCATCTATATAGAGCGCGGTTAGACCGGCAAACTAAGGTGGACCGGAAAATGCCCGAGCGAGCCCAGGACCAGAAAACAATTGCACAGAGGCGGACGCGCGCCGGCCAGGTCAGTGATCTGGAGGCACTGCGCCAGGAATCGCGGAAGCGGGGCAAAACTGAGATCGCTTGCAAGACTGGTGCGCTTCTAGACAGCGACGCGAAGAGAGACATCCTGTACGAGAGCCTGGGAGAACATTCCGCGCTTGCGGCCAAACTCCACCACCATTGGCCCTATTTGGTTCGTTCGAACATGAAGCCGACGCCATCGAGAGTGTCGCTAATGTTTAACAAAATGGCCGTCAAGCTGGCAGAGGAAGGGGAACCGTTCGTAGGGCTAAAGAGTCTGGAGTGCTCTTTGCTCTTCGATGAAGGCGGACCTGAGCATTGGGTTGCCGCAGCCGAAGTGCTTTGTGCCTTGCGTGATCGCGCAGCAGCGAGACACGCGGCAGCGGCGATCGAATACCTGGACGCACGAGATGCAGCAATCGAGGCGGGCCTGCAATTCCCGCACTACGCAAGTCACAAACTTCTCCGGGGCGAGTACAAGAGGATGAAGGAGATTATTCAGATCTGTAATGAGCACAAGGAATGGGTAGACACGTACTCTTTTACGATATCGGCTATTGGGGAGCAATAGACTGTTGATCTCGTCTACCGGTCTGCGCCTCGCCGCGCCTTGGCAACAAACGCCCGCACCTTCGCGGGATCCTTGCGCCCCGGCGCGGCCTCGACTCCGCTCACCACGTCCACACCCCACGGGCGCAGCGTCGTAATCGCTTCCGTCACGTTCTCCGGCGTCAATCCGCCCGCCGCAATGAATTTCATGGGCCCGTCAGCGTCGAAAATCAACCCCCGCGCAGCGTTCCAATCGAATGCGACGCCCGTGCCGCCCACGGCGGTCGCCGTGCGCGAATCCACCAGCAATGCATCAATATGTTCATCGCGCGCAATCGCCGCCACGTGCTTCCCGGCCCTTGCATCGAAGTGCACCACGCCCAGAATCCGCAGCCCCGGCCCGAATCTCTCGCGCAGTTGCGCCGGCAACGCCGCCGGCGCGTCAAAATGCAGTTGCACGCCAGTCAATCCCGCTGCTTCCACCGTGGCTGCGATCTCGCCAAAACCTGCATCGACAAAAACCCCGATTTTTTCCAGCGCCGCCGGCAATTGCGCCACAATCTTTGCGGCCTGCTCTGCCGTCACGCGCCGCGGGCTCGGCGCAAACACGAATCCCACCGCATCGGCCCCGGCATCCGCGGCCAGTTGCGCATCGGCAATCGAGGTGTTGGCGCAGATTTTGATCCAGAGGCTCATACTTTTCCGGCCGCGCCCTTGAGCAACTCCGCCAGTGCCTCGCCGGGATCGGGCTGGCGCATCAGGCTCTCGCCGATCAGGAACGCATCGAATCCCGCCTTGCGCAGCCGGGCGATGTCTTCCGGCGTCGAAATGCCGCTTTCCGTCACACGTACTACGTTCGAAGGAATGCGATCAACCAAAGCCAGGGAAATATCCGGGCTCACGTCGAAAGTCTTCAAGTCGCGGTTGTTCACGCCGATCGCGTCCGCGCCCGTCTCGCCCAGCGCAGCGAGTACATCTGCCAGCTCATCGGGGCTATGCACCTCCACCAGGACGTCAAGCGCAAGTGCATGCGCGGCCGCGGCGAGTCGCTTCAACTCCGCGGCGGTCAGCGCGGCGGCAATCAGCAAAATTGCGTCGGCGCGATGCGCCCGCGCCTCGACTATCTGGTATTCGTCGACCATGAAATCTTTGCGCAGGCAGGGCAGTGGCGCGGCCGCCGAAGCCAGCTCCAGGTTGCGCAGGCTGCCCTGAAAGTACGGTTCATCGGTAAGCACGGAAAGTGCCGCAGCGCCGCCGGTACGATATCGCCGTGCCAGCCATGCCGGGTCAAAAGCCGCGCGAATCAGTCCTTTGGAAGGCGAGGCCTTCTTGATCTCCGCAATCACTGCAGGCCCGTGCGCTGCCTGGCCTCGCAGCGCGGCAGCCCATCCGCGCGGATGGTGCTCGGCGGCGCGGCGCTCCAGTTCCGCAAGAGGCACGTCCGCCTTCGCCGCGTCCAAAGTGGCGCGCGTCGTGGCCAGAATCGTCGAGAGAAAAGTGTCGGTGCGCGTAGACATGCTCTACGCAAAGTATACGGGGAACCCGGTTTAACGTTTTGCGGCAGCCGCCGGTTCGGGAACACCTGCCAGCTCCCGCGCCGCCCTGCGCCCCAGCCGGATGCAATCCGGCACGCCGATGCCGTCGTACGCATTTCCAACCAGTCGCAGTCCGGACAGCGCCGTCACGCGCGCGTTCACCCGCTGCATGCGCTCCTTGTGGCCTACGGCATACTGCGCCATGGCGCGACGCCAGCGCGTCACCTGCGCAAACTCCGGCTCAACCTCAGCTCCGAAGGTCTTCGCGCCCAGAATCTCCCTCATCTCGCGCCGGACAACTTCCACGAGGGCCTCGTCGCTCTCGTTCAGCAGATCGGTACGCTTCATGCCGCCCAGAAACGCGCGAAAAACGGCCTTCCCCGGCGGCGTCCGCCCCAGGAACTTGCGATGCGCAAAAGTGCAGGCGAGCATGGCGCGGCCTTCCACAGCCGGAACCAGAAATCCGAATCCCTCCGGCAGCGGACCGATCTTCTGCTCGTCGTACACCAGGTTCACGGTGATCGATGAAGAATACGGAATGCCGCCGAGCTCCGCGCCCAGTGCGGTGTCCACCGGCATCAACAACTCTCCTGCAGCCCACGCGGGCGCAGCCATGATCAGCGCATCAAAATCCTCGCCTGTTCCGCCAGCCCTTACGCGCCAGCCTTGCGCCGTCTTTTCAATTCCGCTCACCGCCGTTGCCGTGCGCACGCTGCCGCCGTCGAGCCGCGAAGTAATCGCGTCCACCAGCTGCCCCATGCCGCCGCGCAACGCGGTGAATATAGCAGTTCCACTGTTTTGGGTTTTGGAAGAGGTTTTCGCGAGCGCGCGCATCTTCCGGTGCGCCGCCAGCATGCCGCGCGTCAGCGAGCCGTACTTCGTCTCCATCTCCACCAGCCGTGGCAACACCGTTTGCGCACTCAGTTGCGTGGAGTCGCCGCCATAAATGCCGCTCAGCAGCGGATCGGCGAGCCGGTCCACGGCCTCCTGCCCAAAATGCCGTTTCACCAGCGCCGCAACTGACTCGTCGCCGTCGCTCGGCCGCGGAGGATGCAGCAACTCCAGCGCCATGCGCATCTTGGTGCCCACGCTGAACAGCCGCGTGAGCGCCGTCGGTACCAGCTTGGTCGGTATCAGGAACATCAGCCCGTCAGGCAGCGCCACCAGGCGATTGCGGGTCACAATATACGTCTTGCGCGCAGCGTCGTTTGAAGGGATCAATTCGCCGCCCAGTCCCAATTCCCGGCAAAGCTCGGCCGCCGCGGGCTTTTCCGTCAGGAACGAGTCGGGCCCGCGCTCCAGCACCGCGCCGCCAACCATCTCTGAGGCCAGTGACCCGCCCAGCCGCGGCCGCTCCTCAAAGAGCGCGTATTCCACCTCCGCGCCCGCCGTCCGCGCTTTTTCGAGCTCATAGGCCGCAGCCAATCCTGCAATGCCGCCGCCAATGATCGCTATCCGCATTCCTTGACCTCACTCCATCTTTGCAGCAATTTGCGGCTTATCCATGTGCAGCGGGGAAACTACGCAGCCTCGCGGGAAATTGCGCACTCTAAGAATAGAATCAAGGCGCGTGCCCGTTGCGGCAAGTGATCAAAGTCACTGTAAGAGCTAGAATCGGGAGCGAGGATGGAAGCTGCTGTTCACCGCTATCCCCAAAATCTTTCCAGTTGGTTCACATCTAACTGTTGCACTTAACCTCTCCGCGCGCACTCTCTGCTCATCTGCGGCGCGAATCACACCAGGAGGTTTTTGATGGACGCCGAGATCATTCACCGGCTGCATTTTGCCTTCACCATCACTTTTCACTATCTATTCCCGCAGCTCACCATGGGTCTGGCTCTGCTCATCGTCGCGCTCAAGACGGTGGCGCTGCGTACGGGCAGCGAAGTATGGGATCGCGCGGCGCGCTTCTGGGGCCGCATCTTCGGCATCAACTTCATCATGGGCGTGGTCACCGGCATCCCCATGGAATTTCAGTTCGGCACCAACTGGGCGCGTTTCGCCCGGCTTTCAGGCGGAGTGATCGGCCAGCCGCTGGCCATGGAAGGCGTTTTCAGCTTCTTTCTCGAGTCGGCGTTTCTCGGCCTCTTCCTTTACGGCGAAAAGCGCATCTCGCAAAGCATGCACTGGTTCTCCGCGGTCATGGTCTGGCTGGGCTCGTGGATCTCCGGCTTCTTCATCATCGTCACCGACGCGTGGATGCAGCATCCCGTAGGCTACGCCCGCATGCCCGACGGGCATTTCGAGATGCTCAGCTTCTGGCAACTGCTGATGAACCCCTGGGCGTTCTTCCAGTACATGCACAATATGACCGGCGCGGTCGTCACCGGCTCGTTCGTCATGGCCGCCGTGGGCGCCTTCTATCTGCTGGAGGGCCGCCGCGAGGAATACGGCCGCATCTTCCTTAAGGTGGGCGTTATTGCAGGCGTCATTTCGTCCATCCTCATCATCTTTCCCACCGGCGATCTGGCCGGCAAGTACGTAGCGAAGAATCAGCCCGCGGCGATTGCCGCCATGGAGGGACTCTTTAACAGCCAAGTCGGCGCGCCCATCGTGCTCATGGGCCAGCCCAACGAGGAAACCGGCCAAATCGACAATCCCCTTGTGGTGAACAATGTGCTCAGCTTCCTCATCTACGGCACCACCAAGGCCGAAGTGCAGGGGCTCGATCGCTTTCCGCGCGATCAGTGGCCCACCGCGCTGCCGTTGCTCTTCTACGTCTACCACATCATGGCCGGGCTCGGAACCTGGTTCGTGCTGCTCATGCTTGTCTCCGCGTTCCTGCTCTGGCGCGGGCGGCTCTCTACTTCGCGCTGGGTGTTGTGGGCCTTGCTGCTCAGTTTTCCGCTGCCCTACATTGCTAACACCGCCGGCTGGATGACCGCCGAACTGGGCCGCCAACCCTGGCTCATCTATGGATTGATGCGTACCAGCGAGGGCTTCTCCAACACCGTTTCCGCCAGCAACGGGCTGTTTACGCTGATTGGCTTCATGGGACTCTACACGCTGCTGGGCCTGTTGTTCACCGTGCTCGTCTATCGCGAAATCGACATCGGCCCCGACCCCAAAGCGCCCGCGGCAGAAACCGCTTCTGGCTTAGGATAATGAGCGATGCACGTGGGAAGGTTTGGCAATCAAAGAAGCATGGCGCGAGTAGCAACAATGCAAAGTTCGGCACGAAGTGTCAGGGCACGACTTCAGTCGTGCCGATAGTGCGGAAAACAGGAGACGGGCTTTAGCCCCTGTCATGGCGAGACCTTCAAGACCATCGGATCCTGAGAATGCCACGGGCCAATCGAGAACCTTCTTTGTGACAACATCGACCGCGGGCGGCAGATCGTTCTTTCAAACCGCTAGCATGGCGGAACTCCTGATCGATGTGCTTCGCTCATGCGTAAAAGCTAAAAGATTCACAATTCACGATTTCGTGATCATGCCGAATCACATTCACATCCTTATGACAATTCCCGGCAGTGTGACCATCGAAAAAGCATTGCAGTTGATCAAGGGCGGCTTTTCCTTTCGCGCGAAAAGGGAGCTTGGATTCCTGGGCGAGATTTGGCAGCGCGGCTTCTCCGATGTTCGCGTCGTCGATGAATCCAGCTTTCAAAAGTACCGGACTTATATTGACAACAATCCGGTACGAGCAGGATTGGCGAATGTCCCCGAAGATTATCCGTACGGCACGGCCTGTTTAAAGCAGCGAAAGCTTGCAGGGGCTAAAGCCCCGGGTTGATTTTGAAGCTGCAACGGCACGACTGAAGTCATGCCCTGACACTTCTTGCATCACGGTGCATTCTGGGATGGTTCTAGAGTCGCGCCTCAGCACTTCTTGCTTCATCGAATAGAGGAGTTAGATCAATGATGGCTTTTCTCTGGTTCTGGCTGGTTGCGGTCATGATCGTCGGCTACGTGGTGCTCGACGGCTTCGACCTGGGCGTGGGCGTGCTGCACATGTTTCTGGTGCGCACCGAGGCCGAGCGCAAAGCCGCGCTGGCCTCCATCGGCCCCGTGTGGGACGGCAACGAAGTCTGGCTGCTGGCCGGCGGCGGCACGCTCTACTTCGCCTTCCCGCTCCTCTACGCCTCGGCCTTCAGCGGCTTTTATCTGCCGCTCATGATGGTATTGTGGCTTCTCATTTTGCGCGGCGTGAGCGTGGAACTGCGCAACCACATCGACGTCGGCGTCTGGCGTTCTCTGCTTGACGGCGTCTTCGGTTTTTCCAGCGCGCTCCTCACCATCTTTTTCGGCGCGGCCCTGGCCAACGTCCTGCGCGGCGTGCCTCTCAATCCCGACGGCTACTTTTTCCTGCCCTTGTGGACCAACTGGCAACCCGGCGTATCGCCCGGCATTCTTGACTGGTACACCGTCATCGGCGGCCTCGTCGCCTTCACCGCGCTCACGCTGCACGGCGCATTGTGGCTCTCGCTCAAGACCACGGGCGACCTGGAGCAGCG
The DNA here is from genome assembly GCA_963729915.1 of uncultured Acidobacteriota bacterium. Classification (GTDB taxonomy): domain Bacteria; phylum Acidobacteriota; class Terriglobia; order Terriglobales; family Acidobacteriaceae; genus Telmatobacter. The sequence goes on along the minus strand of CAVSQE010000020.1, from coordinate 290,030 downwards.
CGCCCGCAACGTGGTTTCGCCGCTGTGGCTCATTCTTGTGGCCCTTACCGTCGTCAGCCTCTTCGCCACCATCGCCGTGCGTCCCGCCAGCCTCGACAATTACTTCAATTACCCGTTCACCTTCGTCATTCCCGCCGGCGTCATCGCCTCGCTCGCCGCCCTCTGGTTCTGGAACCGCAAGGCCCAGCCGTTGAAAGCCTTTCTCGCCTCGTGCCTCTATCTCTTCTTCATGCTGGCCGGAGCCTGCTGGGGCGTCTATCCGGTGCTGCTGCCCGCCACCACCGGCTCAGCCAACGACATCACGCTCGCCCGCGCCATCTCCGGCCCGCACACTCTGGCCGTAGGCCTCGCGTGGTGGATCGTCGGCATGGCGATGGCAATTGGCTACGTGGTCTTCGTCTACTCGCGCTTCAAAGGCAAAGTGGGCGCGGCCGCGGGCGGGCATTGAGCGCTGAGCCACGCTGCGGCGCCTACGCCCGGAACGGCTTATTCCGTCTCGGCAAGGACGGGCCCCGATGTGGTTTGGGTGGAGCTATAATACCGGCACCAATCGCTGGCAGCCTCTTTAAGGTGACGAAGCATGAAATCAATAGCTGTTGCTCTATTCTGCATCAGCTCAACGCTGATGCTCGCGCAAACTCCGAAGCCGCGCACCATTGACCTTACGCAACCGCTCTACGATCTCAACGGGAAGCCGGCAGTACCGCCTTACCCTGTGGGACCGGGCGTGACTTTGACTTTGGGCGATGCAGTAACCAGTGCGCTGGAGAGAGGAGATGAGTATGGTTCGGCGGCATCCGTGAGAGCCGATGCGTTGGTGCAGCGGCTGTTCGAATGCAAATCCTGCGTGGTCTCAGAGAGCGACGTTAGCATGATTCTGGAACACTTGAAGAGGAATCACGGCTTCTCCACGCATATATACGCACAAGTCAAGAAAGTCCTCGACCCTGTGGGCTATGAGCAGGACCTGAAGCAATAGATCGCGGTCCTGGACAAGGTGAAGGCGGCAAGCCCCGCAGGAGCGACAGAAACCCCTGCAAATTATCCGCAAACCCGCGCCTTCGCACGGAAAGGCTTATAGCTAGGAGCTAAAAGCTAGAAGCTGCTTTTTACAGCGTTACCAACGGCTCGGCCGGCGTCCATTGCTTGAAAGCTTCCGCCGTCTGCTCCCGCTCCGGATCCCAGTTCTTCGGCTGATAGATGCAGCACGGCTCCTGCGCCAGCGGATCGCCGGTCAGCGCGTAAGCTCGCGCCCGCGACCCTCCGCAAATCTCCTTGTACTCGCACGCCCCGCACTTGCCTTCGAGGCGCTTGGTATCGCGCAGCGCCTTGAAGATCGGCGCGTTGCGGTAGATCTCGCTCAGCGGCGTCTCGCGAATGTTCCCCGCGTGGATCGGCAAAAATCCGCTGGGATACACATTGCCCATGTGCGAGATAAAGACGAATCCCTTACCGTCGTTCACGCGCCGCGTTGCCCAGCTCATGGCGCGCGTCTGGCCGTCGGCGGTCGGTGCGCCGGCCTCGTAAGCTGCTCCATGCGGATGTCCATGCCCGTGTCCCATTTTTTTCTCTTCCAGGTTGTGCTGCAGCAGATAGCGGCGATAGTGCATCGCCTCCGTGGTCTTGATCTGGAAGTTGGCGCGGCGCGACAGCTCGTAAATCTTCCCAAACACCTGCTCAAACTCTTCGCCGCTCAGCAAATCGTCCAGTTGGCCGCGCCCCACAGGAACCAGGAAGAACACATTCCACATCACGATCGCCAGCTTCTCGAACAGGTTGCACAGGTCGTCGAGATCGTGCGCGTTGTGGCGGCTGATCGTTGTGTGGACTTGAATCGGAATGCCGGCCTCGCCAGCCCACTCAATCGCCTTGATGGTGCGCGCCCATGCACCCGGCAGCCCGCGAAACGCGTCGTGAATCTCGGGTGTTGAGCCGTCCAGCGAAATGCCAAGCCGCACGACGCCCGCGTCCTTTAGCTTTTGGATTGCCTCCCGGGTAAGCAAGGGTGTAGCACTCGGAGTCACGGCCACTTGCACGCCTTTGCCCGCGGCATAGCGGATCAGCTCGAACACGTCTTTCCGCTTCAGCGGATCGCCGCCCGTAAACACGAAGATTGGAATGTGCATGTCGGCAATCTGGTCGATCAGCGCCTTGCCTTCCTCGTGCGTCAATTCGTCGGGGTGGGGAATCGGTTGCGCGGCGGCGCGGCAGTGCTTGCAGGCCAGATCGCACGACTGCGTGACCTCCCAAATGGCAAGAAAGGGCGATTCGTCGTAATCGATCCCACCGCGGGCGGGAATATTATGCATCGGTTGCATGAGGCCTCCTGGGGATCGAGGCCGTCGGGCACCGCTCTTCAGGCGCCTGGGGTTGGGCGGTTTCGGGCTTCAAACTTCCCGGGGCGTCAGCACTTGCCTTCAGTGCCCCTGACCGGAAAACCGCTTCCGACGACCACGATTCCCATTCAGAAGACCAGCTTCTCGGTCCCTCAGGCTGTGATTGAGATCACTTTATGCGGACGTTATCGGTACCGTAAGCGCATCGCTAGACATTTTTGGGAATCGGGCACACAATCATCTCACTTGTGGCCCCATCCGCCTCTTATCAGCATCTATAGTGGCGGAACAGGGAGTTTTCTACCCGGCTGCAGACGTCCGGATCGAGCCAGGGTGAGAAGCATCACCCTGCGATGTGCGGTGAAACACCGCTAAACCTCTTGAAATCTGCAACCATCTGAACGCACCGCAAGGAGGTTCCCATGGCAGCCGTATTGAAGCCAGGTTGGAGCAAACCCTCCACCATCCTCTTCGCCTCCGAGATACCCGCCAACCAAAAAGCCTTCGCGTTCGCGCTGGCACAGGCCCAGGAGTTCGGCTCGGATCTCATCCTTTTTCATGCATATGACACCTTGGTCGTGGCCGCGTCAGAGACCTCTGGCGTCCGTTACTACGACTACGCCGCCGCCGCGCACTCTGAGAAGCAGCATCTGGAGCCTCTGGCGCAACGCGTCCGCGACGCAGGTCTCCGCTGTGAGGTCGTGGTGCGGCCGGGGCTGCCCGCCGACGAAATTCTTGCCTTCACGCACGAGCGCGAGATCGACCGCATCGTGATGGGCACGCACTCTCCGGGCCCCATCGGCAAGTTGTTGGTTGGTTCTGTGGCTGAGGCAGTGTTGCGCACCGCCAGTTCGCCGGTTTACATCATCGGCCCCAACGTGGTCGATGGAAGCTATCGCAACTTTGCCACGCGCACCATTCTCTGCGCCGTCAGCCTGCACGAAGCCAGCACCATCGTGGCCGCCTTTGCAGCGGAGCTCGCCCGCCAGCATGGCGCCCGCCTCATCCTGCAGCACGTCATCCGTCCTCAGGAACGCGCGGAGATCCTCGCTGGCCGTTCGCTCGATGAAGTAGAAGCGGGCATGCTCGCACTGGTTCCCACCGAGCTGCAGGGCCAGGTCGCCATTCAGACCATCGTGGTTCCCGGCGACCCGACGGAGGAGCTGCTCTATCAAAGCCATGCGCAGCAAGCCGACTTGATCGTCCTCGGCGCGCAGGGCGCATCGGCTTTTGCCGCCATCACGCGCCATGGTGTGGTCTATAAAACTCTGGCCCACACCCAGTGCCCGGTCATCACGCTTTCGCCGGTGGTTCTCGCTCGTTGCGGCTCCAAGTCTGAGAAGCTGCATCCCGCTGAAGCCTATTTGGCCGGCGTGTTTTAGGCCTTCGGTTTCTTCCCTTCGCAAGAAAAGGGGTGCCCCGGGTCCCGCTTTTGGGACCCGGGATACCACAAACCCAACCTAACCTTTTCACCTGTCACGAAAACCAGGATTCCAGCCCCCGCTTGGACCTCGCAATTCGCCTTGCGGTATACTTTGCCCAAAGGGGCGGCTCGCGTTTGCCGTTCCCCAAGCGAGGTGCGTCTTCTCAAGGGATTCCGTCAGCCGGATGACCGACGTTCCACTTTCGCCAACAACGAAGTGGCGTGCGGTAGTTCGCGTGCTTCGAAGTCCTTTGGATAGTTTAGGTTGCACGCTCCTCCCCGCCTCCTGCTCTCTCTGCGGCTCGCCCCTGCCGCGGCTCTCTCTCGTGCCAATTTGCGATGTTTGCTGGACGGAATTCCCGCTCCAGACCCTGCCTGTGTGTCAGCGCTGCGGCGACGCGCTGCCCGTTGCACCCGCAACCGGGTACTCCGCACTGTGCCGCGCCTGCCGCATGGCGCCGCCTCCGTTTGTGCGCGCCGTTTCTTATGGCGTCTACCAGGGCCGCATGCGCGAGGCCATTCACACCCTCAAGTACGACCGCCTGCACCCGGCATCCGCCGGGCTGGGCCGCATGCTCGCTGAAGCTATGGCGCAACTCGCCGCCGAAGCTCCGGCAGAGATGCTGGTGATTCCCGTCCCGCTGCATCCCTCTAAATACGCGCAGCGCGGATTCAACCAGTCGCGTTCGCTTGCCGCCGCAGCCCTGGGATTCCTGCGTAAGAGCCATCCGCAATGGCGGCTCACGCTCGCTTCGAGCACACTTCTGCGCCAGCGCGCTACGGAAAGCCAGGCCGGGCTCACTCCGCGCCAACGCCGCCAGAATGTGCGCGGCGCATTCGTGGTTTCCGATCCTGCGCGCGTAACGGCGCAGCACGTTTTGATCGTCGATGACATTTTGACCACCGGCGCCACAGCGCGCGCCGCGGCCCAGGCGCTGGTCCAGGCCGGAGCCGCATCCGTATGGGTGGCCACGCTGGCGCGTGCGCAACGCGGCGAAAGATTTGGCAGCACATCGTTCTACGAAGGCAGGTATCAGGACACGGAAGAAGAGGGACCGCTCGCCGAAACATCGGCAGCGGACCCGTACGCGGCAAGTTTCAGCACGAATGGATCGGCGATAGAGAAAGCATCTTTTTAACCGGGGGGAAAGAGATGTCGTTGGGGAAAGCCATGATTCACGCGCGCAAGCAAAAGGCCATTGCCAAGGCCGTGGTGCTGTCCGCCGCCGGCCACGAGACCGTGCAGTTCACGCACGCCCACATCCTGCAGATGCCGGTGCTGGTGCTCAATGCCTCCTATGAGCCCATCAACATCTGCGGCGCGCGCCGCGCCCTGGTGCTGGTGCTCAAGGGCATCGCCCGCACGGAAGAGGAGCACGGCCTCTCGCTGCACGCGCAACGCACCATCATCGCCATGCCCTCGGTCATTCGTCTTCTTGAATACCGCCGCATCCCCCACCAGACCCGCGCTCTCTCGCGCAAGAACATCCTGCTGCGCGACCGCAACACCTGCCAGTACTGCGCTGAAGCGCTGCCGCCCAGCGAACTCACCCTCGACCACGTGGTGCCGCGCTCCCGTGGCGGTAACTCCACCTGGGAGAATCTCGTCGCCTGCTGTCACGAGTGCAACCGCAAAAAGGGCAACCGGCTTCTCAACGAGATCGACGACATGATCCTCCTGCGCGAGCCGCGCCCCTTCTCGCTGCACACCAGCCGCCAAATCATGCGCATGCTAGGCCGCAGCGACGACCGCTGGCGCAAATACCTGTTCTATTAACGAAACAGAGAATGGAAACTGTAGCTAATGCTGGGATTTAGCACGAGGAAGATATGACCGAGAATTGCACCCGCTTTAAACCGGTCGATTATAAAGATCTAAATGCCAAACAAAAAGAACTGTTCAACTTTCAGAAGATTGCGGCCAGGCTCGCCGACTACGGATTTAACTGCATCAAGTTAGCCGACGATTGGCAGGGAGCGGATTTTCTCGCTTACCACATTAATGGCACCACCACATTGAAAGTGCAGTTGAAGTCGAGAGTGACAATCAAGCATAAGTATTGCGGTAAGGATATTTGGATTGCGTTTCCACATAAAGGTGATTGGTATCTCATAGAGCATGATCGTCTAGTTGAGAAAATTGGAGCGCATACCGATTGGCTCAACAGTCACTCGTGGAAAGAAAGAATGGATAGGTACTCTTCAGCGAGCATCAACTCAAAACTGCTGACGAGTCTCAGTGGAAATATGCTCGAACCCATCTGCAGTTCTATTTCTGATGACGATAAGGGAACCATTGAGCCGGTCGTATTAGATTGATTTAGAAAAGACAGAGACAAGAGCACCGTAGATCTCCGGTGCCAAAATCTCGATTTCAGATGTGGGACCACACGAACCTCAACCCACCCTCTTCAACTCAGCACGAAACTGGGTGCCCCGGGTCCCTCGCATTTGGGGACCAGGGAAACCGTGCTTCTCCTACATGCAACCAAGAGGTTGCATTTCATTCCATCTCGCGCTAATATGCAACCAAGAGGTTGCTTGAATGGAAAACCGCATCGAAAAACGCATCGAGCTCAAGGCCCCCGTCGCCCGCGTCTGGCGCGCGCTCACCGATTATCGCGAATTCGGCGAATGGTTCCGTGTCGCCTTGGAGGGGCCGTTCGTCGTTGGGCAGGTCGCCCGCGGTCGTGTCCTGCATTCCGGCTACGAACACATTGTCTGGGAGGCTCAGATCGAAAAGATGGAGCAGGACCGGCTCTTTTCCTTTACCTGGGCGCAAGTTCAGTTTCATGATAAGGAACGCTACTCGTCGGATTACTCCAACGCCCCGCGCACATTGGTTGAGTTTCATCTTGAGCCGACCCCAACCGGCACAACGCTGACGCTGATTGAATCGGGTTTCGAAAGCGTCCCTGCCGCATGGCGCGCCGATGCTCAGCGCGGCAACGATGGCGGCTGGACCCAGCAAATGAAGAACATCGAGAGCTATGTCACCTAAGAGCCCAAGCCGCGCGCGCACCCGTCGCCTGCAGCCCTCGGTCCTCTTCGCCGCCCTGGGCGATGCTACGCGCCTCGCACTGGTAGGCAAGCTAAGCTCCGGGCAGCCTGCGTCGATTGCCCAATTGACCGCCGGCTCGCGGCTCACGCGCCAGGCCATCACCAAGCACCTCGGCGTGTTGCGGCGCGCGGGCATGGTGCACAGCACGCGCGAGGGGCGTGAGCAGCTCTTCACGCTGGACCCGAAGCCCATGCATGAGATGCGGCAGTATGTCGATCGCGTTTCGCATCAGTGGGATAAGGCGTTGGCGCGGCTCAAAGCCTTTGTGGAAGATTGACCGCAGACCGCTCAATTCCCCGAAGGCTGTTCAACCTGGTCGATGACGAGGGTCTGGATGGGACCGCGGCCGCGTTTGAGCTTGAGGCCGAGACGGTCGACTACGTCGAAAACTGCTGCGGAAAGATCCTGGTTCTCAGGATCGTCGGGCGGCAAAGCGTAGTCGTAAGCGCCGGTGATTCCCGTTTGGTTCAGGACGGGAAGCCGCAGATAACGGCTGAGCATCAGCGCAATGTAATCGGTGGTGGTGTTGATGCCCAGCGCTTCTCCATCGATGCCGCTCGACTTGATCATCACAATGGCCCGAGGATCAGCAGCAGGATCTTTGGGGGGCTTAAACTGCAGCGGCTTGGTGCCGCGCGTGAGGATGAGGAATCCTCCCTCCTTCGATTCAAAATGGTACTTGAATCCGAAGCGGTCGCGCAGAAGACTCTGGAGCATGAGCCGCTGCTCGGTTGTAGGGTTCGCGTTTTGCACCTTGATGTTGAGCGTGGGCGAAGTGTCCGGGGGAACGGCGTTGATCTCAAACCACTGCGACGAGGCCCAGCCGGGGCCTCCGCTTATCTGGTAGTCCTGAAAGTTGAAGGCATACATAACGAGCATCTTGATGTTTCCGCCAAAGAAGACGCGTCCGCCGGGTTTGCCGTAGAAGCCGGACATTCGGTAGCGGGCCGCCGGATCGGGCGGCTTGATGGTTGCCGCGTCGAAGATGGGCAAGTTTGTAGAGGCAGGAGCAGTCTGCGAAGATGCGCCCGGCGAGGCGAGCGTAAGGATATAGGCGAGAAGAATGGTAAGCGCGACTCTAAGCATTTTGTAATTTCTCTCTGGAAAAATGGTACACGCACAGCGCGGGCCTGGAGGCCCGCACTACAGCCGGGCGGGAGACTGGCGGTACGCTCCGGCGTAAAATGGCCGCAATGATCGCCCACCATCGTTCCGCCCTCTTTCTGGCCCTCCTGCTCGCTCCCTCCGCGGCATTTTGCGCGCCGCCAAACTTCGGTCCCAACGTCTTCGTCTTCACACCGTCCATGTCCGCTGCGGCCATCCAGCAGCAGATCGACAAGGCCTACGCCATTCAGCAGCACAGTGAATTCGGCACTGCCCGTTTTGCTCTGCTTTTTTCACCCGGCCATTACAAAGTCGACGTTCCCATCGGCTTTTACACGGAGGTCGCGGGCCTGGGTGCCGCGCCGGACGGCGTTCACATCACGGGCAACGTCCATGCCGACGCTAGCCTGCCGCGCAACAACGCCACCTGCACCTTCTGGCGCGGCGTCGAGGGCTTCGCCGTCACGCCCACCGGCGGGGCGATTCCCGGCACCATGCAATGGGCCGTCTCGCAAGCCGCGCCCTTCCGCCGCATGCACATTGAAGGCAACATCGTGCTACATCAGAATCGTGGCTGGGCCAGCGGCGGCTGGATGTCCGACGCGCTCATCGACGGCAACGTAGACTCCGGCACGCAGCAGCAGTGGATCGCGCGCAACTCCGAGTGGCGCAGCTGGACTGGCTCCAACTGGAACATGGTCTTTGTCGGCGATGTCGAGCCGCCCGCGGGCGAGTGGCCGTCGCCGACTTACACAAAAGTCGCGCGCGTCCCCATCGTGCGCGAAAAGCCCTTTCTCTATGTTGACGCACGCGGCAACTACTTCGTCCGCATTCCCGAGCTGCGCGCCAACAGCGCCGGCATCACCTGGCGCGGCGGCGTCACTCCCGGCCGTTCCATCCCCCTCGATCGTTTCTACATCGCGCATCCCGGTGACACGGCCGCCGCAATCAATGCGCAGCTTGCCGGCGGCAAGCATCTCCTCTTGACACCTGGAATCTACGAACTCACCGAGCCCATTCGCGTCACGCGCCCCGGCACCGTCGTTCTCGGCCTCGGCTTTGCCACGCTCAAGCCCGTCAACGGCACGGCCGCTCTCACCACCGCCGACGTCGATGGCGTGATTCTCGCGGGTCTTCTCATCGATGCCGGCCCCGTGCAATCTCCCGTCCTCGTCGAAATCGGCCCCAGCGGCAGCCACGCCGATCACTCCCGCAATCCCATCTCGCTCCACGACGTCTTCTTCCGCGTGGGCGGCGCAGGCGTGGGTCGCGCCACCGTCAATCTCCGCATCAATGCCAACGACACCATCGTCGATCACACCTGGATCTGGCGCGCCGATCACGGCGTCGCGGGTGTGGGCTGGGATCAGAACCTCAGCGCCAACGGTCTCGTCGTCAACGGCAACCTCGTGACGGCCTACGGCCTCTTTGTCGAGCACCATCAGCAATACCAGGTGTTGTGGAGCGGCAATGCCGGCCGCACCTACTTCTACCAATCTGAGATTCCCTACGATCCGCCCGACCAGGCCAGCTACTCCAGCGGCGCGGGCGTCGACGGATGGGCCTCTTACAAAGTTGCCGATCGCGTCAACACGCATGAAGCCTGGGGCCTCGGCATCTATTCAGTTTTCCGACATCCCAACGTCGTGCTCACTCGCGCCATTGAAGTGCCGCACGTTCCCGGTGTGCGTTTTCATCACATGATCACCGTCGCGCTCGATAACTTGGGCGAGATCTCGAACGTCATTGACAATGCCGGAGGCGCCACCGCCACGCATCCCCGCTTCACGCCGAAGCTCGCAGAGTTCCCTCTGCCCACTGACCATCAAGACCAGAAATGACGAAGCGCATCCATTCAAACCAGATCGCCGCACGCACGCGCCGCATCTATGCGCTGGCCGCGCTTCTCGTCGTCGGCGTTTTCGCCGCGTCTTTTGTTTTCGCGCAATCGCAACTCGGCGCGCCCGCGCAACCATTCTTCGAGGCGGCAACCATCAAGCCCACGCCGAACCCCGATCCGGGCCAGGGCTACTGGAACTATCCCGGCCAAAGCCGCTTTTTCCCGCACGACCTCTCCTTGCAGTTCCTGATTCAGATGGCATGGGGTGTCGAAGCCGATCAGCTCTCCGGCAAACCCTCCTGGCTCGATTCCGACTTCTACGACATCGAAGCCAAACCGGAAGAGGGAATCAAACTGTCGCCCGACGAGCTCAAGCCGCGCCTGCAGAATCTCCTCGTGGAGCGCTTTCACCTTGCGACGCACTTCGAGACAAAGATGGTCCGCGGCTACGCGCTCGTCGTCGCCAAAGGCGGACCCAAACTGCAGCCCACGAAAGGCAGTCGTTTTCCTGGATGGCGCATCAACACCAGCGCCGGTCACCTCGAGGGCCTGAACTGGTCCATGCCGTACCTCGCCAAGATGCTGCAGCATGCAACGGACCTTCCCGTAGCCGACCAAACCAGCATCGCCGGCAGCTTCGATATCAAGCTCGAATTCGCGCCAGATATCGAGCAGGACTCCTCGTTGCCGTCCGTCTTCACCGCCCTGCGCGACACTCTCGGCCTGGAGCTGAAGGCCCAGCAGATTCCCATGCAGGTTCTCGTCATCGACCACATCGACCGCGTTCCCGCGGCAAACTGATCCATGTGCAACCGCAATAAATCGCCCCTCGCCAAGTCGTTGAATCTGCAGCCACTCCGCCACTTTCGGGCTCTCCTCAACTCTCTTTCCCCGTCAAACCATGTGGTACTTTGCCTCTCCCGGGCATCTAATGAGGCGAGTGAGGAGGCGAACAGCGCGCAAAGCACTTGCGCCCGCCTCAAGAGGAGTAAGAAATGAAGCTCATGCAAAAAATTCAAGCCGCCACTCTGTTCGCGGCCACATCGTTGCTGTTGGTCTCATCTCCGTTCGCAACTGCTCAGAAGCAGGAAGTCGCGGGAAGCACCGTCATCACGATCATGCCGGAGAAGAATGAAGCCCCCGGCGGCATTCCTCAGGATGCTTTGCACCTGAAGCTTGACGGCAAGCAATCGGCCATCACCGGCTTCACGCCGCTGCGCGACCCGCAAAGCAAAGTGGAAATGGTGGTGCTCATCGACGAGGGCGCGCGCTCCAGCCTGGGACTGCAGTTGAACGACGTTGCCAAGTTCATCCAAAGCCAGCGTCCCGATACCAAAGTCGCCCTCGCCTACATGATGAATGGCCGCGCGGTCTTAAGTGGGCCGCTCACCACTGACCACGACTCTGTCCTTCGTGGTTTGCACCTGACCATGGCAGCAGGAGAAGCCGGCATCAGCGCCAGTCCCTACTTCTGCCTCTCCGATCTCGCCAAGAACTGGCCCTCCAGCGACGCTCGTGCGCGCCGTGAAGTAGTCATGATCACCGACGGCGTGGACTACTACGACATGCGCTACGATCCCACGGATCCCTACGTGCAGAACGCCCTTGACGATGCCGTGCGCGCGCGCCTGATCGTCTACGCAATCTATTGGCGTAGCGCTGATCGCTTTGACCGCACGAATTACGGAGCCGACACCGGCCAGAACCTGCTCGCGCAAATCACCCAGGGCACAGGCGGCGTCAGCTACTGGGAGGGTTCAGGCAACCCGGTCAGCTTCGTCCCTTACTTTGAAGACATCGACCGGCGGCTCGTCAACCAATACGAACTGGACTTCATGACGGCGGTCGGCGACAAGCCGCAAATGCAGACCATCAAGCTCTCGGTGAGCGCGCACGCCAAAATCAATGCGCCGCAAGAAGTCTACGTGCACCCCGGCGTGGAATAATCCGCGCCGCGAGTGCTAATTCGACCTGCTCGCCGGTATCGGTCACCCCTTGCTCGATCCGCCCGGAATCGAATCCCTGCACCCAAATGCGCTCTTGCGAATCTATTGAATTGTACGCAAAATGATTCCATCGCCGGGGCATTGCGCCGCACCCCTCCGGTGGTTTCATAACGCCGTTTTCCCCCGGCCAAGCGACATTCGGATCGCATCAAAATCTCAGGAGACTACTGTTGTCCGCGATCGACTCTACACTGCCCAAACCGCCATCCGGTCTCTCCGGCGCGGACGCGCGCAGCCTCGCGAATGCAAAAGCCCGGCCGGCAACGGTAGTCGATTCTGAAGCGCTTCATGCGCAGTGGAAGCCCAGGGTCAATCCCTGGCTCATCGCCATGACCGTGGCGCTGGCGGCCTTCATGGAGGTGCTCGACACCTCCATCGCCAACGTGGCCCTGCCCCACATTGGCGGCGCGCTGGGCGCCAGCACCGATGAGGCTACCTGGGTCCTCACTAGCTATCTGGTCTCGAATGCCATCGTGCTACCCCTCGGCGGATGGGCCAGCTCCCTCATGGGACGCCGCAACTTCTTCGTCTTTTGCATCACCGGCTTCACCATCGCCAGCTTTCTTTGTGGCTCTGCGCCCTCCCTGCCCATCCTCCTCCTCTGCCGGGTATTGCAGGGCGCGTTCGGCGGCGGCATGCAGCCCATGGCGCAGGCCATCATGGCTGATTCCTTTGAGCCCCACAAGCGCGGGCAGGCCTTCGCGCTCTACGGCCTGGTCGCCGTGCTCGCTCCCTCCATCGGCCCCACGCTCGGCGGCTATATCACTGACAATTTCTCCTGGCGCTGGATTTTCTTCATCAACATTCCCGTCGGCATCCTGGCCTTCATCCTCGTCACCCGCCTCGTTGACGATCCGCCGTGGATCAAGGCCGATCCTTCGCGCCTGCGCCACATGGACTACATGGGACTGGCCTTCCTCGCCCTGGCCATGGGCGGCCTGCAGATTATGCTCGACAAGGGCGAAGAGGACGCTTGGTTCTCCTCCTCCTTCATCTGCTTCTTCGGCGTTCTTTTCGTCGTCGGCATCGTCGGTCTCGTCGTCTGGGAGTGGCGGCAGAAAGATCCGCTCATCAACCTGCGCCTCTTCCGCTACCGCAACTTCGCCATCTGTTGCTTCCTCATGATGCTGGTCGGCGGCGTGCTCAATGCCAACACCGTGCTGCAACCGCAATTCACCCAGCAGTTGCTGGGTTGGACAGCAACCACGGCCGGCCTGGCCCTTACCGCCGGAGGTGTCACCTTGGTGTTCATGATGCCGTTTGCCGGCTTTGTCACGGGAAAGATCTCCGCGCGTTATCTCGCCGCCTTCGGCTTTGCCATGCTCGCCATAACATTTTTTTACGCAGCCCTCGTCACCAACCTGCAGATGAGCTTCGCTGAGGCGTCGTGGCTGCGTGTGGTGCAAATGTTTCCCCTGCCGTTCTGCTTTATCTCCATCACTACCGCGGCTTATATAGGCATGCCCAGGGAGCAGAGCAATCAGGTCGCTGGTCTCATCAACTTCGTGCGCAACATCGGTGGCTCCATTCTCATTGCCATCACCAATGCACAGGTCACCAGCCGCTCCCTCTGGCACGAGCAGCACCTGCAGCAATCCATGATGCAGGGAACCATCGCCTACGACCAGCACGTCAAGACGCTCACCACGTTTCTCGGCAATTCCTTTGGCGCGGCAAACTCCAGCCGCATGGCGCTGGCGCAAATCTACCAGCAGTTGAACCAGCAGGCGCAGACGCAGGGCTATCAGGATGTCTACATGGAATTGTCCTTGGCCTCCATTGTCCTCGTTGCGTTGTCCTTCATGCTCAACAAAAACCGTCCCGGCGCCGGTCCCGGCGCGGGCGCCATGCACTAGCCCATGGCGGCTCAGACCGCCTTTCCCAAATCGCATTCCGTTCCGCGCGCCGGATACCCTCGTTTCCAGCCCAGTCCGTCTATGTGCTGGTTACCATAGCCGTTTCCGCTAAATCGGCCTATAATTCCTCGCAGAATTCACTCAACACAAAGATGCCCGTTTCTGCTGACATCTGCTGAGGAGGGTCTGATGTTGAAGTCGTCTCTGCTCTTTTTTGCGGTGGCCCTTTTGGTCGTCGTGTGCCTGCCAGTCGAAGGCCGCAACCCGCAGGCCGCATCGCCAGTGCCCGCGCTCGCTCCCGCGCAAACTACTGCGCCCGTGCCCACACCTTCTGGCAAAAATCCCGTCAAGCCAACGGCAGAATCCCAGGCCCACGCCAAAATGCTCTATGAAAGAGATTGCGCCCTTTGCCATGGCGACAGCGGTAATGGCAAGAACACCATGGATCTAACGCTCGACGACTGGACCAACCCCGCGACTCTTGCCAGCAAGCCCGACAGTGATCTGTTCAATACCATCCGCAACGGCAAGGACAAGATGCCTTCCGAAGACGTGGGCCGTGCCAACGATACCGAGGTCTGGAATCTGATCATTTATATTCGCTCGCTTTCCAAGAACCAGCCGCCAGCTCCGGCTCCGGCCCCTGCGCCGCCCACAAACTAGCCATAGTGGCATACATGCCGTGCCTTTGTATCGCCAGCCTCCATAGGCTGCGGAAGATCTCTGCAAGGGTCGCACGAAGTGTCAGGGCACAACTTTCGTCGTGCCAAAACTGCGGCAAAATTGACATGGGCTTTAGCCCCTGCGGTCCTGCATCCTGCGTCCGGTTACGTCCGTCTTTTATCATGTTGGAGCGATGACGGCGACGACGGAATTTCAAGGCAAATGGGCGCTGGTGACCGGAGCCAGCGCGGGAATCGGTGTGGCTCTGGCGCGCGAGCTTGCGCGGCGGGGCGCAAAACTCATCCTCACCGCGCGGCGCAGGGAGCGCCTTGAATCTCTCGCCGCCGAGTTCGCCGCGCAGGACATTGAAACCCGCATCGTGGTCGCGGACCTGAACGATCCACTCGCGCCCCAGCACATCTATGGCGCCACCGAAGGCGCCGGGCTCATCGTCGACATTCTCATCAATAACGCCGGCCTCGGCCAATACGGCGCATTCCACTCGAGCCCTCCCGAGCAGGAAATCGGCATGGTGCGCGTCAACTGCGAGGCCGTGGTGCGCCTTTCGCGGCTCTTCGTTCCGCGCATGGTCGAGCGGCGTCGCGGATGGGTGCTTGTCGTCGCCTCACGGCCAGCTTTCAGCCAGTGCCCTATCTCACCACCTATGCCGCCACCAAGGTCTTCGACCGTTTCTTCGCGTTGGGACTGGCCGCCGAAGTGGCGCAATACGGCATCAACGTCACCGCGCTCTGCCCCGGCACCACCGAGAGCGAGTTTTTCGAAGTGGCGCGCGCCGGCATCTTCCGCAACCGCAAATTGCAATCCGCGGACGAAGTTGCTCGCCTCGGCCTCGCCGCACTCGCCCGCGGCCAGCGCACCATCCTCCCCAAGTGGAGCGGCCGTCTCACGGCATTTCTCGTCCGGTTCCTTCCCATCGGCCTCATCACCCACTTCGTCGAAAAAGGCGCGCGCCCCAAATGATGGGCGGAGGAGATCCATCCATATCGATCGCGTGCCCAAAGCGCAACGCGAAAAGGAGATTCTCCTCGACACCAACTGGCCCTTCCCCGGCGAAGGTCCTACGGTCAAGCAGGAAGAAGAGCCGAAGAGGCAGTGAATAGGGAGTAGGGAGTAGTGGCTAATGGCTCGCAAACGCCCCCAGATCGGCCTTGCGCAGCGCATCGAGGAACTGCGCATACTCCTTCTCGCCGCGCTTCAGCCTGCTGTAATCGACATCGGAGTAGAACTTACTGATGTAGTCGAAGGCATAAGCGGTCTCCCAGGGAATCCAGTCAGGATTCATCTTCTTTTTTGGGAACGGGGTCGTCGGCTTGCCTGCGGCTGCCGCCCACGCGATGGGAGCCTCGCGTATGTCGTATCCGGCCAGGTACATCTGGCGGATGCCAATGCGCAGTGATTGCTCGCTTCTGAAAAAGGGAAGAACGAGCGATGGGTCTGTACAATCGCCGTATTCCCCGCACGGATCTTTGATGCGCCCCCAAATGCCCTTATCGGACCATGCCCTACGCGCGATGTAGCCTTGCTTCTCAAGGACGGTCGTAATCAGGTCAGACAGAATAGCTGCCAGTTGCGCCTCGTTGCCGATTCTGGCCAGAATGGTGTCCGGCACAAGGATCACGCCGTTTGGGAAGGCCACCGCCCCCGCATCCACTCTCTTTTGAGACAACGCGCCCACGCCCTCCACCGTCTCCATTTCGTCATTCTGCAGCGGCGGTTCGCCTTGCACGACGTAGAAGTGAAAGTGAACTTTGGTTTGGTCTTGATCGGGCAGCGCCCTCTGATACTCCGGCACGAGCGACGTTCCCAGCGCGGTCACATATCTCTGAACGTCTTCATCCGCGAGGATCGCGACGCTCTTCGGCTTGTCCTCGCCGGGGAATCCAACGCTGCCCGGAACGCGCCCTGCATAATCGGCTTCGTGGACGACCGGCGCAAGCCCCACCAGGTAATCCTTCTCGTCCTGGTCAACTTCATTCGACCACAGTCGAACACTTGCGAGAGGCGCTTGTCCGTTCACCGGGGCTCCGCCTTGATACACCGCCCATGTGTTGGGTTGGAACAAAGGTGCCGCAAATGGCGGAACAGGACCGTCGGGCATCACGGCATCCCAGCGAGACCCCTTCAGCGCGGGCACGTTCAACGCCTCGTCGACCCTCGGGTGCTTCGCGTGGGAGCCGGGCGGCCGGTAGCTGAGATAAGTACCGCTCGGCGCGGCGAGCAGCTCTGTGCCGGGAGTGACGGCCATGGGATAACCATCGATCCACATGGTTCCGGCGAATCCCTTTTCCGTCTGCTTCACCTGCGGCCGCTCTTCCACCAGCGCCCCTCCCTGCCAAGCGCGATTCATGGTATTGAGAACGATTAGTTCATCGTCGAACTTGACGTTGTACAAGGTCAACTGTGCGGCGAGGATCGCCCCATCCGGCCCCGTCGCATCTCCGGCAATCTGCACGTGGCTCCCGATGACCAACGGCACACGAGCGCAGGGCACAGCCTTCCGGCTCTTCGGCTCCGGGCGGGTAGGTAGGTCAAATAGACGGAAATCGGAGAAGGGATTTCGGGTGTTCCGATTCGGTGCGTAACGCCACGTCAAGTCTGCGTCAAGGGTTTCGGTCGCGCACTGCGTGTTCCCATCCGTCACCACACGGAGCGATCCCATGTAAAAATCTGTCGGCGATGCAACCCTAAAGACGAAGCCGTCCACAGTTTCTGCTCCGGCGCACTTTCCCGAAAACAGGAACGCTGTGACGCAGAGATATCCCAATGCACTCAAAGCACTCTTGCGAGAGATTGAGGTCTTCATGGTCCGTTCCCTCCTCGCGCGGGATCTCAAATTTTGGGTAACCTGAATAGACGAGATGCAGGCTTGGCGAATAGCGTTGCCTGAGCTCCCTTCGGCAAGTCTTAATCGTTGGAATGTACGGCTCCCGTCAGCTTGAACGAGTCGAAGAAGTGATTCACATCTTCATCGCGACGGGCGCTCGGTGCGGGGAAGGCCACGATCATCATGTAAAGCTTCTTTCCTGCCAGGATCAGCCGCGCGTTAAACAGGCCGCCGCTCTGGTTTTGCCCGCTGAAATCCCGTGCCGGATAGCCCTGGAAGTTGGCGTGCGATTCACCCATCAGGGTGGTCTGGGAGCGCGCCAGCGCGCCATCGCGCGCATTGTCGAGCGTGCGTTCCACCGCCTCGCCGCTGGCGCGCTCCACCGGGGGATTGTCGTCCCATGCAATCGCGTAGGTGGTCTCCGCATTGGGCGTGGCCACGATC
Organism: uncultured Acidobacteriota bacterium; assembly: GCA_963729915.1. Lineage (GTDB taxonomy): Bacteria > Acidobacteriota > Terriglobia > Terriglobales > Acidobacteriaceae > Telmatobacter. The sequence goes on along the minus strand of CAVSQE010000020.1, from coordinate 272,452 downwards.
ATTTCCATCTCTTCGGCGTCGCCGTTCGTGTTGTAGGCAGGAATCTGGATCTCGCTCGCGTCCGACGGCATATCGATCCTGAATCCGTTCTGGGTCCGGTCGACGGGGTGCCATGAGGCATGCGCCGGCTGGAGATCGGTGTTCGTTTCCTCCGTGGGCACGCCGCCCCCCGCGCTGCCCAGCCCCAGCCAAGCGCGGTGCTCGTACACGAAGTACGCAATCACCCCGACCACGACCACGATCAGCACGAAGTAGAGCAACCGTCTCACAATCTCAAGAGTGCTCGATCTGTGCACGTGCGTGCAAGCCTTTTGCCTTCTTTTGCCTGCGAGAGGTGCCGGACAGGTAAAAGCGGTTCTCCAGCTGCGCTCAGACGAAGCCTGGGCTGCAATGTAGCTTTTTCATCAGGAAAAAGCTACCGCGCAATCTATTGAAAATGTTGGATATTGACTGAAGAACCGCTCAAAGGCCGCCCGCACCGCCCGATTTTCCTTTTTTTCGACTTATTTCAAAATGCCTGCAACCTTTCCCTGGATTCTGCATCTATCCTAGTAATTAGCAGAGGCTTCCCCATGATTTCCCACCAAAGCACGACAACTCTCTCTTGAGGGTTCTTCGGAACCTCTTCCCAAAATCCCCCCTGGACACCCTCCCTTAATTGCCTCTCGAGCGGGCCTACCGGAAGGTAGGCCCATTGCTTTTTCCGGGTTCGCCGCCTCAACCCCTCAGTCCCTCGTTCCCTTGGTCCCTGTTCTCGATAGAATCAAAGCTGCGATGCGGCCTTCTTCCCGTTCTAAATCCTCCGCTCTTCCAGACACCGAACCGCTCGACGCCCTCTTCGAGCAGGCAGGCCTGGTCCACAATCCGCGCCGCCCGCAACCCCGCAGCCCCCGCCCTTCCCATCCCGTCAGGCCGTCAGATTTCGACCGCGCAGCTCCCGAAGAGCTCTGCCCGCCCCTCCCCGTTCCTCGCCGCGCCCCCAACGCCGTCGAATGGTTGCCCATTCCCGGTTGGAATCTTCCCTGGCTTTGGAGCGGATTTAGCACCCGGAAGGGCGGCTTGAGCCGTGCCTATTGCGGTGAAGACGCACCCGGCGAGCTGAATCTCGGCTTCACCGCGGCCGACGACCGCGAAACAGTCCTCGCCAACCGCCGCCTGTTGGCCGAAGCCGTCACCGGCGACGCCGCAACCCCTGTCCTCGCTCTCAAGCAGTTCCATTCGAACCTCGTCGTCGAAGCTGGGCGCGCCGACGCAGGTCGGCAGAGCCCGCGCCGCGCCGACGGCCACATCACCGCCGAGCCCGGTCTGCTGCTCGCCGTGCAAACCGCCGACTGCATCCCGGTTCTGGTGGCCGATCGCAGGCAACGCATCGTCGCCGCCTTCCACGCCGGCTGGCGCGGAACCGTCAAGCGCATCGTCGAATCCGGCGTCGGCCGCATGCGTCTCGACTATGGCTCCCGGCCCGCCGATCTAATTGCCGCCATCGGTCCCGGCGCTTCTGCCTGCTGCTACTCCGTAGGCGAAGAGGTGCTCACAGAATTTGAGTCGCAGTTTACCTACGGACGTGACCTCTTCCACGAGGTCTTCTGCTTCGACCCCGTCAAAACCAGGTATCCCATGCTGTTTTTGACGCAACGCCCGCCCGGCCACTCGCCCATCGGACCCAGCCTGCACGTGGATCTTGTCGAGGCCAACCGCCGTCAGTTGCTCGCCAGCGGGCTTTCCCCGCGATCCATTCAGGTGGTGGGCGGCTGCACGCAATGCCAGGGGGAATGGTTCTTCTCGCATCGCGCGTCCCACGGGCACACGGGCCGCATGATGGCAGTCATCGGCATCCGCGATGCAGGGAAAACCCGCTCCCGCCGGCCGTGAACGTGGGTGGATTGCAATGCGTGGTTAACAGGGAACCGTAGCCAGCTCATCGAGTGGTGAGCCTGAAGCTAGCGCCACAATGAAATTGTCATCCTGAGCGGAGCGCGCTTGGGGCCCTGAATTCGCAACGCGAATTCGGGGTAAGCGGAGTCGAAGGGCCTGCTTTCGCCTTTTGCGTGATCGCATTCGAACGCGAGCTCTGTGGCTATTGTTCCGCTCGCATGCAACGCACTTCCCGGGAGACCGCCCTACGAAGCCTTCGCCTCAGCCTCGCCCGGATTCACCAGGTCGCGCAATTCCTTCGACGGCTTGAAGTAGGGAACTTTCTTCGCAGGCACTTCCACGCGCGCGCCGGTCTTGGGGTTGCGGCCAATGCGGGGATTGCGCTGGCGGATGCGAAACGAGCCGAAACCGCGAATTTCGATCTTGTCCCCGCTTTGCAGGGCGCCGATCACGGAACCGAAGATGGTTTCTACGATCACTTCGCCGTCGCGCCGGGTCAAATCGCCCAGGGCCGTCACCTTCTCCACAAGGTCCGCTTTTGTCATCTCGCTCTAACCTCCGCACCCAGCATAAACGGATTTTGCAGGGCCGCGCGCGAAAAAGCAAGCCCCCTGTGGGAATTTATCCTTTGTGCATCAGCAGTTTGGGGCAGAATCCTGAGCCAGCCCAGCCGCCCCAGCCCCAACCCGAGGGGTGCGCTATCATGTCCGAGAGACCACCCCCTCGCATCATTGCCCCGGCTGCTGGCTGCGGAACTGAGCGAGGCTTAGTGTTACGCGAATGCCCTATCCGACCTACAGCATCGTGATTCCCGCCTATAACGAGGCCGCGCGCATCGGCAACGCCCTCGACCAAATTGTCGCCTGCATCCATCAACGCGGCTGGAGCGCCGAGGTCGTCGTGGTCGATGATGGCTCCCGCGACCAGACCGCCGAAATCGTCTGCGCCTTCGCCAAAGCCCACCCCGAGGTCCGGCTGCTCCAGAATCCCGGCAATCACGGCAAGGGCTACAGCGTGCGCAACGGCATTCTTCACTCTTTCGGTGAAGTGGTCATGTTCACCGACGCCGATCTCTCCGCGCCCATTGAGGAGGCCGACGGTCTCTTCGCCGCCATCGCCGCCGGCGCCGACATCGCCATCGGTTCCCGCTGGCTCGAGCGCACCCGCCAAACCATTCGCCAGCCGCTCTATCGGCAATTTTTCGGCCGCTGTTTCAACGGCGTCACCCGCGCCATCATGGGCCTTCCCTACGCTGACACGCAATGCGGCTTCAAGGCCTTCACCCGCGCCGCCGCGCAAACCGTCTTCCAGTTGCAGACCATCGAGCGCTGGGGCTTCGATCCGGAAATTCTCTTCATCGCCCGCAAGCGCGGCTACCGCGTCGACGAAGTCGCCGTCAGTTGGGCTCACGACGAGCGCACCCGCATCAGCTATCTCAGAGACGGCACCCGCATGTTGCAGGACATCGCCATCGTCCGCTGGAACGCCCTTCTCGGCCGCTACAACAAGCAGGTAGAGCGCATCCCCCGCGCCGGCCTCGTCAAGTAAAAGCGGCCACCGCCCGAGTGTCCTGTTCCTGAAGTTCGCAATATAAATGCTGCGGTCATCCTGAGCGACGTTTGGCCTTTTTCGGCCAAACGGAGTCGAAGGACCCGCATTTGTTCTTCAATGAACTTCAGACTCAGCACCCTCAATACGCCACTTCCTTCTTCACCCGAATCGTGTCCCCGGTGTCTTCGATTTCATAAAGGTGTGCCTTCGACAATCGTCCGTCGAAGGGATGGTGGAGCACCAGCATCAGCCGTCCGTCGAATGCGTGAAACAGCATGCCGTGGCCGCTGTCGTCGCCCACCAGGATTCCATCCTGCCGCCACGGCCCTGCGAGTTTGCCGCTGCTTGAGTGCGCCAGCGCCTCCACGTAACTTCCCTTGTCGTAGCTCGACCACAACATCAGCAGCTTGCCTTTGCGCGTCCGGTAAAGTTCGGGACCGTCCGTCACGTACACCTGCGGCGTGTTCACCGCGTTGTGCCGCTCGTCGAGCCATGGAGCATCGGACGCCTTGAACAGAAAGAACGGCTGCCCCACCGAACTCGTCAGGTCCGGCGTCATTTCGATCGCCTCCATGTTGCCGTCAACCAGTTGGATCCACTCATGCGCATACACCATGTAGGGCGTTCCGTCTTCTACGTAAAAGGTCCCATCCAGGCTCATCGTGTCCATGGGCGGAATCGGCTTGTTGCTGATCGGCAGGAACGGCCCCGACGGCGAGTCGCTCACAAAAACCTGCGTTCCCCGCAGGTGCTGGCCCGCGCCGCCGTACGTGACATCGATGTGCGTCTGGTTTCTCGCTTCCGCAGTCTGCGGCTTCGCGGGGATGGGCTGCTTGTAGTTGTTCAGCGTCGCGAACAGGTAGTATTTGCCCTTGTAAAAATGCACCTCAGGCGCCCACACGCCGGCACTCGGGTCCGCCCACAACCCATCCGGAACCTCAAACACAACATACGGCCCCGACCACGTCTTCAAATCTTTGCTTTTGTACGTGACCACGCCGCTGCGGTGCTGGCTGCTCCCGCGAGCGCCTGAAGCCGTGTAGAGATAGTAGGTTTGCGTCGCCCGGTCGGCGAGGATCCATGGATCGTGAACCCTGAAGTCCCTGATGCCCAGGTTTTCATTAGCGCTCAAGTTGTCTGTTGCCGTAGTCTGCGCAAGACAGCAGCCGGCAGCAGCGCAATAAAAGGCAGCAACGATCCACGAGCGAAGATGCCGCATGTGTTTTCTCATTTCCGCGAAGATGGGGGCCACGTACTAGTCAAGGATAGGACAGAAGGAACCCCAATTCACCCTCTTCCGTTCAGCACGAAAACGGGTGCCCCACATCTCGCCTTTGAGATGTGGGACAGCACGAACCCCAACCCACCTCCCGCAGACCCACCACGACATGGGGTGCCCCAAAGCCTGTCCTGAGCGAAGTCGAAGGATCTCGCTTCTGAGACCCGGGATCGCACGAACCTACCCTTGCCCATCGTCTTGTATCAGGGCTTCGCTTTAAAACCTGCCCAGAGCGCAGCCGAAGGGTGCCGCAACCCGCCCGCGCGTCTTCTTAAAAAACCAGGTCCGCAGCGCACCCGCGATCAGACCGCCGCCCGCCACAGGAGATCGTTGCCCCATCCTTCGCATCTTCCAGCGAAGGGTGGGATATCACGATTGCCACACGGAGGGAGCGGGAGGCTTAAGAGGGTGCTTAAAAAGGGCTCTTTTCGGGACGGATTGTTCTTGCTTGGAGTTTTTGGGCTTTTGTGAGAAGTAGTTCGGCAGGCTTGTGGCGCCCTAGGTCATCCGTGTGGCCATTGGTGTGAGCCTTAGGACATTAGCTTTGCCATTCTTGTGAGGTTGTAGGCTGCGGCGGCCAGAGTGAAGTTCCAGTTTAGTTTTCGGTGTCCGCGGTGGCGTGTTTTTCGCATGTGGGCAGTCGTTTTGAGCCAGCTGAAGAAGCGTTCGATCCATTTGCGCTTTTTCTGGCTTTCAGCGTACTCAGGCCGCTCGTAAAGCGCGCGGTCCACCCAACATCTGCGCTTTTTAGAGTAGGGCGGAACATGCGCTGCTATGTTCATCTTTTCCAGTTCTTCAACGAAGTCCTGTTCGTGATAGCCCTTGTCGGCCACCACGGTGCGTGGTGTCACTGCTTGCTTCAGCCGTCGCACCATGACGATGGCTGCCTGCCTTTCGGCACGGGGTGAGCATGCGGAGACCGAGGTCGCCACCACCAGACCATGCCGGTTTTCGCTCACTGCATGCGCCATGTGCTGTAGCTTCCAGCCCGTCTTCAGGCCCTTGCGATACATCCGCGCATCCGGGTCGGTGACCGACTCATGGGTGTCGGACTTCAGCTTCCTACCCCGCCAGCCGTTACCCTTCGACGGCTGATCCGGCTTCTCGCGATAGCTCTTCTCCGAAGCCCAGGCCTCGATAAGAGTGCCGTCAACTGTGAAATGCTCAACGTCCAGCAACCCATTCCGGCGCGCCTCGGACACCACCGCAGCGAAGAATAACTGCGCTACGTCGCCGGACAACAGGCGCTCCCGATTCTTGGTAAAGCTAGTGGCGGCCCAGGCAGGCTCGCTGAGCGGCAGGCCTACGAACCAGCGGAAAAGCAGGTTGTACTCCAGTTGCTCGACCAGCATCCGCTCGGAGCGCAGCGAGTAGAGCATCTGCAGCAAAAGCGCGCGCAGCAGTTGCTCGGGAGCAATCGACGGCCGCCCTATCTTGGCGTACAGTCGATCGAACTCAGAAGACAGCTGCTCGAGGGCTGAGTCGGCAAAATCACGAATGCGACGCAAGGGGTGCTTGGCCGGAACACGTTCCGCTAACCCGCCGTAGGAAAATAACTCGTCCTGGAAACTGTCATCTCCACGCATCTCCTCCTTCTATCAGAAAGTACGCACGGCACAGTTGCCTTTTTCAGCACCCTCTGAAGCCCCACGAATCCCCGCCCACAACTTTTCGGGGGTTAGCGTTCGCGGCGCAGCCGCGTGGTTTCAATCTGGACCTGCTTCTCTATTCCCTGGTCCCCGCCTCTATCCTGTTCGAACATCCAGCCAGGAATTCCACGCTAGCGCGCCCACGCATCGCTTCCCACAAGCCAACTTATGAGGACTTATACGGAACCCTCTCCCAGTCCCAGCATGATCTTCATCGGAAGTTCTCGACCAGCATAAGGCCGCTCGTCGGGTCGTCGAGCTGGGCATACACCAGGTAGCGCCCGTCCGGCGAGACATCAAGACCGAACTCCGGACGCCCCATCGCCAGCACCGGGCTTGTGGCGCCCGTGGCGAAGTCGTAAAACTTCAACATGCAGTTGCCCGACTCGTCCGCATGGGCCATGTAGTAAATCCCGCGCTTGGTGACGGCGTAGTTGACGCGGTAGAGCGAGTCCGCAAGTTGCTCTTCCGGGCCGCCCACGACCGGCATCCTCCAGATCGATCCTGAATCCGCGCGAAGAATCCGCGTGAAGTACAGCGTCTTGCCGTCCTCGGACTCAATGCCGGCCTCCCCGCCATTGTGCGTCACCTGAACCGCCGTGCCCCCGCCCGCGGGCATCTTCCAAACCTCAGTGCGCCCTGTTCGAGTCGAGGTAAAGTACATCGATCGACCGTCTCGCGACCACGACGCGCCGAAATTTTCAAACCTGCCGCTGGTCAGCTGGTTCATCTTTCCGCCGTCCGGGTTCATCGTGTAGATCTGGTAGTTACCGGTTGTGTTTGAATCCAACTCCAACATGCGGCCATCGGGCGACCAGTGCGGCGACCCCGCCAACCCGTGCTCCACAACGGTAAGCTGCCGCGCCTGCTTTCCCTCCGCGTCGGCCAGCCAGACTTGGTTTCTCCCTCCCCCGCGCGTGGACTGAAACGCGATCTGGCTGCCGTCCGGAGAGTATTTCGGATATACGTCGCGAAACGTGGAGGCGATCAACCGCTCCGGCTTCAGCTCCCTGGCGCTCAGGTCAATCCTCCAGATGTTCGCGTCTCCGTGCACCACCGCGTACGCCAGCCGGTCGCCGTGCCGCGAAACGGCGACGCCCTGTATGTCTGAACCAGTCCCGGGAACCGGCTGCGCCTCGCCGCCACCCCGCACCGGAACGCGATAAAGCCCGCTCCGAGTGACCGCCACGACCTCCCTCCCATCCGCCATCCAGTCCGCCGCCAAGACTAGAAGCCCTTGGGAGGCAATCGGCTTTGGAACCTCTATAGGCTTCGCGTTCTCGTCCAACCCGACGGTGTACAAGGTGCCATAGACATAGAACGTAGGCTTTCGATCGAACAGCAAGGTCTTCCCGTCCGGAGAGATGGCCGGAAATTTGTCGTCTAGGTCAAGATCGGGCGTCGTGATCTGCTCCTGTTCCCCAGTCTCCACTGACACCCGGAAGAGGGCCGAATGCTGTTTGACCAGTTCCGGCACGATCAGCCATTTACCATTAGTCGACCAAGCCGACGCACCTCCCGTTGAATCCCAGAGCGGATCGTCCGTGATGGGAACCCGCGTCAGTTTACGCTCCGGTCCTCCCAGCGCCGGGATCAGTATCAGCTCCCCCTGGCCGGGAGCCATGATCCTCAGGAATGCGATCGTCGATCCATCCGGCGACCAGGACGGCATCTCGTCCGGCAGCGGGTTGGTCGTCAGCCGCAACGGGACAGCGTCCGGCCCTATCGCCTTCACATAAATGTCGAAGTTGTCCTGCTTCTCCCCGTCCCACTCGAACGCTACCTGGCTCCCGTCCGGGGAGAAGGACGGCGCTTCTTCATTGCCGCGGTAGGTGGTCAGCGGCACCGGTGTGGAGACAGCCGGCGCGGATGGCCTCGGCCAGAACCGCCATGCCGCCAATCCAGTTGCCGTAAGGACCGCTAAGGCGATCGCGGCCCAGACGGGAATCCGTGGCGACTTGCGCGGCTGCGGCTTTGCGGACCGAGGAGGTTCTACGGCGGTCAGTTTTCCAATGAAGCGGTAGCCGACAGTGGGTAGTGTTTCAATAAAGCGAGGCTGCCTGGGGTCATCTTCCAGTGCCTTGCGGATCTGCGCAATGGCTCGGGTCAGGGCATTGTCGGTGACGCTGGTCTCGTTCCAGACCGCCCGGAAGATTTCTTCCTTGCCGAGGACCCGATCGCGATTCTCGATTAGGAACTCCAGTAGCCGAAACGACTTGGGCTCCAGCGATAGCTCCTCCACGCCGCGGCGCAGGCGCCTCGTCGCGCCATCAAGCGTAAACCCGTTAAAACGGTAGATGAGGGGAGATTCCATACAGCGTACAGACGAGTATAGCTCCGGATGCGACCATGATCGCGAGTTCCGCCGCCTCCATCATGTTTAGATCACCCGTCCACAGAGAAACATCCTGCCCGCGTCACGACTTGAGGACTCCACCAGCCCCATGGTGGGGGCATGAACAGTCAATCGTTCTTCCTGCCCACCCTTTTCTTCGCGATTCTTCTACCCTCAGCTGCCGTCGCGCAGCCGGCGCAGGCAAGCATTCCACTGAAGGTCATGACAGGTAAGCCTGTCGTCGACGGCGTCTTCTTAAATGGACGTGGCCCTTATCGGTTCCTTCTGGACACCGGCAGCCAAAGCAATCAGGTGGACTCGGGCCTGGCCCGTAAGCTGGGGCTTGCTCCTACGCTCACGTTGGACCTCGAGACTCCGTCCGGGGAATCGACCGTCGATGGTGGCCGGCTTAACAAAGTGACCCTTGGACCGATGGAAGCCAGCGACCAGGAGTTCCTGTTTACCCGCTTCGACGATCTTTCCACCCTGTCGCCGGACATTCGCGGAATCCTCGGACAAGAGTTCCTGGCTAACTTCGACTACACCCTGGACTTCCAGCACCATCGCTTGATCTTTGGCGACCAGCCGTTTGGAGAGCCCTCTGCCCCAGGCGTCCAAACCGGTTTCCGGCTCATCTTCGGCCGGATGGCGATCCCCACCAGCCTGGGAGACTTGGTGCTCGATTCCGGCGCCGAACTGCTCTTTCTCTTTCGCACATCTTCCCGCCCCGTGAGCGGGCAGGTTATGGGGGCCTCCGGAGCAAGAGTGCCCGTCTCCTTCGAAACCGCTCCCGAATTTCGCATCGGCGACCGCAGTTACCGCCCGTCCAAAGCGGAGTACCGCGCCGTCCCCGCCGCCGAAGAGGCTGGCCTATTGCCTGCCAATCTCTTCCACGCCATCTTCATCTGCAACTCAAAACAATATGTCGTTTTAAAGGGGAGAGACTGACCATGAAGCATTCCGATTTTCACCATCTGGTGTTATGTGGCTGTGTGATGGCTCTGCTGATGGGGTGCGGTCAACGCGCGCCGCAAAGCGCAGGGTCCACGACCGGAAATAACCCACCTGGCAACACCCCGCTCCCAACTCAACCACCTCCACCAACCTATTCCTCCGGCGTGAGCCTTAGCCGACCAAGTGTTATTGTCGGGACAAACGGCTGGGGGCCCACGCTGGTTTATCACGCGGCCGCGAGCGGAGGCGATTCCTATGCATCGCTGGAAGGCTGCCTTCCGGCGGTGGACGGACAAGGGAATGTTTATTTGCTTGCCTTTCACTATCCGTATGGCTGTGGCGATGAACTGTCGAGCATCGATGTGTATGCGCCGGATTCTGTGGGTGGATCGTCATCGATACGGTCACTGTCCGTTGGCCCCGGAACGACAATTGCGAACGTGAACGACATGGCAGTGAGCCCGACGGGAGAAATCTTTGTGAACGACGGCAACGGCGTGGCGGTTTTTAGCGCCACGGCGAATGGGTCTGACGCACCGGTTCGCTACATTCAATGGAATGGCGGTGGGCTGACGCCTCTCACGCCGGGTTATATTGCTGTGGATAATAAGGATAACCTGTATGTGCAGAACGGATCGTCAATCGCGGTCTTCGGGCCACATGACACAGGCCTTGTCGTTCCGTCGAGAGTGATCAACGGGTTAAGTGCACCCGGGAGGATGACAACTGACGTCCAGGGGAATCTCTACGTAACGATAGGTACAGACTCATTTATCGGAGTCAGTGTGGTGGAGTTTGCCGCCGACGCCAATGGCGATGCAGCGCCGCTACGGATTGTGAACTCGACTGGTATGGCGAATTTCTCAGGCTTTCTGGGCGTAGCGGTAGATTCGTCAGGTCTGATCTACGTAAGAGCAACGGATCCCTATTGCGGAGCCATCTTTGTGTTTCCTGCAGATGCCTCGGGGAGCACGACTCCGTCGAGCGTGCTTGGAGGGGTTTGCCCAGCCTACGATCCCGACGGAACAATCGCGGTCTTTTAGTGGAAGCCAGGTTTCGACTAGAACTTTGCTTTTGTCCCTATCGCCATGAAACCTGAAGGACCTCCGATTTTCTTCTTACACCGGAATGCAGTTGGGAAGGTACTGTCGCTCACCCATCAATTACTAAACAATGAGCCAACTCGCTGAGTCGTTGAGGGAAATTGCTGCAGTCGCGACCCCGCGATTTCAAACAAGCTCAAGTTTGGCAAGCAGGATTCGTACCGATAAACGCCCTAGCCGACGCCAACCTCCCGCCCAATCCCTATCCGAGATAACCGCCTCCTCCACCCCGCAAGCCCCCAAGCCCATCTTCCTCCGCAAGCCCTTGAAAACAATTCGCAAATCCCGCCCGCCTGTTTGCACATAATTTCCCCGTCCCGGCGCACAATGGTCCCATGCTGATTCCATCCGATCTCCGTCGCGGCCCGAACAGAAATTTCGGCGCCCCTGCAGCCGTTTTTGATGGCGATTTGGTAGTGGGATTGGTAGTGGGTTTGGTAGTGGGCCAATTTGAATCTGTCGTGAAAGGGCACGACTGTTAGCCTGCCCTGAGCGTAGTCGAGGGGTGCCGTAAAGGCTTCAGAAATGAATGGGCTTCAGCCCCTGAGGGATGACTCTATTTCAAATCGACCCACTACCGGCGATTTCCTGGCTAGCCGTTCAAAGATAAGTCAGTCATTTGAATCTCTATCGACTAATACCATACCGGGGTATGATATCAGCGGAGATGCCCCCGGTTCGATCCGTCAGGAATGTCCCCGGTCCGTACCCTGGCCCGTACCCCCCACCCCCCCTCCCCCTGCACACCGCAACCCCCACTCCATATCGTCTCGGCCCTCTCGGTCCCTCGGTCCCTGTTTTTCCACCCCCTTTTCATCGCGAAAAATCGATTTGTGAAACTGTGAAGCTCGCAACCGATTCCAAATCAGCCACTTGCAGAACAAAACCGCATAGCCTCACAGTTTGTGGGTTTCTGTGAAACTGTGGAACGAAGTCGGACACACCAAGAACTTCAACTCCGCACAGAATCGCAGGCACGCTAACCCCGCTAGCTCCGCTAACTCTGCCAACTCCGCTCGCACTGAGACTTCCCTCGCTCCGCGAACGTCCTTCTCTAACAGGCGCAGGGTCTTCAATCCCGCGTCGCGATCCAACAGATCTGGAGAAGCTCGCATGATGAAAAAACTGGCGCTCGCAACACTTGTTTTCGCGCTCGGCTCCGTCTCCGCGATGGCCGCCGACTTCAACGGCAAATGGACAGCCGACGTTCCGGGACGCAACGGCAACACGCAGACCACGACATTCAACTTCACGGTCGACGCCACTGCCATGACCGTCACGGGCACGGTTACAGGCCGGATGGGCGACATGCCCATCACCAATGGCAAGGTGACCGCGGATACCATCACCTTCGATGTCGTTCGGACCATGAACGGCAATTCGTTCACCATGACCTACAGCGGCAAGGCCGACGGCGACAACATCAAGTTCACGCGCACCTTTGGTGGCGGCGGCAACGGCGGCGCTCCTCCTCCGCAGGAGTTCACGGCCACGCGCGCTCCCGCAGGTACGCCTGCGCCTCCGCCTGCTCAATAATCGGGCGGCAACCGCGCAAAATTTTCGTCGCGGAATCAAAGATCGCAGTGATAGGGTGGATTCTTAACGGCTGGAGGCCGCGTCCGCCCTATGCTCTTTCCCACCTCCCTGCGCCTTCCCCGGCGTTTGGCCGGGATTTCCCTCTTCGCGTTCCTTGGCCTCTTGCTCGTCTCGCCCGCGCCGCTCTGCGCACAGACCCCCCAAGCAGGGACCTTTGACGCCACCACGCTGCGCCATCCCACTGCCCTTGACATGACCTGGCTGCTCAAGGCCGACGACGACCCTGCCTACGCTCAGCCCAATTTCGACGATTCGAAGTGGACGGTCGTGGACCCGAACGAGACGCTGCTGCGCTATTTTCAAAAGCGGCCTGAGGTGGTCTGGTATCGCCTGCATGTGAAGGTTGCGCCCAACGAGACCGGCTTGGCGCTGCAGGAGTTCTATCTTGACAGCGCCTTCGAGATCTACGTCAACGGCAAGAAACTCATGACAACGGGCTCCGTTTCGCCGTTTAAGCCCTCCACCTTCGATGCCTATCTCATCAAGCGCTTTCCCGACGCTGACGTCGCCACCGGCTCGCTCGTCATTGCCCTGCGCGTGCATATTTCTCCGTCGGATTGGGCCGCCGGGTTTCCTGGCCTCTACAGCTACAACCTGACCATGGGCCAGGAACACGCCCTCAGCGACTCCACGTGGCTTAACATCATCGGCCTGAACTCTCTCGGATGGTTTGGCACCATCACCGGATTCGGGCTGGGGATCGTGGCTCTCGCCCTCTTCGTCGCTCAATCCCATCAGCGGGAATATCTATGGATCTTCCTGCTGTTCCTTACCGGCGCGCTCCGCTTGCTGGTTACGTTCTACCGCTATTTCCATAACGGCCCCTCGGAATGGGTCTATCTGACCACGCTCTTTCAGATCGCGGCGCTCATCTTCCTCACGCGCACGTTCTTCGCCCTGTTGCGGGTTCGTTTCGGAACCTGGATTCGCATCGTCCTTGGGGTTGTTATCGCGTGCATGCTGATCGGCGCAGTTGCGACGGTGCACGGGACGGGATCGGAGTTCTTCAATCTCCTCTCTTTTGCGCCCCAGGGCGCACTGTTTGCAGGCGTCATTCCGGTGTTGGTCATCGTGCATCTGCGCCGCGGCAATCACGAAGCCGGTATCCTTCTGGTTCCCGCGATACTGAACGCCCTCACCATCTATCTCAATATCGGCTTCTACATTTGCACGGAGATTCCGGCCATGGCGCGGACCGTGCAGCGCGTGCAGACGGCCATCTTCTATCCAACCGTGGGTCCGTTCACTTTAGACCTGAACAATCTGAGCACCTGCCTTTTCGTCCTTTCTCTCGCTGTCATCATCGTCTTGCGCTCCACGCGCATGAGCCGCCAGCAGGCATTCATCGAGAGCGAGATGGCCGCGGCGCGCGAGGTGCAGCAGATCATTCTGCCCGAGCAGCTCGAGCGCGTGCCCGGATTCTCCATCGAAAGCGCCTACGTTCCAGCACAGCAGGTGGGCGGCGATTTCTATCAGATTCTGCCCGCGCCGGAAGGCTCGCTGTTCCTGGTCATCGGCGACGTGGCCGGCAAGGGATTGCCCGCGGCCATGCTGGTTTCCGTTCTTGTGGGCGCCATCCGCGGCGTCGCCGAGTACACCTCGGAGCCGGCGGAGTTGCTGGCCAATCTGAATCAGCGGCTAGTGGGGCGCGTGTTCGGAGGCATCTCCACCGCGCTCGCAGCGCGCATCTTTCCCGATGGTTCCGTCGTCCTCTCGAATGCCGGGCATCTGCCGCCCTATCTCGATGGTCAGGAAGTAGCTGTGTCAGGCGCACTGCCTCTCGGTGCAAAGGCTGGCACGCATTACGAGACCATTCGCTTCCAGTTGCCGCGCGGCAGCCGCATTACGTTTTATTCCGACGGCATTGTGGAGGCACAGAATCCCAAGGGCGAGCTGTTCGGCTTTGAGCGCAGCCGCCAAATCTCGATGGATCCGGTCGAGTCGATTGTGGAGGCGGCCAAGCAGTTCGGCCAGCAGGACGATATAACAGTCATCGTCATCACCCGCGACGCGGCCGCCGTCCGCGACGCCCAGGCGCAGAAAGCGTCGGTCCCAGCGCCAGCGCTGGCGAATTAAGCGTTGCCGAAGAGAGTTCCCCGAGAGCGATCAGGGTCAGGTTTTGCGTTTGAGGTCGAGCCATTTGGCAGCCTCAAAATCGCACACGACGCCGACCTCATCCCTCCTCGCCTTACGAGCCACCGCGCGGTTATAGAAAGCCTTTGCGAATTCCGGCTTGAGTCGGATTGCCTCGTCACAGTCCTGAATCGCACCACCGAAGTCGATTTTTTCGTAATTTGCGAGCCCGCGTCCCAAAAAGGCTGTGGGATCATCCAGACTAAGCTGGATCGCCCGACTGCAGCCCGGCAAGGCGCTCTTAGGGTAAGTGTTTAATTAAATCGAGGAATTCAAATAGCCCCATGAATGGAAGGCACAACAAAAAAATAAACAGACCCAGCCTCACCGGTACTAAGAGGAGCGTGGTGAGGCAAGAACGATCTACATCACCGAAAACCCTCTCAACTGCGACTTCAGCGAGGACCATCAATAGCATCGCTATCATAAGCCCACCAACGGGCACACAAAGAACAGAGCCAATAATACCGATTACGAACAGGACGGAATCTCCGGAAGACTTTTGAACGATCACCGGAAACGCAACGAATCCCACGACGCAGAATATTGGGAATGCCATCGAGAAGGATGAATCAGGCTCGTTCTTCGATATTGCGCGGCCAACAAGCCGAGCGCCAGACTGCAGTAGTGCTCTTTGAATATGACTTAGCAATTAGCGCTCCAGCAAAGATAGAAAGATCGACCTAAATCTGTTTATGGCATATTCCAATCGGTGGCCGGGTGCCTTAGGTCTTCATTCTGAGACTTTAGAAACCATGACCAGCCTGCAACGTTACGCCGTCGCCGTTTTCGCCACTGCCTGCAACCCGCGCGCCTCAATCTCGAACTCGCGCATCTTGTACTTCTGAATCTTGCCCGAAAGTGTGGCCGGAAACTCTGTCACGAAGCGCACGTGCTCGGGAATCTTGTAGTACGCGATCTGTCCCTGGCAAAATCCGCGGATCTCTTCCTCGCTGGCTTCCACGCCGGGCCGCAGGCGAACCCACGCCACTACAATCTCGCCCAGCCGTTCGTTGGGAATCCCGAACGCCTGCACCTCGCCGACCTTGGGATGCGTGTAGAGGAACTCCTCCACTTCGCGCGGATAAATGTTTTCGCCGCCGCGAATGATCACGTCGCGCGAACGCCCGGTAATGTGGATGCAGCCGTCCTCGCGCATCACGCCTAAATCTCCGGTGCGCAGCCATCCGTCGGCCTGGATCACCAGCGCCGTGCCCTCCGCATCGCCGTCGTAGCCCTTCATCAGCGCGTACCCGCGCACGCACACCTCGCCCTGCTGGCCGTGGGGCACGGTTTCGTGGGTGTCGATGGACGCAATTTTGATGTCGGTCTGCGGCATGGCGCGGCCCACTGTATTCACGCGCACTTCCAGCGAATCGCCGGCGTCGCTCATCGTTACCACCGGCGAGGTCTCCGTCTGCCCGTACGCAATCACCAACTCGCGGATGTGCATCTCGTCGAGCACGCGCTTCATCAGCTCCACCGGGCACGGCGCGCCGCTCATCATGCCCGTGCGCAGGCTGGTGGTGTCGTAGCTTGCAAAGTCGTCGAGCCCGAACTCCGCCACATACATCGCCGGAACCCCGTAGACGCTCGTCGCGCGCTCCTCGTGCACCGCTTTCAGCGTGGCCCGCGCGTCGAATGTCCAGTTGGGCAGAATGATGGCCGCGCCCGAGTTCACCGCGCTCATGGTCCCAATCACGCATCCGAAGCAGTGGAAGAGCGGCACCGGGAGAACAATCTTGTCCTGCTCGGTGTAGTGAAATCCCTGCGCCAGAAACTGCCCGTTATTCACCACGTTGTGATGCGTCAGCATCACGCCCTTCGGAAGTCCAGTCGTCCCGCTCGTGTACTGGATATTCGCCACATCGTCCACGGCCACGTGGTCCGGCAGCTGGCCCTCGGCTTCCAGCAGCGCAGGCCACTCCGGCGAATCGAAATAGATGGTGTGTTCCAGCGCCAGGTCCAGCCCATGCCGCGCGCGGCCCAGGATCTCCTCGTAATCGGCGCGTTTGTCCTTGCGCCACAGAAATAGCGCCTTCATCCGCGAGCGCGTCAGCGTGAATTGCAGTTCGTGCGAGCGGTACGCGGGATTCACATTCACCAGCGCCGCTCCCGCCCGCGCGCAGCCCATGTGCAAAATGATCCACTCGGCGCAATTCGTTGACCACAGTCCCACGCGATCGCCGCGGCGGATGCCGAGCGCCCACAATCCGCGCGCCACGCGGTCCGCCTCGGCGCTCAGCTCCGCCCAGGTCAGCCGCCGTTCCTGGTGGCGCGAAACTACCGCCGGCCGGTCCGGGTAGCGATCCGCCGTCCGCTGCAGCAGGTCGCCAATCGTCAATTCCAGCAGCGGCCTGGCCGGCCCCCGCGCATAGCTCTGGGTCAAGATCTGCTCGTCAAGATTGGGCATCCTGTATCTGCCTCTTTTTTAGCGATGAAGGGCAGTGTACGCCGCAAAGCCTGCCCATCCGTGTGATCTAAGCCACACCGAAGCCGCCACCATGCAGGCCGAGCGAAGGAACCCGGATTTCGGTATCATCATTGGTATGAGCGTTGAGACCGTGGGCTCTGGCCCAAGCCACGCATTCCAAACGTACGACCCCCGCCTGGAGCCCATCGCCGCCAAGGTGATGGCCCTCGAGCGGCTCAGTGCGGACGACGGCCTGGTCCTCTACGGCTCAAGTGACGTGCTTGCCGTGGGTTGGCTGGCCAACCATGTGCGCGAGCGGATGCATGGCGACGTGACCTACTTCAACGTCAATCGCCACATCAACCCCACCAACGTGTGCGTCGCGGCCTGCAAGCTCTGCGCCTTCGGCCGCAAAAAGGGCGATCCCGCGGGCTACACCATGGCCCTTGATGAGGCATGGGAAACCGCCGCCTCCGGCTATTCTGAAGCCGTCACCGAGTTCCACATCGTCGGCGGCCTGCATCCCGATCTCCCTCTTGAGTTCTTCCTGGATCTGGTCCAAGGGCTGAAAAAACGTTTCCCCAAAGTGCACATCAAAGCCTTCACCATGGTGGAGATCGCGTTTCTGGCTCGCCGCGCCAAGCTCAGCATTGAAGAAACCCTCCTCAAGCTGCGCACTGCGGGTGTGGACTCCATGCCCGGCGGCGGCGCAGAAATCTTCGCAGCGCGCGTCCGCTCCATCATCTGCGACCACAAAATTGACGGCCAGGAGTGGCTCGATACCGCGCGCATCGCGCACCAGCTCGGCTTCAAGTCGAATGCGACCATGCTCTACGGCCACATCGAAAACGACGCCGACCGCGTCGATCACCTGCTCAGGCTCCGCGACCTGCAGGATGAGACCGGCGGCTTCCAGACCTTCATTCCCCTCGCGTTCCATCCCGAAAACACGGCGCTCGACCACCTGCCCGTCACCACGGGGCTCACGGATCTCCGCCAGATCGCCGTCGGCCGCTTGCTGCTCGACAACTTCCCGCACATCAAGGCCTACTGGCAGATGATGACGCCCAAGATCGCGCAGATTGCGCTGCGCTTCGGCGCCGATGACCTCGACGGCACCGTGATCGAGGAGAAGATTTATCACGACGCCGGCGCCACCACGCCGCAGGGCATGACCCGTGCGCAACTTTGCCGCCTCATCACCGAGGCCGGCCGCGTCCCCGTCGAGCGCGACACGCTCTATCACGCGGTCACGCGCAGCGAAGACAGCTTTGTGGTGAGTGTCTAGGGCGCCTACGGCAGTTCGCGCACCCAGATGTTGCGGAAGCTCATGGGCTCGCTCTTATCGCCGTGCGCCTGCAGCTTGATGGCTGCGCCATCAAAGGCCTTGTAGAACGGCTTGCCGCGGTAGAGCGTCTCGCCCTTCAGCTCAAAGTGGTTCTGCACCAGCACGCCGTTATAGAACACTGTCACGTACGCGGGCGTCTTGAGCGATCCGTCGGAATTGAAAACGGGCGCAGTCCACACCACGTCGTAGCTCTGCCACTCGCCCGGCTTGCGGGCAGCGTTCACCAGAGGAATCGATTGCTTGTAGATGCTCCCCACCATGCCGTTCACATAGGTCGGGTTGTTGTAGCCGTCCAGCACCTGCAACTCGTAGCCGGCGTCTCCCGGCCCCGTGGAAGCAAGAAAAACCCCGCTGTTTCCGCGCCCCTGGCCGGTTCCGGTAATGTCCGCCGGAATCTTCCACTCCACGTGCAACTGGTAATTGTGGAAGTGCCGCCTGGTCTCGATGTTGCCCGTGCTCTTGGCCACTGTGAGCAGGCCGTCCGCCACAATCCACTTGGCGGGCGTGTGATCCTGCGCCGAAATCCACTCGTCTTCATTCTTTCCGTAGAAGAGCACGATTGCGTCAGACGGCGGCTGGCCCATGGTCTCGCCTGGCGTGACCACGGCTGGGATAGGCTGCCACACCTCAGTGTCTTCGGGTTTGGGCTGCTGCGCCTGCTGTTGCGCACGCGCCGCAGGCGACGCCAACACTCCAATTGCAGCCAACATGAGAAAAAACGACTTCGTCCGCATCATGCAAGAGAGTGTATACCGCTGGAGTCCCGGTTTTGAAAATCCGGTTCCGGGTAGCTCGTTGACAGTGCTTGCGCACAGACGATAAAAATACGGCAGTCCGATCCGATCCATTCCCCGCCTATCGTCAACAAACTTTGATCTTCCCGAAGGAGTAAGCATGGCAATTGCTGTTGTTACAGGGACCAGCACGGGTATCGGACTGGCCACCGCCGCTACTTTGGCGCGCGCGGGTCACACCGTTTATGCAACCATGCGCAACCCGAATTCGGGTGGCGAAGAGCTACGCGCGATTGCCGAGCGCGAAAGTCTTCCGCTTCAAACTGCGGCGCTAGATGTCGACTCCGACGAGTCGGTCCAGGCTACATTCGCCAACATCCTCTCTGAAGCGGGCCGGATCGATGTGCTGGTGAATAACGCGGGCATCGGCGGCGGCGGTGCGGTTGAGGAGACCCCCATCGCCGCATTTCGCGCCACCATGGAAACCAACTTCTTTGGTGCGTTACGCTGCATTCAAGCCGTAGTGCCGGGCATGAGAGAGAGGCGTTCCGGCTGCATCGTAAACATCACATCGGTTGCAGGCAGGTTTTCCTCGGCGCCCCAGGCAGCCTACGCTTCCTCAAAATTCGCGCTTGAAGCGTTGAGCGAGTGCCTGGCACAGGAGATGAAGGCCTTTGGTGTTCGTGTCGCCATCGTCGAACCCGGTGTCATCGCAACCCCGATCTTCGGCAAGGTGCAGCCGCCGCCGGCCGACTCGAAATATCCGCATAGCCGCCGCATCACTGAGCTCTTTCGGGCTTCGCTTGAGAATCCGGTTTCCCCCTACGTGGTGGGCGAAAAAATTTGCGAGATTGTTGAAAGTGGCACGTGGAAGTTTCGGCATCCCGTTGGCCCCGATGCTGAAGGACTGCTGGCATGGCGCGCGTCAATGAGCGACGAGCAGTGGGTGGAATGGGGCGCCATCTCCGATGAGCAGTGGGTCGATTACGTGAGGCAGAACTTCCACCTTGATGTCAGCCTCTGAAGTGGGCTCTAGTTTCCTGCCATCGCTGCTGCCGGTTTCTCGTTGGCCGTGAACTTCGTCCACGGTCCGGCAATCATGTCGTGCAAAATCGGCTTCTGCCAAGCGAACTCCGGATGCGCGACCAGAAACGGTGCAGTGATAAAATCCTCGCCGCAGGGATGGCCCGCGCGGCCGACGAAGCTCATCTTCGCCGCCAGATCCGAGTCCATGACTTTGCCCGTCACCGCGCCCGCCGGATCGAAAGCCGGATCGCCCCACACCTTTTCGCCAACAGACGACGTCTCCATGTGTCCGCACAGGCTACGCTTGCCGGCATCGATTTTATGCTCATACGTGTCGTAGTGGTCTGAGAGGTACGCCTCGGCCAGCGTCGTATCCAGCGAGCCGTAGTGCTCCTTCATGAATTGCTCGGCGCGAAGATGGCGTGCGTTCATGGTGCTCTCCGCATCGCCGGGATCGAAGCCCAGCGTGTCGTCGCGAATGAGCGCCGGGTCCGCGGCAAAATTCGACGACACAAAGTAGCCGTCCTTCTTCTTCGTAAGGGGCGTGTTCTTCAGCCCCAATTCCAGGTAGGCAATCTCGCCCGTCTTGCGGTCGCCGATCAGCCACGAATTCGCATAGCCGCCGTTGTTGCCCTTGCGCATGATCGCGGCATATTCGTCGATCGACGTGGCATACTGCATCGCCTTGCGCGAACGGTCGAACTCGGCAATCCCGTTCACGTCGAATCCCTTGATCATGGGCAGCGTGGTTTCGGTAATCATCAGGCCGCTCGCGTTCACGCCAAAATCGTCTCCGCTCGTGATCACGCCCGGCATCCCGTCCATCAAAATGTGCTGTCCGCTCGCAGGCTCAATGTCGAAGACTACGGTCCAGCGCTCGCCCTCCGCATAGGAGCTCCAGTTGCTGTGCGCGATCACGATCTTCCCGCCCTTGGTCGCCGACCCGGTGGCAATAAACGCGCTGCACTTACCCGGCGCCATAGGCTCGTTCTTGGCTGTTTTACCCGTCTTCGCATCCAGCCACGGCACATAGTAGTCAGAAAGCTCGAGGTAGCCATTCAGTGCGACGACATCCCACAAATCAAGGCTCGACCCGTGCGCCTTCAGACCCTCCGCAATGCCGGTCAACTCCTGCTGGTATTCGGCGTCGAGATGCGGCCACAGCACGTTCTTTGCCACGTCGCGAAAGAAGCTCCACTCGCGCTTGGTGTGTTGCGGCGCTTCCACCTGGTACACCAGAATGTTGTCTTCAATCTCCCTCGCCAGCAGGTAGCCATGCTGAAAGCCCACCTGCTCTGGCGTACCCTGCAAATGCACATACGTCCATCCACCCTCGTTGAACTTGTACGAATTCTGAAGCCGCGCATCGGGCGCTGCCGCGGCGGCGGACGCGGCAAACGCGGTCACAAAAGTGGTGGCAACAAGCAGAGCAGATATGCGCATACGGTGAACTCCTCAGGAGTGTGATTTTTCAAGGACGAAGGAGTGATCGAAATCCCGAATTTCTCAATCTGGATAGAGTCGAGTGTACACTCGATTGCCCGGCCTACTGCCGCACCACCACCCCGTTCTTCATCACAAAACGCACATGCTCCACCACGCTGATGTCGTTGAGCGGGTTGCCGGGCACGGCGATGATATCGGCATAGTATCCAGCCTTCAACTCGCCAATCTGCCCGTCCCAGCGCAGCAATTTGGCGCCGTTGATCATGTCGGCCTGCAGCACCGCCAGCGGCTTCATCCCGTAGCGCACCATCAATGTAAGTTCGCGCGCCTGCGTGCCGTGCGGGAACGGCCCCACGTCGGAGCCCACGGCAAAGGGCACTCCCGCCGCAATCTGCTTTTTGAACTCCGCAATCTTGTACTCCAGCATTGCCGACTCAGTCGCCGCCTGGTCCTGCGATTCACGGTGCGTCGCAAAAAACTCAAAGATGGTAAAGGTCGGCACGGCAAAGATGCCTTTCTCCTTCATCAGGCGCATGGTCTCGTCGCTGAGTTGTGTTGCGTGGTCAATCGAGGCCACGCCTGCCTGTGCTGCATAGAGCGTGCCCGGTTCGCCCATCGCATGCACGCCCACAAATCCGCCCAGCCGGTTCGCTTCCTCCACCGCCGCGGCCAGTTGCGCCTCGGTGTACTGATACGGCGTATGCAGCACTCCGTCGATCATGCGGTCCGGCCCGGTCTCGTAAATCTTCGCGAAGTCCGAGCCTTCCTTGTGCTGCTCGCGCATCACGGCAACAATCTCATCCGCCGTGTTCGCGTAGTCGGCGTTTGAGAGCACGTGCTGCGCGGGATTGAAATGAATGGCGTCTTCGTGCCCGCCCACAATATCAATTGCATTCCCACTGACGCGCAGCCTTGGCCCCGGAATCAGCCCCGCGTTGATAGCGTTGCGAATCGCCGTGTCAGCCGAGCCCGCGCCTTCGGTGCCCATGTCGCGCTCGGCGGTAAAACCGCCCATCAGGTCGGCCTTGGCCGCCTGCTCGGCCAGAATCGTTCGCCACGGCACGGATTCCTCAACCGTCTGCAAATCCTCCGCGCCGGGATGCAGAAACAAATGCACGTGCGCGTCGATCAGACCGGGCAGCAGCGTGGTATCGCCGAGATCAATCACCGTTGCGCCCTGCGGATGCTCCACCGTCGTTCCCACAGCCTTGATGCGCTCGCCCTCCACCAGAATCTCTCCGGGCTGGAGCACGTTTCCGGTATCGACCTGAAGCAGTCGCGCCGCATGCAGCACGATGGGCGGCGTGGCCGCCTGCTGCGCAGTGGCGGCAACGGGCAAAGCAAGAGCGATGGCGCAGGCCACTGCAGTGGCGCGGGAATTGAACGGAAAACGCAAGCTAAAGTCAGCCATGGGAATCACTATCGTCCATCCGGCCCGGGTTGTCGATTGGAAATTTACACTTGCCGGCAGCCAGGTTTACTTGAGCCGCGCAATGCGCAACACGGTGATGTCATCTTCCTGTCCGAAGGCCTGTGCGGCGGCGGCGATTTCGACCGAAGAACGGTCCTCAAGAGCGAGTTCGCCAAGCCGGACAAAGCCGAACAGCTCGCGCTGCTTGTTCTGTGCCTCGATAATGCCGTCGGTGGTCAGAAGAAGTCGCCCGCCGGGCTCCAAAATCAAACTTCTCTCCTCAATGGGCGCGCCCTCTATAATGCCCAGCGGAATGCTTCCAGCCAGCGGCATCTCGCACCCATTCAGGAACGGCGGAACGTGTCCGGCGTTGGCAATTGTCGCCTTGCCGTCTGCGGCAATGTGCAGCGCCAGGCATGTCGCAAATTGGTTCCTCAGCCGTCCGCACAGCCTCTGATTCACGCCGCGCAGCACGTCGGCAGGATCGCGCGTAAACTCCACCAGCGTACGGATGGCGCCCACGATCAGCGCTACCAGCATGGCCGCGCGCAGCCCTTTGCCGCTCACGTCGCCGATAATGGCCAAAACGCTGCCATCTTCGCCGGGAATGATCTGGAAAAAGTCCCCGCCCACCTGCAGAGATGGCCGGTAATCGCTTTCGAAAGTAAAGCCCGGGATCGACGGAACCTCCTCGGGAATCAGCACATGCTGCACCTGGCGGGCCTGCTCGATCTCCAGCCGCCATTGCTCACGCTGGCGCTGCGTATGAAGAAAGCGGCGCAACAGCAGCACGGTAACAATGCCCAGCGACAGTGCCGTAGCAACCTGGTTGGCGGTTACGACGTACCCAAAAACGAAGAACACAATCGGCGCATGGAACAATTGCAGTTCGTACTCATACTGAGCCACGCCGATCAGTGCTACCGCTGGCAAAGCCAGCAGCCCCTCGGCACGATCCTTCAAAATGCCCCGGTAGGCGACCCAGAACAACACCGCGCCCAGCAACAGCTTGAGCGCCAGAACGCAGGGCGAAACCCAGCCCAGCGCGTGAACCGGCAGCAGGTGGCCGTAGAGAGGCGCACGCTCCAGCGCCGTGCCCAGCGCCTGCAAAGCCACAAGCGCCCCCACCGCGCGGTGCAGAAGCACCCTTCCGTCCAGCCGGAACCAGCAGGCCCAGAAAACGATCCATAGCGCCATTTGCAGCGGCAGCAGAACCACATCGCGCAGAAACACCTTGAGTACGCCGGGGATCCAGGTGCGGTAGTACGTCATCTCCTGCAAGGTAATAAAGAGCAGAATGACGATGCAGTTAACGCCCAGCCACAGGTAGGCAGATTCGGTGCGATCCAGCGTGTACAGCGAGAATGCCACTGCCAATGCCAGCAGAAGAATCGCGCCTTCCGGGAACCCGCTCGAGACCGCGCGGTCCACGGCGTCCCAATCCAGGCGCTCGATGGCCATCACTACCGGCGTCTGCCCCAGAATGGGCGGCCCGTGCATGCCGCCGGATGCGGTTTCAATCAGGGCGGTCTGGGGATTCATCCACATGCGGATGGCGAGGGTAAGCGGCCCGCTGCCGATGTCCGCAGGCAAAGTGAAGGCGCGCGGCTGCGTAGCATAAAACGCCACGCCCTTGCTGGAAAAGCGGCCAAACTCGCCGATGAGCTGGCCGTTCGCGTACACCTGATAGGCGTCGTCCACGTTGTCAGGCATTTTGAGCGCGAGCCCGCCCTCCGCGGGGTCGTGCAGGTTCACGCGCAGCCGGTACCACGCAAACCCGGAATAACCCGGATAGCCGCGTGTGGTCCATCCGGGCACAAATCCCCCGGTGCCGATGTACGGGTCAAAAGAGCCCTGCGGCGGCGCCAGGTCCATGGTGCTCCACCCCGAATCGTCAAATTCCGGCTGCGCCCAGCCGGGATTGTCACCGGTATGAAACTTCCATGGCCCGGTCAGTTCCACTGTTGCGTTGCCGAGCAGGATGGTTGACTGTGCGTGGAGCACCGCAGGCAGAATGAGAAGTACCGGCGGCACGCGCCGCGCCCATCGCAGGCCAATCCATAACCGGCCGATGAGTCGTGAAAGCATGCGCGGCCTCCGGGGATCGCAATAGCCTGAAAAGGGCTTCTCACATTGTAAGCAGATCAACGAGGACAAGTCGGGAATTGTGAAGCGGCCATTTTGGCTGTGCCTCGTCGCGCCCTCAATACGCCGCGATCCTGCGCAGGCTCCGGCAGCAAAACCTGCTCCCGCTGAGGAGAGATCTGCAACTTGCGGAAGAAAGTGATTGACTTCTCGGGCTGGCCAAATCATAATCCTTCCACCCCGGAGGTTCCTCTATGAAGCTGTTGGATTTCCTGGCCTCACTTGCCACTGATCCCAACTTAATGTCTGCATTTCGGAAGTCGCCTTACGCGGCCCTGAACAGTGCCGGCCTCAACGAGCAGGACCAGCGCACGATTCTCGGCGGCGATCCCGTTGCCCTTCGCCAGGCAGTATTCGCGGAGCAAACAAAGTCCGCGGGCGGGCCAGCCGGCGAAATCAGGGCAGAGGAGCCACCGTACTTCGGGAATCCGGAGCCGCCGCCACCGCCGGAGCCAGGGCCGGAGCCGCCGTACTTCGGGAAGCCGGAGCCGCCGCCACCGCCGGAACCAGGGCCGGAGCCGCCGTACTTCGGGAAACCGGACCCGCCGCCGCACCAGCATTCCGCGTTCGCACACGAAGTGGAACGGGTCGAGGTCGAACACCTAGACTTAGAGCTCGATCTGGCCCAGGATGCAGTGCTGGCCGGGCTCGGCTCCTGCCGCGCCGAGGACCAGGATCCTTGCGGTGTATGGTCCGCCAAGGGTCTCACGGTGGTGGGGACGGGCATGCGCGCGGGCCTTCACATGACGGTCGAAACGCGACTGGCGATCGAGCAGGCCGCGAAAGTGCTCTACATCGTCGCCGATCCCATCTCCGAAGCCTGCATTCTCAAGCTCAACCCGGCCGCGGAGTCGCTCGGTCACCTCTATCAGGTTGGCAAGCCGCGCATCGAAATCTACGAGGCTATCATCGCCAGGATTCTCGGCGAGCTGGAATCGGCCGGTGATCTTTGCGTGGCCTTCTACGGCCACGCGGGGGTCCTCACCTACCCGGCGTGGGAGTCGATTCGCCGTGCCCGCGCCACCGGCAAACGCGCGCGCTTGCTTCCCGCCATCTCCACTGAAGACAGCCTCTTTGCCGATCTCGGCCTGGATATTGCGCGCTCCGGCCAGCAGAGCTTCGAGGCCACGCGCTTCCTGTACTACAGGTATAACTTCGATCCCTGCGCCGGTTTGCTGCTATGGCAGGTAGGCGGGCTCGGAGAAACCAAGTGGAATCCTCCGCACGTGGGCGCGCGGCCGCGGCTCGAAGTGCTCACCAACTACTTGATGAAGTTCTACGGGCCGCAGCACGAGGTGTACCTGTATCACGCACCACAGCTTCCCACCAGCCGTGCGCTCATCGAGCGGGTCGCGCTGCGCGATCTGCCCAGGGCCGAGTTCATCTCCATCTCGACTCTGTATATTCCGCCGCGCGGCCAGCCGGAGACCAATGAGGAGAACCTCGAGGCGCTGCAGCGGATCGAGATACGGAAGTAAGCAGCCGCCCTCTCTCTGCGGATTCACTTCGAAGGAAGGACGAGATTCATCGTCCTTCCTTTTTAATTGGTGCGTTCGGTAAGCGGGCCGGAGATCAGTAAGCCCCAATGCCCGTAAGGCTCTGCCCCAGAATCAGCGTGTGAATGTCGTGGGTGCCCTCGTAGGTCTTCACCGATTCGAGGTTCATGCTGTGACGCATCACGGGGAAGTCCTCGGTCACGCCGTTCGCGCCCAGGATGTCGCGCGCCAGCCGCGCCGTCTCCAGTGCCATCCATACGTTGTTCCGTTTCGCCATGGAAATGTGCTGGTGGCCCGCCGTGCCTGCATCCTTCAGCCGCCCCACCTGCAGCGAAAGCAATTGCGCCTTCGCGATTTCATTTGCCATCCACACCAGCTTTTCCTGTACCAGCTGATGGCTGGCAATCGGCTGGTTATGGAATTGTTTTCGTGCCTTCGCGTAATTCAGTGCCGTCGAATAACAATCCATGGCCGCGCCGATCGCGCCCCAACTGATGCCATAGCGCGCCTGGTTCAGGCACTTGAGCGCGCTTTTCAGGCTGGTCGCGCCGGGCAGCAGATTTGCCGCGGGCACATGCACGTCCTGGAGAGTCAGTCCGCTGGTCACCGAGGCGCGCAACGACCATTTTCCGTGGATGTCGTGCGCCGAAAATCCCGGCCGATCGGTCTCGACAAGAAATCCGCGAATACTCTCTGCGCCGTCGCCCGCCTTGACGTCTTCATCCTCCAGCCTGGCCCAGATCACGGCCACATCGGCGATCGATCCCGACGTGATCCACATCTTTTCGCCGTTCAGGATGAACCCGTCGCTCGTTTGTCGGGCGCGCGTTGTCATGCCTGCAGGATTCGATCCGAAGCCCGGCTCGGTCAGCCCAAAACAGCCCAGCTTTTCGCCGCTGGCCAGCGTCGGCAACCACGTATTCTTCTGCTCGTCGGAACCAAACGTGTAGATCGGATACATTACCAGCGCCGATTGCACGCTCACAAAGCTGCGCAGGCCCGAGTCGCCGCGCTCCAGCTCCTGCATCACCAGGCCGTACTCCACATTCGACATGCCCGCGCAGCCGTAGCCCTCCAGGCTGGCGCCGTAAAAGCCCAACGCGCCCATCGGCGCCACCAGCTCGCGCGGGAAGCGCCCCTCGCGAAAGCACTCCTCGATGATGGGAATCACGCTTGCGTTGACAAACTCGCGGGTGGTGCGGCGGACGAGCAATTCCTCTTCCGTCAGGCTCGCGTCGAGATGCAGAAAATCGAAACCCTGAAACTTGAAGGCCATGACTATACCTATCGCCCCGGCGCTTCACCGGGACAGATGAGGGTAACAGCCCGTGGCCTTCTTTTCAATGCGGCCCTGGATCGAATCTCAACTGCGCGGCGGCATCGGCTTCTCGTGAATCACCATCCAATTGATGCCGAACTTGTCACGGAACTGGCCGAAACGGTGTGCGAAAAAGGTCTCCTCGAGTTTCATAAAGACCTCGCCGCCTTCGGTGAGCGCGTTGTAAATCCGCTCCGCTTCCCCATTGCTGTCGACGCTCAGCGTGATGTAGGCGCTGCGCATGGGCTGCACGCGTTCCGGAGGCCCATCGCTTGCCATCAGCAACGCGTCGCCGAGCTGGAATCGCGCGTGAATGACGTGTTCCGGCTTCAGGCCCGGAGGCAGATTCTGCGGGCCGCCGGGGCCGGCCATCTCGCCGAATGTGCCTTTCATCAGGGTTTTCGCGCCGAGGTGCTTGCCGTAAAAATCAAGAGCTTCAGTACACGTGCCGGGAAAGTTCAGATAAGTGTTCACCTTCATGGTTTCGATTTTCCTTTCGGGGATTTTTTCTTGCTTTTGGTTGAATCAAAAGGTGGAATCAGCGGCGTGGGATCGCGCTGCTCCCAGCGCCGGTAAGCTTCCGCGAGCACGGCCGCGCGATTTTGCTCCATGGCCTCAATCGCGGAGCAGGGCGCATCCGTCTTCTCATGATGCGCGCCCCAAATTAACATTTCGAGAAGAACCGGAGCCAGCGCGATGCCTTTTTCTGTCAGGCGGTAATATGTGCTGCGCCCGTCATCGGCCGTCGGCTCGCGGTTCAAAATCCCGCCTTCCTCCAGTTTTTGCAGCCGGTCGCTCAGGATGTTCGTGGCAATGCCTTCCCCTGCATGCTGGAACTCGCGGAAAGTGCGGTATCCGCGCACCATCATGTCGCGCACGATCAGCAGCGACCAGCGATCACCCACCAGGTCGAGTGACACGCTCACCGGGCAGCCGGAACGGGATTTCGTATTGGAGGTCCGTGCCACGAAAGCATCCTACGCAAATCACTTGCATATTGCAACCTACAAATGGTAGGAATAATTTGTCCGCTGCTTTCCCACACTCGCGGCTCAACTTCAACCCATACGGTGGTTACCATGAGCGCTCTTGCTGAATCCTCGCGCATCACGCCGTTTCTCTGGTTCGACTCGAATGCCGAAGAAGCTGTCGCGTTCTATCTCAGCATCTTCCCCAACTCGCGCCGCCTCGGCGAGCTGCGCAATACCGGTGACGCTCCCGGCCCCAAGGGCGGCATTCTCACGCTTTCCTTCGAGTTGGACGGACTGCGGTTCACCGCGCTCAACGGCGGCCCACATCACCAGTTCACTGACGCGATCTCGTTCGTCGTGACCTGCGAAACCCAGGAGGAGATCGACCATTACTGGTCGCGGCTCACCGAAGGCGGCGCGGAAATCGCTTGCGGCTGGCTCAGGGACAAGTTCGGCCTGTGCTGGCAGATTGTGCCTTCGCGCATTGGTGAGCTCCTGAAGACCTCGAAGGCAATGCAGGCCATGATGAAGATGAAGAAGCTTGACATCGCGGAACTCGAGCGCGCCGGGCAAAGCTGAAGACGCCGATCCGCTAAGCGCCCGAAATCTGAACGAAGTCGCAGAGCAATTGCTGGCTCGAGCTAGGAGTTGTATTGCATGGAGAGTCTGTTTCAGAGCGGAACTGTGGATGAAGTGCAGCAGCGTTTATTCCGGCTGCGGCCCGATCAGCCGCGGCAGTGGGGCACCATGAGTCCCGCGCAAATGCTGGCCCATTGTTCGCTTGGATTCGAAATGGCGGCAGGAGAAATTCGCCCTCCGCGCGCGCTGATCGGGCGCATCCTGGGGCCCGTCATCAAGCCGATGGCTCTTCGCGAGGGCGAGCCAATGCGCAGGAATTCCCCGACGTCAAAGGAGCTCATAATCGAAGGTGACAAGGATTTCGAAGCCGAGCGCAAGCGGCTGAGCGGGCTAATCAGTCGTTTTGCCGCCGCGGGACCTGCCGGCTGCACGGCGCATCCTCATGCATTCTTTGGTTCGCTTACTCCTGACGAATGGGCGGTCCTGATGTATAAGCATCTCGACCATCATCTGCGGCAGTTCGGCGCGTAACGATGCGCGAGTTTCTCGAAGTTACCCCAGCGTGGTCCAATGGCTGGGTCACGGGAGGCCGCACGATGAGCAGCCGTCGCGAATTCGTTAAAGGATCGGCATTGGCCGCAACCGCATGTCTCTTGCCTGTGAGTGCAGGCAGCAACGCGCGCGCGGAAGGCGAAGCAATTGCAGCACCGGCCTCAAGCCAGGCAAGCAGCTGGTACGACCGCCCCATGCGCTGGGCGCAGTTGGCGTTTGTTGAAGACGATCCCGGTAACTACGATCCCCAATTCTGGCTCGACTATTTCCGCGCCGTTCATGCCGACGCGGCTTGTCTTAGCGCGGGCGGGGTGGTCGCGTTCTACCCCACGGAACTTCCGCTGCAGCAGCGTAGCCCATGGCTGGGCGATCGCGATGCCTTCGGCGATTTGCTCGCCGCATGCCGCAAAATGGGCATGAACGTCATTGCCCGGACCGACGCTCACGCGTGCTGGCAAAAGGTCTACGACGCGCATCCTGACTGGATCCGCGTGGATGCGAGCGGCAAACCGGTGCGGCATCCCTCCGACCCTCGCTATTGGGAGACCTGTGCGCTCGGTCCCTACAACTTCGACTTCATGACCTCCGTCCATGAAGAGATCATGCGCCTCTACAAGCCGGACGGCATCTTCACCAACCGCTGGGCGGGCAGCGGCATGTGCTACTGCGAGCATTGCCGGCAGAACTTCCGCGAAGCCACGGGGCTTGACCTGCCGCGCACTTTGAACCCTCAGGATCCGGCGCGCCGTCAATACATCCTCTGGCGGCAGCAACGCCTCTTCGCTCTTTGGCGTTTGTGGAACGAGAAAATCCGCGCCATCAACCCCAACGCGAGCTACATTGCCAATGCCGGCGGTGGCGCGTTGAGCGATCTCGACATGAAGACCATCGCCGAGCTAGCGCCCACCATGGTTGCCGATCGCCAAAGTCGGCGCGGCATCATGGCTCCGTGGGCCAACGGCAAAAACGGCAAGGAATACCGCGCCACAATGGGCAGCAAAGCCATCGCGGGAATGTTTAGCGTCGGCATCGACGACGAGCATCGCTGGAAAGACTCGGTGCAGAACGGCGACGAGATTCGCCTTTGGGTTGCCGACGGCATCGCGCAGGGGCTGCGCCCGTGGTTCATCAAATTCAACGCCAAGCCGATTGACCGCCGCTGGCTGCCGGTTGTCAAAGAAATATTTGCCTGGCACTATGCCAACGAAAATTACCTCCGGAACCTTCGCCCGCTGGCGCGCGTGGGCCTGGTCTACTCGCAGCAAAGCGCCTTGTTCTACGGCGGAGAGCAGGCCCGCGAAAAAATCGAAGAGCCGGGATTGGGTTTCTATCAAACGCTCGTTGAGGCGCGCATTCCCTTTGAAATGGTGCACGACCGTTGCCTCGATGAGGAGCACCTTGCGCCCTTCCGCACGCTCATCCTGCCCAATATTGCTGCTTTGTCCGATGCGCAATGTGCGAGCCTGCGCGCCTTCGTGGAGCGCGGCGGAGGCCTGGTGGCTACCTACCAGACCTCGCTCTTCGACGAGTGGGGCGTCCAGCGCAGCGATTTCGGTCTGGCCTCGCTCTTCGGCGCATCGTATGCGGGAAAGACTCAGGAGAACATGCTCAACTCGTACCTGAACCTGGAAAAAGATTCCGCGGCGGGCGCCTGGCATCCGTTGCTGCGCGGCTTTCAAGACGCCGGGCGCATCATCAACGCCGTGAACCAGGTGGAGGTTGCGGCCGCCGACGCCAGCCAGTTCACGCCGCTCCGAATCGTGCCGTCCTACCCCGACCTGCCCATGGAGTCGGTCTTCCCCCGTCCCGGCGGTACGCATCGTCCCGCAGCTTACCTCGAACGCGTGGGCAAAGGCCGCGTCGCTTATTTCCCCGGCGATCTGGACCGCACGTTCTGGCAGGTGCTCGCCGTGGATCATGGAATGCTGTTGCGCAACGCCGTGGAGTGGGCAACCAACGAAGTTCCGCCCGTCAAAGTGGAAGGCCCGGGCATTCTGGATGTGGCCGTGTGGGAGCAGAAAGATTCCATGACGCTGCATCTCGTCAATCTCACCAATCCAATGATGTGGAAGGGTCCGGTACGCGAAATCGTTCCCATCGCGGGACAGAAGATTGCGCTGCGCATTCCGTCCGATCGCCGCATCCGCCGCGTTCATCTGCTCGTTGCCGCGCGCGACGTTCCTTATCGCACGGACGGCGACACCATTCATCTCGAAACGCCATCGATCGGTCTGCATGAAGTGGTGGCCATAGATTTTTCGGCCTAGCCTGCAATCCGCTGCAATTCCGGCCCGTTTTTGAAGCACGAATCCGTCAAAACAGTCATCCAGCCGGGGAACGGTAATGTCTTAAATCTGCGTTGAGTTGGCACCAGCGCGCCTGCTCCCGCCTCCCGGCCATTTTTCGAGTATCCTTGGGCCATTAGGCACCGCGTATTTCCGGGAGGAGGACTAGGAGGACTTGCATGCCCACCAGGTCACAGGTACCGAAGGGGATGAACGACTTCGGCTTGAAATCGGACGACAAGGCTGCCGCCGAGAGGAAATTCATCAAGTTGAAGGTGGGCAAAAAATACATCAACACGCAAT
This sequence comes from uncultured Acidobacteriota bacterium, assembly GCA_963729915.1. Classification (GTDB taxonomy): domain Bacteria; phylum Acidobacteriota; class Terriglobia; order Terriglobales; family Acidobacteriaceae; genus Telmatobacter. The sequence continues at coordinate 239,950 of CAVSQE010000020.1, read as the reverse complement.
CGAACGCTTTCAAGGCCCAACGCAAAGGCAAGACCCGCAAAGCCGCGAAACTGCTCAAGAAACTCAGCAAGTATTAGGCGGGTAGCGCCTATGCGCGACAGCGCAGCGAATCAGGGGTATTGTACTGTATTATCCTGCTGGCCCCGGGGGGATCGATGCCAAGGAATGTGGCCCTTTGCCTATGTTTGTTGCCCTCGCTTGCAATCGCTTCAGTGGTAGGGCAATCACGTCAAGCGCAGGCTAATCGACCCTTGACCGTAGCCGAGATTGTGCGGCAGGCAAGCGGCGCGGTTGTCCAGATTGTCGTATCAGACGAATCTGGGAAGGAATACGCCCTGGGCAGTGGCTTCATTGTTTCCGCTGACGGTGAAATCGTCACAAATTATCACGTGATTAAGGGGGCGCATTCGGCGGTCGCGAAGCTGGCAGACGGCTCCTTCTTCCCCGTAGACGGAGTGTTGGCGGCAGATGCGGACAGGGATTTGGTTCTTCTGAAGGTGAAAGGAAAAGGACTTCCATTCCTGACGCTCGATTCAACAAGAGCGGTGGAGGTAGGCGATCACGTTGTGGCAATCGGCAGCCCGCTTGGGCTGGAGGGAACGGTTTCAGACGGCCTTGTGAGTGCGTTTCGGGAGGAAGCGCCAAACAAGAGATTGATTCAGACGACCGCACCCGTCTCGCACGGCAACAGCGGAGGCCCACTCCTTGATATGCACGGAAAGGTCGTTGGGGTAATTGCGGCTGGTGTGGACCCAGAAGAGGGCCAAAATCTAAACTTCGCCATACCATCGGACGAGGTGAAATCACTCCTCTCGATGCAAGGCAAGCTAACCTCTTTTGAATCGGTCACTAAGAATCAGGAAAGCGATACGGAGCAGGCAGGCTCACAGCCAGATGTTGGCGAACAAAAAGGAATGGAACAACTCCGCGCTATCGCTGAGGCGATCAAAAAATGTCCTTTATACCAAGGCATAATACCAGCTTTGTATGGGTCCGAATTTCGTGATGGCCCCCCATCGAACGTCGTGTGGAATGTCGAGGCCAGTTCCTCAGTGCGTGCTCGATACTTAGGCACGATTGAATACGATGTCCCGTTTTGGCTCAGTCCGGGTGAGCCCCCCACCGACAATTCCTGCGCGAAACAGGGAATGGAGAAGGGTGCATGCGTTGAGGGCTGGCAAGGTATAGCCCGCCTCTACCTGCAGGCGCGCGCCAATCCGAGGCGCTACAGGTACGAGTTCGATGTAACCCCTAGCGGCTTGGATTATCTAAGGGGTTTCGACAAATTAAAGCAAATGGAGGACGAACCGTGGGCATCCTCGGAGAGCCTCGAAAAGTGCGCTAATTGGGCGATCAATTCGGTCACGAGCAGCGTCGTACCTAGCCAGTAAAGGCAGCTAGGAATATACTCTTAGCCAAATAGAAAACCCGCCTGCCGGGGCGGGTCTTTGTCGATCACCGAGATATAGCGGGCGTAGGGCGCCCTCAGAAATGAGGGTGCATCTTTGTCGTCCGCCCCTCAATCTCTCCTTGGTCTTGCAAAGAGCAGGGTTGCGCCGTCTGGAAACCCCACCAGCACAAACGACTCCCAGCCGTTAGCTGCCAGCAGCGGCACGGAAGCGTCGTTTCGCGCATCCTCGTATGAAAAACCGGAAGCCTCGAACAAATCGACCATTAGATTCTTTGCTCCAGACCGGGTAAAGCATATCTCCAGAAACCGGCAATTGCCCGGAGAAGTCCACTTAATCTTGCAGAACTCCTCTGCGCCATTCACTGAAAGCAGAATCTCAACTCCAGATTCAGCCCACGGCTTAAAAAATAGCGACAGTGCCGATTCCCTTGAGCATTCCACGGAAGATCACCCTTCAGCCAGCATGTCATCCGTAAGCGTTCGAGCCGCGCTTAATAGTTCCTGGTACCGGGCGGTACGGTCCTGACTTAACAGGGAAAGATTGCCGTCCAGCCAGGCAAGCAAGCGCTTTAACGCCGCCAGTTCCCGTGACTTCATACACTCACAATACTACGATTGCAAGCGGCCGCTGTTTTTCCATCAACGCACTTTTAAGACACTACCGGCCGACCTGCGCGCAGGATTCTCCTCTGCTATTCTTAATGGTTTACCTGTGCAGGAACCGGGCCGCAAAGGACCGGCCCTTCCGGACGGGGTGGAGGAAGTTATGCCGGAGCATAGAGCGCGAAAGCATCATCAGGACCGTGTGGCAGAAACGTTGCGCGAGGAGATCGGCGTCCTGATCGAGGGCGAGCTCTCCGATCCACGCATCGATTTCTGCTACGTCAGCGAGGTCGCGCTCAATCCCGGCGGAAAGTCGGCACGCGTGTATGTGGCCATCGACAGCGCCGTGAAGGACATTGCCAAGGCCGAGACTGACACCATCGCTGGACTCGAAGCCGCCAAAGGCTACATTCGCCATGAACTCAAGGAGCGCATGGGCAAGCGCCACGTGCCCGAACTGATCTTTCTTGCCGACCGCTCGGGCCGCTTCCAGGCGCGCATTGACGAGCTCATGGGCCGGTCGCGGAAAACAAAACCAGCCCGCGAGGCTGCCGCAGCCGCGTCCGCAGCATCACAACAAGGCGATGCTCGATCCGGCCCCGGGGACGGGAAATCATTGCCGGAACTGAAGGCATCATTGAATTAGCACCATGAGCGCTCTTCGGCAAAAATCCGGACTCCATGCGCCGATGGATGCGCCTCCGGCAGGTTCTGCGCCAGTCCCCAGCGTTCCCACCCCCGATCCCCTCGCCGCCATCCTTGATATATTGCATCGCGGCCAGCGCTTCCTGGTCTGTTCGCATGAGCGTCCCGATGGCGATGCCGTGGGCTCCATGCTGGCGCTGCGTATGGTGATCCAGCAGATGGGCAAATCCGCCCATCTGGTATCGGCGGATCGGGTTCCCTTCCAGTACCGGCAATTGCCGGGCGTCGATGCCATCCGCACCATGCGTCGCATCCGTGGCCCCTACGACGCGGCGATCTTGCTTGAGTGCGACAGCCTGGAACGCACCCGGCTCCGCGGGCTCGAAGCCTTCTTCCTGGTCAACATCGATCACCACATCACTGGGGTCAGTTTCGCGCGACTCAACTGGATTGATTGCAGTGCGGCCAGTGTGGGCGAGATGGTGTATCGCTTGGCGCAGGCAGCGGGCATCGCGATCACAGCGCAGATGGCGCAATGCCTGTACACCACCATCCTCACGGACACGGGAGGATTCTGTTACGGCAACATGCGTGAGTCTACCTTCACTCTGGCGCGCGACCTGGTCCATGCCGGCGCCGACCCCATCGTCATCGCCGAGGAGGTCTATTACTCTGCGCCCGCCTCCAAGCTGCTGCTACTGGGAACGGCCCTCCGCAGGCTCAAACACGAAGGCCGGCTCGCCTGGCTTTGGGTCACCTACCAGGATATGCAGCGCACCCGCGCCACGGAGGCGGATACCGAAGGCATCGTCAACGTTGGCTTGAGTATGGCCGGGGTCAACGCCGTCGCCTTCCTGCGCGAAGTGCCCGACGGCCACATCCGCGTGAGCCTGCGCAGCAAGGGCTCATTGAATGTCGCGGAAATTGCCGCTCGCCTGGGCGGCGGTGGCCACCAGAACGCCGCCGGCTGCACCCTCGATGGACCGTTGCCGCGCGCCCTCAAGCAGATTCTGGCGGAGCTGCGGAACGCCATGGGAAATAGAGGCCGGGCCCTGCCGCCAACTTGAGAACCCGGGGAAATCTGTTAGCCTTGTCCCTGTCGAAATTCTGCAACGAGTTCGCGCCGGTTGCGGCGCGGATACAGCGATTTCGATTTTGCTCTGAACACGATGTGTGATGCTAAGTGGCTTTTTTCTCAAGAAAAAGCCACCTCGTACGATCTTGACGATGTCAAGAAGTGAATCGAAAGCGCTCTGGTATGCGGGACCTACCCCCATCCGTCCTGCGTCAATAAGTAAAGGTAAACCACGTCTGAAAGAAGCGTGCTGTTGTGCGCTTCTCAAGAAATGGTCATCGAAAATTGGTAGAGATGGGAAATCCCGTGGAACCATCGGTTCCTGATCGACCCGCAGGCCGGCGCTGGTGCATGCCACGCTGGCCCATCGTCATTGAAGCGGCGATCTTTCTTGCCTTTACGATCTTTTTCCTTTTTTACGGACTGACCCCCATTCTGGGCGGCGACGGAATGGGTCTGGTAGGCGCCGACGAGCCCCGCTATGCTCAGATCGCGCACGAAATGCTGGTGCGCTTCGATTCGGCGCATACCATCAAGGGCCGCCTGGATGCCTGTGTCACGCCCTATCTCTACGGCCGTCCCTGGCTGGAGAAGCCGGCGCTCTATTATTGGCGCGCCATGTTCCTCTTTCAGGACTTCGGTGTCCACGACTGGAGCGCTCGCCTTCCCTCCACCACGTTTGCCTTCATCATGGTGGCGCTCATCTACCTGCATATGCGGCGATTCCGGCCCGGCGGGCATCTGGATGCGGCGCTGATCACGGTGGCCTGCGCCGGCATCATGGGCTTTGCGCGCGGCGCTTCTACCGATATGCAGATGGCCGCACCGCTGGCCATCGGCCTGCTGGGTTGGTACGCCTGGTACGAAACCGGCTCCAAGTTCTGGCTCTACGACATTTACTTTTTCACCGGCCTCGCCACGCTGGCCAAGGGCCCTGTCGCGCCGCTTCTCGCCGCGCTCATCATTTTCGCGTTTGCCTTCTTGCGCAAGGAGTGGAGCATCCTCCTCCGCTCCTTGTGGTGGCCGGGCATCGTTCTCTATTTCGCCATGGTGCTGCCCTGGTTCATTGCCGTGCAGCATCAAAATCCAACCTTCTTCCGCGAGTTCTTCCTCGAGCACAATCTGGAGCGCTTCGCCACCGACCGTTATCAGCACAGCCAGCCGTTCTGGTACTACCTGGTGGTCATGCTGCTGGCGCTCATGCCCTGGACCGTGATCGCGGTGCGTGCGCTCATCGATGGCATCCTCACCTCGGTGGCGGAATGGAGATTGCGCCGCTCCCGCGCCGGCAAATGTCCGCCCACGCGCCCCGGCGACGCTTTCCCCGAATTCCTGGTGCTGTGGGCGTTCATCCCGGTCCTCTTCTTTTCCTTCTCTGAATCCAAACTCCCCGGCTACATTCTTCCCGCCATCCCACCCATCACTATCCTCACCGGCGATTACCTGTTCCGTCGTCGTAAACCCGGTTTGAACCGGTGGCTCCTTCTCGGCCATGCCGCGGTCTGCGGCACTACCACCATAGCTGTCCTGCTCATGCCATGGTTCGTGGCGCACAACCTGGCCATGCCTCCTCTGCAGGCGTTAGCCGCCGCTATGCTGGCGGCCGTCGGAGCAGGTCTGCTGATTCTGGTCGTGACCAAAGGCTTTGGCGTGGCCTGGCTGCGCCCCGCCACCTGCTGGATTCTGGTCGTTCTCGTGCTGTTCATTTATGGCGTGGGGCCGTTCTTCGGCATTCCCGAAGTCTCCGCGACCAAGCGCGTCATCCATCTCCTCGACCGCACCTATTCGGCGCGGCCTCTGGCTGCCAAGCTGACTGAGGTGGCACCCGCCGGCGAAACCGTGGCTGTGTTTCATGTGCGCCGCGACGTGGAATTCGGCCTCGGGTTTTACCGCGATCACGAAATGGTGAATTACGACGTAAACGGCGTTCCCGACGAGCAGCATCTGCTGGTCGCCCGGGTTCAGGGCCGTCATGGCGTCAACCTCGATACCCAGATGGCCTTAGAGGAACTTCTGGAGGGCCGTCAGTATCAGCAACTCTTCAGTTGGCCGGAACAGGGGCTGGAAATTTATCTAGTTGGAGCTCGCTGAAAGGCTTGTAGTGGGTCAGTTTGAAGCCGTCTTGAAAGGGCACGACTTTAGTCGTGCCGTAAGGACGCAAGAATGATTGAGGGGCTTTAGCCCCTGAGGGATGATTTCTTTCAAGCTGACCCACTACCAAGCGGCCTCATCACTTGCAGCTTCACGCGAACTCGTGGCAAAGTGGCCGGGAGGGTGTTTCGCATCAGGAGCGCGAACGGCCGCCCTAGAGCACCACATCGGAGAAAGATGCAGGCATTGGACGCGACCCTCGAAATTCTCGACCTTCGGCACTTCGCCGCGCCCGTGTTGCGCCCCCTGCTCGATGCGGAGAGCGAGATCTGGGCCCAGCGCCTGCACTGGGACTATCGCGCCTCGGCCCGGCTGCTGATGCAGTATCTCGACAACCGCATGCTGCCCGGCTACGCTGCCATTGAGTCCGGCAAGGTGACCGGCTACGTGTTCTGCGTCTATGAAGAAACCAAGGCCGTGATCGGCGACGTATTCGCTCTGCCCGGCGCCGCTGACGGTGTAAGCGGAGTGTCCAGCCCCGCCCGTGCCCGCGAAGATACGCTGTTGCGGCACCTTTTCGAGTTGCTTCTCAACTCGCCGCACGTTGACCGCATTGAGTCGCAGTTGCTTCTTCATCCCTCCGGCCAGTTTGCTCCGGCCTTTCGCGCGGCCGGGTTTGAAGTCTTCCGCCGTCTTTTTCTGGTGCAGCCCCTGGACGGGCACTGGAGCCAGCCCCATGCGGATCTGCCCGGAAACTTGGAATTGCGCCCCTGGCGCGAAGCCGATCTGGCTCCGGCCTCGCGGCTCATCTGCGAAGCCTATCGCGACCATCCCGACAGCCTTATCAACGATCAGTACCGCTCCGTGCACGGCTCTATGCGCTTCCTCAACAACATCGTGCGCTACGCGGGCTGCGGCACCTTTGCCTCGCAGGCTTCGTACGTGGTGGTAGACCGCGCCAGCCGCGAGTTGGCGGCGCTGGTGCTGGGCTCGCGCGTCAGCGAGCAGAGCGGGCACCTCACCCAGGTCTGCGTGCATCCTGCGTTTCGCCGCCGCGGACTGGCGCGTTTGATGCTCGCGCAGGCGGCCTTCAACTTCATGCGCCTGGGCGCCACCGAAATCTCCCTCACCGTCACTGAAGCCAACACCGAGGCTATCCAACTCTACAAAGACGAAGGCTACCAGCCGGCCCACAGCTTCGACGCCGCCGTCTGGCAGCGCTCGCCCGCAATTGAATGACCAACTCGAGAACTGGATGCATAGATCCGGTTTTGAAAGGGCACCGCTTTAGCCGTGCCATGAAAGACGCATAAACAGAGGGGCTTCAGCCCCTGAGGGACGTTTGTCAATCGGCTTCGAGCATTTATGCGACCAGCCCTACCCCGCCAACAGTAACTACGCCATCTTCTCGCCGGGCAATGAAGCCTTGGCCACTGCCGCCATCAGGAACACCCACGCGAACCCCGCAAGAACGTCGATCCCGTAGTGCACCTGCAATTCAATGGTGGAGAGCGTGATGCCGGAAGCTGCGATCACGGCCGCCGCCATCAGCCATCCCGGAACCCTGCCCCGGCTCAACCATACAATCAGCCACGGATTGGCCGTATGCAGGCTGGGAAAGCAGTCGTAAGCGTAGCGGAAGTTCGACTCCAGGAACGAGTACACGCGCGTCGACTCGAGAAAATTCGAGGACGTCGCAGCGGCCAGCGTCAAAGGGCCGGAGACGGGAATCAGCAGGTAGCAGCAGTAGCCGGTATAGAGCGAAAGAATCAACGCGCGCCGCACCAGGCGGAACTGCTTCCTGTCGCCTGTCCACAGAAACCAGCCCACGGCCAGCAAAGGCGTGAACGGGTACAAGGCATAAAAGCCGGACATCACCCGCGCAAACAATCCGCTGTCGAGTCCCCACTGCGTAAACCAGAGATAGGGAGTCTTGCCGAAGATCGCGACGTCGGCAGCCATCATCTCGCGGTCGAATGAGGGAATGCCCAGCCACGCCGTGACCGCGGAGGCGCCCAGCAGCCGCAGGCTCACGTATCCCACCACCGCAACCACAATCGGCCCGAAGTCAAAGATAAAATGCAGAGCGCCGCGAGCCCGCGAGCTGAAGCGTGAAGCCGCCAGAAGCACCGTGAGCAGAATGGCGGCTGACCAGAGCACAACGCGCGCCAGCAGCAGTCCGCCGTGCGTAGCAAAGATTGGCGGGTGAGCGACGGTGACGACTGCAACCAGAAGCAGAAAGAGCCCCGTCAACAATTCGTCGAGATAGGAGCGGACGAAATCCAACATGATGCCTGCGTGAGGATGAGGCATCAGTGTACGTGGCCGCCGTGCGCCACTGCAAGGCGCCGCCGCCGCCGCTTGCACCAGAAAGAAAAAAGGTCCGCCTCTCGAACGAGAGACGGGCCCTTTTATTGGTTTGGGATCAGATTTACGCCTTAGCGGACGTCAGCGCTCCCAGATCGGCGGCCAGCCGCTCCGTGCTGAAGGCCTCGATCACGTCGCCTTCTTTCAGATCGTTGCAGTTGGCAATGCCGATGCCGCACTCCATGCCGCTGGTTACCTCGCGCGCATCGTCCTTGAAGCGCTTGAGCGAGGCAATCTTGCCCTTGAAGATCTGCGTGCCATCGCGCATTACGCGCACTTCGGCGTCGCGCCGGATGACGCCGTCCTGCACGCGGCAGCCCGCGATGGTGCCCACCTTCGGAATCTTGAAGATGTTCAATACCTCGGCGCGTCCCGCGTAGTTCTCCTTGAAGGTCGGTTCCAGCAGGCCCATCATGGCTAGGCGAATTTCATCCTGCAGTTCGTAGATGATCGAGTGCAGGCGGATTTCCACGTTCTCCTGGTTGGCAAGCTCGGCGGCCTTGCGTTCCGGGCGCACGTTGAAGCCGATGATGATGGTGTTCGAAGCTGTCGCCAGCAGCACGTCGCTCTCGGTAATGGAACCTACGCCCGAGTGCAGCACCTTTACGCGCACCTTCTCCGTTGACATGCGGATGAGCGAGTCGGCCAGCACTTCCACCGATCCCGTCACGTCGCCCTTGATGATCAACGGCAGGTCCTTTACGCCCGATTGCTTGATCTGTTCCGACAGTCCTTCCAGCGACATGCGCGAGCTCTTTGCTAACTGCGCCTCGCGCTCCTTCATCTTGCGGTATTGCGCAATCGACTTCGCCTTGTCGCGGTCGGAGACCACCAGGAACGTGTCACCGGCGTCCGGAATCGCTTCCAGGCCCAGCACTTCCACAGGCGTCGAGGGGCCGGCTTCCGTCAAAGCGCGTCCGCGGTCGTCGAACAGGGCGCGCACCTTGCCAAAGGTATTGCCCACAATGTAGCTGTCGTTCAGGCTCAGGGTCCCATCCTGCACCAGGACCGTGGCCACGGCGCCGCGCCCGCGGTCCAGCTTGGCTTCAAGCACACTGCCCACGGCCTTGCGTCCTGGCGTGGCCTTCGGAGCCTTGATGTCGCTCACAAGGCAGATCATTTCCAGCAGCAGGTCGAGATGGATCCGTTTCTTGGCGGAGACCTCGACAAACACCGTGCCTTCCTGGCCCGCGCCAGCCCACTCTTCGGGAATCAAACCGCGATCGGCAAGCTGTTTCTTCACGCGATCGGGGTTGGCTTCGGGCTTGTCGATCTTGTTTACGGCCACGATGATGGGAACCTCGGCGGCCCGGGCATGATCGATGGCTTCGAGCGTCTGCGGCATCACTCCGTCGTCTGCTGCCACCACGATCACCACAATGTCGGTGACCTTGGCGCCGCGTGCGCGCATGCGCGTAAACGCTTCGTGGCCCGGCGTGTCGAGGAAGACGATCTCGCGGCCGTGAGCCGGCGAGCCTTCCTTGGCGAATTTCACCTTGTAGGCGCCAATGTGCTGCGTAATGCCGCCCGCTTCGCCTGCGGCCACGTCGGTCTCGCGGATCGCATCCAGCAGCGACGTCTTGCCGTGGTCCACGTGACCCATTACGGTCACCACCGGCGCGCGCGGCACTTCGAGCATGTCGGATTTATCAGTGTCGAGCACCTCTTCGATTGCCTGGTTCTCCAGCTCTTCTTCGTAGGTGATCACGGTGGCAGCCGCGCCGAACTTGGCGGACATGTCCTTGATCATTTCGGAGTCCAGCGACTGATTCACCGTGACGAAAATGTTGCCCATCATCAGGGTGGCGATCAGATCCTTGGCGCGCACGTCCAGCTTCTCGGCCAGGTCCTTCACGCTGATGCCCTCGGTGACGGTGATCTCACGCGTAATCGGCACCGGCTCATTGCTGTATTGCATGCCGCTGTAGCGTGGTGGCGGCACAAAGCCCTTCATCGGGCCCTCTTTGGTCTTCGGATACTGCTGCTGGCCACGGCCGCGGCCGCGCGAAGCAGCGCGCTGCGGGCGCGGCGTCTCCGTTGGCGCTGCCGCGCCGCCAGGGCCGGGACGCGCGCCAAAGCCGGGTCGTGCGCCAAAGCCGGGACGCGCGCCAAAACCAGGCCGTGCGCCGGTGCCAGCCGGTCCGCCCGGCGCGAATCCGCCTGCGGAAGTGCGCGTGGGATGCTTGGGCCGCGGGCCTCCTGCAAAGGAACCGGGAGCTCCTGGCCCGCTGGGGCCACGTTGTCCCGGACCGCTCGGGCCGCTCGCAGGCCTGCGATCGAAGATCGGCTTGCCGCGCTGAATTCCGCTGCCGGTTCCCGCCGCCGGAGGCACGGGAGCGACATACGAAGATTTGTAGACAGGCCGGGGTCCGGTTTGCGGCATCACCATGCGGCGCGCAGGCACCGTGGGGGCCGCCCGGCCCTGGCGCGGTCCCGGCGCGGTTGTTGGCGCGCCTGTCGATTGTGCGGCAATGGTGGGAACGGATGCGGCAGCTTCCGCTGGGGGCGCTGGTGCCTCAGGAGCAGCCGGTGCGGCCGCTGCACGTTCCAGTGTGGCTGCCAGTGCTGGCGCCTCAGTAACCGCAGGCGGCTTGGCATGTGTCGGCTTCTCTTCGCGCGCAGCCGGAGCCGCGGGCGGCTTCACGGCACCCGCCGGAGGTGGCGCAACCACCACCACTGGGCGCGCAGTTGTAACCGCACCTGCCGGTGGCTTGGCCACCACGGCGCCCGACGGAGGGCGACTCGCAATGGCCGGAGGAGCTGTGGGGGTGGCAGCAATCGGCGCGGCTTGCCGCGGCTGCGGAACAATTTTGCGCGGTTCCGGGCGCGCCGGAGCTGCTGCGGCAACAGGGGGAGCGGCGGGTGCAGCGTGCACCACAGGCTTGGCCGGCGTTGCAGGCGGGGCAGCCGGCTTTGCCGGCACGCGCGCGTGACGCGCTTCTGCTTCCTCTTCCTGTTTCTTGGCCAGAATGGCCTTCATCACATCGCCGGGCTTGGAGATGTGCGAAAGATCGATCTTGGGAACCACGCTTGGCGCGCTCTGTCGCCCAGACGCAGATCCATGTGAGGCCGGCCGCGTTTCCTGCCCAAAATGCGCACGCACCTTTTCCGCTTCGTCGCCCTCAAGTGAACTGGAGTGCGTTTTGCCCGCAGCAACACCGAGCTCCGGAAGAATGTCGAGAATCGCGCGAGACTTTACTTCCAGCTCTTTTGCGAGATCGTTGATACGAACCTTGCTCATCCGCCTCTTTTCAATTCTGTGCCGCCAAAACGCCCTTAGTTGCTCATAGCTACCTCATGGCACTGGCCGCTCTTCAACATTGCGTTAACGTATGCCTGGCTTGGGAAGATGCCGCGCATCCTATGCGCCATCCTCTTTCGCCGTCTGCTTCTGCTCTTCGCCTTGCCCCTCGTCGATCTTTGTCTCTTCCTCTGCCGCGGCTTCCGCTTGCGGAGTTTCCTCTGCGGAAACTTCAACCTCTGCCGCTGCAACCGGCGCTGCTTCCTCAGCCGCGCTTTCGGATTCCTCTGCCGCAGCCGCCGCTTCACCGGCTTCCGCCGCAACCGCTTCGCCTGCTTCCGGCTCCACAGCGCCTTCGGCCGCCTCTGCCGCCGCCGCCGCTGCTGCTTCTGCCTCTTCAAACTGGCCGAAGTAGTGCCGCACGGCCACGGAAATCTTCTCCAGCGTCTTCTCGCCGATGCCCGGAATCTCCTCCAGCTGCTCCGGCGTCATATCAGCCAGCGCCTCCACGGTCGTGATGCCTGCGGTCACCAGCTTCTGGATGATGCCATCGCCCAACTCCGTCACCTGCTCGATCGGAGTCGTCGGAGCGCCGGCCAGCGCCTGCATCTGCTGCTCGACCTCCTGCCGCTTCTCCTCTTCGCTCTTGATGTCGATCTTCCATCCCAGCAGCTTCGCCGCCAGTCGCACGTTCTGGCCCTTCTTGCCGATGGCCAGCGACAATTGCGTGTCGTCCACAATCACTTCCAACTGCTTTTCGGTCAGGTCCGTGATGGAAACGCGGCTCACCTTGGCCGGTTGCAGCGCCTTCTCGGCAAACGTCGTGATCTCGTCGGAGAACTCGATGATGTCGATCTTTTCCCCGCGCAATTCGCGGATAATCGACTGCACGCGCATGCCTTTCATGCCCACGCAGGCGCCCACCGGGTCCACATCCTTGTCGCGCGACTGAACCGCAATTTTCGTGCGCTCGCCCGCCTCGCGCGCAATGGCCCGGATCACCACCGTGTTGTCGTAAATCTCCGGAACCTCAGATTGAAAAAGGTTCGACACCAGCTCCGGTGCGGCGCGGCTCACAATCACCTGCGGGCCCTTGGCCGCGCGGTCTACCTTCAGCAGCACTACGCGTAAGCGCTCGCCCACGCTGAATTGTTCCAGCCGCGATTGTTCCCGCTTGGGGCAGCGCGCTTCGGCCTTGCCCAGGTCGAAGATCACATCCTGGCCCTCGACCCTCTTCACGGTCGCGTTCAGCACTTCCTTTTCGCGGTGCGCATACTCCTGGAAGACCGTATCCCGCTCCGCTTCGCGCACCTTCTGGAAGATGATCTGCTTGGCCAGTTGCGCCGCGATGCGGCCCAGCGGGCTGGTGTCGCGATAGATGCGAATCTCGCTGCCCACCTCCACGCCGGGCGCCATTTCGTTGGCCTCCGTCAGCGTGATCTGGTTCACCGGATCCTCAATCTGCTCTTCGTCGGCGACCACCGTCTTGTAGATGTAGGCCTGGATCTCGCCGGTCTCCTTGTTCAGTTCCCCGCGCATGTTTTCCTGGGTCTTGTAGAACTTGCGGGTGGCCAGGGCAATGGCTTCCTCGACCGCCCCCACAACGATGGCAGGGTCGATGCCCTTCTCTTGGCTCAGGAGCTCGATACTTTGATACAAAACGCTGGTGGCCATACTTCTTACTCTCGTTTCCTTTAAAGCGGGCGCCGAAGTTCAACACTCCCAACGCCGCGAGTTTCACAATTCAGATCCAGGGCGATTGCAGGCAAGCGGATCGAATCATTTTCAATCCCTCAACTCCGCCTGGTCCCTAGTCCCTTAGTCCCTGTCTTCTCAGATTTCCGGCACCAGATTCGCCTTCTCAACATTGCTGAGTGCGATCTCCACCGTGTTCAGGCCCGTCTTCCGGCTCTTGCTGTTTTGCTTGATCGCCGCCAGATCGAGCGTTATTCTCCTGGTCTCGGACGGAGTTCCTTCACCCGCCACGAGTCTTCCCTGCCAGTGCCGGTTGTTGCGAACCGGTTCAAAGGTCTGCACCTTCACCAGGCAACCTTGAAACCGCTCGAAGTCCGCAGCCCGGGCCAACTTCCTGTCGAGTCCGGGTGAACTGGCTTCCAGCGTGTACGCTTCGCCGGGAATCAGGTCCTCCACGTCGAGCAAAACTCCAAAATCGCGGCTGAACGCCGCGCAATCCTCGTGCGTCACGCCGGAAAGCTGCTCCACGGCAAGCGAGCCTTCCAAAAGCCTCTCCGGCAAACCCTCTGCGCCCGCCTCAGCCGCAGCCTTCAATTGCGCCCGGCCCTCGGCGTTCTTCTCAAGCGTCACCCGCAGGGTGCGATCCTTGGCCGGCCCGGCAAACTCCATGTCGACCACGTCGAGCCCATGCGAGGCAGCTACCCGTTCCGCCGCCTTCCGGATTTCGTCCAGCCTGACCGCCATCGTCCCCGCTGCCTTCCCGGCAGCCACAATCCCGTTATCCCTTGATTTTTCAGGGTTTACCGGGCAAAGTTTGCCGCAAATAAAAAGTGGGCTTTCGGCCCACTCATCTCTCCGCCAGCCGGTGCGCACACGGAAAAACCGGCGGACAAACGCGTTGCATTCCCAGAATACAGCGAAGTCCAAGGAAATTCAACCGTCTGCGGCTCGAGGGAGTATCCTGATTCGGACGATGCCTTGCGACGGGCGACAGGCAGGAGTGCGCTAGTTACCCTTCCAATCGGTCAAAGGCTATACGCCAGCGGATGCCTGGGTTCGTAAAGCATGATGTCGTCTGCGCCAGGTACGGCCATCAAGACCACTAGTCCGTACCCGTGATCCTGAACCTCGCCGCGGAACTCCGCACCTTTGCCCTTCAGTTCAGCGACCGTGTGTGAAATGTCGTCGCACATCAGAGAGATCAGATGGTGTCGCGGCGATTCGTAGGTCTTTCCATCGTGGACGCTGTGGGTCGGGTGCACGCCCATCTCACTAGGTCCGGTCTTGAAGATCAGCCAACCTGCGCCTCCGCCCAGCGCATCCTCGACGTAGGGCCAGCCCAGGACGTCGCGAAGGAATGCGCGCGTTGCGGGAGCATCGTCGGAATAGATCAGGGTGTGGATACTGGTGATCATCAGGCTGAACTACTAAAATCGCCTGAATTGTACTATTTCGGTCGATTGCCAATCAAAAAGCCGGCCATCGCATTGGAAATCGAAGTGAACACGCTACCCGGCGCGACACCGTGATTTTCACGCCAGCCCAACTTCTTGCGTTGCCCAAGCTTCGGGCGTGCTGCGATACTCTCGGCCATGGTTTCAAAAACTGTCCTCTGCGCGTTGACCTTCAGTGCCGGAATGGCCTTTCTCGCCGCCCCTTCAACTCTGGCCGACGATTCCGCGGCATCCATCGCCGCCGGCGGCCTCGTCGCGCGCCGCGAATCACGCATCGTCATGGCCAAAGAGATCCTCCAGATCAGTCCGGACAAGATCGTCGTCGATTACGACTTCCGCAACGACACGGACCAGGATGTGACCGCAGAAGTGGCGTTTCCCGTGCCGCCCTACAGCTACGGCCCCGAGAGTCCCGATATCACCGACGCGTCGTTCTCCGACTTCAAGCTTCTTGTTGACGGAAAGACCGTCGCCTACCAAACCGAGGCCAAGGCAACCCTCAACGGCAAAGATGTCACCTCGATTCTGACCGCCGATAAAATCGATATCGCGAGCTTCGGTCACATTCGACAACCCGATCCGGCCAGCGGGCAGATGCAGACTCCGGATGTGTCGCGCCTGCCGCAGGCCGAGCAACAGCGGCTGGCGACGCTGGGCCTCTTCGATGCCGAGGACGGCTGGGGCCTGTGGACCGTGAAGCTGCAATATCACTGGACGCAAACCTTCCCGGCTCACTCCACAGTGCACATCCAACACCAATACACGCCGGTCGAGGGATCGGAGTTGATGCTGTCCGGCACTCTCGAAAATGTCTCCGAGCACAAGCAGCCCACCGGCGATGCCGACACAGTAAAGTACGCGCTCCAGGACATGCAGCGTTTGGAATCACTTTGCCCGGATCCTTCATTTCTGAGCGGCTTGATCACGCAAATGGTTGCAAGCCAACCCGATTCCGGGGAACTCGCACAGCCGCACTGGGTCGACTTCATCTTGACCAGCGCCAACACCTGGAAGCAGCCCATCGAAGATTTCACGCTGATCGTCGAGCGTGGCAAGCCGGAGCTGGAGAAGGACCAAAATATCGTCAGCTTCTGCTCTCCGCAGAACGCGCCCGTCACAAAAATCGATGCCAACACCTTCCAGGTTCACCTCACTAACTTTGTTCCTAAAGATGAACTGCGCATCGGCTTTTTTGACGTCCCGCAACCCGCTCCCGCGCCGGCATCGCCGAGCCAGAGCCACTAGGTATCAGACCGCTTGAAGAGGATCCTTCCGTGCCCCATCCTTTCGCGCGCTCTTTAGTGGAAAAGGGTAGGAGAGCACGCATTAGCGCTGCGCTGAAACCGGGCTTGCTCACGACCGTTCACATCTAAACTGTCGAATGGAGGCGAAGCAGACATGAGAAGGACCCTTTGGCTGGTCTGGGTAATGGCGATTTCAGCCCTGACCCCAATCGGCTCGGCGCAGCGGGTCTATCTGGGCTTCGACAAGAATGATTATCCGGGCGACTCCGCAATGTTGCAGCTGCAGGTCACGTACCGGTACACCAGCTTTTGGCTGAACAATCCGCCAGGACTTGATCACAATCCGTGGGCGGGAAAACGGGCGTTCATCGAGAAGCAGGGATTTGGCTTTTTGGTCCTCTTCAACGGAAGACTCAGCACAGAGCTAGTAGGGAATGACGCCCCCGCCTTCGGCAATCAAGATGGCAACGCTGCGGTGGATTCTGCAATTCGGGAAGGTTTTCCCGGGACCGTTCGCATATTCCTCGACCAAGAGCAAGGGGGGCGCCTGCTTCCCAATCAAGCCGCATACCTTATGGCGTGGGTTGAAGCTGTTCGCCGTCGCGGAGCTCGTGCGGGCATCTATTGCTCAGGGATCGATGTGCCGGACGGAGGCACCGCGATCAACACCGCAGAGAATATCCAGATGCTGGAGAGTGAAAAATCGAAGCCCTCAAAAATGCCAGCGCAGCGGTTGGCACTCTGGGTAGCCAACGACCAATGCCCGCCGGCGCCAGGCTGCACCTCGACAAAACTGCCGCCGAGAATTGGCTCTCGATTAGAAGACCCGAGCGAAATTGCCGTTTGGCAGTATGCCCAGTCCCCGCGCCGCGCGCAGTTCAGCGCTAGTTGTCCTAAGAATGCTGCGCCTGACGGAAATTGTTATGCTCCCGGCTTGCCACACAGCCCAGCATCCTTCATCGATCTGGACGTAGCTACCTCGCCAGATCCGTCCGAGGGAAGATAATTTCGCGCCCTGAGGTGCGGGCTTCGTGTCAGCTGGGGTCGCGGTCGGCTCGTCGGCTACTCGGAAATTGGCAGGTTGCCTCAACCCTGTGCCGACCTTGGATTCAAACTGATCCACTATTCCGCGCACGATTTTTTTTGCAAGGCGCGCAACGAGGGGCGACAATAACGGGATGAAGAAGTTCTGTTTTCTCGGTCTGGCATTCCTCGCCCTCGGACCGGGGTTTCCTCTACTCCACGCCCCCCTGCTCCACGCTCTCGACAAGCAACAGCCCGACGTCTTTCATGCGCGCCGTGTGGCCCTTGCCGGCAAATTGCCGGGCGGCGTCGCCATTCTGTTTGCCGCGGAAGAGCCGGAGCTGGATTTCATGCCCTACCGCCAGGACTCCAACTTTTATTACCTGACGGGATGGAACGAGCCGGGCGCGGCGCTGCTGATCGAAGGCGATGCTCCGCAAGCCGCCACGCCGCACGGCTACAGGGAAATTCTCTTTCTGCCCGCGCGTAATCTGCGCATGGAAGCCTACACCGGCGTAAAAATGGATGCCGCCACTCCCGGCGTGGACGAGGCTGCTGGCGTTGACCATGTCGAGCCCATGACCGAGCTGCCGGCAGAGTTGAGCCATTTGATTTCTGCCGATCACGCACTCTTCGCCAATTTATGGACGCAACCGGATTCCGCATCGGCAACAGCCCTGTTGAGCTTCACTGCAACCACTCTGGGCAGCGGAGACGTGCCCCATGCGCGCGACGTCACCACCCTCACCATGCCGCTGCGTCAGATCAAAGATGAAGGTGAAATTCAGCTGATCAAGCAGGCATCCAAGGCGTCTATCCTTGCGCAACGCGTCATGATGCAGTGGTGGGTCAAGCCCGGAATGACCGAACGCGCCATCGCCGGAGCCATGACCGCAGTGTGGATGGAAAACGGATGCGAGCGGCCCAGCTACGCGCCCATCGTGGGTTCGGGCATCAACTCCACCATCCTCCACTATTCCAACAACGACCGCACCATGCAGGACGGCGATCTTCTGCTCGTCGATGCGGCCTGCGAGTACTCCATGTATGCCGCCGACATTACCCGCACCGTCCCTGTGAACGGACACTACACCCCCCGGCAGCGCGAAATCTACAACGTCGTTCTGGGCGCGCAGCAGGCGGCCATCGACGCCTTTGTCTCCGGAAAATCCACCATCAACGACCGCGACCGCAAGGATCCGAACTCGCTTGATACCGTGGCCTACAACTACATCAATACTCACGGCAAAGATCTGCATGGCCAGTCGCTGGGCAAATACTGGCTGCACGGCCTGGGCCACATGATGGGCATCGATGTTCACGATCCCGGCAACTATCCCGTGGTGCTCAAGCCAGGCATGGTTTTCACCATCGAGCCGGGTGTCTATATTCCCGAGGAAAAAATCGGCATTCGCATCGAGTGCGACTTCCTCGTCACCGCCGACGGCAAGCTCGTAGATTTGGACGCGAGCCTTCCCCACACCCCCGACGAAATTGAAGCGGCAATGCAGGCCGGCAAGGGCGCGCCAAAGTAGGGCACAAAATGGACCCACGCGACGCCATGGACCCAACCGAAGTTGACGCGCTGAGCCGCGTCTTCAGCGAACAACTGCTCGCCTGTCTGGATGAATGCGCGCGCGGTCGTCACGGCCTGTTCGCCGAACCGATCGACCTCGACGAACCAGAGAAGTCCTGGCCTGAAGCGGCGCGCCTTCGCGAGCTTGCCATGGCTTTGCAAAACATTCTCGCGCAGCAGGAGGAACGCAACGCGCTCTGCGACGAATTCCTCGACCTGTGCACCATGCACGGTGAAAGCCATCCCGGTGAGCGCAAGCTGGCGCGCATGTTTCTCGAGCGCATTGAGCGCGGCGAAGTGGGATCACCGACCGAAAAGAAGCCGTGGTGACCCTGTGCGCATGGAGCAGCGTCGGCGGCATGACTACCACTGCACGCCTGGATACAGACTTGGCAATCGATAAACGTGGAACTGGTCGGCGCCCGGCGTTGTCGCCTGCCACACAACTTGCGAACCTTGCGCATTCAGTTCCTGCACGATGGCTCCCTTAACCGCCGCGCAAAAGTCCACTTCCATATCGCTGTTGGCCAGCAATTCGGCATTGCCTCCGAAGTAGCTGAAGTAACTCGGCGGCGGAGTGTAGTGCGTAATCATCGTCGCCGTCATATTGCTCTCATTCAGCTCCAGCAGCGGCATCGTCGAATAACATTGCGCCGATGCGGGCTCGCCGGGCTTGCAATATACCTGGCCGGTCGGGAAGATGCGGTCGTTTCCGTTGTCCATCAAGCCAACGCGAAAGACGCCGGTGGTATTGGGCGTAAAGTAGCTCATCCCGTGTTGCGCGTAGAACCAGTCCGTGGGATCGGTCGCGTTCACAAGCTTGAAGTCACCGCCTTCGCCCAGGTGCCACATCACATCGCCCGAACCCGTGCCATCAAGAAAGTTGATTTTGATCACCCAGTTCTGATGGCGCATCGAAAGCAGAAGATTGTGATCGTCGGTCGAATAAAGCAATCCGTTCGAGTGCGTCCAGTCAGGCCAGTTCATTGGACGCCGGTTGATGTCCAGGTGATCGAAAGTGTTCCACACCCAGTCGGGATTGAAGTTCTGATCTACGTCTACCAGCGCGTCGCCGATCACGGTGGTGGTGCCCGTGGTTCCGGAGAGATTGCTCAAGCGCCGCACGTACGTAGCCAGCAGGACCAGGTGCCCGTTCGGCAGCGGCAGCACATCGTGATGAAAACTTCCCAGCCGGTAGACATTGCCTTCCGCGTCAAGAAAGTTTCCGGCCGCGAGCTTATTGTTCAGCGTACCCATATCCAGGCTGTTGACCGTGTTTCCGTCGAGATCGATCTCCCGCACCTCGTTGATCACGCTGGGGCTCACGCCTGTGGTAATGGAGGAGAGGTACGAGATCACCATCAGCCAATTGCCGTTGGGCAGCAATTGGACACCCTGGATGTAGTCGTTTGAACTGTGCGGATACGCGTAGGTCCAGATCACGTTGCCACTCAGGTCGGTGGCGAAGGCCTGGCTGTCGCTGACGGGCAGAATCGTGTTCCACATCTCGATGCCGGGCTGCGGAGTGGCGCCGCTCGTGGTAGTAACGTTGACAGGCGCAGTCGCCGGGGGCGTACCGGTCATGCAGGTATGATCCGCGTCGTTGTACGTTGCGCCGTCGTTGAGCGTCACCTGCGCGCGCATGTGATAGAGCGTCTGGCCCAGCATTCCAGCCACATAGAGCTGCACGTCGCCCCCATTCGCAGAGGGCGTAGGCACCTGCCAGGTGTTCAGCCCGTAACTGGTCGTCGTCCCAAACTCCACGCTCATCTTTCCCGGAGCAGGGAGATAGAGCGAGTACTGCGCCACCTGGGGATTTCCCAGTTCCAGGGGGCACGTCACCTGGGCGGGCGCTATAATCGAGACCACCGCAGTGGCGTAATTCACCTGCGGCGACGCGGTCAGCGCCACGGTCACGGTCACGTTCTCGCTTTGCGTCACGCTGGCCGGCGCCACGAAGCTTCCTCCGCTGCTCACCGTGCCTGTCGCCACACCCCCGCCCGCGACCCCATTCACAAGCCACTCGACCGGGGCGCTGCCGGCGCCCGTCACCGTGAATTGCAATGTCTGCCCCGGACTCAGCGCAGCGTATTGCGGCGAGATGGTCAGCGACCCGCCCTGGCTGGAAATCGGAGGCGGGTTGCTGGGCGGATTGGGAACAGGGTTTGGGCTTTGTGGCGTCACTTCTGTGTTGCGCAAACGAGCGTTGCAACCGGCCAAAGCAACTGCGACGCAAAGCAACACCGCGCCGCCGGCTCCCTTGCCGCGGCGCAATGCGTATGTCACAGCTCTGCCGCTCGGCGCTCGATGGCGGGAAGGACGGCTTTCGCGGAATCTCAGCATGGAATGCTCGGGAATGAGACGGTCGCGTTGCGTTGCTCAGCCACGGGGAAGCTGCGGATCGTTGTTCGTAGCCGGTGACGAGCGGCTCCGGAGTCCTGCTATTGGGGAACTGCTGCAAGCATCTCGCTCCGTCGCAAACGCAGCACGAAAGAGCGGGATGCCACCTCTTCTGCTCTGGTCTTGGGTTACCAGCGGACGCCGAAGCTTATCGGGATCACTTTGGTATCGGCAGCTACGGTCGTTTCCGCCAGGCCGTTCGGATAAGCCACAACCGCCGGCGACAAGGCATCTACGTAACGCACCTCGGCAAAGAGTTTCATGTTGCTGTCGCTGTACATGCCGCCCATCCGGTGCTGATAGCCGCCCCCAATATTGAAGCCACCCTGGTTTGAAGAGAAGTGGCCCACTACCTCGTTTGCGTAAGCCACGCCGCAGTAGAAGTAGCAGTATGTCGTCGGTTCAACGTCGGTAAAGCTGGTCACCTTGCGGTAGAAGCCGTAGCCGCCGGTGACGTAGAAGTCGTTACTTGACTTGGGGAACAGCGAGACCACCGGGTCGAGCGTGAACGACCACAGGTGCACGTGGCCGCCCTGTGCGCCGGCTTCGGCAATGATGTGTCCGGGTAGCTTGTCGTCAATGAACTGGTACTCGGCCATCAGGGCGTACCGCTTGCTGAAGTTGTAGCCGCCGCCAACGGTGAACTGACCGCCCCAGGTAATGTACGACTTGTCACCGGCGGGAGCGTTCGCACCACCGCCGGCCTCAAAGGCAAGGTGACTGACAAGCCCATTACCCCCACTTCCGCCGCCGTTCCCATACTGCCCTGCGCCAGACGCCGAAGGTCTTGGCGTCGGAGCTTCGGGGAGCGCCAATTCGGCAAATTGCGTCGTGCCCGATTGGCTCGACGAATAGCTTGCAGCACTGGACTGATCCTGGAATTGGGTGGATTGCGCGCTCGCAACAGAGCATGCAAGCAGAACCATAGCTGTTACCAAACCGGCGCGCCGCATCAGCGGCATCCAGACGGTATCCGACATTGGAACCACCTCAAGCATTGATTTTTGTTTGACTTCCCGGGAAAGAGACATCTTTCAATAGGTTAGACACGGAATACGGCCAGAGGTTGCCTGCCTTGAGCGGACTTGGTGGGATGAACTCAAAAAGTGCCACTTGCATCAAATTTCCCACCAGATTAAAATGGTGTCACTGATCGAATGGGGTGACACATGGAACTTCAGGCGCGGGTGCAGGTGGGCGAGAAGGGCAGGATCGTGATTCCCGCCGAGATTCGCGAGGCGATGGGAATTCGCGTGGGCGATTCGCTCGAGATGCGTTTCGAGGATTACGAATTGCGGGTTTCGACGCGGCGCGCGAGGATTCGCCGGGCGCAAGAACGCATACGGCAATTGATTCCGCCCGGAGTCAGCCTTTCAGAGGAGTTGAGCGCGGAACGTCGCGAGGCGGCGAAGCATGAATGAGGCCGTGCTCGACGCGTCCGCAATTCTCGCCTTGCTTCAAAAAGAACGGGGTGCGGAAAAGTTGACGGACGAGATCCTGGATAATGCAGTTGCCAGCACGGTGAATCTCGCCGAGGTGCAATCGAAACTGGTCAAAAAGGGCGACAATCCGGATGAAGCGTGGGAGGATGTTCTTTCGTCCGTCACGGCCGAAGAGCCCTTCACTAGCGAGCAGGCCAAAATTGCAGGCAGCCTGATAACGACGACGGAAAAGTATGGGCTTTCTCTCGGCGACCGCTCCTGCTTGGCGCTGGCCATTGCGCTCAAAGCGCCGGTCTACACCACGGAACAGACCTGGCGAAACCTGGAACTCGGCGTTCCGATTCACGTGATCCGGTGAAGGCTCATAGCTGAGGCAAAAACAAAGGCCGGAGCTTTTCGCTCCGGCCTTCACTAACTCCGCGAGCCCCGCTATCCCTGAATATCGAACTGCTCTGGATGCAGCGTCGGATCGCTCTTGAGCAGAAGATTGCGCCCGATCAGCTCCTCGAATTCCGTCAGCCAGCGGGCGTTGTTGCCTTTCAGCACCTTCACCGTTTCAGGATGTACGCGCAGCATCACGTCGGCGCTCTCAAAGTGCTTGCGCATCTTCCGCAATTCCACGTAAATCTCGTTGCAAACGGTGGCAGAGCTCTTCACCATGCCGGTCGCCTGGCAAGTGGGGCAGGGAACGCTCAACGTCCGTTCCAGTGACTGCTTCACGCGCTTGCGTGTAATCGCCACCAGCCCGAAATCGTTAAATTGCAGCACCTTGGTCGGCGCGCGGTCGCTCTTCAACGCTTCTTCGAGCGCAGCCATCACCTTGAACCGGTTCTTGCGCTCGTCCATGTCGATGAAGTCGATCACGATAATGCCGCCCAGGTCGCGCAGGCGGATCTGCCGCACGATCTCCGGCACTGCGTCCAGGTTGGTCTTCAGAATCGTGTCTTCAAGCCGCGCCGACTTGCCCACATATTTGCCGGTGTTGATGTCAATCGCCACCAGCGCCTCGGTCTGATTGATCACGATCGAGCCGCCACTCTTCAGCCACACCTTCGAGCGCAGCGCCTTCGAGATCTCATCCTCGATGCCGAAGTGCTCAAACAGCGGAGTCTCTTTGGTGTAGAGCTTGACGCGCCGCACCAGTGAAGGCGAGAAGCGGTTGAGGAAGCGCACGATGCGCTCGTAGTCAGCCTCGGTGTCGACCCAGATATTCGAGAAGTTTGAGCTCACCTGGTCGCGCAGAATGCGCTCAATGAGCGACAAATCGTGATAGATCAGCGCCGGCGACTTCGATGATTCGGAGCGCTGTTTGATGTCGTTCCACAGATTCATCAGGAAGCGCAGGTCGGCGCGCAATTCCTCTTCCGACGCGCCCTCGGCCGCGGTCCGCACAATCAGTCCGCCGGAAGATTCTCCGCGCTCGTGCAGCAGGATCCGCTTCAGGCGATGGCGTTCCTCGTCGGAAGCAATCTTGCGGCTCACGCCCACGTGGCTCACGGTGGGCATGAAAACCAGGAACCGTCCCGGCAGCGCGATATGACTGGTAATGCGCGCGCCCTTCTTGGCAATCGGCTCCTTGGCAATCTGCACCAGGATCTCCTGCCCTGACTTCAACAGGTCCGAGATGATGGGCAGATTCGAAGTCTGCGCCGAGCGGCGGGAGGGACCGCGGCGCTGCGGGCCACGCCCACGCTGTCCGCGATCGCGGCGTTCGCGGCTGCGAACCGGCTGCGTGCCAGGCGTCGTTTCTTCTTCCTCTGCGACCTCGTCCTCTTCGTCCTCGCCGGCCGGCTCGCCCAGATTTCGCTGGATGCGGTGATCGAGGTGCGCCTCCTGGAACATTTCTCCCACGTCGCCGGGGCGCATGTTCGAAGGCAGTGTCTGCTCTTCGTATTCGTCCAGGTCGTGCACTTCGGGCTTGTGCCTGCGCGCATGGGGTGCGGCGTCGAACTCCTCGCCCTCAATCACTTCCTCTTCGACAAGGCCTGCACCCGGCGCGTATGTTGAAACCGGAGTCGCAGCCTTCTTCTTGGCAGCTTCTTCTTCCTTCTTCTTGCCAAAACCGAACAGCCGGAAGCCCGTCGGCGACGAAGGATCGACACGATGCGAAGCCGACGCATCCGTCTCGTCTTCCTCCGGCGAACCTTCTTCTTCATCGTCGGCTTCCGTTGCCATGGCTTCAAATTCTGCTGGAGCAGAACCCGTCGTCTCTTCAAATTCCTCTTCCGCTGCAGTCGCGCCTTCTGCGGCTTCCAGAGGCGGAAATTCTTCCTCTGAAAGCATCTCGTCAGCGTCTTCGTCGAGGCTCTCCTCTTCGAACTCAAGACCGGGTTCCCCGGCTTCTTCGGTCTCGATTTCCGTTTCGTAGTGCGACGGCGCAGCTTCCTGGAACTCCTCATCCGTTTGCTCCGCTAGAGGCGCACTGGAAACTTCGTCTTGCGATTCAGTCTCGGCTTCCGGCTGGCGTCCGCGATGCCGCGAGATCGACTCTCCCGGCAACAATCCGCTGCCATCCCAGGCAATCGGCGCATCGATCAACGTAGAAGGCTTTGACGTGTAACTCCGGCGCGGCGGAGCAGCCGATTCTAGCGCCGACTGAGATGTCTCGCCCGCCGGCGTGCCGCCGTACTTCGAAAGCGATTCACCCGGCAGCACAATGGTCGTCGGCGCCTGATGTCCGTGCTGCGCAGGTCGCGGGGCATGGGCCTCGCGCGCCTGCGGCGCGTCTTCAATTTCAAAAGTCTCGACCGGTTCGGCCGGCCGCGCAGCGCTTGGCCCTGCCTGGGCAGCCGCTTCCGGTGCAGCGCCCTGTCCGCGTCCGCCGCGGCGGCGACGCCGTCCCCGCCAGCGACGTCCGCTCGCGTCTTCGCTTTCCTGAGCCGTTCCTGCCGGCGCAGCAGCACTCGTCAACTCCGGAGTAACCGTCTCCACCGGCGTCTCTTCCGGCGTGCGGCGTTCCGGCCGGGACTCCTGTTTTCTGTCGGCGGGCCGTCCACCGCGATCTTCGCGGCGTCCACCGTTGCGGTCAATACTTTGGGCAGTGCCTTGAGGAGTTCCATGCGGGTGCTGTATCTCGCGCGGAGCCTGGCCGGTGGCCGCAGCCTTCTCCAACTCGTCGGTTTCTTCCTGGTCCTCGAGCTCAATGAAGTCGGTGACGTACAGAAACGCATCGCGCTCCAGGCCAAGGTCGACAAATGCCGACTGCATGCCTGGCAAAACCCGTGTCACGCGTCCGTTGTAAATGGAGCCTGCGAGTGTGTACTCGTTTTCGCGTTCGTAGTAGATTTCCGCGAGTTGATCGTCTTCTAAAATCGCAAGCCGCGTCTCATGCGGCGTGCTGGAAATACAAATTTCCTTTGCCATCGTGCCTTTCCGTCCGGCAGCTTAAAGCAGCCGGTACATGCGGCAAGGTTGGATGGACGCGCGCGAAGACGGCAGGGAAGGGGATGGGCGGATAACCTGTATCGATGAACGGCCTCAGTGCGGCTGCCTGCCTTGTGGGCGGCGAGCCTGGGCATAAAAACCGATCGGGCTGCTGATTGCGGGTATCCTGTCGCAGAGTACTTGGGGCGGCCATGGCTGATAGATGACCGGAGGCGTTCGCGGGGAAGTTCCACCTGGGTGGAACGGCGTTCGCCAGATTCGATCGGTTTGCGAGGTCCTTGCCTTGTGCAAGCCGCGAGCCGTGCCGCATACTCCGGCGACCGATTTCGGTCGTTGGAGCGGAGCGGCCATCCCGTCTCTGCGTGCTCATAATCCCAATCCTGCCGGGCGCGATCCATCGGGACCATGCCGGCGAAATACTTACTGATCTTGTTCTTACGGCCGGAAGCAATCCAGAATTACCCTCGACCGCACACCACTTAATCTTTTCCTTGCGTCTCTCAGCCGAATTGGATCGAGACGCGTCAGTTCACGAACCGGCGCATGCGGACGTTCATTGCAACGCCCAGCGCCAGGAACGTAAACAACACCGAAGATCCACCGTAACTCATTAAAGGTAAAGGGATTCCGGTGACGGGCATAAACCCGATGACCATGCCTACGTTGACCGCAATCTGGAAGGTCAACACAGCCACGATTCCCATGATAATGAGCGAACCGGGCAGGTCGGCGGCTGTTTGAGCGTTTTGAATCAAACGCATCAATATAAGAAAGTATAGCAGCAGCACAAAAAACGCGCCCACAAAGCCGTGTTCCTCGCTGAAGGCGGCAAAGATGAAGTCCGTATACGGAATGGGCAAAAAATAGCCCTGCGTCTGCGTGCCCTTTTCCGATCCCTTGCCCCAGATTCCCCCGGAACCCACGGCAATCTCCGACTGCAACACCTGGTAGCCCGCTCCCTTGGGGTCGTTCTGGGGATTGATGAAGCTGGTCAGGCGACCCTTCTGGTAGCTGTGCACCATCCCGATCCTTTGCAGGATGCCGCTCGACCAGACACCGACGACCAGAACTGATCCGCAAACAATTAATGCCGTGGCCTGTCGCAAGTTGATCCCGCCCAAAAACAGGCCAGCAATCAGAATCGGCGCATAGGTAAGCGTCGTGCCCAGGTCCGGCTGGATCAGCACGAGGATCATGGGAATGCCGACCATTCCAAAGGCCTTGAAAATCTCCTTCCAAGTCAGGTTGCGGCCCCCGATGTTCGCGATGTAGCGCGCCACGGCAAGGATCAGCACCAACTTGACCCACTCCGAAGGCTGGAATTGGATCGGTCCAAGCGCAATCCAGCGCCGTGCGCCGAGGGCTTTGTGGCCTACGAGTCTGACGGCGACCAGTGAAACAAGAAAGATGCCGTACATCCAGGGCGACCAGTCGATCAAACGGTGGTAGTCGATCTTGGCCAGGATGAACATGCAAATTATGCCCACCGCAATAAAAAGGATTTGTTTCGACTCGAAGCTCGCGAAGCGGGTGTGCACCGTGGTTGAGTGAATCTCAAGCACGGAGATAATGCCCAGCACCAGAACCAGGCAGAGCAGCCACCAGTCGAAGTCGCGAAAGGTCAGGAATCGGCGCAGAGGCATGACGCTACGGATTCCTCCCCGGCTCGAGTCCTGACGCGGGCTTCAATGCGGGCTTGCGTTCGGGCAGAGCCGCAGCTACTTCGGTTGGCCTCTCTTTGACGTTCACCGCGGATCGAGGCGCTGCACTTGTCGCTAGCTTGCGGCTGGTTTGCGCGCCGGTTTGGTTCGCAGCCACAATCTGCCCATTCTCGACGAAGAAATGTCCGCTTTGAATCCGGCCCTTGGTCGTCGCAGCAGCCGTGTTCTTCGCGCCCGGTTCCGCGCCGGGTAACGACCACACCGCGCCCACTTCGACTGGAGCCGCAGCCTTCTGCTGCGGCAAGTTGCCCGCCAAGCGGCGCTTCTTGTCCACAAAAGCCGTCACCACCTGTGCGGCGATGCGCGCGGGGTAATAGCTGAATTCGCCGTTCTGCCACAGGACCGCAATCACAAGCTCGGGATTTCGGCGCGGCGTTACGCCCACGAACCACACATTCGGATAGGTGCTCTTGCCCTTATTGGTTTTCTCCAGCGCCTCGTGACTCATTTCCTGTGCGGTTCCGGTTTTGCCGGCAAAGTCGATGCCTGGCAGGTGTGCCGAACCGGCCGTATGCCACAGCCCCGGTTCCGTCACGTCGGCCATGCCGTCGGTGATGATCTCCCAGTTCGCGGGGTCGATGGGTACATACGCATCGCCCGATCCCGGAAAACTATCCGCCAGC
The DNA here is from genome assembly GCA_963729915.1 of uncultured Acidobacteriota bacterium. GTDB lineage: Bacteria > Acidobacteriota > Terriglobia > Terriglobales > Acidobacteriaceae > Telmatobacter. The sequence continues at coordinate 211,955 of CAVSQE010000020.1, read as the reverse complement.
GATTTCCGGAACTCCGCGGGCAGTTGATCGGGAAACACCACGTGCGGCCGCACCAAATGCCCGCCCGACGCAATGCCGCCGATAATGCGCGCCAATTGAAGCGGCGTAGCCTCCACAGCGCCCTGCCCAATGGCAACGTCGAGCGTCTCGTCGGGATACCAGCGGGCGTGGTAATTCTTCGCCTTCCACTGCGCGCTCGGCATCAATCCGGCCTGCTCGCCAGGCAGGTCGACGCCCGTCTTCTGGCCGTAGCCGAATGCAGTCGCGTACTTCACAATGCGATCGATGCCTAGCTTGTCGCCCAGCATGTAGAAGAACGTGTCGCAGGAGTATGGAATGGCAGTATGCATGTCCACCGCGCCGTGACGCTGGTCGCACTTGTGGTAGTAGCCGTAGGGGCCCCATCCGCCGGTGCACACAATGTGCATGTTCTGCATGATGCCTTCCTGCAAGCCCGCCACCGACATGAGGATCTTGAAGGTCGATCCCGGCGCGAGCTGCGCCTGGATGGCTTTGTTCAGCAGCGGATGATCGGGATCGTTGACGAGCTTGTTCCACTCCGCGCGGTCGATCTTGACGGCGAAGGCATTGGGATCGAAACTCGGCCGCGAAACCATGGCCAGAATTTCGCCGTTGCGCGGGTCCATGGCCAGAATCGCGCCGTTCCGGTCGCCCAACGCCAATTCGGCGGCGCGTTGCAGGTCGTTGTCGATGGTGAGCCGAAGGTCCTGCCCCGGCACCGCGTGCTCAATGCCAAAGTAGCTCACTTCGCGCCCGTGGCTGTCGACCACCACTTCGCGGCTGCCGTCCTGGCCGCGCAACAGTTCGTCGTAGGTCTCCTCCACGCCCGCCTTGCCCACCACGTCGCCCGGCTCGTAGTAGGCAAACCGAGGATTGTTCAGGTCGTCCTCGCTCACTTCGCCCACGTACCCGATCAGGTGTGCGGCAAAGCCGTCGCGCGGATACAGCCTGCGCTCTTCGTCAATCGTCTCCAACTCAGGTAATTCATTGCGATGCGCCGCGATAAAGGCCTGCTCATCGGCGGTCACGTCCTGCTTGATGGGGATGGGCTGGTAGCCAGGCTGGCTGCGGTACCGGCGCAAGGTCGCCCGCAGTTGATCCAGGTCGAGGTCCAGGCCCTTCGCAATCAGGGGCAGATCGGCATCCACATTCTGGTTCTGTTCGCGCACCAGGAAGCACGTCACGGACGGATAGTCGTCCACCACCAGCCGGTTCTCGCGGTCAAAAAGCTTGCCGCGCGGCGCCAGGATCGGCTCTTTGCGGATGCGGTTCTGCTCGGCCAGCACGCGGTAGTTGTCTACGTCCAGCACCTGCAGCCGCCACAAACCGGCTGCCAGCCCCAGCATCAGAATAAGAATGCCGTACTGCACCAGCGTCAGCTTGAACGTGGAGAGCTTTTCACCGCGATTGATACTGCCTGAAACCATGACCCCTACGCTTCAGAATACCCCGAGTTCAAATTCCCACCCCGCCCTTCACTTCTTCACTGCCCCACTACTCTCTTATCTGCAGACGGTCCAAAAGAGGAAACAGCACGACGGCAATCAGCGAATTCCCCACCGCCCGCATCAGTTCCGTCAGCCAACTCCACTCCAGCGCCAGGCCCAGCAAAACGCGGTAGATGAATAAGTAGATGCCGCTGGAAAGTAGAGAAAGCGAAAAATTGAGCAGCAGGCGAACGAGGTTATTCTCGACTTCGATGCGAATGCCGACAGATGCCGCCAGAAAACCCACCACGGTTTTGGCAATGCCGTTCACGCCGACGGCATGGTGCGAGAGCGCATCTTCAAACAAACCCATCCCCGCGCCCATGATGGTGCCCTGGATGGGACTGCGGCGTCCCAAAGCGAAATAAATGGTAATGACGAGCGGCAGGTCGAACCAGTCATAACGCCCCACCACACGCGGCAGCCATGCCTGCAAAACCAGCGAAGCCAACGGGACCAGCGCGTATACCAGCAGGGGATAGCGGCGAATCTCCATATCGCGCCGGCTATCGGCGCTGAGAATGGACATGGCTATGGATTCCTCCGCGGCGTCGTTTGCGGTCTGGAAACCTCTGCGGGTTGCGGTTTGTTGCCATTGCCTTGAGCAGCATGTGGAGTCGCTGGCTTTATGGTCTGCGGCTTGGGTGCAGGCGCCGTATCGGTCTCCGGTGCGGGAGTGGTTGCGGCGCCTGGCGAGAACTCGTCAGGATGCAGAGGCTGCGGCGGCGGGGGAGCAGGATTCGGATTGCTGCTGTCGTTCAGCGGCTGCTTGTCGGGTGGCAGGTTGGGATCGATCAGGCCGGGCAGCTTCTCGGCCATAATCTCTGACGCCTTCATCTGGTCTTTGATTGCGGTCGGCACAAGGTCTGACTGCGATTCGCTGGTGGCCAGATCCTGCTGTTCCTGCGGTGAGAAACGCGGTTCCGTCGAGGTAATCACCAGCACCTCGTCCAGGCGCTCAAGATGCGCGGCCGGCCGCACAATCACGTCGATAAACGAATCCCGATCGGGATCGGGAACCACTTTCTCCACCACGCCTACCGGCAATCCCCGCGGAAATATCAAATCGCCTCCGGCTGTCAACACTTTTTCGCCAGGCTGAATACGCTGGTCGGCCAGGATGCCGACCACTTCCAGACGGCCCACTGCGTCGCCCCGCAAAATGCCGCGAATGCGCGTGGTTTCAAGAATCACGCCCGCGCCGCTGCTGGCGTCGTTCACGGCCAGCACCTGCGCCGTGTGCGGAAACACGTCGCGCACCTTGCCCACAATGCCGTCGGCGGTAATCACTGCCATGTCCGACTTCAGGCCGTCGTGCGCGCCCTTGTCGATGTAGAAGACGTGCGAGCGATCGCTGCCGCTGGAGCCGTAGGCCTGCGCGGCCACCGTGGTGTAAATGTATTTCTCCTGGAAACCAAGCAGCGCCTGCAGCCGCTGGCCCTGGCGCGCGTCTTCCAGCAGCGCCGCCTGCTCCAGCCGCAGCCTGTCAACCGTTTTCTGCAAGTCCTCATTCTGCTCGCGCACGCGGCGAAGATCGATGTAGTTTGTCCACAGCGAGCCGAGGCCGATTTTTGTTCCGTGGATCAACCGTTCCGGAGGCGAAATAATCGCGTTGCCCCACAGTCGGATCAGGCGTACCCCGCTCGGGTCGCTGGGGTCGAGCGTGTTCGTGCCGGCACCGTCGTGGCGCACCTGCACCGCCAAGCCGGCGATCTGTGCCATCAGAATGGCCAGCAGCACCACAAGGTTCCGATAGCGGGTGAAGAAGGATTCCATAACAGTGGTCGGTGGTCAGTGTTCAGGGTTCAGTGAAGTGCAATCGACGGCTGCTATGACCATACGGCCTCTTCTGATCACTGACCACTGATCACTGACCACTGCCTTAGTCGATCTTGATCTTGCGCAGCAGCCGGAAGTCCGAAAGCATCTTGCCTGTGCCCAGAACCACCGAGGCCAGCGGATCGTCGGCCACTGAAACCGGCAGCCCGGTCTCCTCGCGGATGCGCTTGTCGAGATTCTTGATCAGTGCCCCGCCGCCGGTCAGCACAATGCCGCGATCGCTGATGTCGGCCGAAAGCTCGGGAGGCGTGCGCTCCAGCGCCACGCGAATGGCATTCATGATCACCGCAATGCATTCGCCCAGCGCTTCGCGAATCTCGCTGTCGTCGATGGAGATGGTCTTGGGCACGCCCTCAATCAAGTTGCGTCCTTTTATCTCCATGGTCAGCGGCTTGTCCAGCGGGAACGCCGATCCGATTTCAATCTTGATCGCCTCTGCCGTGCGCTCGCCGATCAGCAGGTTGTATTTGCGCTTCAGATAATTGGTAATGGCCTCGTCCATCTGGTTGCCGGCCATGCGCACTGAGCGCGAGTAGACAATGCCCGAAAGCGAAATCACGGCAATGTCCGTCGTACCGCCGCCGATATCCACCACCATGTTGCCCGAGGGCTCCGTAATCGGCAGACCCGCGCCGATCGCCGCCACCATGGCCTGTTCCACGAGATAAACCTCGCTGGCCTTGGCGCGATACGCTGAGTCCTCAACCGCGCGCTTCTCCACTTGCGTAATCTCTGAAGGCACGCCGATCACGATGCGCGGATGCACCAGCATCTTGCGGTTGTGCGCCTTTTGAATAAAGTAATTCAGCATTTTTTCCGTGACTTTGAAGTCGGCGATCACGCCATCCTTCATCGGCTTGATGGCCACGATGTTGCCAGGCGTGCGCCCCAGCATCTCCTTGGCCTCTTTGCCCACGGCTTCTACTTCACCAGTGTTCTTGTTGATGGCGACAATCGAAGGCTCATTGACGACGATGCCCTTGCCCGCCGCGTAGACAAGAGTGTTTGCTGTGCCTAGATCGATAGCGAGGTCGCTCGAGAACATGCTGAACAGCGAGCGAAACCCGTGGGAACGCGAAGAGCGCGAAGGATATCCGTTGGATGACATGGAAAAGCTGGATCTACCTCGAAAAAGCTGAAAATGGAATCTGCCCTAACGCCTATTGTACGGCCAGTGGAACCAAGCCGCGAAACCCACCCCAAAACAAGCAGAAAAGGTAACCGTAGCCTCACCAAAACGCCCATTCTGGCACCCGCTTAATGCCCCATTTGCCGGCTTCGCCGCCCGTCCCGGCCCTCCCATCTAGAGCGGTTCTCGGCTTAGCAACAAGATGCAGTATCCGTGCCCCACCCTTTTTCGCGCTTTTGGCGGGAAAGGGTGGGAAAGCATGCCGCCGCTTAATTGCCGAAGCACTCAACTAGCCGGAACCCCAACCACGGGGTTATGCTGTTTTGCGGATTGCAACGGGTCTGGGCAAGTCCGCGGTTCACGGTTCACGGCTCACAGCCCACGATTCACGGCCCACCATTCACTCTTTCACTGTTTTTCGAGGCTTTATGACCTATCCCACCTTCCACAACCTCATCGGCGGCCAGTGGCTCCCGGCTGCAAGCGGCAAAACCATGCTGAACCTCAACCCCGCCGACCAATCCGACGTCATCGGCGCCTTCCCCTCTTCGCATTCCGAAGATGTGGCCGCCGCCGTAGCGGCTGCCAAACAGGCCTTCACCACCTGGCGTCTGGTTCCCGCGCCCAAACGAGCGGAGATCCTTCTTCGTGCGCGCGACATCCTCGTCCAAAACAAAGAAAAATACGCCAAAGACATGACGCGCGAAATGGGCAAAGTCCTGGCCGAAACGCGCGGTGACGTGCAGGAGGCCATCGACGAAGCCTTTTATGTGGCGGGCGAAGGCAGGCGTCTCTTCGGCGTCACCACTCCCAGCGAACTTCCCGACAAATTCGCCATGAGCGTGCGCATGCCCGTCGGCGTCGTCGGCCTCATCACGCCGTGGAATTTTCCCATGGCCATCCCCAGCTGGAAGCTCTTTCCCGCGCTCGTCGCCGGCAATACCTGCGTCATCAAGCCGGCCACGGACACGCCGCTCTCCACCTACAACCTCGTCCAGGCGCTCGTCGATGCCGGCCTTCCGCCGGGAGTAGTCAACATCGTCTGCGGCACGGGCTCGGCCGCGGGCGCGGCGCTGGTCGATCATCCTGACGTGCGCGCCATCAGCTTCACCGGGTCAAGCGCCGTCGGTTCGCTCATCGCGCAACACGCCGCCGTCACATTCAAGCAGGTCTCGCTCGAGATGGGCGGCAAAAACGCGCAGATCGTCCTCGACGACGCCAATCTCGATCTCGCTCTCGACGGCGCGTTGTGGGGAGCGTTCGGCACCACCGGCCAGCGCTGCACCGCCACCAGCCGCATTCTTTTGCAAAAGGGCATCGCCGCAGGATTCACCGAAAAATTTGTCGCCCGCGCGAAAAAACTCAAGATCGGCAATGGTCTCGATGAAACCGTCGAAGTCGGCCCGCAAGTCAACGCCAATCAAATCGAAACCTCGGCGCGCTATGTCGAAATCGCGCTCGGCGAAGGCGCCAAGCTCCTGTGTGGCGGCCACGCGCTGACGAGCGGCCCGTACGCTCACGGCAACTTCTTCGAGCCAACGGTTCTCGCCGGGGTCACGCCCCAGATGCGCATCGCGCGCGAAGAGGTCTTCGGCCCCGTAGTCGCGCTCATGGAGTTCACGACATTTGAAGAAGCGGTCTCCATCGCCAACTCCATCGACTACGGTCTCTCCACTGCGCTCTACACGCGCAACGTCAATCGCGCCTTCACAGCCATGCGCGACCTCGAAGCCGGCATCACCTACATCAACGCGCCCACCATCGGCGCTGAAGTGCATCTACCGTTCGGCGGCGTCAAGCACACGGGCAACGGTCACCGCGAAGGCCTCGGCGCACTCGACTTCTTCACCACCTGGAAAGCCGTCTACGTCGACTACTCCGACAAGCTCCAGCGCGCGCAAATCGACAACGCGGAGTGAAAATGCTGACCGCCGTCTTGCATCGAAATGAACTAGGATTTGAGTGATATGGAAACCGCCTACATTCCCGATCCCTCTCGCTACGACCACGCCACCTTCCGCCGCTGCGGCAACTCCGGCCTCGTTCTGCCGGCCATCACGCTTGGCCTGTGGCAAAACTTCGGTGGCGCCGACGTCTTCGAAACTGGTCGCGCCATGATCCGCCGCGCCTTCGATCGCGGCGTCACGCACTTCGATCTCGCCAATAACTACGGCCCTCCCTACGGCTCCGCCGAAGAAAACTTCGGCACGATTCTCCGCAAGGATTTCCGCGGCCTGCGCAACGAGCTCGTCATTTCCAGCAAGGCTGGCTGGGACATGTGGCCCGGCCCCTACGGCATCGGCGGCTCGCGCAAATATTTGCTCGCCTCGCTCGACGACAGCCTCAAGCGCATGGGCCTCGACTATGTCAACATTTTTTACGCGCACCGCCCGTGGAAGGATTGCCCGCTCGAAGAGACCATGGGCGCGCTGGTTTCCGCCGTGCATCAGGGCAAAGCGCTCTACGTCGGCATCTCCTCGTATAGTCCCGAGCGCACGCGAGCCGCTGCCAAAATTCTCAAGAGCATGGGCGTACCGCTGCTGATTCACCAACCCAGCTACTCCATGCTGAATCGCTGGATCGAGAAAGGCCTGCTCGCCACGCTCAAAGAACTCGGCGTCGGATGCATCGCGTTTTCGCCGCTCGCGCAGGGCCTGCTCACCGGCAAGTATTTGAAAGGCGTGCCGAAGGATTCGCGCGCCAAGCTCGGCAACTCTTCGCTGCTCAAAGAATTTCTGAGCGAAGAAAACCTCAAGCGCGTCCGCGCACTCAACGACATCGCGCAAGCCCGTGGCCAGACGCTTGCGCAGATGGCCATCGCATGGGTGCTGCGCTCGCCAGCCGTCACCTCAGCGCTGATCGGTGCGCGCAACGTGGAACAACTCGACGACTCGCTCGATGCGCTAAAGAAACTCAAATTCTCAGCCGCCGAACTCAAAGAAATCGATCGCTATGCACGCGACGGAAATCTCGACCTTTGGCGCGAAGCGCGCGAGCAGATGACGTAGCTCTCTGACCGTTCGTCTTTGCACCATTTTGGGATGCCCCGGGTCTCGCTTTTGAGACCCGGGAAACCGGAATGCCCGCTTGAAGATGCCGTACAATCTCCGCATCCTTCCGGAAGTTTGAATCCGGCATCGGAAAACACCACTGTGCGCAATCCATCTTCAGCCGTCACGCGTCGTCGATTTCTTCAGAGCGCCGCGCTGCTCGCCGCGCCCGCGGTGCTTCCGTCCCAAAATCTTTCAGGCAACTTTGCGCAAAAGAACGAAGCGCTGTGCACAGAATACGAGCGCCGTGCTCTGGCGCTCACCGGCGTCCGCGCCAACGATCCCGCTGCGATGCACGAGCTAATGGCCGAGTGGCCCACTCTCTACCCTCCGTGGACCAAGCCGCTCGACGCGTACGATTCCACGCGCTTCGGGCCGCTCCTTGCAGTCAGCGACGAGGGCGAAAATGCGGAGACCATCGCGCGAGCCGCCTACGCTTCAGCCAAAGCGCGCGCGCTTCACCCGCCGAGTCCCATGCCTCTCGGCGTCATGATCGACGGCGAACGCATGATCAGCGCGGGCGAGGGCCCCATCGGTCCCGATGAATACGCGAAGCTGATTGCGGCGGCCTTTGAGCGCACGCTCTGCTCCACAAACGTCGGCGTGCGCGTCAACGCCCGTCTCTATCGCCTACTGCCGGAGTTCGCCATCGCCGATGCCGCCGAAGACCAAACGAAATGGCTGGCCCGTGTCTTTGCCGCGTTCGCGCCATTCCTGAAAACCCTCGATAGCGTTCCCCGCCCGCTCACTGTGCGGCTCATCGTCGAAGGCTCCGACGCGCCCGCAACCGTCGCACGGCTTGTTGCGCAGCTTGAAGCCGGCCGCAGCCAGGGCCTCCTCGGTCCCGCTTCGCTCCATCGCTTCTCGCTACTCTCGATCTCGAGCGGCGTCATCCACGCGGACGCTCCTGTCGCTGAGATCAAGCGTGTCATCACCATCGCCGCGCAGGCCGGCATCTCCGAGGTTGCCATCGACGGCGACCTCACCTTGGCCGCGCGCGAGCGCACGAGCGTTGCCTCGCTGCTCAACATCGTGGACGCGAGCACGCTCCGCGACCTCTTTGCCGCGGCACGCGAGCAGCGAGTGCGGCTCGTTTACCGCTATCAGGTGGACGCCGATTCCGCCGCCCGCACCGTCTGGACAGGCTTGCAAGCGGCCCGCTCCTTTGGATTCACCGCCGGCAAATACGGCCTGATTCCGCTCATGCTCGAAGAACAGGAGCAAGTGGTCGCGCTCGTCAGCCGCTGGACCGAAGGCTGGACGGCGGTTCCGGCATTCTATGTCGACACGCCGCTCGTCACCGGCGACGACATCTTTGACGAGTCGCGCTGTGTTGAAGCTGCGCTCTTGTGGATGGAAAAGGTGCGCACGGCCGGTGCACGCCTCGTGCTCTTCGACTGCCCTGACCGCATCGCCGCCCGTCACCTGGTCCGCGACGCGCAACACACCGAAGGCCTCCTCACGCTCGACGAGATCGCCGCCATCGAGCAGCACGCCAAAGGCCTCGGTCTGAAACCGATGTGGTCGGGCGGAATCACCGCGCGCCTCGCGTTTGCCTTGGGTACGCAGCAGGTCTTCGCGATCTTCTCCACCGGCGCTGCTTCGCGGCAGGTTCCCGTGCACGGCAGCTTTGCCGGCGATCCCGATCTGGCCAGCGAGGTCGCGCCCACCGAACTCGGTGTGCGCCGCCTGCATGCGGCGTTGCAGGCCGGCTTCCTCTCCTCCGTTCTGAGTAAACGGAATCCGAAGATCGCGGACGAAATCGGCAATCACGCCCAGCAGCTTCTCGCAGCCATCGACGCTGGCAGCAACGTCGAGCCGGCGTTGGGGGCGCTCGACGATGCCCTTGTCCGCGGCTGGACCGCGCATTGGTCAAAGGCCTGATCGCCAACCCGGGAATTCCTTAGCTCTTCCCCTCCAGCACATCCCTCAGCGCGAAGCTGGTTTCGAGCCGGATCACCCCCGGCAGCCGCGAGAGTTCGTTCTGGTGAAGGCGGTTGTAGTCATCAATTCCCGCCACGCGCGCCACCAGAATGTAGTCGTACTGGCCGGCCAGCAGGTGGCAGCTCACGATGTCGTGGCAGTGCCGCACGGCAGTCTCAAACGCGCTCAGCACGGCGGCCGACTGCCGTTCCAGCGTCACGCGAATGTAGACCGTCATATGCTTGCCCAGCAGCCGGTCGTCGATCAGCGCGCGATAGCCGCGGATGGCCCCCGTTGCCTCCAGCGCCAAAATCCGCCGCGACGCCGCAGAAGCAGACAGCCCCACCGCCTCTCCCACCTCAAAATTCGTCGCTCGGCCTTGGCGCGCCAGGTAGCGCAGGATAGCCCCATCCAGTTCGTCCAATCCTGCCGCCGCTTGGAGGCTCTCTACAGATTGCAACGTCTCGGGCGATTGTTGCGACAATGGCGTATTTTGCTCACGTTTCGTTCCCATTTCGCTGTTCTATCACAAAGTTTGCATACATTGGAAGCCGTCTGCGCCGTAAAATTCCCTTCAGTTGGAAACCGGCACACAAGCGCACGAACTCAGCCCTCCCCAAAGCACGGCCGGGCGCGCCGGTTTCTTACGTGCAGCCCTCCCCGGCGCGCAACGCAATTGGGGCCCTAGCGAAAGAGGAGAAATCGTGATTGTCGGCGTTCCCAAAGAGATCAAGGACAATGAATCCCGCGTTGGAATCACCCCCGCTGGCGTCAAAGCGCTCACCGAGGCCGGTCACACCATCCTGATCGAAACCCAGGCTGGCGCGCAATCCGGCTTTTCCGATGCCGAGTACCAGAACGCTGGCGCCGAGATTGTGGGCGACGCGGGTTACGTCTGGAGCAAGGCCGACATGGTCGTCAAGGTCAAAGAGCCCATCGAAAGCGAGTACGTGTACTTCCGCGAAGGCCTCGTTCTCTTCACCTATCTGCATCTCGCCCCCCTGCCAGCACTCACCGACAAGCTGCTCGAGTCCAAAGTGATCGGCATCGCCTATGAGACGGTGCGCGACCGCCAGGGAACTCTTCCCTTGCTTACTCCCATGAGCGAAGTCGCGGGGCGCATGAGCGTGCAGGTCGGCGCCAGCTATCTCGAAAAGGAGCGCGGCGGGCGCGGCATTTTGCTGGGCGGCGTCCCCGGCGTGCCCCCGGCGCATGTAGCCATTCTGGGCGGAGGCGTGGTGGGCACCAACGCGGCGCGCATCGCCCTGGGCTTCGGCGCCAAAACCACGCTCATTGACGTGAACCTGAACCGTCTCCGCGAGCTCGAAGACATCTTTGGCGGCCGCCTCTCGACGCTGGCTTCGAACAGCTATAACATCGCCCAGGTAACGCGCGAGGCGGATCTGGTGATAGGCGGCGTGCTCATTCCCGGCGCGACCGCGCCCAAACTGGTCACGCGCGCCATGGTTTCGCAGATGAAGCAAGGCGCCGTCATCGTCGATGTGGCTATCGATCAGGGCGGCTGCGTCGAAACCGCCCGGCCTACCTCCCACTCCAACCCCAGTTTCGTGGTCGATGGCGTGGTGCACTACTGCGTCACCAACATGCCGGGCGCCGTGCCGCACACCTCCACGCTGGCGCTTACAAACTCCACATTCCCTTACATTCTGCGCATCGCTAACCAGGGGGCGCGCGAGGCCATCCGTCAGGATGCTGGCCTCGCCGACGGTCTGAATACCTGGATGGGCACACTCACGCATCGCGGCGTGGCGGAGAGCCAGCACCGGTCCTGGACCGCGGCCGCCGGATTGCTCGGCTGACGAGGTCGCTCTCCGATCCCAAAGACAGCGGGCTCACACGCGTGCAGCGCGCTCACACACGTGTGCAGATTTTCCTTGACACGGATATTTCGTATTTGTTAGCTTCCTCCCGCGGAAAAGACTAAGAGAAATCCACCGCCAAATGCAGCCTTTTCGATACTGGTCGTGTGTGCAAGTCACGCCGGATGAACAGAGCTTGGATTTGGGGTGGATTTTTGTCTTTAGCGGTTTTTTCACGGTGCGTTCTTTGAAATTTAACGAACTTGGCAAAGGATGGCAGTGATATCGTTACTCACCATCATCACGACATCTTCGACAACTTCGATTCCTTTAACGACGACACCCGCCGAAATGGACGACTGCAGGCACAAGCACGCACATCCTATCTTGTCTTCGCGGCGGGGTTCGGCGCTTCGCCCGCGTTTGCGGACCATGGTTTCCAAAACCGGCATCTTCTGTGTCCTGGAGCCCTGACTAACAGGGAAGACAATTAACCGTTGTTGCAACGAGAACATTGGGAGGCAATATGCATTCGATGATTCCATCTGTTGGGTACCACGCCAGAACATCCCGCGCGGCAAAGGCAGGAATTTTTGGATTCGGCTGGACCTTTCTGGCCATAGCGCTTCTGTTGATGTTTCCTTCGCGCACGGCTTTTGCTCAATACGACCTTGGCGGCCTGGTCGGGACCATTCACGACTCCAGCGGCGCCGCGGTTCCGAACGTAACGGTGACCGTCACCAACGACGCCACCGGAATCGCCACGGTGGTCAAGACGGATCAGTCCGGCGACTATGAAGTTCCGTCGCTGCGCGTCGGTGTCTACACCATCTCCGCCAGCGCCTCCGGCTTCGCCATCGCCGAAGCCAAATCCATCTCCATTTCGGTCGGCGCGCGCGCGCGCATCGATTTGGTCTTGAAGGTGGGCACGGCCCAGGCCACCACGGTCGAAGTCAGCGACGTCGCGCTGCAACTTCAGACAGATTCCAGCCAGCGCGACCAGACCATCACCAACTATCAAACGCAGTCTCTTCCGTTGGTAAGTCGCAACTATTCCGACCTCGTGGATTACGTCGTTGGCGCTCACCAGGCTCCGGCCGACGCCACCACAACCGCGGTCACTTCGTTTACGCGCGCCGGCTCCTTTAACGTCAACGGTCAGCGCAGCATGTTCAACGACTACCTGATCGACGGCATGGACAACAATGCCTACGGCGAGAGCAACCAGGGCTTTGACAACCAGATCATTCAGCCCCCGCCCGACTCGGTCGCGAACTTTGAAGTAATCACCAATAACGAGAGTGCCGAGTACGGCCGTTCCTCCGGCGCCACTGTCAACGTGGCGACCAAGAGCGGTTCCAACCAGTTCCACGCCACCCTCTATGAGTTCATTCGCAACACTGACTTGAACGCGTTCGGCTACATCAAGCCCGTCGCAGTCAATGCCGTCACTGGTAAGCAGTACCCGTTCTTCAAGCCAATCTTCAATCGCAATCAGTTCGGCGCCAACTTCGGCGGACCCGTCATCAGCAATCGGTTCTTCTGGTTCGTCGATTACGAAGGCTTCCGCCAGACACTCACGCCCACGGTCATCGATACCGTGCCCACAACCAATGAGCTCAACGGCTCGTTGGCGGTAGCCGTGCAGGATCCGTGGAGTCCCGGCACCTACATCCCCGCAGGCACGCCGTATTCCAGTTGGCCCACGCAAGCCAAGGCCGATGCCGATCCCACGGCCCTCAAGATCGCCAGCCTGTATCTGGGCGCTCTTCCCGGGAAGTGCACGGTAACCAGCGGCACCTCATCCGGCGTAGCCACGAATGACTGCCCCTTGAACGCGCCGTTTACCGATCGCGCCGACAAGGGCGACCTTCGCCTCGACTTCCAGCAGAACGCCAATACCTCGTGGTTCCTCAAGGTCAGCGATCGCAAGGAGATTGGCCATAACAACAACCTTCTGCCCGAGCCGATCGATATGCAGACCAACGGCGACATCCTTATTCACGATGAACAGGTTGCCGCAGGCTACAACCATGCGTTCAGCGCCAACAAGTTCCTCGATGCGCGCCTGGCGCTCTCAGAAACCAAGGCTGGCAAGTGGACCTATGCGATCGGCAGTACTTCGTTCCCAGCGGGCACCATCCCTGGCTTGCCGACCATCGGCGGCGTCTCCGGCGGCCTGCCGTCCATTGCCATCTCCGGCGGCTTCACCTCCTTCGGCCGTCAAAGCACCAACCCGCAATGGCAGTACCCCTCCCTGGTTGATCCCAAGCTGAACTTCTCCTGGGTCCACGGTCATCACTCCCTAAAGTTCGGCTACGAGTGGGAAAAGGTCTGGCAGGAAATTCAAGACTCCAACCCGCTCTACGGCTCCTTCACCTACGGCAGCGGCTACAGCGTCTGCCCCACCTCAGCCGGGTCCTCTTGCCCCAGCACAAGCAAGGTCGGTGACACTTATTGGGCCGACTTCCTCTTCGGCACCAGCAGCGCTTACTCGCTGTCTACGTACTTCATCACCCACGTTTACCAGGAGATGGATAGCGCCTATGCACAGGATGACTGGAAGGTCAGCTCGAAGTTGACCCTTAATATCGGTCTGCGCTGGGAGTATGGTTCGCCCTGGTGGGAACGCGATAACTTCGTCTCCAACTTCAACCCCACCACTGGGACCATGCAGACACTTCAGCCTGGCTGGACGACTGCCCAGTCTCCTCTGTGCGGAGGCGTTGCCTGCATCTCTCCCTACAGCAGCGGCAGCGGCGTATTTGGCAAGTCGCTGGTCAATCCAAACAAGAAAGACTGGTCGCCGCGCTTTGGATTCGCTGCCGCTCTCACGCCGAGCCTCGTAGTCCGCGGCGGCTACGGCACGGCATTCATCCACTATTGGCGTGCGGGCTCAGGCAACAATCTTGCTATCAACGCGCCCTTCGCTCTCTATACCGTCGTCAGCAACCCCTCTACCGTCGGAACCACAAACGGTTTCGTAAGGCTGTCGCAGGGCTTCCCCACGGGGCTGGCAACGGTCTTCAGCGCCGGCACGGACGACATCGACTCTATACCGCCCAACACGAAGGACGGATACGCCGAGAGCTGGTTCCTCGATGCGCAGAAGGGCCTGGGCAAGAACACCAAGGTTGACATTGCCTATGTGGGCAATCACGGCGTCCACCTGCAGGGCTTCATTAATGCCAACCAGAAGAACCCGGCCAACGGCTTTGCACGTCCCTATCCGAACTGGGGCGGCTACCTGCTCAACAATTCGACTACCTATCCAACTTTCCTCAACGGCGACATTACCCAGGCTTTGAGCGAGTTCCACTCCGGTTACAACGCGCTGCAAGCCCGCTATGAGCAGCGTTATACCGGCGGCTTGACCCTGTTGAACTCCTTCACTTGGTCGCATGCCATGGACAACGCCTCATCGACCCTCGAAGCCAACACGCCGTGTCCCCAGAACGCCTATAACATCAACGGCGACTACGGCCAATCCGACTACAACCTGCCCGTCACCAATGTCACCACACTGGTTTACGAATTGCCGTTTGGACAGGGACGGCGTTGGCTGACCGGCGCCAATCCGGTGACCGATGCCATCCTCGGCGGCTGGCAGATCAGCGGCGTGAACACCATGGATGCCGGATTGCCCTTCAACATCACTTACAGTCCCGCTACAGCCAATGCCGTTTCGCCCGAGCTGACGCAGAATTGGCGCGGTGAGAATCTCTATCGTCCCAACCTCGTCTCCGGCGTTCCCTACATCCAGAGGACGCAGCTTGCCAACGGGACGGTCCAATGGATCAACGCAGCGGCTTTGAACATCCCTGAAACCTACACCACCGGTAGCGCCCTGCTCGCCGGCGGCTCCATCGCCAGCCCGTTTGGCAACCTGCCCAAGAACTACGGCCGTTCGCCTGCGTTCTACGAAACCGACCTGGACTTCAACAAGAAGTTCAATACCCCCATCGAGCGGGTCAAGATCGAGTTCCGCTCAGAGTTCTACAACATCTTCAACCATACAAACTTCTACCTTCCGGGCGGTTCCGGCGGCGGCACTGTATCCGGCACGGACAACGGCGTCCTCACGCACCCACCAGCCTTGGCGGTGGCATCATTACCGGTACGCTGGAGCCGCGCATCGTCCAGTTTGCCTTGAAGGTCACTTACTAAGTAAATGCGGTTGTCCCATCCTTTCGCCCGATTTGTTGGGCGAAAGGGTGGGGTAGCACGAACTCCACTAGCGCGAATTCACGCTGTTAGACCCGCAGTGATAAGCTGGATTCAACAGCGCATCCGCTCCATGCGAGAGGCGCAGTTACCATCGAAACCGCGACGATTCGGCTCGCGGTCCACGCCCACATAGAGACCAGAGTCTGGGCGGAAAAACTGCAATCCAGTTGATTCAGGGCGGAGTGTGTCGGCCTGCCGCGCGTTTTCTGCGTATCCACGCGGTGGAACGCGCGCCTTGGATTGTATTGCTTTCCGCATCTGGTACCCATGAAAGGAATCGAAAGGCGTGACCAAACGCAATGAAATCCTGAAGGAACTTGGCAGCGATTCGCGGCCCTGGGACGTATTGGTGATTGGCGGCGGAGCCACCGGCCTCGGCACCGCCGTTGAAGCCGCATCGCGCGGCTATCGCACGCTGCTGGTGGAACGTTCCGACTTCGCCAAGGAGACTTCCAGCCGCAGCACCAAGCTGGTGCATGGTGGCGTCCGCTATCTCCAGCAGATGAACGTGAGGCTGGTTCTGGACGCCCTAAGCGAGCGCGGCCACATGCTGCGCAATGCGCCCCACCTGGTCCACGACCTGAACTTCGTCATCCCGGCTTACAGCTATTTCTCGCTGCCTTACTACGGGTTGGGCCTCAAAGTGTATGAGCGGCTCTCAGGAAAACTGTCCTTCGGACGTTCTGAGTTGCTCTCTCGCAAGACAGCTCTCGAAAAACTTCCCGGCGTCAAAAGCGACGGTCTACGCGGCGGTATCCTCTATCACGACGGACAGTTTGACGACGCCCGCTATGCCATCGCGCTCCTGCGCACTCTTGAAGATCTTGGTGGCGCGGCTCTCAACTATGTTGCAGCCACGGGCCTCATCGAGCACGGCGGCAAAGTCGTCGGCATTCAGGCGCGCGATCAGGAAAGCGGCGCAGTTTTCGAACTGCAGGCCAGGGCGGTCGTGAATGCTACCGGCGTTCACGTCGAACAAATCATCGACCTGGACGGCAAGTCGCACAAATCGTTGCTCGCCGTCAGCCAGGGATCGCATTTTGTCTTGCCGCGTTCTTTCCTGCCAGGCAATACCGCGCTGATGATTCCCAAGACCGCCGATGGGCGCGTTCTCTTTGCCATTCCATGGCATGGCGCGTTGATTGTCGGCACCACGGATGTGCCGGTCGACTCTTCATCGCCCGAGCCGCGCGCTCTCCCCGAGGAGAAGGCCTTTCTTCGCGACCATATCGCCAAGTACCTCGGCCACGCGCCGCGCCCGGAAGAGATCCTCAGCGTTTTTTCGGGGCTGCGGCCTCTGGTCCGCAAAGGCCATGCCAAAACCTCCAAGCTCTCGCGCGACCACACTATTCTGGTTTCACCCTCAGGCTTGATTACCGTGACGGGCGGAAAGTGGACCACTTATCGCCGCATGGGTCAGGACACCATCGATCGCGCGACCCAGGTCGCAGCCCTGCCTAAGAGTCCATCGAAAACCCTGGAGCTGAAGCTGCATGGTTGGACTTCGGAGCCAGCCACCGCGACTTCCGCGTGGGAGTGCGAATACGGATCCGATCTGCCGGCCCTTCAGGCTCTTTCCAGTCAGGATGCCAGTCTCGACGGTCTTTTGCATCCGCGGCTGCCCTTCCGCCTCCGCGAGGTGGTGTGGGCCGCGCGCCATGAGATGGCACGGACGGTAGAGGACGTGCTCGCGCGGCGCACGCGCGCGCTCTTTCTCGATGCTCGTGCCGCGATCGAAGCCGCGCCCACGGTCGCCAATCTGCTGGCGCGCGAACTCGGCCGCAGTGACGACTGGAAGTTGAACGATTTGGCAAATTTCCTGGAAACCGCCAAGGGCTATCTCTACACCGAGTGAGAAGCTGGGCGCTTTCGTTGAGCGTGTTTTAAGAAATCAGTATCGCAACAGGCCGCGAATTCACGGACTGCAGAATAACTCTTCAAGAGCCGCACGAAGTGTCAGGGCACGACTTTAGTCGTGCCGCAAACGCAGCAAAATGTGCGAGGGCTTTAGCCCCTGAGGGATGTAGACCGAAATCGCCAAAAGCACTTTTCAAACACACTGCAGCCAGTCGCTCCATCGGGCCCACGGGGTACGTTCATGAATTGGAATCTGCGTTTTCTTCGGCCTGCGCCGCACATCCCACCGGTTCCCAGGGAGCGGGCGCAGCGGCTTTATCCGAGGATGCGCTGGCAGATCCTTGAATCCACCTTCATCGGTTACGCCACCTTTTATTTTGTTCGCAACAACCTTCCCGTCGTCTCCCGCGAGATGGGCCTCGCCCTGCATTACAGCATGGAGCAGATAGGGAACATCCTGGCTGCCACGGCCATCTCCTATGGTGTCGGCAAGCTCTTCATGGGCGCGTGGTCCGATCGCAGCAATCCCCGCTTTTTCATGCCTCTCGGCCTGCTGCTCACCGCAGTGTGCAACTTCGCCTTCGGCGCTGTCAGCAGTTATCACGTGCAGCTTGCACTCTGGGCCTTGAACGGTCTGGCGCAAAGCATGGGATGGGCGCCATGCGGACGCTCTCTGGGCCATTGGTACAGCGTCAACGAGCGCGGCACCATGTTTGCGTTCTGGAATGTCGCCCAGAACGTCGGCGGCGGATTGACCGGGCTCCTTGTGGCCTATAGCACCGTTCTTCTCGGCTGGCGCTCGGCATTCTACGTGCCTGGAATCCTTGCCGTTCTCTGCGCCATCTATCTCCTCATCCGGCTCAGAGATACTCCGCAGTCGGTGGGCCTTCCGCCCATCGAGGAGTGGCGCAACGATTATCCTGCCGGCGCTCGCAAGCAGAGCGAGCAGGAGTTGGGCACCCGCGACCTGCTCACCAACTACATCTTCAAGAACCGTTATCTCTGGCTCTTCGCCTTCGCCAACTTCTTCGTCTATATCGCCCGGTACGCCATGCTCGACTGGGGCCCCACTTATCTCAAGGAGGTCAAGCACGCCAGCCTCGGCCAGGGTGGCATCAGCACGGCTGCGCTGGAGTTTTCCGCCATCTTCAGCACCATTCTCATGGGCTGGCTCTCTGACAAGATGGGTGGCCGTCGCGGCATGATCAGTGTCCTGTGCATGATTCCCGTGCTCTTGTCCTACTTGGGAATCATCTACGGCCCACCGGGCAAACTATGGATCAGTCTCGGCCTTTTCGGCGTGATTGGTTTCTTTGTTTATCCCACGGTGCTGCTCCTCGTCGTGAGCGCGCTCGACTTCACGTCGAAAAAGGCCGTGGGCACCGCTGCCGGATTTCTAGGCTTGTTTGGTTATCTCGGGCGCACCGCGGAAGGTGAGGGCATCGGCGTGCTGGTTCAGCACTATGGTTGGGCCGTGGCCCTCCATGCGGTGGTCGTCGCGGTCGTTATTGCGATCGCACTGCTCCTGTTTACGTGGAAGCTGTCGCCGCACCACGCACGGCCGGGAGGGGCATCTGACCTTACGGCTGAACGCCGGGAGGAACCAGCAGCGTGAGAGAGTGGGGCACGACTTCAAGCCGCACCGGTAAGTTGCCCAGCACTTCACCATCCGCTTCCACAAACAAGGTCTCGGTGGCGCCATTGTGCGCGCGGCAATCGATGCTGGGTGTTTCCAGCAGTTCCACTGCGCCGTTGAACGTATGCCGTCCGGCCAGCGCCGCAAGCAGAAACGACAGATAGCGCAGCCGGCTTTGCGTCTTGAAGGCCAACAGGGTCAGGCTGCCGTTGCGCAAACTGGCTCCTGGAGCCAGCGTATTCAAAACCCCGCCAAACGAGCGCACCCGGACTGCCAGCAACTGCGACACATCCACCACGCGACCGCCGCTGCTTCCATTTGCAGGCAGAACCGCCTCAAAGAGGGGAAACGAAAACGTAGCCCAGGTGCGAAAGCACTCGATCAGGTAGAGCACGTAGCCCAGCCGCCGTTTCAGCCCCGCGTCCAGCCGCGACATCACGAGCGCATCGGCGCCAATTCCCGCGGCCACAATAAAGTAGCGCGAGCCGGGATTCCCCGTCAGGTCCTGGTAGTGGATGCGCCCCACGGAGATGCGCGCCGGCTCCGCCTCGAGCAGCTTTCGCGCCACTTTGGCCGGCGCGCCGATCAGCCCAAGGTCCGCGGCAAGAGCATTCGCGGTGCCCAGCGGAATCACGCCCAGCGCCACGTCGGTGCCTACGAGACTCTGCACAATTTCGTGCACCGTGCCATCGCCGCCGCAGGCCAGAATCGTATCGTAACCTTCGTTTGCGGCCTGCCGCGCATGACTCGTCGCTTCTCCGGCCTCTTTGGTTTCGATCGCCTCGGCCGTCACTCCCGCTTCGCGAAACACGGCCAGCGCTTTCTCGATGGCAGCTCTCCGCCGCGCGGAATACTGGCCGGATACCGGGTTGTAGATGAGCGCCACTCGGCGCATGGCGGGTTTCACTTGAGCAGTGGTTCCTATCTCTTCAACTTGCCCTCAGGCACATCTTGCTATCATCGCAGATTTCCGGCTCAAAACGGCTGAAAACAATGCCGAATCTGCACTATGGTTCCTGTTCGTCCACCTGTAGCTTGCACGGTCCCATTGCGGCAACCGCTGTTTCACAGAATCGGTCTATGATGGCGCTGAGGAGACACGAACCCCATGAATCTCAGCGGCAATACCATCCTCATCACCGGCGGCGGTTCCGGCATCGGCCGCGGCCTGGCAGAATCTCTGCACGAGCTTGGCAACCAGGTGATCGTTGCCGGCCGGCGGCAGCACGCGCTCGACGAAACCACCGCCGCCAACCCCGGTATGAAGTCGCTTGCGCTCAATATCGAAAATCCCGCTGCCATCCGCGACTTTGCCGCCAAGGTGGTCGCCGAGTTTCCCTCGCTCAACGTCCTCATCAACAACGCCGGCATCATGCGCGCGGAGAAACTGCTTGCCCAGCAGCCCGATCTGGCCGACGCCGAGGCCACCATCGCCACCAATCTCCTCGGCCCCATCCGCCTCACTGCGGCGCTCTTGCCGCATCTCCAAAAGCAGCCGCGCGCGGCTATCATCAATGCCTCCTCCGGCCTCGCGTTTCTACCCCTCGCCATCACGCCCACTTATTGCGCCTCCAAGGCCGCCATGCACTCCTACACGCTTTCGCTCCGCTACCAGCTCCGTAACACCGGCATCGAAGTGCTGGAGCTGATCCCTCCGTATGTGGCCACGCAACTCATGGATCGCAACGCCGACGATCCGCGCGCCATGCCGCTCCATCAATTCCTCACCGAAGTCATGGAGATCCTCAAGCAGCAGCCCACTCCGCCCGAAATCTGCGTCGAAAACGTCAAGCGCCTGCGCTTTGCCGCCGAATGCGGAAAGTTCGACCAGATCTTCAACGGCCTCAACGCTGCAATGACAGATATCCACTAATGTGGTGAGTCAGAAGTCAGCACCACAATGAAACTGTCATCTTGAGCGCAGTTTGGCGTGCAATCGGCACGATTGCACGCCAAACAAGTCGAAAGACCTGCGGTTGTCTTTCTCGCCTTGCGTCAGTACGCGAGCGGTCATTTTCTGTTCCCTGCGTCTCTAGTCCCTGCGCCCCCGTCTTCTTCTTCCCTCGTTCCCTTGGTCCCTGCCGTCTTGACACCCCCCCAATCCCCTCGTGTAGGGTTGAGGGCTGAATCGTTAACGTTTACGAAAAGGGGTCCAAATCACGATGAATCGCAGAGAGTTCCTGGTGACCGCGGCTGCCGCGCAATTGCTGGCTTCTTCCCGGCTCAGAGCCGACACCGGCAGCGCCGTTCCCGAAGTCCTACCCTTCGATCCGTCGAAACTGAAACCCTCCGACTTCTCCGACGCCGACCTCGACATGCCCTACAACCTCACTTATTTGCCGCGCCTCGCCAACAGCATCGAAATCGATGGCCCCAATCGCGGCTTCATCAATATCTCCGTGTGGCGCGGCACTCCCCAACTCCACCCCTATAACACCCGCATTATGGAGAGCATCCTCACCCTCGCCTGGTTCTACGCGAGCCGCCGCAAGTGGAACCAGTTCTACGCTAATCCCGCCCTTCGCGCCCGTCTCGAGCTTGCCTTCGAATACTGGTGCAACCTGCAAAGCCCCGACGGCAAGTTCAGCGAGTATGGCCCTCAGCAGTGGAACCTGGCCGCCACGGCCTTCTCCGTCAAATTCATCTCGGAGGCGCTGCGCCTTCTTAAGACCGGCCCGCCCATCACGCCCGCACTCCATGCGCGCGCCATCGATTGCTGCCGCAAAGCCGTGCACGCCACGCTCTACGACCCTGACCTCCTGAGCCACGGCAAGAGCTACTCCAACCAGTTCACCAACATCTTTGCCGGCGGCGCAGCATTTCTCTCCATGTACCCTGACGCCGACCTCTGGGCGCGTTTGAAAGAACAGGTCGAGGCGAGTCCCACCAATCTCCAGAGCCCCTGCGGTTACATGTACGAGCACGACGGCCCCGACCTCGGCTACACCCTCAATACGCACCACGAAAACCTGCAGATGGCCTATCACTACTGGCGCGGCACGCCGTTGGGCGAAATCCTCATTGAAGAGGAGAACCGCTTCGGCAAATGGCTTTCGTACAACATCCTGCCCGAGCCCGGCCAGCCCTTCTGGGTAGCCAACCGCAGCATTGAATGCCGGCAGCAGCATTCCATCTTTCCCGCCGTTGATACGCCGCTGGCCGATCGCTGCCTCATCATGCGCGCCTTCGCCACGCCGCCCGAGCGCCGCGCCGAACAGATTCACGCCGCCCGCGAAAAAATGGAAAAACAGTGGCCGCAGGTCGATCCGCTTCCCGTGGGTGAGTTCAGTGCCCTGTCGCCGTACGTTTTCCTGCAACGCGCGCACTACGACTGGCATCCCACCGCCGCGCAGATGGCCGAGGCGCGCAAGCTGGTGCGGCCTCTGACCGGGGAAACCTTTATTGAGCAGTTGAATGACACGCGCGAGCCCATCGTGTTCACCTATATCCGCCGTCCCGGTTACTACGCTGCCTTCGCCTCAGCGCCCAAAGTCATCTCGGAGCAGCAACGCCTCGGCCTCACCTTCGTCTGGACGGCCGACAAAGGAGTATTGCTGCAGTCGCAGACCAATGGCAGAGAGACCGCATGGGGCACTTCGGCCGGCGGAGATCTGCCTGTGGAAGCGACCGGCCTCGCCGCCGAATACAGCGAGCGCAATACCGTGGTCCGCTACCCGCTCCCCGACGGCGGAAATAAAACCGTCACCTTCCTCGACGACCGCATCCGTGTCACCGTGGAACGCGAGGGCGAAATCGTCGAGCGCGTCCCCGTCTTCGATCCGGCCTGCGTCGTCTCCTCAGCGCAATCCAAGTCCGGTCCCGCTCCCGTGCGCGAATATGGCCGAGCGGCCGTTCCCTGCGCCAATCCTGAGGCCGGCTGTCCCGCCTCCGAAGGTCCCGTTCCAGGCAAGACCCTGTCCGTCGTCGAATTGCACGCCACCGGCAAGCTGGAGTACGAAATTCGGCCTGTTGCGTGATGCGCAAGCCGCAGCATCGGTCACATCTTCCTTTTTTGAGGTGGCTGTATAATTCCCGCAGAATTCTGCAGCGCGAATACCGCACTCAAACATTTCATTACTTTCGCTCCCTGCTGCAGATGGATTGCAGGAGCCTCATGCGTCCGAAGTGGTTGTATCTCCTTGTGGTGTCTCTTCTTGCGCTCCCCGTCGCCGCGCAAAACCAGCCCACCTCATTGGTCACCCAGCCGGTTGACGAAGCCAGCCTGGTGACTCTGCGCGGCACAATCCATCCTCTGGTACGATCCGCCATCGACCGCGGACGGGTCGCCGATTCCTTTCCCACGGGACGAATGCTTCTTCTGTTGAACCGCCCGCCGGATCGGCAGGCCGCGCTCCAGCAATTCCTGCAGGCCGTCCATACACACGGGGCGGCAAGCTATCACGCGTGGCTCACGCCGGAGCAGTTTGGCCAGCAGTTCGGCCCTTCCGATGCCGACATCGAATCCGCTTCCGCATGGCTTGCTTCCCATGGCCTACGGATAGCCAGCACCTCGAAGAGCCGGCAATTCATCGAGTTTTCAGGCAATGCGGGCGCGGTGCGCGATGCCTTCCATACAGAAATCCACCAGTACACCGTCAACGGCGAAACGCATTACGCGAACGCCGGCGAAATGAAGATCCCAGCCGCACTCGCACCGCTGATCGGGGGCATCTCGCCCATCAACGACTTCCGCGCCAAACCCATGTTGCAGGTTCTCGGGCAAGCAACCTATTCGCAATCCCGCCACACAGCCGCTCCGCAATTCACCCTTTCTAACGGCTCCAACGAGTTCTATGCCCTGGCGCCGGAAGACTTCGCCACCCAGTATGACCTGGCGCCTCTTTATAAAGCTGGAGTCACTGGAGCTGGCCAGACCATCGGCATCATCAACGAGTCGAATATCAATCTCAGCCTGGTGCAGGCTTATCAAAAGCTCTTCAGTCTCTCCAGCGCAGCGCCGCAGCTCGTCATCGATGGCTCCGACCCTGGCGATCTGCAAGATGTCGATATCGAGGCTTACCTCGACGTGGAAGAAGCCGGCGCGGTGGCTCCCGGCGCTCAGGTCAATCTCTACATCGGCAATGCCAGCGGTCTTTTTACCGGCAACACGAACAACACGACCCTCATCGATCCGCTCTACATGGCAGCGTTGCGCGCCGTGGAAGACGATCAGGCCAGCGTGCTCAGCGTAAGTTTCGGAAGCTGTGAAGGCTTCATGCTGCAATCCGGAAATGCGCTTTGGTCGGCTCTCTGGGAGCAAGCTGCGGCGCAAGGACAAACCGTGCTGGTTTCAAGCGGCGACAGCGGTGCGGCGGGCTGCGACGACGCCAACGATCAATGGACCACCAAATACGGGCCGGCTGTAAACGGACTTGCCTCCACTCCGTGGAATATTGCCGTGGGCGGCACAGATTTCTATTACAGCGACTACGCGACCGGCGGCGCCAGCATCGCCAGCCTCTGGAACCAGACCAACGACGCCGATAACGGATCGCTCAAGGCTCCGTTACCGGAGCAGGTCTGGGACACCGTTTATGGATTCAATGCGATCGGTCCCTACGTGCAAGTCTCGACGGTCTCCATCCCTGCCGGCGGGGGCGGAGCCAGCAGTTGCATTTACTCCGAAGAGAATGCATCGGGCACCGGACTGCCATTCGTTTGCGGCAATGTGGGGGCGCAAGCCCTTTACGGTTACGCCAAGCCGAGCTGGCAAAGCGGAACCGGCGTTCCCAATGACGGCGTCCGCGACCTTCCCGACGTCTCGCTCTTCGCGGCCGCCGGAACCAATCTGAGCGCCTATCCCATCTGCGCTTCTCCCGGCGACTGCGTGGCCAATTCAAGCGGCGGCGAACAAATCACACTTGTGGGTGGAACATCGGCGTCGGCCCCGGCAATGGCCGGCATCATGGCTCTCATCAACCAGAAGTACGGCCGTCAGGGCCAGGCAAACTTCACACTCTATCCTCTTGCCCGCCAGATGCCCTCGGCGTTTCACGACATTACGCTCGTCAGCAACAACATGACCTGCGTCAAAGGATCGCCCGGCTGCTCCCTCGATGCCAACGGCGACGGTTTCTATTCCCTGCAAGAGTACTCTGCAGGAGTCGGCTACGACCTTGCCAGTGGCCTAGGATCTGTAGACGCCTCCGTGTTGGTCAACAACTGGAACTCCATCACCTTCAAGCCGACAACAACCAATCTGCAGATCTCCCCCACCACCGCGCAGGTTGGAGCGCCAGTCTCCGTCACCATCGACGTCAAGTCCTCCTCAGGCGGTGGCACTCCGCAGGGAAACCTGACCATTCTCGCCGACCCGACGTCCGCAGCGGCTCCGCCGCTTGGCGTCTTGGTGCTGAATAATGGTTCGGCCACGGGCTCGTTCACCAATCTGCCCGGCGGTACTTACCAGGTGTGGGCGCAATACGCTGGCGATGGCGCGTTCGCCGCCAGCCAATCCGCACCGCAAACGGTCACGATTGCGCCCGTCGCCAGCAGCGTCAACCTCTATGGCTTCGAGGTGCCTGGACAAACCCTGAACCCGTCCGCCCCGTGTCTGATCCCTGCCAATCAGCCGGTTTACGAGCAGGCAACGCTTGGCGGACCCTGGAGTCCAACGCCCAGCGGAACCAGCGTTTCATATTGGCAGGTCGCCCCAATCGCCATCGTCAACGGGGCATGGCCGTCGCTTGGCACCGGTTCGGGCAGTGTCACCTTCAGCGTGGATGGCGTGCCGCAATCTACCGTAGCCCTGAATTCCTACGGCTACGCGGGCTGGATTCCTCCCTCTACCTTCAATGCAGGCACCCACACCATCGGCGCCACGTACTCCGGAGATGGCAGCTACGCTGCTGCGACGGCCGCGCCCTACACCCTCATCGTTCCCCAGGTCACCCCTTCATTCAGCGCGACCCCTGCTGCAAACTGTTCCGACTTTTGGTACACCGGCACTGCCACTGCCGTGAACTGCCCGTTCAGCGCCGGCGATACGTTGCGAGTCGAAGTGCAAATCTCCCAGGCCAACTGCCACGTGCCCACCGGCGCCATCACCGTCAACGTGGGTTCACTCTCTCAGAACGTCACGCTGATCCCGGGCGGGCTCCTGACGGAATCGGTGTACTCCTTTGTGGGAACTCCGGTCCTGTCGGGCGAGGCGGTGTTTCCGAACCTTCCCGCCGGAACTTACCCCGTGTCGGCAACCTACGCGGGCGATATAAATTCCTTGCCCACTACCGCCGCGACTCCAAATCCGAGGTTTGGTCCGCCTCCAACCTACACCGTGGTTGCTACAGCGCCACCCGCGCCACTCCAGCCCACCACAACGACCATGTCCGTCCAACCGACTTCGTTCGACGACACTCTTTGGCTCAGCTTCTACATCTCGGCCACCGTCACCGGCCCTGCCGGCTCAACCACTCCGCCCACTGGCACTGTTGTCTTTTTTGAAGACGGGTCGATGGTTGCCTCGGGCACTCTCATGCCTGCCGGACCGAATAGCGCGACTGTGACCACAATGGGAGAAGGCACCAGTATGGATGTCGGATCGAGCCAGCTTAAGGCCGTCTATTCCGGCGACAGTGTGTACCATTCGTCGGCTTTCCTTGAGGACTACCAGTTCACCATTACCGTCGGTGCTCCCGATTTTCTGTTTGCGCCGCAGGTTCGCCAGCTTACGGTGCAGCCTGGCGGCTCCGCAACTGCTGGCATCAACCTGACTCCTCTCAACGGTTACAACGGCACGGTGAGCCTCACCTGCACGCCGTCGTCGAGTCAAATCACGTGCAGCCTCAGCCCCACCACGGTCACCGTCAACGGGCTCGCGACCACCACACTTACCGTGAAGGCCGCGGCGTCCATCGCAGCCGCGAAGCTTCCTCCGGCGCACGGCCCAAAGCACGGCGGCTGGCTGCCCGCATCCGCTCTCGCATTTTGCATCGCGCTCGTCTTCCCGGTGCGCCGGCGCCGTTGGATCAGCTTGGCTTGTTTCCCGATTCTGCTGGCCGTGTTGCTCTTCGTCGGTTGCGGAACCGTTAATAGCAGCAACGGCGGAGGCGGAGGTGGCGGCGGAGGTGGTGGCGGTTTCAATAGCACGCCTGCTAACACCTACACCGTGCTCGTCACCGGCACCGCCAACGGCATCGTGCATAACGCAGTGATCACGGTCGTCGTTCCCTGAGCGCCGCGTTTAACTTGGCCGGAAGCAGGCTGGCCTCAAACACATAGCCACATTTGTCCTCTTTTCCAGTGACCGCCGCGATTCTTCACAGGTCGCTGGCGAGGCATTCTGTCCTACACTCATTTTTGAGATGGCTACCATTCCCGACCTCACCCTCGATGCCGGATTGCCCGCGAATATCGACGCGGAAAGGACCATCCTGGGCGCGATTCTGCTCGATAACGCCGCCCACGCCGAGGCCGCCGAATCCCTGACGCCCGACGACTTCTCGCTCGACTCGCATCGCCGCATCTTCTTGCGCATGAGCGAGTTAATCGATACGACACGGGCTGTCGATATCGTCACGCTGTCCAACGAGCTCTCCCGCTACAAGGAGGTTGAAGCCGTTGGTGGCGTGGCCTACCTGGCCTCGCTCACGGAGGGCTTGCCCCGCCGTCCCGTCATCGAGGACTACATCCGCATCGTCAAAGACAAGAGCCTGTTACGCCGGCTCATGGGCATCTGCTCGGCCGCCATCGCCAAGGCTGCCGATCAGAGCCAGGATGCCATCGGCGTCCTCGACGAAACCGAATCGCAACTGCTCGAAGTGAGCCAGCACGGGCTCACGCAGGGCCTGCAGCCCATCGACGCCATCGTTCGCGACTCCTTCGGGTCCATCGACAACCTGTATACGCACAGCCGCGACATCACGGGTCTCGCCACGGGCTTTACCGAATTCGACCGCATGACGAGCGGCCTGCAGAAGGGCGAGCTGATCATCATCGCCGCACGGCCGTCCATGGGCAAAACCGCACTCGCCATCAACATCGCGGAGAATGCCGCAGTGCGCTATGGTTCCACCGTGGCCATCTTCAGTTTGGAAATGAGCCGCGAATCCCTCCTCCGCCGCATGTTGGCCTCGCAGGCCAGCGTTGACCAGCAAAAAATCCAAAAAGGCTTCTTCGGCCGCGCCGAGCAGGAGAAGCTCCAGGCCGCCTTAAGCCTCCTGGTGGAGTCGCACATTTACATCGACGATTCCGCCGGCTCGACGATCGCTGAAATGCGCGCCCGGGCGCGCCGCCTCAAACAGAATGCCGGCGGCCTCGACCTCATCATGATCGACTATCTCCAGCTCATGTCGGCTTCGATGCCCTGGGCAAGCAAGAGAGGATTCGAGAACCGCGTCCAGGAGGTTTCGGCCATCTCGCGCGGCCTCAAAGCCATGGCCAAGGAACTCCAGGTTCCTGTCATCGCGCTCTCCCAGCTTTCGCGTAGCAACGAGAAGCGCGACGACAAAAGGCCCATGCTCAGCGATCTCCGCGAGTCGGGTTCTATCGAGCAGGACGCCGATGTGGTCGCCTTCATCCACC
Source organism: uncultured Acidobacteriota bacterium (assembly GCA_963729915.1). Classification (GTDB taxonomy): domain Bacteria; phylum Acidobacteriota; class Terriglobia; order Terriglobales; family Acidobacteriaceae; genus Telmatobacter. The sequence goes on along the minus strand of CAVSQE010000020.1, from coordinate 183,444 downwards.
GCGAGGCCTACTACAATCGCGACCCGAACCAGTCAGCCGAAGAAAAGGCCGAAGCGGAGATCATTATCGCCAAGCAGCGCAACGGCCCCACAGGCATCGTCAGGATGCACTGGAATTCGTCCTTTACCCGCTTTGACGGCGTGGATACGCACCACGATACGCAACCCGATGCCGGATAACCGCGCCATTCGCGCGCTCGCCTTGCGTGCCCTTCCCCTGCATCGCTATCTTTGACCCAGTATCTTGACGAGAAACAGGGAAGCCGTTCATGGACGCTCTTAAACGCCTCTTCGAGCAGCACTTTCATTCGCCGGCTGAGCGCGTGCAGCCGCTTCAGGGCCAGCTCGGCGGCTCGGGACGCAATATCATCAGGCTGGCCGGCGCGGGCCACACCGCCGTCGGCATTCTCTACGGCGTGCGCGAAGAGAACCTTGCCTTTCTTGAGTTCTCCCGCCACTTTCGCCGCCACGGCCTGCCCGTTCCAGAGATTTACGCCGAGGATTTGGCCCACGGCGCTTACCTTGAAGAGGATCTGGGCGACACCACGCTGTTCGAATTCCTCAGCGCCAATCGCGACGGCGACGCCATTGCGCCCGAAGTCGTCGCAGCCTATCGCAAAGTTGTTGCCGAGCTGCCGCGCTTTCAGGTCGTTGCGGGTCGCGACCTCAATTACAAGGTCTGCTATCCCCGCTCCAGCTTCGACCGCCAGTCAATCGCCTGGGACCTGAATTATTTCAAGTACTACTTTCTGCGCCTCGCCGGCATCCCCTTCAACGAACAAGCGCTGGAGCTCGACTTCAGCCGTTTGACCAAGCTGTTGCTCGCTGCTCCGCACGACTATTTTCTCTATCGCGATTTTCAATCGCGCAATGTAATGCTGCGCTCAGGCCAGCCCTGGTTTCTCGACTACCAGGGTGGCCGCAAAGGCGCGCTGCACTACGACATCGCCTCACTGCTTTACGACGGCAAAGCCGATCTGCCGCCCGCTCTGCGCCAGGAGTTGCTCGACCATTATCTTGATGCGCTCTCTGCTTACGTCGATCTCGACCGCGGCGGTTTCATGGAGCATTACTACGCCTACGTCTACGTGCGCATCCTGCAGGCGCTCGGGGCTTACGGCTTCCGCGGTTTTTACGAGCGCAAGGCGCACTTTCTGCAAAGCGTTCCTTACGCGCTCAAGAACCTGCGCTGGCTGGCACACAATGTCCACCTGCCGGTGGCGCTGCCTTCGTTGCTCGATGCCCTGCAGGCAATGCAGGCTTCGGAAAAGCTACGCAACCTCTCCGCGCCCGCTCCCGGTCTTACGGTCCGCGTCTTCAGCTTTTCGTTTCATAACGGCATCCCCGCCGACGAATCCGGCAACGGCGGAGGCTTCGTATTTGACGGGCGCAGCCTGCCTAATCCCGGACGCGAAGAGCAATACCGCCAACTCACCGGCAAGGATGAGGCCGTCATCGAATATCTTGACCGTCAACCGGGCGTCCATGAGTTTCTCGATCACGCATTTTCTCTTGTCGACTCGAGCGTAGCTAACTATCGTCAACGCGGGTTCTCCAATTTGATCGTCTCGTTCGGCTGTACGGGCGGCCAGCACCGCTCGGTCTATCTCGCCGAGCATCTGGCGGAACATCTGCGTGGCACGAAGGGTGTGGATGTGAAGGTGCGCCACATGCAACTCGAGAAACTTGGCTGGGAGAATCCCCCGCAATGAAGGCCATGGTGTTCGCGGCGGGTCTGGGAACGCGCCTGCGCCCCCTCACCGACGACCGTCCCAAAGCGCTGGTCACTCTCGCTGGCCGAACCTTGCTCGACATCACGCTCTCCCGTCTGCGCAGCTTCGGCGTCCGCGAAGTGATCGTGAATGTCCATCACTTTGCGGATCAGGTTGTCGCGTATCTCGCCGCCAACCATAACTTCGGCATGAGGATCGAAGTCTCGCGCGAGGAGTCTCTCCTCGACACGGGAGGCGGATTGAAGAAGGCCGCATGGTTCTTCCTCGACGGAAAGCGCCCCGACGACTCCACTCTCCAGCCGTTCATCCTCCACAACGTTGACATCGTCAGCACCATCGATATCGATCGCCTTGCCGCGGCTCACAGGGCAGGGAACGCGCTCTCCACCTTCGCCGTGCAGGACCGCGAGACCGTGCGCTATCTACTTTTCGACGAGCAGGGCATTCTCTGCGGCCGCCGCAACGGGCGCGATGGTCCGGTCAAGCTTGTCCGGCCAGTCGCCTCACAGCATGCGCTCGCATTCTCCTGCATTCACGTCGTATCCCCGCGCATCTTCGCAAAGCTGACGGAGGAGGGCGCCTTTTCCATCATCGACGCCTATCTTCGCCTCGTCGCGCAGGGCGAGAAGATCGCCTCCTTCCGCGCCGACGAAGCCTATTGGCGCGATCTAGGCCGGCCCAACGACCTAATTGCCGCCGAACGCGATGTTGCGAGCGGGAAATACCCTACCGATTAAGTAACGCGGTTATCCTGAGCGACGACCCTGAGCGAAGCCGAAGGGGAGGAGTCGAAGGACCTGTGGTTGCCTTTCGCGCATTCAACTCAGCGCGAAAATGGGTGCCCCACATCTCGATTTTGAGATGTGGGATAGCACGAACCCAAACCGCCCTCTGCCGGAGATCGCCGACGGCAACTTCTCTACACTTTGCAGATCAGATTGTTGTCCAGCAGGTCGAAATCGATCTCCGCGCCCAACCCGAGCCCTTCCGGCACATGCACAAACCCCTCGGCATCGATCTTGATCGGGTTCTTCACGCCAAAACAGAATGGCTCCTGTGGGATCAGCATTTCGTAGTACTCGCAGTTGCGAATGGCGCAGCTCACATGCAAGTTGGCCGCGTCCAGCAGGGCATTCGTCGTGGTGTGCACCTCGCAGTTCACGCCGAAGGCCTCGCACAGCGCCGCCGTCTTCATCAATCCCGTCACGCCGCCCTTCCAAGACACATCGCTGCGCACAATATCCACGGCGCGTTGCGTCAGGTACTGCGTGGTCCCGAACAATCCACCCGGCGTGGACTCCACACCCGCAATGGGAATCTCCAGCGCCCGGCACAGTTCCTGGTATCCGTAAATGTCGTAGTCCGAAAGCGGCTCCTCGAACCAGTAGTAGTTCAGCCGCTCCAGCTCCCGCCCGATCCGCAACGCCTGCTGTTGGGTGTAGCCGGCCACAGGATCGCTCATCAGCACCATCGCGCCGCCCAGTTCCGAACGCAGCGCACGGTACGCCTCCACATCCCGCGCCGGATCGCCCCAGGGATGAATTTTGTAGGCCCGGTAGCCCATCGCGCGATACTCCTGCGCCTGTTGTACGAAGGCGTTAATCGTAGGCAGGATGAGCGAACTCGCGTAGGCAGGAAGTGAAGTCCGATACCCGCCCAGCAAGCGGTAGAGGGGCAGCCCGGCAGCCTTCGCTCCCAGGTCCCACAGCGCCACGTCCACTGGCCCGTGCGCGTAGATGGGCAGAAACCCCCACCAGCGGTCCATGCGCCGTACCTGCTGCCACAGCAACTCGCGGTTCAGCGGATCCTGCCCAATGAGCAGTGGACGAATGATCGACCCAATCAGATGCGCCGTGGCCTGCCCCGAACGGCCGCCCCACGCAAACGCGTGGCCCTCCAGCCCCTCATCCGTTCTGATCTGCAGAAAAACGATGTCGTGCGCGGCCCTGCCGCCCTTCACGCCCGCCGTGACCATCTCGGAATGCGGATTGGCGATCACGCTGATCGCAACATCGGTAATCTTCATGCTCATTCACTCTTTCACGTCTTCACTCATTCACTCGCGCACACGCGCACTCACACTCACACTCACACTCGCTCACACTCGTTCACTCCGCATCCACCGGATAGCCGCGGCTCACGTAGCTGTCGATGATCTTGGCATACACGTTCTTCCATCCGCCTTCTCGCTCCTCCGCTGGAATCCCGTCCGGCCAAACGCTGATGTAGAGATAATGTAATTCCCGGTCGGCCAGCGCATTCTCCACCCAGTGCTCGGTGCGCGGCGGCACAAACGCCACTGCCGGAGCCCGCACCTGCTGCATCTCCCCGCCGATATACACCCGCGCCTCACCGCTCCAGATCAGGTAAATCTGCATGAAGGTCTCGTGGCTGTTCGGCGGCGTCGTGCCGCCCGGTCGCACCATCTGCAGCACCGCCTCGCAGGCCCCGGTCTCGTCGCGGGGTAGCAGCATCACAAACTCGCTGCCGGCGCAGCGAAACGGCTCTCCTTCGCTGAATTGCCTGATGAACATCGATCGCTCCCATCGGGTTTTGCCGCATCCGGCGCTTGCCGCGGCCACTCCCGAATGCTACGGCAGTAATGTATCAGGTGCGCCGCCGCCGCCCAACCGCATCAGAAGTCCCATCACATCTCATTCAGAATCAGCGCAATTCGTCCCGTCAACAAATCGCTGGGCGACTCTTCCGGATCCAGGGCAATCAGCTCCACCGGAGACGCGATGTTGTGCGGGCGGAGAATCAGGCGGCCCGCTTGGAATTCCGCATAGCGGAGCGTAAGGTGCGAGCCGTGCCGCACCGCGTAAAGGTTGGGACGGTTCGGCCGGTAGGGAAGCAGCGAGATTGTAGTGACGGTCAATCAGCGCAATGGCTTCAGGCAGCACCAAAGGCTCCATGGGCAGGGCGTCCGCCGACGAAACCCGGATGGCGACAAAGCGCTGCCAGGCGCGGCGCACGTTCGAAGCCTTCGCGTGCACTGAATTTAAAGCCCCGGCGAGGCAAATGCAGCATAAGTTGGACCGCCGATGGCCGGATCACCGGCTCAAAGAGCGCCGTAGCGTGTGAAACCACCGGGACTGCCCCTGCGCTCTCATCCTCCGGCCAGAATCCGCCTCGGGGCAGCGCGGGCAGCAGATCGGCAACCGTCAGGCGCTGGGCGGCCAGGACGCGATCCATCGCCTCCAGCGAGAGTTGCCGTCGGCTGTGCAGAAAATTGGAGAGGTGCGCCTGCCCGAAGCCCGTCTGCCGTGCCAATAAGGAAACGCTGACCGTACCCCGCTGGATCCTGCGCAGCAGTTCCAGGCGGAGGCGCTCGTGCATCTGGCTGAAGTTCATCTGTGGAAAATTTGCCACCAGCAATGAGTGTCTAAGCTCATTGCTTTCCCATGGAAAACTTATCAGGGCTGGTAGTCCTTCATTTTGAGCATTTATGTGTCGATTGGAAAGGGATCGGTTGGAAATCTGTAGAGTGGCGTTGACGCAGAGGAAGCATATCCCTACATTGGGTTTACTTAATCACGCATTGGCTTGTGGGAATCTTTAGGAAAACATCCATTCGCTGCTTCTTAAGCGGAGGCGGAATCGTGCCTCCAGAAGCAGCGAATGAACATTTGCCGGTTCAATTTGTTGAAAACCGGCTTTCCTTCTCCACGTCTCTGTGCCGCCTCAAATCGGCGACAGAAGATCACGCCAATCGGGAAATTCCAGGATCTGCGCACGAATGGTCATGACAGACAACAAGAGAGCACAGGTGGCAATCCCCCATCAGGACAGGAGAAATCTGAGTTGCCTCGCCTGGTTCTCTTCACCCCGCGGAACAACCTGCAACACAAGCCTCCGTCGGGAGATGAAACCAGTACGGAGAATCAGTCATGGAAGTGCGCGTGCAATTGAAGGTTTGCGAAGGGTGCGGTTGTCTTTGGTACCGTGCCCAGACACTCGATAGCGTCTATTGCAAAGAGTGTGTCACGAAGTTGAGAACGTTTCCAACCCCGGAGAGCCGCAAGCGGCGCGGTCGTCCGGGCCGTAAGAAACTAGCCAGGGTTTGGGCGGTCGCGCAGGCTGTGGGAGGTGCGCAATGAGCGCAGCTCTCCAGTTGCCCATGGTTTCAGAACCAGGCACCTCCCGAGCGGTATGGCGGATCGAACGCAGAAGATGGGAACGAAAACCCGCGGCGCAATCCGAGGCAGAGCCGGCAGCGGATCCGGCCAAGCCGCCCGCCAACTTGGCCTTTTACAGGAAACACACGGAAAACTTGTTGCGGCGCTACCTGTACGCATCCATGCAGGTGGGCAGGGCGCCGTCCATCCTTGCCGATTCGGTCGGGCGCGGTTGGGCTTCCAGCCGTCCCGTCCGCACTTTTGAAGATGCTGTTATTTTTGTCCTCGATATTGAGAAATGCCTCGGTCAGCTCGGCCGGCTCGATCGCGATATCCTGGCCCGGGTCGTGCTCCAGGAGTACACCCAGGCTGAGACCGCAGTCATGCTCGGCATGGCCATCCGCACCATTTCCTACAAATACCCACTGGCCCTCGACCGCCTCACGGAGAAGTTGCTAGCGGCCAGTCTGTTGGTTTTACCGCACTAAGTATTTGAGCACTAAAACTCACCACGAAATGGGGTGCCCCGGGTCTCGATTTTGAGACCCGGGAACCCTCAATGCAAAGTTACGAAGGCGATAAGACGGTAGAACCCCAAGCCGACTTAAAGCTCTTTTGTGCCGGACACACCTACTCGCTCCCGCAGTCCCCTAGTCCCGCGCAAGCGGTTAACACCAAAGCGTCTCCCCCAGGAATGCAATCCAATCTCGTAGCATTCCTATTTACAATGGGCTGCAGCTAATATGTTGATTCGCTCCAGAGCGCCGCTTCGGCTGGGCTTGGCTGGTGGCGGCACCGACGTCTCTCCCTACTGCGACGAGTTCGGCGGTGCCATCCTCAATGCCACCATCGATTACTACGCCTACGCCGCGCTCGAGCCCCTCGATACGAACCCCCAGAACACGAGTATTGTCGAATTCGTCAGTGCCGATCTCGGCCAAACCGCCTCCTACCCTGCCACCGCTGTGCTTCCCAACGACGGCCGCCTCGACCTTTTCAAGGCCGTCTACAACCACGTGGTCCGCGAATTCAATCAGGGCAAGCCGCTCAGCCTCCGCATGAGCACGCGGGTCGACGTACCCGCCGGTTCCGGCCTGGGTTCTTCCTCCACGCTCACCGTGGCCATGCTCGCGGCTTATACTGAGTGGCTCAATCTTCCCCTCGGCGACTACGAGCTCGCCCATACCGCCTTCGTCATCGAGCGTGTTGAGGCCGGCCTCCAGGGTGGCAAACAGGATCAATATGCCGCGGCCTTCGGCGGCTTCAACTTTATGGAATTCGGCGGCAACGGCAGCGTGCTGGTCAACCCGCTCCGCGTCAAGGACTGGGTCGTCTCCGAGCTTGAGGCTTCGCTGCTCCTCTATTTCACCGGAAAATCCCGCACTTCGTCCGACATCATTCAGGAGCAATCGCGCAATGTGCGCGATCGCAACGAACTGGCCCTCGACGCCATGCACGCCATCAAGGATGAGGCTTTCCGCATGAAGGAGTGCCTGCTGCGCGGCGACTTTTCCAGCCTGCACCAGCTGCTGCGCAGTAGTTGGGAATCGAAGAAACGCATGGCCAGCCAGATCAGCAACGAGCACATTGAAGCTCTGTATGCCTGTGCGCTCCAGGCTGGCGCGTACTGCGCCAAAATCTCCGGCGCCGGTGGCGGCGGCTTCATGATGTTTCTCGTCGATCCCATTCACAAAGATAAAATCGCCGCCGCCTTGCGCGGCCAGCACGCCGGAGGCACCGCCTACGCATGCCACTTCACCCCCGGCGGTGTGCAGGTGTGGAGAGTGCCATGAGCAATCCAAAGCCCGATCCAACAACCGATCTCGTCCGCGAGAAACTCCTCGAAGGCCTCGGCGTGATGGAAGCCGTAGCCCACGACGCCGCGTTGCATGCCACGCTCGTCGCGGCTGCTCAAGCTACGGCCGACGCATTGCTCGCCGGCCGGAAATTGATGGTGGCCGGAAATGGGGGCAGCGCCGCCGATGCCCAGCACGTAGCCGCGGAGTTTGTCAGCCGTCTGGTTGACAACCGTCCCGCCATGCGCGCCATCGCTCTCACCACAGATACCTCCATCCTCACCGCAGTCGGCAACGACTATGGCTTCGAGCGCCTCTTCGACCGCCAGATTGAAGCCCTTGGCCAGCCGGGTGACGTTTTCCTCGCCATCTCCACCTCCGGCAACTCGCCCAACATCCTGCGCGCCCTCGAGCAATGCCGCGCCATGGGCGTCGTCACCATCGGGCTCACGGGAAACACCGGCGGCAAAATGCCCCCGCTCTGCGACTACTGCCTGCGCATGCCCTCTGGAGTAACCATGTATATCCAGCAGGCGCATCTAGCCCTCGAACACATTTTTTCTCTGCTTGTGGAGCGCCGCTATTTTGCGGGTGCCCCATCCTAAACGCGCTTGTGCGTTTAGGGTGGGAAAGCACGAACCTCAAAACATCACCTCAACCCGGCACGAACAAAGGGTGCCCCACATCTCGTCCGCCGCGGCGGATGAGATGTGGGAAAGCACGAACCTCACGGACGCGAAGGAGTGATTGCCATGGAAGCCATCGTTCTTGCCGGCGGACTCGGCACGCGACTCGCCTCGCGCCTGTACGGCCTGCCCAAGCCCATGGCGCCCGTCGTCGGCCGTCCGTTCCTTGAAATCCTGCTCACTCAGTTGCGCCGCTCTGGATGCACCCGCGTTCTCCTCTCCGTCGGCCACCAGCACACCGTCATTCAGGACCATTTCGGCGCGTCCTTTCACGGAATGCCCATCGATTACGTGATCGAAAGCTCTCCTCTCGGCACCGGAGGCGCCATTCGCCTTGCGCTCGCCGAGGCCCGCGAAGAATCCGTACTCGTGCTCAATGGCGATACTTTCCTCGATGCCGATTACGCTGCCATGCTCCGCTTCCATGAAGCTGAAGGTGCAGCAGTCACTCTCGCCGTCGTTCACTGCGCCGACGTGAGCCGCTATGGCAGCGTCATCATCGAAGGCCAGCGCGTTGTCGGATTTCAAGAGAAGGGAAATTCCGGTCCGGGATACATTAGCGCTGGAACCTACGTTCTCGCGCGCAACCTCGCGTGGCCGCACGGCCTCGCGGAAAAATTCTCCATCGAGACCGACTTCTTTGTTCCCGAAGTCGCGCGTCTTCGTCCCGCAGCCTTCAAGGTCAATGGCTTCTTTCTCGACATCGGAATCCCTGAAGACTACGACCGCACGCAAACCGAGCTCGCGCAATTCCTCCCTTAGACCTTATCGGCAAATGGGTAGCGCCGGCCTCCAGGCCGGCTGTCGTGCGGGTCTCCTGACCCGCGCATCGCCGCTGGCAGCGTGGACGCCGCCAGTACAGCCTGCCTGAACAGGCTGCGGAAAAACTCCGTTGGCAAGGAGTTTTGTATCGGGGCGCGAGCGGGGAACCCACCCAGTGGGTGGGTCGCGCGCCGCAAGTTGCGCAAATTGAGCGCATGGCTTTAGCCCCTGAGGGACGCCCTTCGTGGCGATTTCGAACTTCGCCACCGGCCGCAAGCCACTCACACTTCATTCGTTCGCCGCCTACCGCCTGTCAACCCCTGCTCACCCTCTAATTCACTGCAACACCCTCTGTTCCAACCAGATAAGAACCCGCCCGATCCTGCATTTTATTTCCTCAGAATCGCTACACTTTCTTCAGGTAGCGAGATGAACGCGGCAGACTCACCCGGGGCCGCCGGGGCTGACACATTCCGTGCCCATCCTTTTCGCGTTCTTTGCGAAAAGGGTGGGAAAGCAAGAAAGCGGGTAGGCCAATCCCGGAACCGGCCTGGCGGCAATGCACCACATCCCGAGACGAGATTGCACCCAAAACGGTGCAAACCAGCCAAAAGCCCACCAAAGTCGCTATTTTGACGACTTTAGCCGCTAACCTATTTGTTTTCAATCGTTTACGGGGGCACTTCAAAACAGCTAAACCCTTTTGAATCACGACTTTACCCAAAAAGGGGAGGGGGTACGTGGGGGTAACTAACATGCACATAGAACGCCGGCTAGCCCGGTTCGCCGGGAAACAAACTCACCAAAGCCGGGGTGCCCAGGGCCGGGTCTCGGACTCGGGAATCGCGAACACCGGCATGTACAGGCTGAAGGCCGCGAGCCGTCCACGGTTCACTCTTTCACTCCTTCACTTCTTCACTTTTTCACTTTCCGCTACACCACCGCGTTCCGCGCAATCACCTCGTGGTACCACTCTGCGCTCAGCTTCGGAATCCTGCGTTCGGTCTTGTAGTCCACGTAGTGAATTCCGAACCGCTTGCTATACCCATCCGCCCACTCGAAGTTGTCCATAAGGCTCCACAGAAAGTAGCCCTTCACCGGGAATCCCTCCGCGGCGGCGCGTTGCAGGTGCGTCAGGTGGTTGCGCAGGTACATCACGCGGTCGGTGTCTTCAATCCGTCCCTCGGCCGTCACCACGTCGGTCGCGGAGCAGCCATTCTCGGTGATGAAAACCGCTCGCGGATTCCAGATCTCGCACACGTTGCGCACCGCCCAGTAAATACATTCAGGCCCGAGATAGAGCCACGGCGAAGCCATCTTCGGATACGAGGCCGGATACGGTTCGACCGCGTAGCCGCGCTCCGACCCGTCAGCGCGCACATACGTGGGCGTGTATACGTTCAGGCCCACAAAATCCAGCCGGCTGCCGATGGCCTTCATGTCGCCCGGCTCGACATGCGGCGCATTCGCTCCTTCGCGCTGCAAGTAGCTGTCAGGATAAGCGCCCTCCATCAAGGTCGTAAGAAACGGCGCGTTCTCCTCACGCGTGGCTCTCCGCGCCGCCTCCATGTTCGCGCGATCCTCAATCACCGGCACGCAGACCTTGGCATTCTCCGCCAGTCCCACCTGCGCAGCGGGCGCGTTGGCGCGGATTGCCTGCACCGCCAGTCCGTGCGCCAGAATCCCGTGATGCCGCACCTGGTTCACCTGCGCGGCCGGCAGCTTGAGCCCCGGCGCAAACTGGCCAATTTGATAACTGAGGTCGGTAAAGCAGGCGAACTCGTTGGTGGTCATAAAATGGCGCACGCGATCGGACAACTGCCGCGCCACGTAGCCGGCGTAATCGGCAAAGGCCAGCGCCGTCGCGCGCGACTGCCAGCCTCCCGGGAGCGCCGCAGGCAGGTCCCAGTGGAAGAGCGTGACGTAGGGCGTGATGCCGTTCTGCTGCAACTCGTCGAGCACGCGTTTGTAGTAGTCCAGGCCCGCCTGGCTCGGCTGGCCCGTGCCGTTGGGAAAAATGCGCGGCCAAGCAATCGACATCCGGTACGCGCTCGCGCCAAGATTCTTGAGCAGCCGCACGTCTTCTTTGTAGAGATGATAGGAATCATCGGCCACGTCGCCCGTATCGCCGTTGTAGGTTTTGCCCGGCGTATGCGAGAACACGTCCCAGACCGATGCTCCGCGCCCGCCCTCGTGCACGCCGCCTTCAATCTGGTATGCCGCCGTGGCGCAGCCCCACACGAATCCCTGCGGAAATTGCCGGCTGTTTGGTGGTTGCTGGGCAAAAGACAAGTGGGGCGAAAACTCCGGCAGCGACACTCCGGCCAATGCCGCAGTTGCCGCCGCAACCTTACCAAACTGCCGGCGCGTGAATTTTGTCATGGATGCAATCGCCCTTTCGAAAGCAAAGGCCGATTATAGATCGGTTCTCCAATACACGTGCTCTTGTCGCTTCGTGCAAGGTGGCTTTTACTCCCACCCCACAGACGGAGACCTGTCTGCGGGGACCCCGGATGGGAAAAAGCCACTTGAGAGCAGCGGCTTCGGCGAGTGGCAATTGGAGAACCGCTGTAACGGAGCACGTATTCGCGTCGCTGGCCGAAAACCGTTTGAGGAGCGTGGGCCTATTCTTTGGCGAGGACGAGCTCTTGAGGAATCTGGCCGGCCGGGTACAGGTTGCGCTCTCTCTCTTCCTTCATGAGTTCTCCGGCGTCAACATTGGCGCGATATCGGTCCAGCCCGAGGAGAATCGCGTTGACCAAACCTTCCTTTTTGCAGGGCGTGGTCAGATAACGGAAGATGCGGCCCTCCTTCATTGCTAACCTGGCAAGCTTGAGATCTTTATTTCTAGCGAGCAAGATCCTGACTGAATGCGGCGCCAATTCGCGCACCCGGTCAAGAAACTCGACTCCGTTCAACCCGGACAACCGTATATGCGAGATGACAACGGCGAAAGGGCCGAGCAAGTGAAGGGTCGCCAGGCCTGCTCTGCAGCCGCGGGCGGTCTCGACTCTGAATTCGCGGCGCAGAATGCTTCGCGAATCATCGAGCACGTGCGGGTCATCGTCAACAATGAGGACCTGGTTCGCCATGGTTGAGATCCTGCCTGGCCACATTAAGCCATCACCTCTGTTTCTCTGTTTCAGCCGCCGCGTAGATCGGTTAAATTCGCAATTCCACCCTGTCGGTTTGCAAACTCTGGGAGCAGTGAGAATTTCTCTAATGACTTATCGACGGCTTCGTCCCACGCCATCAGCATTGAGCCCGGATTTCTTTACCGCGCATCGTTCCACTGAGACCATCACGCAAAAAAGGCCGCAGCCTTATAACCGCTGTGGCGCGATCATAAATCTCTGATGAAATCATGGCCTTCCCCATTGACCCAAGTTCACCTCAACGCTAACTTCACATTCATGGAAAATCTGGACTTCGATCAACTGCTCAAGTCGTATAGGGAGGCAGTGGATCACTGGGTCGATGCGATCCACGCCGAAGAATCGCTCGCAACGGACGACCACTCCATGGTGGCCATGGAGCATTGGGATGACGCGGGCTTCAAGCTCCACGACGCGGAGCTGGTAGCCAAAAAGGCCCGCGACGCATACAAGAACGCGCTGCGAAAAAAGAACTACGGCTTCTAAGTGCGCACGCAAAAGGGCCGCAGCCCTTGGATGGCTGCGGCCTTCTTGTGAGTGAATGACCTGCAAATGCGGAGCGCGCGAAGCGCGGCTGCCCCACGGCAGGTGGCTACATTTCTTTTACGCCTTCAACAAAGGCCTTGAGCTTGCGGCTGCGCGAAGGATGACGCAGCTTGCGCAGCGCCTTGGCTTCAATCTGCCGGATGCGCTCGCGCGTCACCTGGAAGCTCTGGCCCACTTCTTCGAGCGTGTGCTCGCTGCCATCTTCGAGGCCGAAGCGCATCTTGATCACGCGTTCCTCGCGAGGGGTAAGAGTCCGAAGGACCTGCGAAGTGTACTCCTTCAGGTTCACGCCAATCACCGCCTCTGACGGTGACACCGCCTGGCGATCTTCAATGAAGTCGCCCAGGTGCGAGTCTTCCTCTTCACCAATCGGCGTCTCCAGCGAGATCGGTTCCTGCGCGATCTTCAGCACCTTGCGAACTTTGGCCACCGGAATGTCCATGCGCCGCGCAATCTCTTCGCTACTGGGCTCGCGGCCCAGCTCCTGGACAAGTTGACGAGACGTGCGGATGAGCTTGTTGATGGTTTCGATCATGTGCACCGGAATCCGAATGGTGCGGGCCTGGTCCGCAATCGCACGCGTAATCGCCTGCCGGATCCACCACGTGGCGTAGGTCGAGAACTTGTAGCCGCGCCTGTACTCGAACTTGTCCACGGCCTTCATCAGGCCGATGTTGCCCTCCTGAATTAGGTCAAGAAACTGCAGTCCGCGGTTGGTGTACTTCTTGGCGATGGACACGACGAGCCGCAGATTGGCCTCGATCAGCTCGCGCTTGGCCTGCTCGGCGTCCATGTCGCCCTGAATCATTTCGCGCTGCGTGCGCTTCAATTCGACGATGGAAACGCCTGCGTCACCCTCGATTTTTTCGAGATCGGTGCGGCAGTTCTTCTGTTGCCTGCGGTATTCCTTCTTCAGATCCTCGCTCTTCGAGGCTTCGTACTTCTGATCGAGCGAACGGATCTGACGCTCCAGCGTGCGCATGGTGTCCACGGTCTTGTTGACCTTGTCCAGCAGGCGCTTGCGCTCAATGGCGGTGTACTTCAGTTCGCGCACGATGCGCGACACCTGGACCTTCTCGCGCGCGATGGTCCAGCGCAGCCGCCGCGCTTCTTTCATCTTGGCCTTATTGCCCGGCGCGATGGCAGCCAGCTTCTCGTCAAGCTGCGCAATCTTCTTCTGGTGCTTTACCAAAGCGTCGGTGCGCGCCACCGTGGCTTTCACGCGCGTTTGCACCACCTCTTCGGTCAGCTCTTCCTCGTCGAAGATCACCACTTCTTTCACGTTGCGCACGCCGCGCTTCAGATCTTCGCCGAGCGCCGCGATTTCGCGAATCACAATCGGCGAACGCGAAATCGCCTTCAGCACGCGCATCTGCCCGCGCTCGATGCGCTTGGCAATTTCCACTTCGCCTTCGCGCGTCAGCAGCGGCACCGTGCCCATCTCGCGCAGATACATGCGCACCGGATCGTTGGTCTTCTCCAGCGTGCCCGGGGTCAGATCGAGCTCGACGTCCTCGCCTTCTTCCAGCTCGAAATCCTTGTCGCCGGGAAACTTGGGAGCGTCCAGCAGGTCGATGCCCTGACCGCTGATGGTGGTCATCAGATCGTCCAGATCGTCGGCAGAGCCAATCTCATCCGGCAGAGCGTCGTTCACTTCGCCGTAGGTCAGATAGCCCTTTTCCTTGCCGGTCTGGATCAGTCCGTGCACTTCTTCTTCGAATTTGTCGTCAATCGCCAAATGATTCCTACTCTCTTCGGCACCGCGGAGATCCCCGCGTCCTGCCCATTTTTGTCCTCGGCCGTAACGTCCTCCGGCCGGCCCATGCGCACGTCTGCGCGCCTCAACTCGCATTCAAGCTTGTTCGCATCGACCTCTGCGGATTTTGCCGCAACTCGCGCCACGTAACTTGCGCTGCGCAATCCGTCCCGCGCCTAACTACTTTCGGCGATGGGCCCGATTCCGCACACGCACAATGAGAATTTCCGTGAGGGAATTCTCGCGCGCGGACACACCCGCATTTCCGCCAAAGCGGATTTAGCTTGACTCGGAACAGGATGGCAGCGCTTCAGGTTTCGCCTGGGTCGCCCGCGAGCCGAAGCTCATGTGTGGGGCAAAGGGGCGCGCATCCTCACTGAGATCAATAGATTACCACAAGCGAACTTGCCTCCGCCAGCACAAATTAGGCGGTAGAATCAACCCCATTGAGCCCGCTGCGGGGCGTTGCAGGCGCGGATTCCCGAGCCATCCGCTCCTTTTTCCTATTATTTAGACGTGCGAAAGGGCCTTTTCGACGCAAAATCCGTGGCGCCGGTCAACCTTCCGGCTGTATGCCAACCCCTATGACTTCAGCGGCTTGTGGCTGTGCAACTGCCGCAGCGCCCGATCCAGATCCAACTTCTGCTGGGTCAGCACCGCCAGCTCCGCGTAATCGCCGCGGCGCTCGGCTTCGGCAATCTGCGCTCGCAGGTTGCGGAGGCGGCTTTCGATGGCCCGCTCTTGAACTTCCTGCAACGCACTCTCCACTTCGTCGTCTTCGGGTGGCCAGCTTTCACCCAGCAGCGCCTCGGCCAGGAGGGCCCGTTGCGCCGCGTCTTCCACCGCATCCATCGGATCCCTGGCTGCGCGAATTGCCAGCGCCTGCATGGCCTGAAATGCGCCGAGGTGCTCGAACCACACCGGCTGCTCCACTACCAACTGCGCCGCCAACCTCCGCGACGTCTCTCCTTCGGGGTCAGTAATGGCCAGCGCCCGCAAAAGCACTCGCTCCACTTCGGTCAGCGCCGTGGGCCGCACTTCCACCCGCTCCCGTCGTTTCAGCGCGGCCTGATGCAGCTCCTCGCGCAGCACCGCCGAGTCGATGCCGAGCTTCTGCGCTGCGTCCGCGGCGAATTGGTCCCGCGCCAGCTTTTCCGGAATGCGGCGGATGTGCGGCAGCAGAAAATTCAGCGCCTTTACCTTCTGCTCCGCGCTGGCACCGGGGAACTGCACCATTGCTCGTGCAATCAGATAATCAGACTGCCGCCGGGCCCCTCGAATGGCCTCTTTATAGGCCTCCACACCGCGCTCGCGGATGAATCGGTCCGGATCCAATCCGCCTTCCAGCGTGACCAGTTTGATGGCAAATCCTTCCTCGGTCAGCAGGACGATGGACTTTTCCGCGGCATTCGCGCCGGCTGCATCGGGATCGAAATTGACGATCACGTTCGACGTATGCCGCTTCAGAATCGCGACCTGCTGCTCGGTAAAAGCCGTCCCGCTGGTCGCGATCACATTCTGGATTCCGCGCAGGAAGACGCTAATGCAGTCCATCTGACCTTCTACCAGCAGCGCAAAACCCACGGTCCGGATCGCCGCCTTCGCCTTGTCCAGGTTGAACAGGACTTGTCCTTTTGAATAGAGCGGCGTCTCTGGCGAATTGACGTACTTCGGCCCGGCCTTTTCTCCCTCCGTCGCAGCACCCAGCGTCCGCGCCGTAAAGGCAATCACCCGTCCGCCTTCATTGCAGATAGGGAAAACGACGCGCTTACGGAAGCGGTCGTAAAGGCGGCCGTGGCCGCCGTCCTCCTGCTCTTTCGAGCTGAAAAGGCCGCTCAGCCGCAGCGTCTCCGGGTCCGCCATGCCGCTCAGCCGGTCGCGTAGGGCATTGAAGCTGTCGGGCGCGTAGCCGATACGGAATTTTTTGATCCCCTCCTCCGAAAGTCCGCGACCTGCAAGGTATTCGCGCGCCAACGCCCCTTCAGGCCCGCGCATCTGCTCTTCAAACCAGGCCGCCGCAGTTTCGTGAAGCTCCAGAAGCTTCGTCCGCAGGCGCGCCCCTGCTGCCTCCTCTGGTGAGGAGAACTCCCGCTTGGGCAACGGAATGCCGCACTTTTGCGCCACAACCCGCACCGCCTCGGGGAACGTCACATTCTCAATCTTGCCCACGAACGAGAATACGTCGCCCGAAGCCTGGCATCCGAAGCAATAAAAGAACTGCTGCGACCCGCCGTTCACGTTGAAAGACGGCGTCTTTTCCTTGTGGAACGGGCACAACCCTTTGAACCTCTGCGCCCCCGCATTGCGCAGCCGGATGTAGCCCTCGATCACCTTCACGATGTCGGCCTGCTGCTTGACGGTTTGGGCGAAATCAGTCACAGTTCAGTCTCTAATGAGGATAAGGCGCACCTCAACGAGCGGATGTGTGGACGGGGTGGATAATCCGGACCTAACCTGCTGGCCGCAGCTCACAGCCTGAAACTAGTGTGCGGTGTAGAATCCCTCGCATGAAAATCCTGACAACCGGGACCTTGATTTTACTTGCCGCCGTGCTGCAAGCCGGTGCGCAACAAACCCCGCCCAGCTCAAACGCCGCTGGGGGCGGAAAGGGGCCCAATGGCAACTGTGGACTGCTGTACGGGCAAGACCATGCCTTGACGTTCTGCGCACCTGACGGCTGGGACCTGAATAACGGCATCATGAACGATCAGGGTGTCTACGCGGTGTTTTACCCAACTGGCTCAAACTTCCAGGACGCAAAGGAATCCGGGACCTTCATGTATTTCAACGTCGTAGGCAAAGCGCCGGATTCAACGGTCACTGAATTGATGGCCGACGACGCCAAACAAGTGAAGCACGACGCTCAGGCCGCTGTCGTCGTCCAAGCAGATCCGATCAAGGTCGGCGACGTTTCTGTTCCCGTTCTCCGCTTCGCTCCCGGCGCCTTTGGCCGCTACGAGGCCGTCGCCTACATCGGCGAAGAAAAGGTCCTAATCATGGTAGTCATTTCCTCGAAGAACAAAGATCTTTTTGAAAAGGACTACCCGGCGTTCGTGCTCCTGGTCCAGTCTTACAAGTGGCTGAGTTCAAACGTAACTATCGAGCACAAGTAAAGGGCCATCCCGCGGCAGCCTGCGCATTACCGAACGGCGATCTTCACGAGGTTGGCTTCCTGCCTGACGGTCTGGGCGAAATCGCTCATGGGAAAAGTCTGTAGTTCAGCATAAGCCCGCAGCCAGCTAACTGTGTGTGGAAGAGGTGGATCGCCAAGCAACTTCCGAGTCGCACAAGCTCATCTAATCCATTCGTTGAGTTGAAGTGCTTTGGCGCGCCGATCGCAGCGCGCTTTGCATTCCGAATCAGGAGCGCGCCGTTGGTTCCCGCATCCGCTCCTCATCTCCAGGAGGTCCGAGATTATGCCTTCTCGACTTTGGCGGTTTTTAAGTGCTTTCCTGGCTGCAGATCTAGTTGCGGCTCCCGCTGTTCCCCAATCCTTGAGCGCTCAAATCTCCCAGCACCTGGTAAGTCCTACTGACCTGCAGAATTCCGCCGTAGACGCTTCGCAAACCAGACAGCGAAACATCGACAGTTTGAACAGTTTCTTCTCTTCCGATCAGGCGCAAAAGGCGTTGCAGTCCGCGCACATCAATCCACAGGAAGTAAACAAAGCGGTCGCCGGTCTCAGCGATGAGGAGCTGGCGCAACTTGCGTCCCGCGCCCAAAAGGCTCAGAGCGACTTTGCCGCCGGCAACATCGGCGACCACGACTTGCTGATCATCCTGGTCTGCATCGCCGCGCTCATCCTCATCATCGTCGCAGTTCACTGAGGGTCGCCCATGCTGCGCAGGCTGACTGGCGCCGCGGTCCCAATCTTAACGCTCCTTGTGTGTGCCGCGGCAGGTGCGGCTGGGCTCGCGGGCCTATGGCTTGACGTCCCATTCGTCGAGCAGCAGAAGAACGGATGCGGCGCCGCCAGCATCGCCATGGTCATGCAGTACTGGGAACAGCATCAGGGCCAGTCCAAGCTGCGCGAGGCAGAACCCTCCCAAATATTCCGCGCCTTGTATTCCGCCCCGGCTCATGGCATTTACGCTTCCGCGATGGTGAGCTACTTTCAGCAGAACGGCTATCGCGCATTCGCATTTACCGGAGCGTGGGCAGACATCGAGCGCGAGTTGCAGAATGGCCGTCCGCTCATCGCCGCGCTCAAACCGGGCTCCAGCTCGTCGCTGCACTATGTCGTCGTGGTGGGCCTCAACGAGCAGCAACAATTCGTCCTCGTCAACGATCCCGCACAGCGCAAGCTGCTCAGCGAAGGCCGGTCGCAATTCGATCGCGAATGGAAAGCAGCCGGCTACTGGACCCTGCTTGCCGTTCCGGAGACAGTGGCCCGTTGAGCCGTCTACTGTGGTGGACAATGGCCGGTGTCTTACTTTGCAGCATTCTCGCGCTGCGTGCCCAGTCCATCTCGACGCAGCCTCCCTCCGAGCAGGACCTCCAGCAGCTCGCGGACGCGCAACGCTGGCAAGACATCGTTCATCTGCTGGAACCGTTGACTTCGCGCTCGGCCAACCTGGACTTCTATCTCGGAATCGCGCTGGCGCACCTCGGTCGCTTTCCTGATGCGCAAAACGCGCTCGGAGCCGGCCATCGGCTTGCGCCCGGCGATCCCAGGTTTCCCATCGAACTGGCCGGCATCGCCTTCAAACAGAAGAATTACCCTGAAACGACGCACCGCCTCCGTCAGGCTCTTCGCCTCGAACCCAACGACTCCTACGCCAACGATTTTCTTGGCACGGTCTATTTTCTCGAAGACAACCTTGAAGCCGCGTTGAAGTATTGGAACCGCGCCGGCAAGCCCCAGATCGACGACGTTCGCGAAGATCCCACGCCGCGTGTTTCGCCTGTTCTCCTCGACCACGCCTTCGCCTTTTCTCCCGCCGCAACCCTTACGTTGCCGCAATTTCTCGACTCCAACGCGCGGCTTCGCGGCATGGGCATCTTTCAGCCATTCCACTTTGATCTCAATGCGCGCAGCGACGGCAACTTCGACGTTGTTTTCCGCGCGCGTGAACGCAATGGACTAGGAAACGGCAAGCTGGAATCGCTTTTCCTCCTCTTCCAGGGCCTTCCCTTTCAAGAGGTCAACCCGCAGTACTACAACTGGCGCGGCGATGCCATCAATTTCAACTCCATGATCCGCTGGGACGCGCAAAAGCGGCGCATCTCCGCCGCGCTGTCAGGCCCCTTCGAGCGCAGCGCCAAATACCGCTGGCAATTTGCCGCTGATCTTCGCGACGAGAACTGGGACATTCGCGACGGCTTCACGGGCTCCGCCCCGGTTCTTGCCAGCTTCAATCTGCGCCACGAGACGGCAGCGTTCGATCTTGTCTCCCACGCCGGCGAGCGCTTCCGCTGGTCTGCCGGCGCTGAAGTTTCGCATCGCAACTTCCGCAGCGTTGAGCCGGGGTCTGTCCTCACTCCGCAGTCGCTCGCCGCGGGCTACCAGCTCAAACAGCAGGCGCAAGTCACCAGCACGCTTTGGCGTCTGCCGGAGCGCCGCTTCACCATCAACGCAGACGCAACGTCGGAGGCCGCACGCTTGTGGTCGCAGCCGCAAGAGTCTTTCGAAAAGCTGACCGGCTCGCTCGGCTGGCATTGGTTTCCTAAGGCGCATGGAGACGACTACGAAACTTCGCAGCAACTGCGTGCCGGCAAAACCTTCGGCCAGGTTCCGTTCGACGAGCTCTTCATCCTCGGCCTCGAGCGCGACAACAATCTCCCCCTGCGCGCTCACATCGGCACGCGCGACGGCCGCAAAGGCAGCGCCCCGCAGGGCCGCGACTATCTGCTGGAAAACTGGGAGATCAACAAGAACGTCTACGGCAACGGAATCGTCGAGCTTCAGCTCGGCCCCTTTTTCGATATCGGCAAGATTACCGATCCCGGCGCGCAACTCGGCTCGCACCAGTGGCTCTTCGACACCGGCGCGCAGGCAAAGGTCCGCGTCTTCGGCGCCGGCCTGGCCTTCTCCTACGGCAAGGATCTGCGCACCGGCAACAACGCCTTTTATGTCACGCTCATCCAATAGGGAAGGGCAGCCTGTCTGCGCCGGCAAAATATTTGTTGCAACGAACATCTTCTTCAGACATCCAACCAGAAGAAAAGGAGGCTTCGCGCCATGACAACCGCTACCGCTACCCCCGCAACCACCACCTGGAACATCGATCCTGCCCACTCCTCGGCGGAGTTCAAGGTCAAGCACATGATGATTTCGAACGTGAAAGGCAGCTTCTCAGGCCTTTCTGGCGTACTTACCGAGCACGCCGTCGACTCTACGCTCTCTTCTGTCGAGGCCTCGGTTCCCGTAGCCACCGTGTCCACTGGCGACGCGCAGCGCGACGGGCACCTGAAGAGCGCAGACTTCTTCGATGCCGAGAAGTACTCCACGCTTAACTTCAAATCCACCAAGGTTGTACGTACTGGAGACGTGTACGAAGTGACAGGCGACCTGACGATCCACGGCGTAACCAGGCAAGTCACATTCGCCGTTGACGGCCCCAGCGCCCCAGGCAAAGATCCCTGGGGAAATACCCGCATCGGGCTTTCTGCCACCACAAAAATCAACCGCAAGGACTTCGGGCTGGCGTGGAATGCGGCCCTCGAGACCGGCGGCTTCCTGGTAGGCGACGAGATCGCCATTACCCTCGAAGTGGAGTTCATCAAGGCCGCCCAGTAAGCTGGGATTTGGGGCAGGGAATGGGCGGCCGAACGGTCGCCAGCCTCGCTCCCGGGAATTATCTGTTGCAACGAATATCTCCCCCGCGCATCCAATCTTTGTACGGCAAAATTGGATTCGGCCGCCTGGCGCGCTTCGGGCTTCACCGGCCCGGAACTGCCCCGCTGGAAACAGCCGTGTGCCACCGATTCAGCCGTCGGAGGTCCACCATGTCACTCAGAGCTGTCAAAGAGATATACGAAACCAAACCTACCATCGAGGGAGCCGGCGTTAAGCTCCAGCGCGCCTTCGGCTTTGGCAAGACCGGCGAATTCGACCCGTTCCTGCTCCTCGACGACTTTCGCAATGAGAATCCCGCTGACTATTTGGCCGGCTTTCCCTGGCACCCGCACCGCGGCATCGAAACGATTACGTATGTGCTGGCCGGCGAAGTCGCGCACGGTGACTCGCTCGGCAATAAGGGCCGCATGACCGCAGGCGATGTTCAGTGGATGACCGCCGGAAGCGGCATCCTGCACCAGGAGATGCCCAAGGGCGACGAGAACGGCCGCATGCACGGCTTTCAGCTATGGGCCAACCTGCCCGCATCGCTCAAGATGACCGATCCGCGCTACCAAGACATCCCTGCCAGCGCCATCCCCGAGGTGTCTGAGGACGACGGGACGAAAGCGCGCATCATCTGCGGCGAGTTCTGGGGCAAGAACGGGCCGGTCGAAGGTGTGGCGACCGAATCCAATGTCGCCGCGCGTTATGTCGACATCAGCGTGCCCCCGTTCACGCGCAAGCGCATCAAGGTGGAGACCACGCGCAACGCCTTCGCCTATGTCTTTGCGGGATCGGGCACCTTCCGCGACGCGTCTGAGCCACAAGCCGTGCTCACGGAGTCGGCAATCGACCCGAACGCGGCACCGGTGTACGACGCGAAAAACCATTCGCTCGTGCTCTTTGACCGTGGCGACGAAATCGTGGTCCAGGCCGGACCGGAAGGCATTCGTTTCCTGCTCGTCTCGGGCAAACCGCTCGAAGAGCCGGTAGCGTGGTATGGCCCGATCGTGATGAACTCCCAGGCTGAGCTGCGCCAGGCAATGACTGAGCTTCAGAACGGCACTTTCATCCGCCACAAGTAAGCCGTTGGCTGTCTGACTACGGTACCGGGACCACCCTAGGCCGAGGTCAGACAGCGCACTGTGGCCTTTGCGTTAGGGCGAGGGTCGAAGGATGTTCCCGCCTCGAGCGGCTTCCTGCCACCCAGCTCATGATGAACCAGTTAACGCCGCATAGGCGCAATTCCCCACATTCGAGCACTTCCCCGAGCGGAGCGGTTCGTTGAGGCGCATTCAGGCCCGTCAGCGCGTGCTTTGGTCTCGCGCTCTCCTCCTTAGGAAAATCGCTTTTCTTATTGCATTTAGCGGGATTTTGAGTCTACACTGATCGGCGGCGAAGCTTAGGCATTTTGGACCGGACTCAATTTCTCAGTCACCTCGCGTTTTCTTGCTAATTTAGTTCGGGACAGCAAGAAATGCTTCCGCGATCGCTCTTATGGTCACTCGCAAGGGGCTTCACAGGAACGGTGCGATGAAGAAGCAAGCAGTCACTCCAAAGCAAGGGCACGCCAAGATCCCCGCTTACAAGAACTCAAGCTTTCCCACTGTGGGGCGGGTCAAAGACTTGCTTTCGCGCATGACGCTGGAGGAGAAGGCCGCGCAGATGCTTTGCATCTGGCAGCAAAAAGCGCAGACGCTCGTAGACGCCGACGGCAACTTCGACGAAAAAAAGGCCAAGGCTGCATTCCGCGACCGCCGCGGGCTTGGCCAGGTGGGCCGTCCCAGTGATGCAGGCAAGGGTTTGAACGCGCGTCAGATGGCGATACTGACCAACTCCATTCAGAAATTTTTCCTTGAGAATAGCCGCCTGGGAATTCCCGTCATCTTCCACGAGGAATGCCTGCACGGGCACGCCGCAGTGGACGGAACCAGCTTTCCGCAGCCCATCGCCCTCGGCGCCACATTCAATCCCGAACTGGTGGAGCAGTTGTATACCATGACGGCTGCCGAGGCCCGCTTGCGCGGAGCGCATCAGGCGCTGACGCCGGTAATTGACGTGGCGCGCGAGCCGCGCTGGGGCCGCGTGGAAGAAACATTCGGCGAAGATCCGTTTTTGGTTTCGCGGCTTGGCATTGCCGCGGTGCGCGGGTTCCAGGGGGATCGCACGTTTAAGGATAAGCGTCACCTCATCGCGACACTGAAACACTTCGTCGGCCACGGACAGCCCGAGTCCGGGATGAATTGCGCGCCGGCTAATGTCTCACTGCGCGTTCTGCGCGAGACCTTCCTGTACACATTTCGCGAGGCGTTGCGCGAGGCGGGCGCCATCAGCGTCATGGCCTCTTACAACGAGATCGACGGCGTACCGTCGCATGCCAGCCGCTGGCTGCTCCGCGACGTGCTGCGCAAGGAGTGGGGCTTCAAGGGCTTCGTCGTTTCCGATTACTTCGCCATCTGGGAACTCGGCGACCGTCCCGACACGCACGGCCACTCGGTGGCCGCGAACAAAAAGGAATCCTGCGCGCTAGGGGTCAAAGCTGGCGTGAATATCGAGTTGCCCGATCCCGATTGCTACCTGCATCTCGTCGAGCTCGTCCGCAAGGGCGTGCTCAAGGAGTCCGAACTCGACGAACTGGTGGCGCCCATGCTTTTCTGGAAGTTCGCAATGGGCCTGTTCGACGACCCCTATGTCGATCCCGATGAAGCTGAGCGCGTGGTCGGCTGCGATGCGCACCGAGCGCTCGCTCTTACCGCCGCGCACGAAGCCATCACGCTGCTCAAAAACGACGACCACATTGCGCCCATCGATTTGGGGAAAATCAAATCCATCGCCGTCATCGGTCCCAATGCGCACCGCAGCCTTCTTGGCGGTTACAGCGGCGTGCCGAGGCACGACGTTACGGTTCTCGACGGCATCCGCGAGAAAGCCGGCAAGAAGGTCAAGGTCCTCTATAGCGAAGGTTGCAAGATCACGGTCGGCGGAGACTGGAACCAGGATGAAGTGATCGCGAGCGATCCTGAAGAAGACCGCAAGCAGATTGCCGAGGCTGTTGAAGTTGCGAAGCAGGCCGACGTGATTGTGCTGGCGATCGGCGGCAACGAACAAACCTCGCGCGAGGCCTGGTCGCTGAAGCACATGGGCGATCGCACCAGCCTTGACCTGATTGGACGCCAGGAAGAATTGGTCAAGGCCATGGTTGCTCTGGGCAAGCCGGTCGTCGCGTTTCTCTTCAATGGCCGCCCGCTGTCAATCAATTATTTGAGTCAAAACGTGCCGGTCATTTACGAGTGCTGGTATCTCGGCCAGGAAACCGGCCGCGCCGTGGCCGACGTGCTTTTCGGTAGCTACAACCCAGGCGGCAAGCTGCCCATCACGATTCCGCGCTCCGCCGGCCACTTGCCCGCGTTCTACAACTACAAGCCATCGGCGCGGCGCGGTTATCTGTGGGACGAAGTGTCGCCGCTCTACGCTTTTGGCTATGGCCTCAGTTACACGAGCTTTTCCATCGGCAAGCCCCACCTGACAAAGAAGAAAATTCGCCGCGACGGCTCTTCGCGCCTTCTCGTCGACGTCACCAACACCGGACAGCGCGAAGGAACGGAAGTGGTGCAACTCTACATCCGCGACCTGGTCAGCTCGGTCACCCGCCCCGTCAAAGAGTTGAAAGACTTCCACAAGGTGCGGCTCGAACCGGGCGAGACCACAACCGTCGTCTTTGACATCACGCCCGCATTACTTTCCTTCTACGACGTCGATATGAATTATCTGGTCGAGCTCGGCGGCTTTGAGTTGATGGTCGGCAATTCTTCCCGCGACACGGACCTTAAGAAGATAATCCTTCAAGTGACGAAGTAGACACGGCCGGCAGCGCCGGTGCAAGATAGGGCGGCAATGACCGAGAAGCTTTCCTTTCGAGAGAAGTTTGGCTACAGCCTGGGCGATCTGGCAGCCAACTTCGTTTTTCAGGCGTTGCTGGCCTTGCAACTGGATTTCTACACCCACACCTTTGGGTTGACCGCTGCGCAGGCCGGAACGATGACACTCGTGATCGGGCTCGGCGTTGCGTTCCTCAACCCTGTAATGGGCGTAATCGCCGACCGCACTCAGACGAAATGGGGCAAGTTCAGGCCATGGCTCCTGTGGACCTCTTTGCCTTTCGGCGTGATCTGCGTGCTCACCTTTACGACGCCCACTATCAGCCCAGGAGCCAAGATCGTCTATGCGTGGACGACTTATATCCTTCTGCGCGTCATCTACACCATGAACAACGTGCCGTATGCGTCGCTCAATGCCGTCATGACCTCCGATCCGGACGAGCGCAACAGCATTTCAACGTACCGCCAGATCGCGGCCAACTCCGCCGGCTTCATTGTTGCCAGTCTCGCCATCCCCATGGTCAGGTTTTTTGGGCATGGCGATGACGCGCGCGGATACCAGTACACGATGGGCCTTCTTTCGGCTCTCAGCGTCATCTTCTTCATCGTGGCATTCTTTTCCACCAAGGAACGCATCCAGCCCGACCCGCAGCAGAAGACCTCCCTCCGTCTGGACCTCGCCGACCTCTTCAAGAACTGTC
This sequence comes from uncultured Acidobacteriota bacterium, assembly GCA_963729915.1. Classification (GTDB taxonomy): domain Bacteria; phylum Acidobacteriota; class Terriglobia; order Terriglobales; family Acidobacteriaceae; genus Telmatobacter. The sequence continues at coordinate 157,533 of CAVSQE010000020.1, read as the reverse complement.
CGTGGATTGTGCTGTTCCTGGCCACTTTGTTTTATTTCGCCGCCATCGTCATTCGCGGCAATGTGATGCTGCCCTATTTTCGCTTCATTCCCGGCAACGTAGACCTCTACTCCTGGTTCAACGGCTTCGGCTTGGCCGCGCTGCTAGCTGGCGTTGCCTGCTCCACCGCGGTCACCAAGCGAACAGGCAAGCGGCTTCTGTTTGTCGTCAGTATGGGATTGGCCGGCCTCTTCAGCGCGGCGCTCTTTATCATTCCTCCGCACGCGACCATCGCGATCATCGCGACCGAAGTGTTGCGTCAGTTCTCGTTCGGACTCTCTGGACCACTGATCTGGTCCATGATGGGCGACGTTGCCGACTACGGCGAATGGAAGACGGGCCGGCGCGCCAGCGGCACGGTCACGGCCGCCGTGGTTTTCGCTCTTTGGGCGGGCCTGGCGCTGGGCGGCGCTGTCGCCGGTTGGATCCTCGATTTGTATGGTTTCGTCTCCAAAGCTGACGTGCAGTCGGCGCACGCGCAATCGGGCATCCTGCTGACAGCCAGCGTTTATGCTGGGCTTGCCTTCCTGGCGGCGGCGGTCTGTATGTTCTTCTATCCCATTTCGCGCGAACTCAATCAGAAGATCGCCAACGAACTCATCGAGCGGCGCAAAGGCTTCGCGCCTTAGGCGAACGCATAGATTCTTGAGCGCTGCGGCGCCCTTTCCGCCAAGGAGAAATCATGTTCGATAAATTTCCGCGCAGCTCACATTGGACAAATGCTCAAACGGCAATCTTGCTCGGCCTTTTCCTCACCGGCACGGCAGTTGCGGCTCACGCTCCCACTTCGCTCAAAGCTGCGTACAAAGGCGACTTCGTCATCGGCGCGGCCATCAATGCGGCGCAAATCAGCGGTCAGGATGGCCGGGGTGACGCGATCATCCTGTCGCAATTCAATTCCATCTCCCCGGAAAATGTACTCAAGTGGGAGAGTGTTCATCCGAAGCCGGACCAATACGATTTCACGCTTGCCGATCAATACGTCGCCTTCGGCCGCAAGCACCATATGTTCATCGTCGGGCACAACCTGGTCTGGCATAATCAAGTGCCCGCGTGGGTTTTTCACGACGACCATGGTAACCTCCTCGCCCGCGATGCTCTTCTCGCGCGCTTGCGCGACCACATTCATACCGTCGTCGGCCGCTATAAGGGAAAAATTCAAAGCTGGGATGTCGTGAATGAGGCTCTCAACGAAGACGGCACCATGCGAGAGTCGCTTTGGTACAAGATCATCGGCGACGACTACATCGAAAAGGCCTTCCAATACGCGCACGAGGCCGACCCGCAGGCGCAACTGACGTACAACGACTACAACCTTGAAAATGAGCCCAAGCGCAATGGCGCCATTGCCCTCATCAAAAAATTGCAGGCGAAGGGAATTCCGATCACTTCCATCGGCTTGCAGAATCACGACAATCTGACCTGGCCGACGGCGGACGAGGAAGACGCTACCATTACAGCATTCGAGGCGCTGGGCCTCAAAGTCGCAATCTCCGAGCTCGACATCAACGTGCTGCCCAGCGCCGGCCACCAGCCAACAGCCGATGTCTCGTTGAGCATTGAGCAGAACAAGGCGCTGAATCCTTACGCGGACGGCCTGCCTGATTCCGTGCAGCAGCAACTCACCGCGCGTTACGCGGAGCTCTTCCGCGTTTTCCTGAAGCACCGCGGCACGGTCACGCGCGTGACCTTCTGGAACGTCACCGACGGCGATTCCTGGCTCAACAACTGGCCGATGCAGGGCCGTACCAACTACCCGCTGCTGTTCGATCGCAACGGCCAGCCCAAGCCCGCCTTCGACGCGGTCATTCGTGTTGCGTCGGAGAAGCAGTCGCATTGATCGGCGGGGTTGAAACGAGTGCCCATTGATCTCCGAGGAAGAAATTGACGATCGAGCAGCACAGAATCGCGATCGCATTCGCCACTACCACGGGAATCCGCATACCCTCCACCAGCACCGGCATCAGCGCCAGGTTCCCCACCAGGGAAACCAGCCCATTCGACAGATGAAACCGGATTAAGTGTCCCGTCAGCGCCCCACGGTCAACGGGTTGCCCCATCCTAAAGACGCTTTTTGTGTTTAGGGTGGGAAAGCGATCCCGCCACGTGTAATGCAGGTGCCAGACAAAGTTGTGCAGAAGTGTGATTTCGATCGCTGCGGCAGTCGCCACCATGTAATGTCCCGGCGCAAGGCAGTTGATGAGAGCCAGCGCGCCAAGCTGCACCACCATGCCGACCACGCCTACCAGGTTGAATTTTCCCCAGCGGACCATCATGTCTCTCGGCCTTTTTATCGACGCATTCATTGGCGTGGCTCCGATTCCAGGGGTTCCTGCCGGTAGAGTTGCACAGTGTGTCGCGCCGCGACGCCGATAGCCATCGCCGCCATGACGACGGCCGCAATCGCTCCTCCCAGGTCGAATAGCAGCACTTTGTGCCCGAACACTGTCGAGTACGGGTTGCGCAGCGCCGCCAGGTTACCAAGCGCGAGCAGAATGCGAATCTCGGTGGGTCCAAAGACTCCCTGCGAAAGCTGGAAGCACGATAAGGTGTACGTGGCAAGGTAGCTTTCGCTCGAAAGCACGAGAAACGCAATCAGCATCGCCATCGCTGTCGCCCAGTGCAGCAGCCCTGACGCGCCCAGGCCGCACATCAGCGCCACGGCTCCCACAATGTCCACAACGTGATCCACGTAAAATCCGTAACGCGGCCGTTCCTGCCGGCGCACGCGCGCCAACGTTCCGTCCAGGCTGTCGCCCAGCCAGTTCAGCGCCAGGCACACAATCACCAGCAACGACGCCCGCGGGTCCCAGCGGACGAGCGCATAGCAAATGCCCGCTCCGATTTGCGCGCCCAGCCCCAGCAGCGTCAGTTGGTCCGAACTCACCCACCGCGGAGTTCGCTCTGCCATCCACGTGAGTGCTCGCTTCTCGATGCGCGCCGTCAACGCCTGGTTCACCCGCTTCGCGTTCCGGAAACTCGCTTGATCTCCGTTTGCAACTGCCTGCGTGCTCATGTTCGTCTCCTTTCCAGTGGCGCCGCTCTCAATGCTGTTTCCGCAACGCGCCGCTCGTGGCGCGCAGCGTAAACTCCAGCGAATCCCGCGGCACGCTCTCAATGAATGGCCCGATCGCCCATCCCAGCCCAATCGGAATCGAACGCGACAGCGAAACCGACTCGATTTGGATGTACAGTCCACTGTCCCTCTCCTCGTAGCTCCAGTAGGTGTTCATCCGCCACAGGAATCCGTGCTCTTCGCCTGGCCCCAACGCGCGCTCGTGCGCCGTTCCCGGCGAATCGATCTCCGCAATCTGCGTGCTGCGCGACGTGCTGTATCCATGCTGCGCGGCGAAAGGTGCAAGATCTGGACGCCCGAAGGTAATGTCGTACGCCGTATCCATCACTACCGTCAGCACGTGCTTCTGCTGCACCCGCATCGTCGCCTGAAAATGATCGCCATCGTGTTCGAGCACTTTCGCCGTCAGCACTTGCGGCGAATACACCTTGGGGTAGGCATCGAATTTTTTCATGACGCGTTCGAAATCCGCCGCTTTGCCGCCGGGAATAAACGCCGTGCCGTACCAATCGTGCAGCAGTGCGCCAGGCAACTCCGTGCCCGCGCCGGTCGTCAGTTGCGCGATGATCAACTCGCCCTGGCGCAGCCGCGCAAAATCCACGGGAGCGAGAAAGCCGCCGGCCGACCGATGCTGCGCGTCCAATCGCAACTCGACGCGTCCTATATACGAATTGAAAGCGGCGTTCGCCTCGGGCGTGGGCTGTGCCGCTAGCCACGCGGGCGCGGCCAGCAGGAGCAAAAGTGCTGCCGTCCAACTTCCGTAACGGATTTGCTTGCGTTCGTTCATGATTCGCACGTTAATCGCTCTGACGTTGCGGCGCAATGGAAGTTGTCTCATTTGTGGGGCGATTGGTTCTCACCGTGCAAGTGCCTTGATCGGCGCGACTTGAGAAAAGTTATCCATCGCGCGAAGGAGTCTCGCGCCTAACTCTCCATCGGCTACACTGGTCCAAAGCCATGACGGAAGACAGCACCGGCCCGCAGTCGGCGCCGCGACAGAGCATTCTTGATTCACTCATTGTCATCGCCGGCGTCGCGGAGGGTGGCTTTTTCCTGAGGAAAAAGCCACTCGGCATCGCGCATTCTGTTAGGAGCAGAATCGAAAATGCTATATCGCTTTGGAGTCTTTGAGGTGGACGCCGCCACGGGAGAGCTTCGCCGCCAGGGCCTGCGCGTCAAGTTGAATACCCAGCCCTTCCAAGTGCTCCTCATGCTCCTCGACCGGCCCGGCCAACTCCTCACGCGTGAAGAGATTTCCCGCGAATTGTGGCCCGACGGAACCTTCGTCGACTACGAGCACGGCGTCAACTCGGCGATCAACCGCATCCGCGAGGCCCTCGGAGATACCGCAGCCAGTCCCCGTTTCCTTGAAACCCTCGCGCGCCGCGGCTATCGTTTTATCGCACCGGTCGAACTTATGATCGCCGGGGAAAACCGGTCATCCTCTGTCACCGAAGCTCCGGCTCGTCCGGAAGACGATTCATCATCCTCCGGTTCGTCCTCGTCGCGGCCGCGCGTGCAGATTCTCGCCACGCCCGAGGATCTCCCCAAAGTCCCCTATCGGGTCGCGCAGACCCTCTTTATTCTTTTCCAGTTGATGTATCTGGGATTTTATGTGGGTGCACTGGCCAATCTGGCTGAGATTGAGGATCTTTTTTCGCCGCTACCGAATGCGGCCGTGGTGTACCACGTTCTCATCGTTACGGCCGCCATCCTCATCCCCGTGCGCGCTTTCGTGCTCTGCGCCGCGCTCTTCCACGCTCCGGGCTTCCGCGAGAAGTTCCTGAAGATATGGCCGTTTCTGCTGCTCTTCGATGAGCTCTGGTCGCTCTCGCCCTTTTTACTTTTGCATCACATCAACTTCGGGCTGGCGCTGGCCTGCACCACGCTGCTCGTCTACTCACCCTTCGCGCAGCGCTCGCTGGCGCTCATGGGCGCGGGCGGACCCAAGCCGGAATAGAAAACGTCGCTCCCGCGCTGACTCCCCAGTCCCGTAGTCCCTCCGTTTCTATTTCACTTCGGCGGGGATGCGGGCGTCTGCGGTTGCTGGTTCTGTGGCTGGCCGGGGTTCGTGATCTCCTGATCGCCGTAAAACACCTTGGAAGTTGAGCCGAAACGCTTGTAGTCGGAGTATTTAATGGTATCGCGGATATGTATGTCTTGCGCCATGTAGCCGTAGCCGCCGGCAAAGTGCAGATAACCCTCGCCCTTGGTGTAGACCGGGAACCAGTAGTGTCCGTCGATCTGTTGCCGCCAAGTCATAAAGGGTGGGTGCAGATCCTCGCTATTCTTGCGCGTGTCGTCAGGCACCATGCGGCCGTTGGTCACCACGATCTGCAGGTCAGTCGTATCCACCCAGATGCGTCCGTCCAGATAGCGCTTGTTCTTCACGATGGTTTTGGGACTCACGTCGAAGACGTAGCAATCTACCTCGTCCACTTTTTGCCGGCCCACATATTTGACGTCGTATTCGGGAATGCTTTCCTTGGTCAGAACAAACGGATAGCCGTGCTGGATGTCCTGGAGGTCGGAGGGCGTCATCAAGATCCCTGCGTCTGCCAGCGTGCTCGCGGGCGCATAAACCACTCTCTCTGTGCGTCTCCCGTCTGGGTCGAAGATCACATCGTCCACCTCGTACCACTCGCCTTTGACCTTGTTGTCGTCGTCCAGCACTTGTACGCGCGCGGTGCGGCGGTAGGTGTAGTGATCAAGCGCATCCTGGAATTCGCTTTCTTTGGCCGCCATGCGCTGGAGGATCTGCTCCGGGGGAATTGCAGGGTCGGAGATGTCCATGCGCCCGAAGCCGGAGTCGAGTGGCATGGCTGTAAAGCTGTCCTTATTCTGCGCCGCAGCCGTCATCAACCCCAATGACGAGGATGTGCTTCCGGGGACCCCGGCAAAAGCACATGCGGCGACAACAACAGCTGCAATCCATGGATGCAGTCGCACCTTGGTTGACCTCCAACTCCGATTCTCGCGCATTTCCACGTCCAGCGGGTTGCCTTGGCAGCCCTGCAACTTTAGACGCATATACTCGGCTCCGGGGAAGGCCTCAATCTAAACTTGGTGCGGTTTGCGACGTCGGCACGGTCTCATGTACCAATCCGCAAGCCGCGATATTTGAACGACAAAGGCGCCGGACCATGCACGCAAATTGCAAGACCTCCACGATTGTTGCCGAAATGCAAGGAGATCCCCTGCGTTCATGTTCGATTATTATCATGCCCCGGCACTAATCCTCACGGCGCTACTGCTTCCCGCCTTCGGCTATCTCTATCTTCGTTCGCGGAACGCACGCACGCTGTTCTGGTTCCTCGGCTTTCTCTTTGTCATCCTTTTCATGGCTTGTCTTTATCCCGCCAGGGGAGCCGGTTTCTTTGCCGGCACGCACCCGTGGCTGGCGGTAGCCGGGCAAACCTCGATTCAGATCGGCGTAGCCATGTTTCTAGGCTCGCTGTCCCCGCTGCACTTTCGCATCGGCCGATTCCACGTCCTCTTCGTTATCCCGTACATTCTTCTCATTGTTGCCTATTCCGTCCTCCTCTACGGCGTCTTTGATGGGGTCACTCCACACGGGCCGGTGTTCCTCCTCTTTCCACTTCTGGCAGCCTTGTGCTTCAGCGTGGGAGTCTTCTGGGGAATTACGAAGGGCTCCGTTCCGGTATGGATAGGGGTTTCATTCAGCGGCATCCTGGGCTGCGTCGCGGTTTGTATCTGTTTTCTTCAGGGGGCGGAGCAGGGGCTCATCTTCATTGAGTGCGCCAACTTGCTCATGGCGGCGATCCTGCTGATCTTCGTCTTCCGGCGCTTCTCTCCCGGCGTGGTTCTGAGTGTGCTGGGCTTTGTGGCCTGGTCGCTCTACTTCTTCCAGATTTTCCCCTGGGTCCACCAGCATCCAATATTCGCTCTCGATCTAATTCGAGTCATTGCAATGGCGAAGGTTGTGGCTGCCATGGGAATGATCCTGCTCACGCTCGAAGACGAACTCAACAGCAATAAGCTTGCAGAAGACCGCGAACGTCAGGCGCGACTCCAACTCGAAGCCTACTCCAATCTCATCCTTACCCGCCGCAGGGTTGAGGATTTTGACCGTCAGGGCGATGACATTTGCGCAACCATCGTGGCCCACAGCCGGTTCTCCCAGGCAGCGCTGCTGTTTGAAACCGGCGGCCGTTTCCGGCTTGCCGGATCTGCCGGACTTGATCCTGCCATCGTCAAAGCTCTCGATGCACTCGCCGAGCGGATTCCGTTGGCCGGCTTTCTTGAGCCAGGTTCTGCGCCGTCCGCCGCCGAAAAAAGCCGAACGCTGCAACTCGACCTCTCGACCTGGCTCGTTCCCGGAGACGATCTCGAGCGGCTGCACTTTACGTCGGTTCTTGCCGTGCCCATGATCGGCCGCGCGGGCACCGAAGGCGCCTTGTTGCTCCAGGGAATGCGCACTGCTGGCGGCCGGCACTTCGCAGCGGCGTCTGAGGCTCCGCGTGCCGACGACCTGCTCCCCATCGAGTCACTGGCTGCGCGCGCGCAGGCCACGCGCAGTCAGACCATGCTCTTCGAGAAACTCATTGATTCCGAGAAGTACGCCGGCATCGGCCAATTAGCCGGCAACGTGACCCAGCAGTTGAACAATCCTCTCACTGTCATTCTGGGTTATGCGTCGCTCCTCCAGGAATCGACCTCGCTCGACCCCCAGGACCACAAAGCCGTGGCGTCGATTATGACGGAATCGCGGCGTGTTCGCTCGACCCTCGAAAGCCTGGCGCGGGTTTCGCACACGCGTGGCGATTTGTCCACCGCGGTCTCTGTCCCGGAGTTGCTGGCAGACATGGAGCAGCTCTATCGTTCCGAGTTTCTTCAGCGCTCCATCGAGTTTCAGGTCAACGTCACGCCGGGACTGCCTCGCATTCTCTGCGGCGCTCAGCAGTTGCGGCAGGCGATTCTGCATTGTTTGCATTTCGCCATGGACGCCGTGGAGCGCGACCCCGGTTACGCCTCCCAGGGAGAGCCCAAAACCATTCGCCTTGACGCGGTCAAGGAAGGCAAGCGCGTGCAGATCTCAATAAGCCACTCAGGCCCAGGTTTTTTGCAGCCTGAACGCGCCTTCGATCCCTTCGGCCCCTCCGAACCCGGAGAGGAAACAGCCGGTCTCGGGCTCAGCCTTTGCGCTTCCATTCTGCGCGATCAGAACGGCCGGACCCAAGCCAAAAACCTCGAACCCAGCGGCGCAGCCATCATTCTCGACCTGCAGGCGGCATAGAGTGTACGCGGTCAAAGCCGCTTTTGGGCCTGAGGTTCGCATCACCATGAAATTGTCATCCTGAGCGGAGTTTGCCGCGCTTTTGCGGCAAACGGAGTCGAAGGACCTGCGGCTGTTTTTAGGGACTTCAGATTCACCGCCGTTGCCCCTGATTAACAATCACCGCAGAGCCGTCGTGCATTCCGTACAATAACTTCGAATGGACTTCACGGCAAGACGCAGCGCCCGAGCGGCCGCCTGCCGCGTGGAGTGTGAATCGCCGCAGTTCTCCCATCGCTCACGAGGAGTTCGAGTGATCCCGCGCCGCCAAGGTTCGTGCGTGTCTTTTTTGGCCTTGCTCACCGCTTGCGCCGTGGTTACACTCGCGGCCCGCGCGCAGCGCAACGCGCCGGAACTTTCGGCTTCCATCGCGGTCTATATCGACGGACCTGATTCCGGCGCACTCCCTGCCACGTCCCCTCTCAGCCAAGCTCTTGCCCTGCGTGGCATCAATCAGCTCGCCCGCCTGAAGGAATCCGGCCTGCGCGTCGACTACGACTTGCTCGACGCCTACGCCGTCGCGCCCGATGGCCTCCATCCCTTCGGCCGCAGCGCCGCATGGCCTGATGGTCCCGATGCGTGGATCGCCCGATGCCGCGCCGTCGGCATTCGCCCCGGCCTGCGCCTTTCTAACATCGCGCTCCGCCCGGATGCCCGCGCCCCCGTGGTCTTCGAAGCGCAAATTCTGCATGTTTTCATCCCCGCGTTGCAGTCCTGGTACGACCGTGGCATTCGCCTTTTTGCGTTCCAAGGCCTCGACCTCACGGCCGCAACGCCTGAAACCCCGGCCGGGCTCACACAAAACGAGATCGTCGCCCGCAATCGCGAAGCTTTGCGTGCCGCGCTCAGCGCATTTCGCGCGAAAAACCGCGGCGCAGTGCTACTCGCCATCGAGAGGCCTGCTGCCGATCCTGATGCGTCCGCGAATTCGCCTTCCGGCAGCGACCCCTCGGTGAGCAACCCAAACTCGCGCAACGAAGCAAGCCGCCTCGGAGCCTTCCTGTTGCTTGCAATCGGCCCGCCGCGCACCTCGGCGACGCCGCAACCCAGCCTTCAGCGCGCCATCGATATCGGAACCGACAGCCAAGTTCGTCACTACGAGCAATTGGGTGTCTCGCTTGCGCATATCTTCTCTTGCGGCTTTATCGCCGCGCCTGCCGGTACGGCCGGACTCGACGCGGACAGCCTTCCTCGCGGCCCCCTCCGAGGATGGAAAGGTGCGTTCCTGCTCTCCATGGCGCGCGGCGGCTGGGTCGACGCGCTCAGCGGCAGTTTTGATTCCATCCCAACCGCCGATGTCCATTGGATGACGCGCGTGCAGAAGTTGTTCTTCCTGATGCAGGCACAGGGGCAGATGAACAGTTTCGGTGGCCCTCCGTTTAGCGGCCAGCCTTACGGCTTTACAGGAGGAACCTCTCGTGGCGCGGTTGATGTGGTCGTCAATCCCAGCCAGGCCGTTGCCACTCTGCGTTTATCTGCACTTGCGAGCGACGAGCCGCCAGGACTCGGACGCGTGATATTCCGCGATGCCGGGTTTTCTCCTCAGCTCAGCGGAAACACGATCACTCTCGGTCCCGGCCAGATGGCCGTAGTGGGCTTCGGCGCTTACGCCGCGCCGGAATTCGACTTCGGCGTCCAGCGGGATGTCGTCATTCCCAGTTCCATCGAACCGGTCGACGCCGATTTTCAACTTACCGCCCCCGGCGTCCTCGAAGCGCGCATCGATCCGCCGATCCAGGGCGTGCTGCGCATCGTTGTAATCGAGCGCGAACCCGGTGGCAGAATGCAAACCGGCACTGTCGCCGGTGCGCCCGCCGGCTCCAACAATCGCTTCACCCTTGAAATCACCCAGGCTGGCCGGCCGATTCCTCTCCGTCTTGGAGGCATTGAAAGCGAGGTCAACGGTACCCTGAACGCACAACCCTCCTGGGCTGTTGCCGAAATCGATGTCAACGACCTCACGCCCGGCATTCCCCTGCGCGTGCGATTTCATTCCAACGAAAATCCGCAGGCTACGCTCGAGGGCAGCGCCTTTCAGGTCGTCTATTGAGCCAGCTCAGAAGATCTTGAACGAGGTCATGAAGTCGGAGATCTGGGTGGCGGGATTGGCGTTATTCGACACCACAATCAGCTGATAGAGGCGCTTCCCTGCGAGGTACTGCCGCACCGTGAAGTTCCACGTGTCATCTTTGGCCGTAAACTCCCGCCCTGGAGTACCATTCAGGTTGATCGCCATGTCCGAAAGCAACGTCTTGCCTTTCACGGCGCCATCGCGGGTCCGCGCCAGCACGGCATCTGCTCCGTCATTGGCATAGTTCGCCGGGTAATCGTTGTACATCACCATATAAGAGACGTTGCCGTCCGCCGACTCCACCCAGAATTCGTAAAGAGTCGATGAATCGCTCCCGCTCAAGGCAATAGCCTGGGTATCGTGCTTGACCTCGCCTTGCGGGAAATTCACGGTGAAACGCCCGTCGGTCGATGTATACGGCTGCAACTGCTGCCCGCCTGCCCACGAGGCGCCAGTCACCAGAAACACTACGACAGCGATCTGACTCCAGAGCTTGCGCATAGTCTTCCTCTCGCTCTTCATATTTCCCGCGAATTGCAAACATTCGCAAAGGAAAAGACGACATCTTAGCGAATTGAGCTCATTTCATCGCAGGTTGACAGCGCCGTCAAGTGGATTCTCGCCGACGGTGGGTCTAACGGGCCAGGGCAATCGCATGAAGGCCGTGAACAACGAGAAGCATCGGATTCATATCAAGGCACGGCACCGGCCCGCGCTTAGAGGGCCGCTTCTATGCCCTGCCCGCTCAGAAGATCTTGAACGAAGTCATGAAGTCCGAGATCTGCGTGGCAGGATTGGCCGGATTCGACACCACAATCAGTTGGTAGAGTCGCTTTCCGCTCAGGTACTGCCGCACGGTGTAATTCCAGGTGTCGTCTTTGGCTGTAAACTCCCGTCCCGGAATGCCATTCAGGCTGATCACGGTATCGGACAGCAGCGTCTTGGTGCCCACCGCGCCATCGCGCGTCGCCACCAGAATCGTTTGCGGATCGCCGTTGGCATAATCCGCCGAGTAGTCGTTGTACATCACCATGTAGCTCACGTTGCCGTTCGCCAGCTCCACCCAGAACTGGTACAGCGTTGTGGTCCCTCCACCTTTCAGGTCGATCGACTGGTTGCTTGACTTAACCTCGGCTTGAGGGAAATTCACGGTGAATCGCCCGTCGGTCAACGTGTACGGCTGCATCTGCTGTCCGGCCGCCGCCACCGCGCACGCCAACACTGCCACAACCACTGCCATCCGTGTGTACAGCTTTCGCATATTCATCCTCTTTCCGATTTAGGCTCGTATCTCCGCGATAGCCAGCAGACACTTCCCGCCGGGGACTCGCCATGGGGAAGTAGGTCTATTCCATCGAAGGCACCTGCACGTGTCAAGAATATTGTGAGTTAGACGACAAACCCCAGACTCTCCGTGGTAATGTGACGCGTGAAACCCTCCCGAGGACGCGCTTCTCATCCAAGGAATCCGTAGAATAGGAGCAGATGGCTTTTTCGGAACAATACGACGTCGCCGTGGTGGGCGCGGGACATGCCGGCTGCGAGGCTGCCATGGCCGCCGCGCGCATGGGCCTCAAAACCGCTCTCATCACCATGAATCTCGACCTCATCGCCCAGATGAGCTGTAACCCTGCCGTCGGCGGCGTGGCCAAGGGCCACCTGGTTCGCGAAGTCGATGCTCTCGGCGGCATCATGGGCGAAGTGGCCGACGCCGTCGGCATCCAGTTCCGCCTCCTCAACGCCTCCCGCGGCCCCGCTGTTTGGAGCCCGCGCGCCCAGTGCGATAAGCAGCTTTACCGCGTCAAGATGCGCGAGGTTCTCGAATCACAACCCGGCCTCCATATCCGCCAGGCCGAAGTCGTCGACCTGATCATCGAAGACAGGGATCAGGAAGGCGAGCGAGCGGGAGATGACGAGCTAACGGAGACGCCGCGACCGGCGCGGCGAAGTGGACGTGTCCTCGGTCTCAAACTCCGCGACGGCCGCCGTCTCATGGCCGGAGCCACCGTCATCACCACCGGAACCTTCCTTAACGGCCTCATCCACTGTGGCGAAGAGCGCTATCCTGCCGGCCGTTCGGGCGAGCCCGCAAGCGTCCTCCTTGGCGAGGCGCTGCGCGCACTGGGCCTTCGGACTTGCCGACTCAAAACCGGAACCCCACCGCGCCTCGACGGCCGCACGATTGACTGGAAAGTCTTCGAAGAGCAACCCGGCGACGCCGATCCCACGCCCTTCAGCTTCCGGACGAAGAAAATTGTGCAGCCGCAGATCAGTTGTCACATCGCCTTCACCACGCCCGAAACGCTGCGCCTCATTCGCGAGAACGTGCACCGGTCGGCGATGTATTCGGGACGGATCGAGGGGATCGGGCCGCGCTACTGCCCATCCATCGAAGACAAGGTCGTCAAATTCCCTGACAAGAGTCAGCACCAGTTCTTCCTCGAGCCGGAGGGCCTCAACACCCATGAGGTCTACGTCAACGGCATGTCCACCTCGCTGCCCATGGAAGTGCAGTGGCAGATCGTTCACTCCATCCCCGGCCTTGACCAGGCCGAGATGCTGCGCCCCGGTTACGCCATTGAATACGACTCCGTCGATCCCACCGAGCTCGACCGCTCCCTGCGCGTGAAGGCTTTCACCGGCCTTTATCTTGCCGGACAGATCAATGGAACCAGCGGCTACGAAGAGGCCGCCTGTCAGGGCATCATGGCCGGCATCAACGCCGCGCTCTGGCTCAAGGGCCAGGCGCCTTTCACCATGGACCGGACAGAAGGCTACACGGGCATCCTCATTGACGATCTGATTTCAAAGGGGACGAACGAGCCGTATAGGATATTCACCTCGCGCGCGGAGTTCCGCCTGCACCTGCGCATCGACAATGCCGATCGCCGGCTCACGCCGCACGGACGGCGCCTTGGCCTGATCAACGATGCGGCCTGGGCCGAGTACGAGCAAAAGCAGGCGCGCATGGCCGCGCTCGATCGTTTCTTGACAGCTGGCAAGGTCAACTCTGAAAGGCTGCAGACCGCAGGTCTCGGGGAACTTCCCGCCACCGCCGGCCAAACCTGGGCGCAGCTCCTCAAGCGCCCTGAAGTCTCAATCGAATCGCTCCTCGCCGCCCTCCGCGACGACTTCGCCCGCGACCCGCTGCTGGCCGAGTTCGTTACCGGGCGTGAAAGCGCGAGTGGGATCCGGCGGAGCGAAGCACGCAATGAAGCGCGTTCGGTTGAAACCGAGATCAAGTTCGCCGGCTACCTTGAGCAGCAGAAGAAGTCCATCGAGCGGCTCAAAGCTGCCGAGTCCGTCGCCATCCCCGAATGGCTGGAGTACGGCGTCATCAGCGGCCTCTCGCGCGAGATGCGCGAAACCCTCGAGCGCGTCCGCCCCCAAACCCTCGGCCAGGCCAGCCGCATTCCCGGCGTCACTCCCGCAGCATTGAGCCTGGTTCACGTGTCGATTCGGATTCAGGGACGCATTCAAGGCAAGCTGCAGGACGCAGGGCGCCGCGCCACCGCCTAACTCCGCTAACTCCGGTGTTCCACGCGCGTATCATGGACCCGTATGAATCTCGACCAAATCCAATCTGCTCTGCGCGATGCCTCTCTTGACGGCTGGCTCTTTTACGACCATCACCATCGCGACCCCATCGCCGCGCGTATTCTCGGGCTCGATCCGAACGCGCATGTCACGCGCCGCTGGTACTACTTCATTCCCGCCTCTGGCGAGCCGCGCAAGCTCGTGCACCGCATCGAGCAGGGTCGTCTCGACGCGCTGCCCGGCAGCAAAGTCCGGTATTCGAGTTGGCAGGAACTGCACGCTGGTCTCGATGCCATGCTCTCCCGCTTTCGTCGCATCGCTATGCAGTACTCGCCCAATAACGACATCATGTACGTGTCGATGGTCGACGCGGGGACCGTGGAGTTCCTCCGCTCCCTGGATAAGGAGATTGTCACCTCCGCCGATCTCGTCAGCCAGTTTGAAGCTGTCCTGAGCGAGGAGCAGATCGCCAGCCATCAGACTGCGCAACGCGCCATCGACGCCATCGTTGCCGAAGCATGGCTTGAGATCGGCCGCCGCCTGCGTCCCCCCTCTGGCGCCAGCAGCGCCACCGAAGTGAAGGAATACGACATCGTCGTGTGGTTGAGCGAAGCCATGCGCCGCGAAGGCCTGGTGTGGGCGAACGGCCCCGACGCGAGCGTGAACGCCAACACCTCCGACTCGCACTACGAGCCCACGGCCGAGCGTTCGGCGCCCATTCACGAGGGCGATTTCCTGCTCATCGATATTTGGGGACGCACCGACAAGCCAGGAAGCATCTTCTACGACATCACCTGGACCGGCGTAATCGGCCGCGAGCCGAGCGCCAAAGAGCAACTGGTGTTTGAAACCGTGTGCAGCGCACGCGACGCGGCCATTGCCAGAGTCGAGCAGGCCTTCGCCACCGGCCGCACGATCCGCGGATTCGAGGCCGACGATGCCTCGCGCAACGTCATCCGCGACGCAGGCTTTGGCGAGTTCTTCACGCATCGCACCGGACACAACATCGCGCTCGAACTGCACGGTTCCGGAGCGCATTTGGACAACCTTGAAACCCACGATGTGCGCCGCATTCTGCCGCATACCTGCTTCTCAGTCGAGCCCGGAATTTACCTGCCCGAATTCGGCGTGCGCAGCGAAGTGAACATGCTCACCGCACCGGGAAAAGCATGGGTGACGGGGCGAATTCAGCAGGAACTGGTGCGCATTTAAACCCCAGGGACTTCATGCCCTTACCCGTTCTTGTATAGTCAATAAGGAATGTCGACCACGCCGAATAAGCCTGTTGCGGGCAAAAAATCAGACCAGGGATTTGTTTATCTGCCGCTCATTGTCGGATGGCTGGTTCCAGGCGGGGGGCATTTCCTTCAGGGCAAATGGGTGCGCGGGACGCTGCTGGCGATCTCCATCGTGGCTATGTTCGTGCTCGGACTGGCCATGCAGGGCAAGCTCTACACCAGCATGCAGGAACCTCTGGACATGCTGGGCGTGGCGGGCGACCTGTGCAGCGGCTTGCTCTACCTGGTGAGCCGGGCGGCGGGCCTGGGCGCGCAACCCATCCAGACCACGGTGGCTGATTACGGCACCAAGTTCATCGTGGTGGCGGGCCTGCTCAACATCATTGCCGCCGTGGATGCGCACAACCTGCGCACGGGGAGGAAGTCGTAATGTTCCATCCCTCCCACTTCGCCGCGGTTCTGCTGTTCGCGCTGTTCGCGTTGACGGTGTTCGGCATTACCATGCGCGACACGCCAGTGCGCATGTTCCGCTACGGCGCCTACTGCTTTCTCCTCTTCGTGGGCTCGGCCATCGTGCTGAGCTGGGTGATGCTGCTCATCGCGCGCTAGATTCCAAAGAAGAAATCAAACGAACCGCGCGGCGGAGCCGTCTACCTGATAAAGCTTTCGATCCCATCGATGCGGGAGGATTCTCGATTGATCCCACACAGAGCGTTTGTTGCCGATTGGACGGTTCACGCCGGGATCCTCGCATTGGTGGCGGCTGCATTCTTTGTTGGCACCCCAGCCGTTGCGCAATCCACGCCAGATTCCAGCACGGCTCAGCTGCCCGCATGGCAGGTGGCCGCCGGCGGACACATGGAGTTTGAGGTCGCGTCGATCAGGCGTTCCGAACCGGATACGTTCCAACGTCCCAACATGGTCCTCAACGCTGAAGACACACCGGTTCCAGCAGGCGGTCTATTTGTCGCAGATTTCCCTCTCCACATCTACATCGAATTTGCGTGGAAGATCATGCCTACTCGCGCACAGGAGAGCACCATGCTCGCGCGTTTGCCCAAATGGGTTACAACCGATCACTTCGTGATTCGAGCGCAATTCAGCGGCAATCCCACCAAGGATCAGGTTCGGCTCATGATGCAAGCGCTACTCGCCGAGCGCTTCAAGTTGGCGGCGCACTTTGAGGCCCATGAAGTTCCGGTATTCACGCTCGTTGCCAGCAGACCCGGGAAACTTGGTCCGCGCATTCGGCCACATGCCGAAGGGCCCGCGTGCGACGCCGCTGTTCCCGCTCCCGCCGACCGCTCTTCACCATCGGTACCTCCAGGCCAGTTCGTTCCTTTCTGCGGCCGCGTGCAGGCCTTTGACGGGCCAAACCGCACCGTCGTGCTCGGCGCGCGCAACATTTCTCTCGACCACCTTGCCGGTTATCTTCCCGACTTCGGAAACGTGGACCGCCCCGTCGTAGATCGGACCGGCCTAGCCGGGACCTATGACTTCTCCCTCAGCTGGTTGCCCGAACATGAATCATCCTCGCCTGCCACAGCCGCGCAACCCCTCGACGTGCAGGGGCCGACCTTTATTGAAGCGCTTCAGGATGATCTCGGCCTCAAGCTGATACCGGCGCATGCCGAGGTACAGACGCTCGTTATCGACCACGTCGAAGAGCCTTCGCCGAATTAAACTCCAACGAGGGGCCAGACATGAAGTCGAGACTCATCGAGATTGCAGGCCAACGTCGTGCAGCGGCTATCGCCTCGCTGCTTCTCGCCGCCATTACCATGTGCCTCTTCGCCAGCGGGTTCGCCAACGCTCAAACCTCTGCTCCGCCAATTCCTGCGTGGCAAACCGCCGCCGGCGGACACATGGAGTTTGAGGTTGCGTCGATCCATCTTGGAGATCCCAACAAGTTTGTTCCGCCAACATTCGGTTTGAATATTGAGGATGGGCCGATTCCTCTTGGTGGCCACTTCAAAGCCGGTTTCACTTTACCCGTCTATATCAACTTCGCTTACAAACTGCTGTTCACGCCCGAACAAACGGACGCGATGCTCGCGCACTTGCCTGACTGGGTCCGTTCGCAGGCATTCGTGATCGAGGGCGAGGCGCCTGTGGCGAACCCTACCAAAGACCAGATGCGCTTGATGATGCAGGCACTGCTGGCCGATCGCTTCAAGCTGGCCTTACATTTTGAAACGAAGGACACTGCGGTACTCGCTCTGGTTCTGGCCAAGCGCGGCGTGACCGGCCCGCGTTTGCTGCCGCACGAGCAGGGGCTCGGCTGCGATGCGAAGTGGACCGCGCCGCCCGACCCCACGGCGTCGGTGTTGCCTCCGGGAGCATGGCTTCCAAGGTGCGGAGTTGTCGCAGCGAGGCCCGGGCCCGGTAACACCATACTTCTCGGCGCACGCGACATCCCGATCGATCACATCGCACTGCAATTGACTACGGTGTACAAGTTCGGACGCCCCGTGATCGATGAGACAGGGCTCAAGGGAACTTACGATTTCAGCCTCGACTGGGCGCCTGACTCCAATACCGCCATCAGGATGCGTTCTGGCGATCCAAATGGATATTCTGATATCGACGGGCCATCGTTTTTCGATGCGCTCAAAGACCAGTTCGGATTCAAGCTCGTATCCACACGCGCGCCGGTTCAAACGCTCGTGATCGATCACGTGGAGCAGCCTTCGGCGAATTAACTGGCCACGGCGCTGCGCCGCATCGACTAAATGCGCCCGGTGCTACAATTCCTCCCGATTGCCTTCAAGAAAAAATCCGTTCCGACCACAAAGGACTCAACCATGAATCTTCGTTTCTGCCAGGTTGCGGCGCGCCTTGCTGCGTTGCCTTGTCTCGCTGTTCTGCTGGCGCTGCCCGCGGCGGCGCAATCCGTAGATATGTTCCCGGCAAGCCCTGAGAACGGCCAACAAGAGGTGTGGACGCGCGTGGCCATTCCGCCCGACCATCCCGTGAGCCAAGTGGCGCAGTGGCATATCGATACCGCGAAGAAACAGATTGTGTGCGACGGCAATGGCGGCCACGAGTGGCTGCGCTTCAATCACGAGCTGACGAATTTCTCTTTCCGAGTCAAGTGGCGCTTCACGCCGGTCGAGAAGCCGAACCCGAAATACAATTCCGGCGTGTTCTTCCGGAACAATCTCGACGGCTCCATCTGGCACCAGGCTCAGACCTCCCAAGCCGGCGGCTACATTTTCGGGTTTACGCCGATTGACGGCAAGCCGACGCGCTTCAATTTGCAAAAAGACATGACGGAGAATCGCGTGAAGCCGGCAGGCGAGTGGAACACCTTCGATATCCGCTGCGTGGGTGACAGCTGCACCCTGGCCGTGAATGGCAAGGTGGTGAACACGGCCAAGGTCGGCCTCGCCAAGGGCTACGTCGGGCTCGAGTCGGAAGGGTACCTGATTACCTTCAAAGATTTCCGGCTGCACGAGCTGAAGTAGGGCGGGCCCAGGAAACGACAATGCGACTTCCCACATCTCCAAATCGAGATGTGGGGCACCCGGGTTCGTGCTGGAGAAACGCTTGGGGCGCGGGCCTTGGCCCGCGTCCCTTCAGCTTGCAGTGTCCAAATAACTTAAATGGTCGGCCCGATCGGGGTCCCCGGAGGCGGTCCCTCCACCACTGCGACCAGAGTCAAGACTCCGCCATTGTTGAACAGGAAGCCGTTGAAGCGCACCACACTGCTGGTTGCGGCCGTGGCGCCCGGAAGCGCCTGAATGCCGGCCGGCAGGATGACGGTGACCGTGCTTTGCCCTGTAATGGTCGCCAGCCAACTGCCTGAGGGCAGCGTCAGCGTAAGTTGGCCCCAGCATCCCATGCATGTTGGCGCTAGGCCGCCGGTAATGGTTCCGGCTACGGTTTGCGGAGCCAGGAAGACGGCTTGTGCTGTGGCCGCGTTGTTGGATACGCCACCGGTCTGGACGGCCACGACCTGGCCGGCGAAGAGCGTTGAAGCGTTGAATGTAGGTTTAAACGGCAAACCGGCCGCCAGCAGATTCTGCCAAAGGCCTGGCATGACCCACTGCGTCTGGCTGTTCACGGTAATCGTGTCTTTCTGGATGGGCGTGGTGGAGGCCGGCGGGCCGATCTGCTGGCGCACAACCTGAGTAAATGAAGTCGCGGGTGAGCCAGTGACGGTGGTTACGGGTCCAACCAGCAGCTCAGCCGTCGCAGTGGGCGGCACCTGCTGCTCGACGCGCAGGGCCAGGAAACTGGCGGTGCTCTGGACCTGAACATCCACCTCGACAAGCGCGCCGACGGCGAGCGCCGAGAATCCGCTGAGCCCCTGATATTGAGTGCTCGAGTTCACGTCGATCACCACCGACAGGCCCTCGGGATTGGTGAGCGTGAATTGGTTCGCGCCCAGCGCCGAGACCTTGCCCCTGATGCCGGTCAACAGGCCGTTGGTGGCGTTGGTGGGCGTGGCCGCAATGGGCGCGGGGGCAATGTGGAACTGCGGCGTCGCCGTCACCGTCGATCCAGAAATCGAAACCGAGTTGGCCACCAGGAAATCGATGATCAGCGAAGTGTTGGTGCTATTCACGGCCAGCGGAGTGGGAAACGTGAAGACCTGCGAGGTATTGGCGAGCGTCGCCGTGGCCAGCACCAACTGCTTCGTCGTCGGATCGATATAAGCCACCTGGGCGCTGGAATAGGTGATTGTGACGCTGGTGTAGGTGTCCTGAGGAATGGCCGGGGTGAAGAGCGGCTCCTGCACCGCGTCCAAGTGGGCGGCTTCAAAGGTGAGCGGGGCAGAGAGAATGCTGGACGTCTGATTCTTTTGGTCGGTGAGTACCACCGAGTTGAGCGTGAGGCTGGCGGCTACGACCTGGTCGCCGGGAGCGTCGGTAATAGAAACCGGAACCGATGTTGTGGCGGAAGTGATGTTGGTTCCACCGCCGGTGAGGGTATTCGAAGCTGTACATCCGGCTACGACGAATGCGGCTGTGATGAGCACAGCTCCCATGGCCTTACCAATTCCCTTGGCAATTCCTGCCTTGCTGGCTTGCATTGGGTTTCTCCTTGCATCGCAAAAACGAAGGTCGCGATAGCCCCAGGTGGGTCGGCGCGTAACAACTTTCCAACCGGCTTCGGAGCGGTGCCCAGGCATTTCTCCTTCGGATGCGTCCCGAAGCCTCGACTGCCAAGTTGCGATTTCCTCAAGAAATCGCAACCCTCCGCATCCACTGAGAAGGCTACGTTTGAAGGAGAAATGCCCTAAAAACACACTCCCAAGTGCCCTGTTTAGACGGGAAATGGAGGCGTGGGATGACGTTTGCAGGAGAGAATGGCTGGCGCTTGGTGGCGGGGGACTACGGGGCTGCGGGAGAGAGAGGCACAAAAAAAGCCGCCGATCCCGAGGGAACGGCGGCGCAGGTTTCGGCGGGAGTGCCGAAAAAGTGAGGTCGCCTCGCTAGGCTTCCAGCCGGTTCAACCCGCCGCGCGGCGGAAAGTTGTGGTGATTCTGCGGGTTTTTCGCAAAACCTGTGCATCTTGAGGCAAATCCGAGGCTCGCTTGACCCTTGGATGCGGCTTTTGCCGAGCGAGGTGGCTGGCGGGCGAAGAATCGCCAGTTTTGGGCTGTTCGGGGGCGCGCTCCAATGGCCTGCGGCGGCTTACAATGGTTTTTCCCTCAGGAGGGATTGATGCAACGCCGCCAGTTTCTTGCCGCTACGCTCGCCGCTTCTGCCGTTGCCGCTACCCGGCGGGCACCCGCTCAGGCGACGGCGGGTGGGGTCCGCGAGTTCTACCTGTTGCGCCGCTATCAGCTGAAGAGCGGGCCCGAGTTGAAGCTGACGGAGAACTATTTTGCCGCGGCCCTGATTCCGGCGCTGTCGCGCATGGGTATGGGACCTGTGGGCGCTTTCAAGCTCGACTTCGGCCCGGAGACGCCGGCCTACTATCTGCTGCTCCCCGGAGCTTCCGTTGAGATGCTTGCCGAACTGGATCTGCGGCTGGCGCGCGATCCGGCGTTCTTGCAGACGGCCGCGCCCTTCTGGAATGCGACGGCGGGAGCGCCCGCGTTCGAGCGCGTGGAGTCGTGGCTGCTGGCTGCCTTTGAGGGCTGGCCGAAGGCGACGCCGCCGGTTTCCAAATCAAAACGCATCTTCCAGCTGCGCACCTACGAGAGCCCGTCGAACGGCGAGCACGTGCGCAAGGTGGAGATGTTCCACTCCGGCGAGTTCGAGATCTTCAAGGCCGCGGGCTTCCATCCCGTGTTTTTCGGCGACACACTGGTGGGCTCGCGCATGCCCAGCCTCACCTACATGCTGAGCTTTGGCGAAATGACGGAGCTGGATGCGAAGTGGGACGTTTTCCGCAACGATCCCGCGTGGAAGAAGCTGTCGGCCGATCCGCGGTTTGCTTTCGATCCGATCGTGATGAACATCAGCAACCTGACGCTGACCCCGCTGGACTGCTCGCAAATCTGATCGGCGGTAGCGAGCGAGAGGGTTGCCGGACGGCGCGAGATAAATTTTTGTTGACATGACCATCTAATAGGCATATATCTAATAGAACTATGGCGCGTCGCGCTAGCTCGAGCCGGGAAGTGTTGCTCGGTCTTTTAACCGTGGAACCCATGTCGGGCTACGACCTGGGACAGTCCATCCGAGCATCGATCGGCTACTTCTGGAACGAGAGCTACGGCCAGATTTATCCCAACCTGAAGCGGCTGGCCGCCGCGGGACTGGTGACCGCGAAGACCGAAAAGCAGAAGGGCAAACCTGATCGCCAGGTCTACTCCATTACGCCGCGCGGGAGGGCGCACCTGGAGAAATGGCTTGCCGTGGAGCCGCAGCCCGAAGTGCCGCGCAATGAATTGCTCCTGAAGCTGTTTTTCGGCGTGCAGGCGGGTCCGGAGTCGGTGATCGGTTATGTGGAGCAGATGGCGAAACGCGAGAGAGCGTACCTCGAAAAGTTCAGACAAGTGGAGCGTGAGCTGCTGACGCAAATGGAGCACTATCCCGACGCTCCGTTCTGGCGGATGCCGGCGCGATTCGGACAACTGGAACTGGAAGCACACCTGCGCTGGGCTGACGAGACGCTGACGGCGCTGCGCAGAATGAAAGCAGGTCGGCGCCGGGCAATCGGAAAGGAAAGACGCAATGCAAGTAAATTGCACGTTCCCCTCCAGACCTCCTAAGGCTGAACCGATCGCATCCTGGAAGCACCTTGCTGGCTTTCTCGCCATCATGGCTGCGCTGTTGGTCCTGGGGCTCTACCAGCAGCAAGCAGGTGGCAGCAGCGGCGCAGGACCCGGACAACTCGCAAGCCACAACCACGCCATTCCGATCTATCTCACTGCTCTCGCGATGGACTGGGCGCTTTTGTATTTCTGCTGGGTGGGCGTGCACCGGCATGGCGGCAACCTGTGGGACCTCGCGGGTGGACGCTGGAAGAGTTGGCGTGAGGTGTTTTCCGACCTCGCCGTAATGCTGCCGTTCTGGGCCGTATGGGAAGGGGCTGCCTACGGCGTCCACTTGCTGTTGGGGTCAGGCAGTGCAAAGACGGTCGATAGTCTCCTGCCGCATAGCCTCGCCGAGGTTCTCGTCTGGATTGCCACGTGCATCACTGCCGGCATCTGCGAAGAGATGGCATTCCGCGGGTACCTGCAGCGGCAATTTCACGCGCTCACGGGCAAAGTGGCATGGGCCATCCTTCTGCAGGCTCTGGTTTTCGGCATCGCGCACGGGTATCAGGGTTGGCGAAACGTAGTCGTGATCAGCGTTCTTGGCGTTCTCTATGGCGTTCTCGCCGCATGGCGCAAGAACCTACGCGCCAACATGATGGCCCACGCCTGGTCGGACGTCTGGGAGGGTTGGCTGAAGTTCGTGGTCTGGAGGTAGGAAGCTGCACAACGCCGCTTCCTCTCTCCATACTCCCTACTCGCAACTCTCTGTTCCTTCTATAATCGCCGCATGCGTTTCCTGGCTGATTCGCGGCATCGCTCCATCGCCCTGCTTGCCAGCGGCGCCCTTCTGGTCTTTGTCCTGCTGGGAACGTTTAATTGGTTCAACAGCCCCAAAGTAGACTTCCTCAATCCAGAGACTTACGGGCAGACCATGGCCTTGGCGGCCGTAGAGGTCTTGCTCTTTCTTCTTTTGCTTCTCTTGCTGCTGCTGTTATTGCGCACCGTCCTGAAGGTCTATGTGGGGCAGGGCAGCAGCGGCGTGGGTGCGCGGCTGCGCTCTCGCATGGTGCTGGGCGCGGTCCTAATCACCGTGACGCCCGCGGCCCTCATGTTCCTTTTCAGCTATTCTCTGCTGAACCGCTCGCTGGAGCGGTGGTTTTCGCCCGACGCTTCGCAACTCCGCGACGACTCGACGAGTGTGGTTAGCGGGTTGATCGAATATGTAGCCGGCAATGCCAGGAGTGAGGCCGAGTCAGTAGCCGAGAGCGGCGCGGCGGACCGTGACGCGCAGGCGCTCCAGCAAGTTCTAATCTCACGCCGCACTTCCCTTGAGGGCGGATTTCTTCTCGTTTACGACAAGGACGGGCGGTCCATCGCCAGCTTTCAGGTTCCTTCGGAATTGACGCCAGCCACACTGCGCACTTCGATGAATGAGACCGAACAGGGGGGAACTCCGCTACACGGACCGCTCTCGTCGGTTCTGCTTTCCGCCGCGCGGAGAACTGACCATCCGGTGGTGAATGTGGCGGGCCAGGAATACGCGCTGGGTATGGCGGTCACGGCTTCGGGCAAGATTGTGGTTGCAGCGCTGCCCGTGCCACAAGGGCTCAACCAAGCCACCGCGCGCATCCGCTCCGGCGTGGACGAGTATTGGCAGCTCTACAAATCCCGCAGAGCCATTCGCTCCACCTTGTCGCTCACCCTTTCGCTCGTCACGGTCTTTGTTTTTTTCTGCAGCGTGTGGCTGGCGCTGTTCCTGTCGAAGCAGATCACGCGTCCCGTAGAGGCGCTGGCCGATGCCATGGACGAGATTGCCGCGGGCAAATACGAACAACGCGTCTCTGCGCTTGCAACCGGTGAAATGGACGACTTGGTGCGCTCGTTCAATCACATGGCCGCCGACCTGGAAACCAGTCGCCAACTGGCGGACAGCGCACAGGCACAACTTACGGCGGCCAACCTTGCCGTGGAAGAGCGCCGGCGCGAACTGGAGACCATCGTCGAGACCATTCCTTCGGGGGTGGTGACGCTGGACGGCGCAGGCGTGGTGCTGCAAGCCAACCACGCCTTTGCCACGCTTATGGGACTGAAGGAAAATGCAACGCTGGCCGGAGAGAAGATTGAAGAGTTGCTGCCCGCCGAATGCGCCGGAGATCTCGCTGGCGTGATCCGGCGCGGGCATCGCATGGGCGCGGCGTCGACGGAAGTGGAATTCCATGCCCGCGGGCGCATCGTGCATCTGGCCATCACCAGCGCGCGGCTGGAACTCGCGGCTGGGCAAGCCGGATCGGTGCTGGTGGTGGAAGACACCACGGAGTTGCTGCGCGCGCAACGGCAACTGGCGTGGAAGGAAGTGGCCCAGCAGGTGGCGCACGAGATCAAGAATCCACTCACGCCCATTGCTCTGAGCGCCGAGCGCATCGGCAGGCATCTGGAGCGCGGCCAGCCGGAATCGCCGAACATTATCCGCAAGTGCAGCGAGGTGATTCTGGGCTGCGTGGGCACGTTGCGTACGCTGGTCGATCAGTTCTCGTCGCTGGCGCAGTTTCCCGCGCCGCAGCCCCGCGCTTGCTGCATGAACCAGATCGCCGAAGAAGCGCTGGCGCTGTTCGGCGGCAGGCTCGAGGGCATCACGGTGCAGCGCGATCTCGAGCCTGGCCTGCCTGCGGTGATGGCCGATCCCGAGGCCATCCGCCGCGCGCTCGCCAATTTGATCGACAACGCAGCGGAAGCCATGCAAGGCAGTTTACTGCGCGTGCTCGGCGTAAGCACCGCGCTGGTGGAAGACGGCACGGCGGTCGAGGTCACCGTCTCCGACACCGGCCGCGGCTTGACAGAAGAAATTCGCGAGCGCCTCTTTCTGCCTTACTACTCGACCAAGCATCGTGGCACGGGATTGGGACTGTCGATTGCGGCCAAGATCGTGCAGGAGCACGGTGGTACCATCAGCGCCGAGACCAACGCCCCCAAGGGCGCGCGCTTTATGCTGCGCTTGCCGGTTGTGGAGCCCAGCGCTGAGCCGGCGTCGGTAGGTAACGGCGGGCAAGCGGTCAAGAGGCTCGCCTCATGAACCACATTCTGGTGGTAGACGACGAAGCGGAGATTCGCAGCTCGCTCGAGGAGATTTTGCGCGAAGAAGGCTACGGCGTGGCCGGCGCGTCCGATGCCGCGGAAACCATGACGCTGCTGCGTGACGTGCCCTACGACGTGGTGCTGCTGGATATTTGGCTTCCCGGCCGCGATGGGCTTGAGTTGCTGGCGGAGATTCGCACCTGGCCGGCGGAGACGCGGCCGGAAGTGGTGATGATCAGCGGCCACGGCACCATTGAGACCGCGGTAAAGGCCACCAAACTGGGCGCCTATGACTTTCTTGAGAAGCCGCTTTCGCTGGAGCGCACGCTCATCGTGGTGAAAAACGCCGTGGAGGCGCGGCGGCTGCGCGCGGAGAACGTGGAATTCAAGCGCCAGTTCAGCGCCGCTTCAGTTCTCACTGGCGAAAGCGTGCCGGCGAAAGCTCTGCGGCAGCAGATCCGCCTGATGGCGCCGACTAACGGGCGCGTGCTCATCTATGGCGAGTCGGGCACCGGGAAAGAACTGATTGCACGCTCCATTCACGCGGAAAGTTTGCGCCGCGACGGAGTTTTCGTGGAGTTGAACTGCGCGGCGATTCCCGAGGCGCACATCGAGGCGGAACTCTTCGGGGTTCGTCAAAGCGCGCAGCCGGGCGTGCCGCTGGGCGCGAGTGTTGACCAGCGCGGCACGCTGGAGCGCGCCGATGGCGGAACGCTCTTCCTCGATGAAGTGGGCGATATGAGCCTGAAAACACAAGCCAAAGTGCTGAGCGCTCTTGACGACCAGATGTTTACGCCGGTGGGCGGCACGCAACCGCTGCGCGTGGACGTGCGGTTGATCGCGTCGACCAACAAGGACCTCGAAGAAGAGATCGCCAAGGGCAACTTCCGCGAAGATCTTTTCTACCGGCTGAACGTGGTGCCGTTTTTTGTTCCGCCGCTGCGCGAGCGCAAGCAGGACATTCCGCTGCTGGTGCGCGATTTTCTGACGGAGTTCGGCCGCCAATATGGCCGTCCGCGTATCGAAATCAATGACGAAGCACTGGAGGCGCTCAGTCGGTACAACTGGCCCGGCAACGTGCGCGAGTTGAAAAACGTGATCGAGCGCGTGCTCATCCTCAATCCCCGCGTGCTGCGCATCGAGCGCAAGCATCTGCCGCCGTTGACGCACAAGACCGGCGCGCGGTCTACGGAAGAATTTTCAAGCCTGCAACAAGCCCGCGACGCCTATGAGCGCGAATATATTCAGAAGAAAATCGAAGAGGCCCGCAACAACATCAGCCATGCGGCGGAGCTGCTGGGCCTGGAGCGCAGCCATCTCTATCGCAAGATGAAGGCCTTAGGAATCGTAGCTCGAGAGTAGCGGCGCGCCCTATGTCAACGGGACTTGCGGCTTCTCCCGCCGTTCCTGCGGGCGAAAGCGCCGTTCCACTTTCTTTTCGCGCAGATCGGGTTTGCCGACCCGGCGGTCTGGTCCGCCCCGGCGCCGGTCCCCCAGTTCGCTAGCCGACGAAGGCAGCACAATCGGTCCGGGGGCGCGCAATGGTTGATGTCTCGCAGGCTGCCTCGGTTTGGATGGGGCAGCGGTGGGTTCGGTCGCGGCCGCCTCCCTGTGTTGTGCTCGCGCAAGATCCTCGACCGAGGAACCCGAACCACTGGTAAGCAGTTTGTGCAGCGTCGGAATATTCGCGCGTTGTGTTTCCACAAAGTCCACGCCATCCACGGAAAGCGTGTACTCCGCATTGTCTGCCTTGGTAACGTAGCCCTTCTTCTGCAGATACCACAGCGTAAAGTCCAGGTAGTCGCGTGGGAAACCCATCCGCTCTTCAATCTCGGAGAGGGGAACTTCAGGGTAAGCTGGGTTTGTCCGCCGCCTATAGTAAAGAACCGCCAGTACCGCCAGCCGCCGGTTCAACTCGCCTTCCATCACGTCCATGAAATCGATGGACGCGGCAAGCGGCTCCGGGGGCGCCTGGGTCCGTGCACGGGCCTTATCGTACTCGGTGCGGCGGCGCGGATCCGACAAAACGTCATAGGCAACCTTCAACAGCCGAAAATTCTCTTCGTGCCCAGTTTCGGCGTTATCCGGGTGCAGCCGCGCCGCCTGGTATCGGTAGACGCGGTGAATCGTGTCAGCATCGGCATTGGGGCTGATTTGGAGGAACTCGTAGTAATCGTGCGCCGGCGCGCCCATATTTCTCCCGCAGTATTCGTCCTGAGTTTAGCCCACGCCTGAATGGTCTTGGTATCCCGCACTGGTGGGAGTATGCAGTAACACTCCAGACGGCACGGACTCCCTTTTGATTCCCAATCTCTCCTAAGGCCTTTTAAAAGAGCCGCTTGGACCGAAATGTGGGATACCGGGGGATCACCTCTCAATTACACCGGATCGGGCAAACGCAGCGGCAAATCGTCGTTCGCTTTTCGGGACGAAACTACGGTCGGACGCTTCGAGACGAACCCCTCTGCATGCTACGCTAACCCTCATGCCACTAGCGGCACGGTCGGAGGTCGAGACCCAATCCCCGGCGGCGCCCCGCGAACGACCCTGGCTCTTCAACTTTCTCATTGCGCCCGATGCGGTGATTTCCCTGGGCCTTGCGAGCGGAGCGCTGACCTTTCTGCTGCGCAATGAGGGCGTGACGCCGGGGCGCGCAGCCAGCATCGCGGCGTTGATTGCGCTGCCCCACGCCATCTACTTTTTATGGGGTCCGATCACGGACTTCTGGATGCGACGCCGCACCTGGCTGATGATTGCGGCCGCTGCCGCGGCAGCGGCAGTGCTGGCCGCATTTCACCAACACACGCTGGCCACGTCGTGGGCGGTGCGCTTGCTGTTTCTTGGCGCATGCTTCGGCGTGGTTGTGGCGGCTGCCTGCGGCGGCATGATGGGAGCGCTCGCGAGCGAGATCAACAAGCGCCGCGCCAGCAGCTTCTATCAAAGCGGATCGCTGGCCACCGGCGCCGTCGCGGTGTTCCTGTTGCTGTCGTTCGCCGAACGGCTCACGCTGGGCGCACTGGGCTGGATTGTTGCGGCCATGATTGTCTTACCGTCGCTCTTCGCACTCGCCACACCGCCGCAATCGATGGTCCGCGAACACGGCGCGTGGCAGACCGTAGTGCGCGTCGGCCGCGAATTCAAATCCACATTTCTGCGTTGGCAGGCCATTCCGTATGCGCTTCTGATCGTTGCGCCGTGCGCCAGCGGAGCCATGATCGGCCTGCTGCCGGAGCTGGCCCGCGACTACGGAGTGAGTGGGGCGCAAGTGGCGTGGATCAACGGAGTCGGCGGCGCTCTGCTGACCACGGCCGGCGCACTCTCGGCGTCGCTGATCCCGGTTCGCGTGCGCGCTCCGATTGCATACTTGCTGGTGGGGCTGGCTAATGCGGCGACACTGGCTTTGCTCAGCCTCGGACCTCAGCGGCCTTTTATTTACTTCGCAAGCACGGTGCTTTTTCTCTTCACCGTGGGCGCCGGCTATTCGTTGTTCACGGCGGTTTCTCTGGAATTCCTCGGCAGATCGGGCAAGAGCGGGAGCGCGCGCTATACGATCATCAACTCACTCGGCAATGTTCCGGTGGTGTACATGACGTGGCTCGACGGCCGCGGCTATGCGCACTGGGGTCCGCGCGGCATGCCCGGCATCGATGCCCTGGCGAGCGCCGTAATCGCATTAATCCTGCTGGGGCATTTCGTTTTCAGCCCACGCAGTCACGTCGGCAGACCTTAGAAATCGCCCATCCGCGGAAGCCGGAACAACTCGCTATTCGCGCGGTTGTTTCAGAATCGGTCCGATCGATTTAGGATTGTCGCCGGTGCGCGGATCCACGCGGAAATCCCACACCGACTCGTTGATGTCGGACGGGGAGATGATCTCGACCAACGCGTATTCGCCGATGGTGAGTTTCTGTTGCGGGGTGACGCGCAGCCAGTGCTTGCCGGGCATCACTTCCACCTTTGTCGGAATGGTGTCCTCGTCCTGCGTGACGTTTCCGGAGGGCCCGACTTTGATGGCGCCGACGATGCGCACCGCTTGGCGCTCGTCCACGCGCACAATCACGAATCCCGACTGCGGGGAGTGCGCGCCATGCTTGCCGTTCACGGCTTTGGCGCCGCTGGTATCCACGGTGATGGGGTGGGTGAGCACCGGCTCCGTTTCGTCTTCGACGCCGAGAGACATGTAGATCACCGGATCGTTCACATGGAGGTGGACCCTGGCGTGTGCGCCTTGCAACTCGAGACTGGCTCTCTGCGTGGCCAGCGGATTCAGCACCTCGATGCCCTTGCGGCTCTTTGCGTTCATAGAAAGTTCGCTCGAGACCAGCTCCACCAGCTCCGGCGTGCCCTGGAAGGTATCGAGGATGAACGCGCCATCTTGATCGGGGAGCTCGAGGCCCTCGGCCACCTGGGGCATGCGCGCGCTTTGCTCGCTGCGCTCCTGGGATTCCTCTTTGTCGAGATCCTCAGCTTCCTTCATTGCGGGCGAAGCATTCTCCTCGACGAGGTCGGCGTGCTCTCTCTCCCACTTGCGCGTGGCATCCCAATCGACCAGGTTTGCGGGCAGCTCTTCCCAGTCGCCGCGCTCCTGCGAAAGGTAACGCACGCGGTCGCCGACAATCTGATAATCGCGGACCATCTGGTAGGAGCCGTCTTTCAGAATCAGGCGATGATTCCTGCCCATGCCGGGAACGCTCGGCTTCAAGGGCACGGGCTGGGAGTTCCGGCCCTGCGAATTCTGTGCTGGTGGCGCAGCCTGGCTACCGCCGCTTTGCGCCAGCGCGGCCGACGCCGCCAACACAAGAGCCGCGAGGCTCATCGCCCC
Source organism: uncultured Acidobacteriota bacterium (assembly GCA_963729915.1). Classification (GTDB taxonomy): domain Bacteria; phylum Acidobacteriota; class Terriglobia; order Terriglobales; family Acidobacteriaceae; genus Telmatobacter. Next base: position 127,223 of record CAVSQE010000020.1, on the reverse strand, counting down.
CAAACCGCGCATTTCCAGAAAGATCCCCATGGCAACACAGTTTAGACGCATAAAGCCCCGGTTGGCCGTGGCATGGGCTGAAAAACCGCGCCTCAGGCAACCCCTCACGGCCGAAATCGTCCAATCTTGTGTACTCTTCTGTAAAATAGAAGCGGAAGGGCAATCGTTTGCAGGGATTCAGGTCACAGGGTTTCAGGAAGCGCGGCGCATGGCCCGGCTTAATGCCGGCGGTGGCGGTGCTTTGCCTGGCTCTGCTGGCAATGCTGGCCGTAGCCCAGGTTGCGCACGTCCATCCCGACCAGTCCGACGCGGATCACTGCCAATTGTGCATCGTGATGCATACGGTAGTGCCCGTTGCCGCCGCTGCGGCCGTGATTGTAATCGTGCAATTGGGGGCTTCCGCGCCCCAGGCCGATCCCATCGTCATTGCCTACAAGCGGCAAATCCGCCTCTTCATTCGCCCTCCTCCCGTCTCCTGGTAGGGCATCCCTCCGTCTTCATTCAGTTCGTCGCATCTGCCCAATCCCCTGATTCACCGGGCGATGCTTCAGCGCATCTTCACCTATTGATTTGAAGCGGATCGATGCTCCTCAAATGCACTGAGGACGCCGTGGCATGACCGCGGTTTGAATTCCCGCATTTTTACCAATCTTCAGGAGACTATTCCATGCCATTACATCGTGGCGCAATGCTACGCATCTTCCCCCTCCTCACCCTGATCTTCGCTGCGCTTTCCGCGCCCGCACAAAGCGGCAACGCCGGAACCATCCGCGGCACGGTCACTGACCCAACCGGCGCGGTCATTCCCAACGCAACCGTCCATCTCTCCAACGAGCGCAGCGGACTTGATCGAACCACGGTCACCGATCCCACCGGCAATTTTGTTATCACGAACATTCCTTTCAATCCCTACAGGCTCGATGTTTCTGCCAAGGGCTTTGCTCCGCTAAGCCAGAACACGGAGATCGATTCCGTGGTGGGAACGAGTCTCAAACTGGTTCTGCAGGTTTCCGGTTCGGTCCAGACCGTTACGGTCGAGTCCCAGGGCGAATTGATTGAGGACGATCCCACGTTTCACGTTGACGTGGACCGCGACTTGTTCACCAAGGTTCCACTGGAAAGCGCGTCTTCTACGTTGAGCTCATTGGTCACGCTCACCACACCTGGCGTGGCGGCCGACTCCAACGGGCTTTTTCACGGCCTCGGCGATCACGCTTCCAACTCGTTCTCTGTCGATGGCCAATCCATCACCGACCAGCAGAGCAAGATCTTCTCCAACCAGCTTCCATCGGAGGCAATTCAATCGATTGAGGTCATCAGTGGCGCGCCGCCTGCCGAGTATGGCGACAAAACCAGCCTCGTCATCGTAGCCACCACACGTTCCGGGCAGGGAGTCACCAAGCCTACCGGCGCTATCTACGCTTCCTACGGATCTTTCGGCTCAGCGAACGGCGGCTTCGATCTCTCCTATGGCGGCAAAAGCTGGGGCAATTTCATTGAGGTTGACGGTCTCAACACCGGACGCTTTCTCGATCCCCCGGAGTTCACCGTATTCCACGACAAGGGCAACGAAGAGAACTTCTTCGATCGTATCGACTACAGCCTTTCCTCCGCCGATTCGATCCACTGGGATCTGAACTACAGCCGCTCCTGGTTCCAGACGCCCAATACTTTTGACAACCTGAACGTGATGAACGTCAAGACCACCGGACCGAACAGCGGCACCAGCGCCAACCCGGCCTTTGTGAATGTGGGCAATACCGACCAACTTTCCAAGATCAATACCTATAACATCTCGCCCACTTATACGCACATCATCAGCAACGACTCTGTCTTCAACCTGGGCGCATTTCTCCGCAGGGACAGCTACGGCTACTATCCCAGTGGCAACCCACTCGCCGATCTGGGTCCAATACAAACATCGTCCATCTCCCAGTACCGCACGCTCGCCAACGCCGGGGTCCATGCGGACTACTCCTACGTCAAGGGTGTGAACAACCTCAAGATCGGCGCGCAATACGAACAGACTTTCCTGCGCGAGCACGACAACCTGGGCGTTGTAAGTCCGACCTATAACTCCCCATGCGTGGACAGCAGCAGCAACCCACTGCCGGGGTTTACCGATCCCTCGCAGTGTGCCGGCGCGGGCCAGGTGTCCAACGATCCCTCCGATGGCGGCACCTATCTCGCCGTTCTTGCGCCCTACGACCTTACCCGAGGCGGCGCGTTTTACAAGTATCACGGTCATACCGACGTAAAGGAACTGGCCCTCTACATTGAAGATGAGATCAAGGCCGGCAACTGGGACTTTAACCTCGGTCTCCGCGAGGACCTCTACAACGGGCTTACCGACGCCAACCAGACCGAGCCGCGCCTGGGCGTTGCTTACAACATCAAACCCTCCGCCACGGTGTTGGCTGTCTCCTACGCGCGCACGCTGGAGACGCCCTTCAACGAAAACCTGGTCCTTTCCAGCAGCGGATGCTCGGATGCGGTGCTGAATCCGTTGCTCGCATGCGCTCCGGGCGTATCGGGAACCCTTGACCCTGGTTTCCGCAACGAATTTCATGCCAGCTTGCAACAGGCCTTCGGCAAATATGCCGTTTTCGGCGGCGAATACATCTGGAAGTACACGCACAACGCCTTCGACTTCAGCATCCTGGGCAATACGCCCATCTTCTTCCCCATCGACTGGCACAACTCCAAGATCCCTGGCTATGCGCTGCATGTCGAGGTCCCCAATTTGCACGGGTTCAGCGCCTACACGGTCATGTCTTCCGTAGCGGCGCGCTTCTTCCCGCCGCAATCGGCCGGTGCTGGAGCTGCTCCTGGCCAGGGCGGATATGCATTCCGCATCGACCACGACGAAAAGTTCAACCAGACGACGCACCTGCAATACACGGTGACTCGCGATGGCAGGTGGGTGAACGGCCTCTGGGGTGGCTTTAACTGGCGCTATGACTCGGGCCTGGTGGCGGGCTCGGTGCCTTGCTATAACGTCACCGACCCGAACAGCCTTTGCAATCCCATCAACGGCGGTGCTTCCATCACCATCGGCGGCCAGCCCGGAATCGATCTGAGCGGCCTCACGCCCGACCAGCAGTTCGAAGCAGGCATTACGTGCAACGGCGTTGCGGCTACTCCCACCTCCGGCTTCAGCTCCTGCCTTGCGTCGCAGTACAAGTCGCAACTGGTGCAGATTCCGGCCACCGGCACTGAGAACGACGACCACAACCCTCCCCGCATTGCGCCGCGCAGCCTCTTCGACGTAACGCTCGGCAAGAACAATATCTTCCACAAGGAGCATTACAAGACGAATCTCGACCTGACGGCGATCAACGTCACCGACAAGTACGCGCTCTACAACTTCCTCTCGACGTTCAGCGGCACGCACTACGTAACGCCACGCGCTTTGACGGCGAAGATTACGTTGAACTTCTAGAAGCAGAGACGAAGGGAATGAGGGCGCCGTCATCCTGAGCGCCGGAAATCGGACGTCATCCTGAGCGAGTCCCGACGTGCCGGGACGAGTCGAAGGACTTGCGGTTGCTTTTTGAGAATTCAGCCCAGCCCGAAAATAGGGTGCCCCACCTTCGCCGATTCGCGCTTTTAGCGAATCGGTTAAGGTGGGATAGCGCGCTACGACAGCTTGTCCACTTCGCGCCGGTACGCCCGGTAAATCTCATCCCCAAAGCAAGCAAAAATCACTCTTTGCACCACATCGCTCGCAATCAGCTCCGCAACGGTCTCGGCCACGGCGATCTTCACTGCGCGATCGACGGGATAGCGGTAAACCCCGCAGCTGATGGCGGGGAATGCCAGTGAATGGATGTCATTTTCGCGCGCGATGTTGAAGACCGAGCGATAGCAGCTTGCCAGCAGCTCCGATTCGCAGCGCTCGCCGCCGCTCCACACAGGGCCCACGGTATGAATCACGAATTTTGCCGGCAGTTTGTAGCCCTCGGTCAGCCTTGCTTCGCCGGTGGGGCAGCCGCCGATCTGGTAGCATTCGTCGAACAGTTCCGGCCCAGCCGCACGATGAATTGCCCCATCTACGCCGCCGCCGCCCAAGAGCGTCGTGTTGGCCGCGTTGACGATGGCATCGACAGCGAGGGTGGTGATGTCCACCTTCAAGACCTCAATCTTGCTCGTCATCGCAGCCTCGTTCCTCGGAGCCATCGTAGCTCTCGAGCCGCCGCGCCGTCACCGCCGAGCGCAAGGCGCTCATTTCAGTATCGTTATGTGAAGCCGCGCCCAGCCTGATGTTGCCGGGAGCAATTTTCCTCTTTCGCCGCACCCCAAATCTCTGTCAGACTTGAATGTTAGTGTCCAAGCCATCGCCGCACCCGCAACCAGCGCGGCGAAACGCAAATCGGCGCGGTGTCCAACGGTGTCAAGAGTCACAGCCACCGCACACCGCCGAAAGGGACACTGATCGCCATGTTTAAAAAGGGCCAGAAATTCTTCGCCGACTGGCGCAACGCCAGCGGCCAACGCCTCCGGAAATCCTTCAACAGCAAACGCGCCGCACTCCAATTCGAGCAGCAGCAGCGGGAGCTATCCCACCCAAAACACTCGGCAGCGCGGAAACCATCGCGCAAATCCTCACTGCCCAGTTCGATCACATCGGCACCAGCAAACGCGCGGCACGCTTCCTCATCGCGGCGGCGGGCACCCTCAGGCCAGACCAACTCACCAAAGCCGAAGCCCTCGAAATTGACGACGCAATTGCCCGCGCGCCCTACAAGCACTCGACGCGCTATACCATGGCCTCAGGCGCGCGGTGCATCCTCCGCTGGCTCCATGAGGCACACGACGCACCAACGCTAAGCCAGCACGTCCGCCGCTACAACAGCGTGCGGCCCCGGAACGTCACACTGACCCACGCGGAACTCGCGGCGCTCACCAGCGACCCGCGCCCCGGCTTCCGCCTGTGGCTCCTGCTCTGCTCCGACCTCGCAATCCGCAGCGGCTCGGCCATGCGACTCGGGCCGCAGAACTACGACCCGGACACCGGCCAGCTGCGCTTCGTCACAAAGCACCGCTCGTGCGTCAACCTCCCGGCCACCGAAGAAATCCGCGCACTCCTCGGCACGTGCGACATGCACGACCCGCGCCCATTCGTGCGGCAACTCTGGACACGGGACAGACCCGCCAACATGCGCCCCATCGGACCCAACTTCGAACTCGGGCAAAACATCCGCGCCACATTCCGCGCCACGTGCAAGGCCCACGGCATCACCCGCCACGTCGTGCCCCACGACCTACGCCGGACGACAGCGGTCGCAATGCTGGAACTCACCCACGACGTGCGCGACGTGCAAGCCCTACTCGGACACCGCGACCTCAAAGCCACACTCTGGTACCTCGACCACGATCTGCGCCCAGTCAGCCGCGCAAACCTCGAAGCCATCAAGCGCCCATTCCTCGTGACACCCAAGGAGAAAACAGCATGAGACTCGCCCTCATCAATCACCCAGGACAAACCGTGCACATCGACGCAGGCGCGTGCCCGCCGCGCGACAGAACAAGCCGCGTGGACAAAGCCCTCACCGAATGCCGCAACGCGTGGACCGACGCGCACGCGGAAGCAAAAGCAAAAGGCCTGCCAGCAGCCAAGGCGCTACGCATGGCGCAAGTCGCCTACAAACTCGCAATGCCGAAAATGGATTCTCTGCCAACGATCCGCGCCGCAATTGCGGCCATCGCGCAGGGCATCCAGCTCGAAGTTTTCGACGGGCGCGACGGCTCCCAACTTCTTTACGCCGCGCAAGTTGCCCTCGCCACACTCAAACCGAAAGGAGCCAAAAAGCCATGACCACCCCCCACCCCAACCCACGGCCCGGCCAGATCATCATTGACGGAAAAGCCGAAACGTGGGGCCCGCTCGTGCGCCAGCCCGCGCCCGCCGCCCGCCTCGCACGCATCCTCCACCACTCAGCGCAAGAGCTCTGGGACGTGTGCACGGAAACGGACGCGGCCCAAATGTACGAGGACGCCCGAGCCATCGCAAGCAGGATTCTCGCCGCCTGCCCGAGCGCCTGAAAAACCACAACCGGCAGCGCCAACCTTGCGGCCCATACCAAACGGGGGTATGCTATCCGCCATGGACCCGGCAGCAGAGGCGCTAGCTGGCGAACCCCGCAAGACCACGGGCGCGGCTGCAGCCGCGCCCGACGCGGCAGCATGGATCGCCAATCCCAAACCCCACGACGCCACGCCAGAACCCGGCTCCCCGGCATCGCTCCGCGCCCTCCTAATCGCCATCGGCAACGCGCTCGACAAACCCGCCGACGCGCCCGAAAGCAAAGCCGCCCTCGCCGCCATCGACAACCTTTTCAGCCCCGCCGACCGCGAACGGCGAAAGGAGCTCGCGCCATGACACCACGCCAAGCAATAGCAATGCTCTCCGTCAAACAGTGGCGCGACGACCGCACGAAGATCAGCGCCGGAATCTCCGGCATCTACAAGCGCAACGGCTACCGCGAACGCCGCCAGCGCGACGCCGACGCGCGCATTGTGCGGACACTCGACTTCGAGAAAGCCCTCGCGCAACTCAACAACTCCGACCAGTCCATGCTCATCAGCGCGTTCTATCTCGGCCACACGCGCAAAGAGATGGCCGACGCCACCGGCATCAGCGAACGCGCCGCCAATTACAAACTCCCCATGGCGCTCGACGCGCTGGCAACCGTGCTGCAACGACTCGACCTCCTCTGAAAGGACACCATGAGACAAAAACCCGTTGACACAAACCACACCCCGAAACCGAAAGCCGTCGAAGCCACGAAGCGCACCAACGACAAACAGCGGATGCCCGAAGTCGAAAACGAATCGGCGCGCCAGCGCAACGCCGAAGCGCCCCGCCCGCAAGTCGGCGAAAAACTCGCGGACTTCAAGAAGCGCGAACGCGCCGCACAGCCAGGCCAATAAACGGACACGGCCAGCGCCAGCGCAAAACAAGCCCCACAGATTGTGCAGGACGCGCCGCCACCACCGCCAGCAGCCAACCCCACCACCCCAAACCCGTGGAGGGCGGGCTAACCGTCGCGCACCCGCGCAACGGTCAGCCCACGCCAGCATCCCACCCCGGAAAAGAGAACCATAAAAGACCATAGAAAAACCAAACACTCTACGCGGTGCTCGTCGCTGCACGTTCAGGGCCGCGAAAAAGCCTCGCGTCCCTGAACGTGCGCTCCTCGGGCTGGTCTCACCCGGCTCCGCTCGGCCCTGCGCGTGGATGCTCGGGCCGCGCGCCGCATCGCCGCAAAGAACGCGGCGGCGCGGCGCACCGCTGCGCCTCCCGCCCCGTGCGCTCCTCCCCAGCGCGGCAGGCCGTCCGCCTCGCTCCCGGCCAGACACGCCGCGCTCCCTCGTCGCGCCCTACGCGCCACCTTGCTGCGCAAGGAAACCGGCGCTCCGGGTGGGCTGTGGGCTTTGCCCACACGGGGCAAAAGCAAAAGCCAAGACGATAAAGAGCACGCTACGCGCAGGGCCGCTGCGCGGCCCCTCGCGCGCATCGCGGATGCTTGCCCTCGTGGACACCATTGTCACGCGCCGGTCAAGGGTGCTCCGCATGGCTTCGCCACTCCGCTGCGCTCCGCCCCTGACCCGACGCGAAAGGACCGGCTGAGAAGGAGGGCAAGCATATGAAAGCCCAAAACATAAACCCATTCCGTTTTAGCTGCGGCCACTGTCACCAGCTGGTGGGCCACGTCCACATCATTCTGCAAGTTCTCACAGGCACACGTCACAAGGTCCGCCACTTTTGCAGCCGCGCGTGCGTAGGTTCGTGGCTAGCCAACGCCCCGTAGCCCCGGCGCGGCTCCGCCGCGCCGAACCCGGAACTGGACACCACCCCCACCGGAGGTTACTATCGGACAGGTCCGCTCGTACTGTCCCAAAACGCTCCACACGTGCCAGCCGTCACAGCCGAACCGTGCTACCCTATGGGCGTCCACACGGACACCACCCGGTGGCCCACGGTGTCCAAAGCAAAACCCGGACACCACAAAAACCCAACAAAACCAAGGGTATTTGACCCCCGACTTGACTTCTGTCAGACTTGAATGTGCCCACCAGGTACGGCCAACCACAACAATCCAACAATGAGGTTGCATCGATGTCGGCAAAGTACGTCTTTGTGACGGGCGGAGTTGTGTCCAGTCTCGGTAAGGGTCTCGCGGCGGCTTCCATCGGCTGCCTGCTTGAAAGCCGCGGCCTCCGCGTGAATTTGATGAAGTTCGACCCCTATCTCAACGTCGATCCCGGCACGATGTCGCCCTTCCAGCACGGCGAAGTGTTCGTGACCGACGACGGCGCGGAAACCGATCTCGACCTGGGTCACTACGAGCGCTTCACCCACGCGCCGCTTTCGCGCGACAACAACTACACGACCGGGCGCATCTACGAGCAGATCATCCTCAAGGAGCGCCGCGGCGATTACCTTGGCAAAACTGTTCAGGTGATTCCCCACGTGACCAACGAGATCAAGAACGCCATGCGCAAGGTGGCCGCGAACGGCGCCGACGTAACGATTGTCGAGATCGGCGGCACGGTGGGCGACATCGAGTCACTGCCATTTCTCGAGGCGATCCGCCAGATGCGCCAGGAACTGGGGCGCGAAAGCACGGTGTTCGTGCACGTTACGCTGGTGCCATGGATCGCCGCGGCTCAGGAGCTGAAGACCAAGCCCACGCAACACTCCGTGAAAGAACTGCTCTCCATCGGCATCCAGGCCGATGTGCTGTTGTGCCGCTCGGAGCGCCCGCTGAGCCGCGAGATCAAGCAGAAGATTGCCGCCTTCTGCAACGTGGAAGAGAAGGCCGTGATCGGCGCGAAGACCGTGCCTTCCATCTACGAGGTGCCGCTGAATTTTGCGCAGGAAGGCGTCGACGAACTCATCCTCAAATATCTGCACAAAGACGCGCCCGAGGCGGACTTGGTGAAGTGGAAGGAGCTGGTAGAGCGTTGCTACCACCCCAAAGATGAAGTCTCGATCGCCATTGTGGGCAAATATGTGGAATACGAGGACAGCTACAAGTCGCTCAAAGAGGCGTTGACCCACGGCGCGGTGGCGCAGAATCTCAAGCTCAAGGTTACCTGGATTGAAGCCGGGGGCCTGGAGTCGAACGGCCCCGAAGATCGCAGCTACGAATCACAACTGGAGGAGTTCGACGGCATTCTGGTTCCCGGCGGATTCGGAAAGCGCGGCATCGAAGGCATGCTGAACGCCATCCGCTACGCGAGGGAGAAATGCGTTCCCTATTTCGGAATTTGTTTGGGCATGCAAACCGCGTGCATCGAGTTCGCGCGCAACGTCTGCGGCCTGAAAGACGCCAACTCGAGCGAGTTCGATCCCGCCACCGAGCATCGCATCATCTATAAACTGCGCGAACTGCTGGGCGTGGAAGAGATGGGAGGGACGATGCGATTGGGCGCCTGGGCGTGCGTGCTGCAGGAGGATTCACTGGCCAGCCGCGCCTATGGCGGAGCCAAAGAGATCAGCGAGCGCCACCGCCACCGCTACGAGTTCAACCGCGAGTACGAAGCGCTGCTCTCGGGCGCGGGCCTGCGCATCAGCGGCAGCACGCCCGACCAGACCTACGTTGAGATTGTGGAGATTCCGGGCCATCCGTATTTTCTCGGCTGCCAGTTTCATCCCGAGTTCAAGTCAAAGCCGCTGGAGCCGCACCCGCTATTCCACGCGTTTATTGAGGCAAGCTATAAGAACCGGGTAAAACGCGTCGGCCCTTGCGCGATCGCGAAACCAGCCCTCACAAGCGCGCTGTCATCCTGAGCGGAAAAATCGGATGTCGTCCTGAGCGAGGATCGCGTGCGCGATCCGAGTCGAATGGGGACTTGCGGTTGCTTTTCAGCCGCTGCGACTGCTACTGAAGCAGCACTGACCCCTTCACTTTTGCCGCCAGCGCGCGGTCGAACGTCACCAGTGTCAACTCCGCGCTTTCGGCAAATGCCGTCAGATAGGCGTCCATCCACGCTTTTGGTGATGAAGCGGATCCGGCGGTCAATCTTCGCAACTTGACCTCTAGGTTCCCAGGTTCGTTCGCCCATACCACCTGGCCGGTTGAGGCCCACTGGTCGAAGATCTGCCAGCAGCCATGTTGCGTCACAATCTCGTTGCCCATTACCGCAACGGTCGTCAGTATGCGGAAAAGTCCGAGCTGCGTCTGCCTGCAAAAGACCAGCCTCGCACTGTCTGGGATTGCTTCGTACCATCGCTTTGCCGCCGCATGGTGCTGATGCTGGTCATGGTTCAGCGCAACCCAGACATTTACGTCAGGAAAAAGCTGTGAGTTCATCGATCTGCTCGTTGGTCAGTTGCAGCGTACCGGGACGCGAGGAGCGAATCAGAGGGAGTTTGAGCTTTCGCACCGGCTTCCCCTCGATGTCTCCCAGTTCCCGTTGAATTCCACGCAAGACAATCTGGCGCACGGGCGTTCCTTCTTGCGCCGCCTTGATTTTCAGATCGCGGTAGGTCTCGTCCGGAATGTCTACAGTCGTACGCATATTTCCATATTAGCATATTTATATATTTATGCAAACAACCAGTAACTCCTTTGTTTGCATATAAATCCGCCGCTGCTCGTCCAGCCATGCCCCCAGATCCCGATTTTCACCGAAGATTCTTCTCCCCGCGCCCTCCCTTTCAAGCGGACTTTCCCGCAATTTCGTCTACTTGCAGTGGAGAGGTATCACCATCCCGGAACTGGCCAGGAAAATTCCGATCAACCCCTCGGATACGCTGAGTTCTCTCTTCAGCTACGACTTTTGGATCAGTCCGGCACATATGTAGCAAAATCCCGGTCCGGGTTATTGACAATGATTTCGTGGCAGGCCTATTGTGACTAAGTTTTTGGGGTAATAAAAGATAGAAAGGACTTGGAAACATGGTTGCCTACTTTCAGCTTCAGCCCGCGGAAGCGGAGCTGCAGCAGTTGGCAGAACAGTACTGGCAGACGACCGGCGAAAAGGAGCACGAGCTTGAAAAAGCAGCTTTCGAAGCCGGCGAGGCGATCCGCAATGGCGATTACACGTTAGCGAACCTGGAAGCGATCGTGCGTTGGAAGTCGGAGCGCACGGTGCAATTTCTGATCGGGAACAGCAACGAAAAAATTCGGAGCGTGCTGGCGACAGCGGCCTCACCCGAAGCCACGACGGAAACGGCCGTGAAGGCCCTGATCGAGCTGCATGGCGTGGATCTTCCCGTAGCGTCAGCGATTCTGGCGGCAATCTATCCCGAGCGTTACACGGTTCTCGATTACCGCGCCCTGGAAGCGCTGGGGCATGCTCGCCACGACGTGCACTTTTACGAGGAGTATCTGGCCTTTTGTAAGCGCCTGGCCGAAAGCAACATCGTGAGTCCGCAGAGCGATCTGCCGGCCCCCACGCCGTTGCGCACGCTGGATCGCGCACTGTTTGAGTGGACGCGCAGTCACACGGGCTGATTGCCGGCCCGGGTTGCATGGACTTGCCTGCCGCGTGCTCTGTCTCTCGAAATCGTCGTTGAGGGGAGCACGCGTGCCAGCACGCTGGTCGCGGCCAGTGGCCGATAGCGACTGAGCGTCTACCGAGCACTGTAAAATCAGCATCGTGAGCGCTTCATTCGAAATCGGCCCAGTTGCAGTCGGCGCGGGCCGGCTCTTCCTCGTCGCCGGTCCCTGCGTCATCGAATCCGAGACCCATGCGCGGAGCATGGCCGAGGCCATCCAACGCATCGCGGCCGATCTCGGGATTCCCTACATCTTCAAAGCCAGCTACGACAAGGCCAATCGCACCAGCGTGAAGAGCTTTCGCGGCCCAGGACTGATTGAGGGGACGCGCATCCTGGGCCGCATTGCGAAGGACACGGGCCTGCCAGTGTTGACCGACGTGCATGAGCCGGCGCACTGCGAAGTTGCCGCTGAAGCCGTAGACGTGCTGCAGATTCCCGCGTTTCTTTGCCGCCAGACCGACTTGCTGGTAGCCGCCGGCCGTACCGGACGCGCGGTCAACATCAAGAAGGGCCAGTTTGTTGCGCCGTGGGACATGAGCCACGGCATTGAAAAAGTCCGCTCCACAGGCAACGAGCGCGTCTTCCTCACTGAGCGCGGTTCGAGCTTCGGCTACAACAATCTCGTGGTAGATTTTCGTTCGTTGGCCATCATGCGCAATCTCGCACCGGTGGTTTTTGACGGCACCCACTCCGTGCAGCGGCCCTCGGCGGCCAACGGCGTGAGCGGCGGGCAGCCTGAATTCATTCCTCTGCTTGCGCGCGCGGCGGTCGCCGCCGGCGTCGACGGCCTCTTTCTCGAGGTCCACGACGATCCGGCGAACGCCAAGTCGGACGGCGCCAACGCCCTCGATCTCAAGCTGCTGAAGCCTCTGCTGGAAGCGCTGCTGGCGATTCAGGAAGCCGCAGCGCGATAACTCTTTACCAATTTGCGCACCCCACGTCCGCCGCAACGGTTTTGCCGTCGAGGCGGAAGCAGGTGATTCCGTCGGTGTCGGTCTGGTAGGTGCGGACGCGCGCTTCCTGCAACGCCTGCAGCACTTCCTCGCGGGGATGACCGTAGCGATTGTGCAAGCCGCAGGAGATCACCGCCCACTGCGGGGCTACGCGGGCCAGAAACTCCGGCCGCGTGGAGGTAATGCTGCCGTGATGGCCGACTTTAAGCAGTGTGCTCTCAAGTCCCGGCTCGGCTAGCATGGCTTGTTCGATGGGCGCCTCCGCGTCGCCTTCCAGCATGACGGAGGTTGCGCCGTAGGCCACATGCATTACCAGTGAATCGTTGTTCACCGGCTCGGCGCCCGGTTGATAATCGCGAAACGGCGCGAGCACATTGATCTGCGTGGTACCGAAGGCGAAGGCGTCACCGGCGCGAAAGCTGCGCACGTGCACATGCAGCGTGGCCGCCTCGGCGAGCAGTGCGTTGTAAACCGCGACGTGGGGATTGTTGCCCACCCACAGCTCGTCCGGATGAAAATTCCTTAGCACCGCCGGCAATCCGCCGATGTGGTCGGAATGCGCGTGAGTCAGCGCCACCGCGTCGAGATGCCGGATGCCGCGGGCCCACAGAGCCGGCGAAACCACTTCTTCGCCGATATCGAAATCCTGGGGCGCCTGGCGTGGGCCGCCGCCAAAACCGCCGCCATCGATAAGCAGCGTCTTTCCATCGGGCGTGATCAAGAGCAGGGAGTCACCCTGGCCCACGTCGATGGCCTCCATCAGCATTGCGCCATGGGGTCGATCGACCGATCGCGGCAAGACTGCGGCGAGCGCCGCGAGCGCCAGGGCAACCCAGGCGCCGGCCCGCAATCGCCTCCCCGCTGATTTCAGGCTCTCACGCGCCAAAACAATGGCCGCTCCGAGCAGCGCGCAGAATGCGGCCGATTGCCAGAGGAGCGGGCCGGGAATGCGGAAATCACCGAAAGCCAGCGATCCGAAGACGCGGACGACAGTAATTCCAACGTGCATCACCAGCGCCACCACCATCGCCGGAAGCACAGCAGCCGAGGGCCACACCACGAGCGCCAGCAGCGTAATGAGCGCCGCCGGCATCAGCACGGCCAGCAGCGGCAGAATGAGAAGATTCACCGGCAAAGCAAAGATGGTGATGCGATGGAAGTAGAGAGCCATGGGCAGCGTCATGGCCAGTTCAACGACGCACGAGATCACGACCAACTCCACCAGACGAATGGCGAGGCGCAGGCACCAGGGAAAGACGCGCCATGCGATGGTGCCGCTGGCTGCCCGTTGCAGGCGCTCGGCGAGCATCCGCATCAGTACGCGGAACTGCGCCAGCGACGGCGCGAGTTTGATGTCGACGGCGACCAATTTCAGATCGCGCGTGGCCGCCGCGTAAGGGTGAATGGTGCCCTGCAGAAGCGGCGCGGCCACGCCGGCAATCGCGATCACCGCCAGCAGCGTCATCTGCAGGCTGGAGTCGAAGAGGCTGCGCGGGCTCACCACCAGCAAGCACAGCGCGGCAAACCCGATGGTGTTCAACGGGCTACGTTCGCGGTATAGCAACCGCCCCAGCAGATAGAGCGTCACCATCCAGAGTGAGCGTTGCACCGGTGTGGCAAAACCGGTGAAGAGCGCGTAGGCAAATGAGGCGGCGATGGTGAGTAGCGTGGCGGGAACGCGCGGCAACCGCAGCCGCTTGAAGATCCAGAAAAGACAAGCCGCCACGATGGCGAGATGCAGGCCTGAAACCACCAGCATGTGGAAGGAGCCGGTGCGCTCAAAGCCTACGCGCAGCGCGTGGGTCAAGTAGGTGCGGTCGCCGGCCACCATCGCGGACAGCATCACTGCATCATCTTCAGAGAGGCGTAGGGGCGCAGGGAAGTTCCGCATCGCGGCAGGCAAAGCCAGCAGCCGCTCGGTGGACGCGTGTTGCCATCCGCTCACGCGGCACGACACGAAGGCTCCGGGCGAACGGCCCAGCCGCTGCATGTGATCGATCGCGACGGTCGCCGTCGAGGTGATTCCCTCGTCCAGCAGGAAATCAGCGCGGCTCCAGACTCCGGGATCGTGATAGGTCTCCGGAGGCAGCAAACGAACCACGGCGCGCACGCGGTCTCCACACGCGAACGCCTGAACGCCGTTGCCGGCCGGCCAGCGGACAGTCAGCCGCACTCCACCGCCCACCAGCGCTTGCGTATCGCTCTCGTCGTTGACCACCTCGACGCTTGCCACGCGAATATCCACGCGCTCAGAAGGAGACGCGGCCGAGGGCTCGTCGACATTCTGCTCCAGTTCTGTGCGCAGGGGACCCGTGCCGATCACGGTTCCTTCCACTGTGCGTAACAGCCCGTCGGAAAGCGTGGCCAGCGCGGGCGGGGCGGCAGGTTGGGGCTCCATTTCGCCGCACCATGCGCCGAGGAGCAGCCACAACGCGGCCAGCGGCAGCCAGACCATGCGTTGCCCGCGCAACGCCGCGACCACGCACACGGCAGCGGTGAGCGCCAACGCGATGAGCACAACACTGGGTTGCAACCAGAGGCGGCCTGCGAAAGCGATTCCCGCCGCAAACAGCCACGCCGCATGAAAAAGCGGAACGGTCGTCAGACCGGCCGCGGGCTGCGCGGGGCTGGGGGGGGCGATGGACATGGGGCCCGTATTGATGAAGTGAATTTGGCATCAAGCGTATCAGGAACCGGGAACCCGTGCAGTGATTCCAGCGCGCGGAGGGCTAGCGGCGCAGGCGCACCACGGTTTCAAGACGGAAGGTTTGCGGGAAGAGGTCGGCGAGGGTGATTTGCTCGATGACGTAGCCGGCGCCAATCAGCATGCGCAGATCTCGCGCCAGGGTTGCAGGGTCGCACGACACGTACACGATTTCGGGCGCGGCAATTTCCGCGAGCAGCGCAGTGGTTTCGGGGCCCAGACCTGTGCGGGGCGGGTCAACAACAATGAGATCGGGCCGCTCGCCCGAGCGCGCTTTTCGCAAAAACTCAAGGGTGGCCGCTTTCACCGCGGAGGCGTTGGTTCCGTGCAGATTGTGCGTCAAGGCCGCAATCGATGCGGGAGCGGTCTCGACCGCAATCACACGCGCAAAACGATCCGCGAGTTGCCGCGCAAACAAGCCCACGCCGGCAAAAAGATCCCAGGCCAAAGCTCCGCGCACATGCGCCGTGACACTCTCGACCAGGGCATCGACGAGCCAGCGATTCACCTGAAAAAACGCGCCCTGATCCACGCGATAATCCGAGCCCGCGGCACGATAGACGATGGAACTCGCGCCCCATTGCGCCAGGCGATGCAGTGACTGGCCCTTCGCGTTTTCTGCCAAAAATTCCACGCCATTCAGTTCCGGGGCATGACCAGCAAGGGCTCGCGCAAGATCGTCAAACCCGCGCTTTCCGCCGCCCGCGACCGTAACACTCACCAGCAGCGCCGTCTCCGCGGCATCGCAAAAAAGGGAAATCTCGCTGGCTCTCGGCTTGGCAGGTAATTCCTCCAAGATCCTGCCCGCGGCAAGCGCGGCGCGCACCAGCACCGGCGCAGCGATGGGGCACTCGGCGATGGGAATGACCGCGTGCGAACGCCGTCCGCGGTATCCTACGTTGCCATTGGCGTCCAGCGCCAACCGAATGCGATTGCGATACGCCCAGGGCTCTGCGTCCAGTATCGCGATCTCTTCCGGCGCGCGCACGCCGCCGCGCGCCAGCGTCTCGCGCAGAATTTCCTGTTTATAAGCGAGCTGTGCAGCATACGTTGCATGCTGATACTGGCAGCCCCCACATGCGCCAAAGTGCGGGCATGCAGGCGCGACCCGCTGCTCCGATGCCGTGACGATCTCTTCCACTTCGGCAGTCGAATAACCGCGCTTGCCGTCCACGATGCGCACCTGCGCCTGCTCGTCCGGCAGAGCCAGCGGCACAAACACCGCTTTGCCTTCGCTGTGCGCCAGGAATGCGCCGCCGTAAATCGGCTTCTCGATGCGCACCAAATGCGAAGCGGCCGGCGAAGGCTGCGCACTAGTTGCCCCATCCTTTTCGCGTTCTTTGCGGAAAGGGCGGGCGCCCCGGGAACCTCCGTTTATGCCGCGTCGCTTCTTCATTGCTGACTCATGTAAAACAGGCTCAACCGCGGCAAATTGTAAGAAGCGAGCAGTTGCTTCTGCACGAATTGGCGTTCCACTTGACGCATTTGCACAGCGCCCATGCGGCTGCGGTAGGGCGCGAGTTCGCGTGCCGCGTGCTCCTTGAGACCTACCAGCAAATCCTCGGGAGCGGCCGCGGTGAGCGCGGCAAACAGTTTCTCTTCGAGCACAGTCAGCGAGCGCTCCAGCACTTCCAGGTCCACGGCTGCACTCTTTCCCCCACCCCCCGAATTCACTTCCACGGCCATCTCGCGTAGCCGCGCGGCTGTTGCGTGGCAGGCCTCGGGGGCGACTTCTGCGGCATCCAGCGCCTCCGCGGCTGCCGTCAAATGCGCCGCGACGCGCTCATGCTCGAAGCCGGATTCCGCCGTCGCACTCGCCGGCGCAGCCGAACCCGTTGCCGCTTCGCTCATTTCCATGGCGGCCTCCATCACCGCCTGTGCGCACCACGCCAGGCCATTGATCCGCTGCATCCGGGCTCGCTTCTGCCGTGCCTCATACTTGTCGAAGGCCGCATCGATGCCGCGCAACGCCGCCTCCAGGGGAATGCCGGCCTCGCGCCAGGTCTCGATCAGCGCCCAATCGAGCGTGGAAAGCAGCAAAAGCGCCCCTCGCCGCCGCTGGAAGCGTTCCTCAATCTCGGTAAAATAATTAAAGTAGTTACGCACTGCTTCAATCCTAAATTCAAGGAACGGAGAACAACGATGGCAACGGTTGGATTTGTCGGGCTCGGCATCATGGGCCGCCCCATGCTCAGGAACCTCTTGAAAGCCGACTACACGGTGATTGCGTATGGCAGGACTCCGGCAAAGCTCGATGCCGCCGTAGCCGACGGCGCCCAGCGCGGGGCGTCAAATGCCGATGTCGGCGCACGCGCACCTATTGTCGTCACCATGCTGCCCGACGGGCCCGAGGTCGAAGAGGTCGTGCTCGGTCCCAACGGGATTCTCTCCGGCTCAAAGCCCGGCTCACTGATCATCGACATGAGCTCGATCAGCCCGCTGGTCTCGCAAAAGATTGCCGCGGCCTGCGCGCAGAAGGGTGTGGAATTTGTTGACGCGCCCGTGAGCGGCGGCGAGCCCAAGGCCATCGAGGGCTCGCTCGCCATCATGGTGGGCGCGAGCGACGCGGCCTTCCAGAAGGCCGAGCCGATTTTGAAATGCATGGGCTCGAGCGTCACGCTTACCGGCCCAGTGGGTGCGGGCAACACCACCAAGCTCGCCAATCAGATCATGGTGGCGTGCAACATTGCCGCAATGGGCGAGGCGCTCACACTGGCCACGCGGTGCGGGCTCAATCCTGAGGTCGTCTTCAATGCCGTCAAAGGCGGACTCGCGGGCAGCGCCGTGCTCAATGCCAAGGGTCCAATGCTCATCGCGCGCAATTTCAAGCCCGGCTTCAGGATCAGTCTCCATCAGAAAGACCTGCGCAACGCGCTGAAGACGGCCGAAGCGAACAGCGTTTGCCTGCCTTTAACTGCGCAAGTGCAGCAGATGATTTCCGCGCTGATCGCCGATGGAAAGGGCGACTTCGATCACTCCGCCATCGCGACGTTTGTGGAAGAGGCGTCGCACGTGGAAGTGAAAGTACCTTAGCTGAGGAACTCCGCAATCGCCGCGACCACCGTCTGCTGCTCATCCTCGCGTAATTCGGGGAAGATGGGCAGGGCCAGCACTTCGCGCGCGGCGCGCTCGGCCTCGGGGAAATCGCCTGCGGCGTAGCCCAGGCTCTTTAGCGCTTCCTGCTGGTGGAGCGGCACAGGATAGTAGATCTCTGATCCGATGCCGCGCGCGCTGAGAAACTCGCGCAACGCATCGCGGCGCGGCGCGCGAATTACATACTGGTGCCATACGTGCCGTGCGCCCGGCACCTCGCGCGGCAGGACGACACCATGCACGGGGTAAGTTCCAGCCTCCGCCAATCCCGCCTTGGCAAACAGCGCGTGATAGCGTGCGGCCAGTGCGCGGCGCGCCTCGGTCCATGCGCCAATGTATTTGAGCTTCACTGCCAGCACCGCGCCCTGGAACCCATCCATGCGCGTGTTCCAGCCCAGCTCATCGTGGTAGTAACGTCGGCGCATGCCGTGCTGGCGCAGCATCTTCACCCGTTCGGCAACCTCATCTGAATTCGTGGTGACCATGCCGGCGTCGCCGGCGGCGCTCAGATTCTTGGTGGGATAGAAGCTGAATGCAGCCGCATCGCCCAGCCCGCCGGCCTTCACGCCATTCCACTCGGCGCCCCAGGCCTGCGCCGCATCCTCGATGATGGTCAACCCCCGCTCGCGTCCAAAGGCAAAAGAAATTTGCCCGTACAGATGCACGGGAAGTATTGCGCGCACTGCCGCGCCGCGCGGACCATCGAGAACGGCAGTCACGGCCGCGGGCGACAGGTTGAAGCTGACAGGGTCGATATCCGCCAGCACCGGCGTTGCGCCGGCGCGCAGGATCGAGCTTACGGAAGCAAAAAAGCTGAACGGGGTGGTGACAACGGCCTGGCGGGGGCCTAAGCCGGCCGCTGCCAGCGCCAGCCACAACGCGTCCGTGCCCGACGAACATCCCAGAGCATGGGACACGCCCAACTGCTCAGCAGCAGCTTTTTCGAATGCGGCCACCTCGCCGCCGAGGATGAATTGCTGCGTTTCGAGCACCCGGCCGAGCGCGTCCAGCAACTCCTGATGGATGGGAGCATATTGGCGCTTCAGATCCAGCATAGGGACGGGCATGGGCGTGGGCGTGGGCGCTGGTGTTGCCGGGCTCGTCTGGCCCGAAGCGCGAGATGAAATCGCGGTGTCTGGCACACCTAGATGCTATCAGCCATGGAAGTTGCGCGTCCCGCAGCATGGCCGGCCGGTGCCCTCTGTAACCGTATACAGGGCAAGCGGCGTCCTGCGGTGTTGAAATGGACGCAAAACCTCTATAATCTTGTCACATTGCGGGGTTACCCGACTCCGGGTGTTCCGGAGCCGTCCCGTGCATCTGATGTATGCAGCAAGGCAAGTTGCACTACCAACCTTCATCAAGAAAGCAGGAGATCGGCACATGGAGAACAAGCCGGCACAAAATATTCAGGACACCTTTCTGAACACGGTTCGAAAGGACAAATCCCCCATTACGATCTATCTGGTCAGTGGCGTTAAGCTGACAGGGAAAATTCGGTCCTTCGACAAGTATTCCGTGCTCCTGGAGAACAACAGCCAGGAACAATTGATTTTCAAACACGCGATTTCAACTGTGGTCAGCAACCGGAGTGTGATTCATAGCGAACACCGTCCGGCTGCTGTGTCGGCGGGCATCGGTCCGGCTGCCGTGCCGGCAGCGTCGGCAACGCCGGTGACTGCGGAGCAGAGATAGCGCCGGAGCTTCCTCGATTGGCAAGCGAGGCGTACAGGAACGGCAGCGCCGCAACCCAGGGAAGCAACCGGGTTGAGCGCGCCGTCCTTGTCGGAGTGGACCTTGGCGTTGGCTCGCGTGACAACCGCGCAAGCGTGATGGCGGCGCGTGTGCAGAGTGTATGCCTGGACTCTGCGACAAGTGAGCCGGCCCTTCAATCTTCGACTACTCGAACCTCCACGCGCCCGCAGCGCTCCGTTGATGCTGCGCGCGAAGCGCAAGGTCTCGATGCCGAGGCATCTCTCGCCGAATTTCGCGAGCTGCTGCTGAGTGCCGGCGGACAGGTTGTCGCGGAGGTGCTGCAGCGCCGTCCGCGCCCTGATCCCGCAACGCTCATCGGTTCCGGCAAGGTGGAGGAGATTGCCGCCATTGCCGCATCCACGAACGCCGACCTGGTGCTCTTCGATCACGACCTTTCAGCCACGCAATTGCGCAACCTTGAGGCCGCGTTGCCGTGCCGCGTGCTCGACCGCACGCAACTGATCCTCGACATCTTTGCCCGCCACGCGCGCACGCGCGAGGGGCAGTTGCAGGTAGAGCTGGCGCAGCTTGAATACATGCTGCCGCGCCTGGCCGGACGCGGCAAAGCCATGTCGCAGCTGGGCGGCGGCATCGGCACCCGCGGACCCGGCGAGACGCAGCTCGAAACCGACCGCCGTCGCATCCAGCGCCGCATCGATCAGCTCAAACGCGATCTGGACGCTGTGCGCCGCGTACGCCGCCAGCAGCGCCAGCGCCGCGAGGCCGTTCCCGTGCCCACGGTGGCCCTGGTCGGCTACACCAACGCGGGCAAAAGCACGCTCTTCAACACCGTCACCGGCGCACAAGTGCTCGAGTCGGCGCGCATGTTTGCCACGCTCGATCCCAAACTGCGCGCCATCGAGTTGCCCAGCCGCCGCCGCGTTCTCTTGTCTGACACGGTAGGCTTCATCCGCAACCTGCCGCACACGCTCGTCACCAGCTTCCGCGCCACATTGGAAGAAGTCGCCCAGGCCGAGGTATTGATTCATGTGCGAGACGCCGCGTCGAGCTACGGCGACGAGCAGAAGGCGCAGGTCGAGAAGGTGCTCGGCGAACTCGAAAGCCTGTCGAAGCCGCGCATTGAAGTGCTGAACAAGATCGATCTGCTTCCTGAAGAGGAGCGTGCGGCGCTGCTTTCCCGCACCGGCGTTGGTCCAAAAGGTGAAGGGACGGTTGTCCTTTCCGCCGTTACTGGTGAGGGTGTGGATGATTTGCTTGCCGCCATCGATGCCGCGCTTCACTCCGACCCGATTGTGGAAGCGGAGCTGCGCGTTCCGCAGCATGAGGGCGCGATATTGGCGGCTATCGAGGCGGGCATGGTTGTGCACGCGCGCGAGTACGAAGGCAACGTGGTTCGTCTCAGTGTGAGCGGTCCAGCTTCGCTGGTGGGACGCATGAGGCGCTTCCGCGTGCGCGGAGAATAGTGGACGAGCGCCTACGTAGTAAGACACTCCGCTGCTCGCAATCCCACCAATTTGTCATCCTGAGCGAGCGCAGCGAGTGGAAAGCCTGCCCTGAACGAAGATCGCGCAGCGATCGCAGTCGAAGGGGGACCTGCGGTTGTTTTTGTTTTTCGAAAGATCGACGCATCAGCCCTTCGCTGCTTAACCGCGCTTCCGTCCGCCGCGCGGTGCGCCGGGCCGCGAAGCGCCACGCTTCGGGCCGCCCTTGGTGTTGCCGCGATATTTTCCAAACCCTCCCGGCTTACCACTGGACCCCGGCTTGCCGCCGAAGCCCGGCTTTCTACCGAAGGATGGTTTGCCGCCGAAGTTGGGGCTCTTTTGGGGTTCCGCGACCCGCTCGATCTCAAGGCGCGGCTTGGCTTGGCTGTCGCTTTTCCACTCCGGCCAATCGGCACGCGGCTTGAAAGGTGCGCGTGGTGCGCTGCCGATGCGATTTTCGCCGCGATCCTGCCGCGGAGCGCCGCGAAACTCCGGCCGATCGCCGCGGGGCTTGAAAGGTGGGCGTAGAGCGCCGCTGAAGGGCCTCTCGCCGCGATCCTGCCGCGGAGCGGAACGGAACTCCGGCCGATCGCCACGAGGCTTGAAAGGTGCGCGTGGTGCGCTGCCAAAGCGATTCTCGCCGCGATCTTGCCGCGGAGCGCCACGAAACTCCGGCCGATCGCCGCGAGGCTTGAATGGAGCGCGTGGTGTACTGCCGAAGCGATTCTCACCGCGGTCCTGCCGCGGAGCGCCACGAAATTCAGGCCGCTCGCCACGAGGCTTGAACGGTGCGCGCGGTGCACTGCCAAAGGGCCTCTCGCCGCGTTCCGGACGCGGACCGGGGCGAAACTCCGGCCGGTCGCCGCGAGGCTTGAAAGGTGGGCGTGGTGCACTGCCAAAGCGATTCTCGCCGCGATCCTGCCGCGGAGCGCCGCGAAACTCCGGCCGCTCGCCGCGAGGCTTGAAAGGCGGATGCTGTCCGCCGCCGAAAGGTTTCTCGCCGCGCTCCGGGCGCGCACTGGGTCGCCGATCAAAACTACGGTCGAAGCCCCGGCCTTTGGGACGGTCGCGTTTCTCTGCCGACAGGCCGGCTTCCTTGGGCAGCAACTTCTCGGTCTTCGCGCGGCGTGGCTTCATCTTGCCCTCGGCGGTCAGCCGCAGCGCGTTCACCTCATCTTCGGCGAGCTCGCGCATGTTTCCCGGCTCCACATCGAGCACCAGCGGCCCGTAGCCCACGCGGCGAATCTTTTCGGCAAAGTGTCCGATGGCCGCAAACATTTTTCTCAATTCGCGATTGCGTCCCTCGGTCAGAACCACCTCAAACCATGGGTTGTCGCCTTCGCGGAACTCGCGGACGCGCGCCGGGGCTGTACGCACTCGCGCCGAACCTGGCTCGCCTTTTTCAATCGTCACGCCGCCGCGCAAGCGTTCGAGTTCTTCTGCGCTCGGCTTTCCGGCGACCTTCACCAGATACGTTTTCTCCACGCCCGAGCCGGCTTTGCTCAGCAGATTGGCCAACTCGCCGTCGTTCGTCATCAGCAGCAGGCCTTCACTCAGGTAATCGAGCCGGCCGACCGGATACACGCGCTCTTTCGCATTGGTAAAGAACTCCACCGCGGTAGGCCGGTGTTCGGGATCGCTCACCGTGGTCACGTAGCCCCGCGGCTTGTTGAGCATAAAATAACGATGCCGTTCGGCGCCCTGCAGCAACTTGCCGTCCACGCGAATGTGATCGCGCCCGAGATCGGCCTTGCTGCCAAGCTCCGTGACTACCTTGCCATTCACCATCACGCGTCCGGCGACAATCATCTCTTCGGCGTGGCGTCGGCTCGCGATGCCCGCCCGCGAAAGAATCTTTTGCAGCCGCTCGGGATTGGCGGCTGGGCGCGGCTTCCGGACCAACCCGTCCTCGACCTGCGCTTCTTCGTCCTCGTCTATTTCCGTCTCCGCTTGCGCATTGTTCTCAGCATCGCGCCGCGCGCTCTCTTCCTTTGCCGCCTGCGCCGCTTCCATTCCAGGCCCGGCTTCGAGAACTGCATCCGAGGCCTCGATGTGCGTCTCTTTGCGGAACGCGTCTACTTCTGCCTTCGCCAGCATGTCCGCGTCGCCCAGGTACCGATGGGCCTCGCCGCTGGTCACATCGCCAATGGGATCGAGCACGGGTGCGTCAATGCGAACTGCCGGTTTCTTCTCCACTTTGGCGCTGCGCTTTTTGCTTTTTGCCGCGGGTGCTTTGGCTTGAGCGGGAGCCTTCTTCGCTACCGTTGCGCGCTTCTTCGCCGGCGCGGCCGTCTTCGTCGCCGATTTTGCGGTCTTCGGTTTGGCCGCCTTGCTTTTGGCCGCGGGTTTCTTGCTCGCTGCATCCGCCTTCTTGGTTTTGGACGCGGACTTGACCGCGTGTGCGGCCGACTTCGTTTTCTTTTCTACTGCCATGGGGAAACCTATGACCTTCTGCTCACTCCGCGTCGCTGGCTGACGCATCGGAAGCGGCTTGTGTGGACTGCGTCGCGGTTTCGGCCTCGTGATTCGCACCGGTTCCGTTCGTCTCAATATTCGCTTCGGTGCTTAGATCCGGGTTGAACTCGGCAGCGGCTTCGGCTGCTACCGCTTCACCGCCCGCGAGCTCTGACTCCTCCAGCTCGCTCGCCGCCATCTTCTCGAACTCTTCCATCGACGGCAGCTCGGAGACATCCTTCAGTCCAAAGCGCAGCAGGAATTCGCGCGTGGTCTTGTAGAGAATCGGCCGGCCGACGACCGGCTTGCGCCCCGCAGTGGCAATCAGCTTGCGCGCCAGCAGCGATCCAAAAACCGCCGACGCATCCACGCCGCGAATCTCGTTGACCTCCGGTGCGGTCACCGGCTGCTTGTAGGCGATCACCGCCAGAGTTTCCAGCGCGGGCAGCGAAAGCTTGAGCGGCGGCTTGAGCCCTTTGATGAACTGACGCACTGCGTCGTGGCACTCCGGCTTGGTCGCCATGCGGTAGCCGCTGGCGATCTCGCGAATCTCGACGCCGCGACCATCGACGGCGTAGTCGGCAATCAGCTCGTCGAGCAGTTGCTTGATGATGCCGCGGGCCTCGCGGTCGCGCCACCGCGCCGCGCGCTTTGCCTCTGCATCGGCCTGGGAGGCATCCGGCGCGCCGGCTTCTTCGCTCGCTGTTTCGGCGCCGAGCTCGGAATTTGTACCGCCGGTCTCCTGACCGGCTGTAGTGGGGGCGTCCACGCCCGCACCTTCGTCCAGTTCATCCGCAACTGCTTCCTGCGCGCCGTCCGAATCGAGATCGGGAACGGAATCACTCTGAAACGGTAAGGACGCATCGTCGGGTGCAGCCGATTCTTCGGCTTGCGTTTGCGCCGCCGCCTCCTGCTCCGCCTTCAACTCCAGGGCGTCGTCGGCAAACAGACCGGCCAGTTGCGCCAGCGTTACCGGCTCTTCCGCGGCATAAATAACAGCTTCCAGTTTGGCTTTGAGACTCATTCTTCGTTGGGCACCATTCTGTATGTTACCGGAAGCGGCTATTCTTTCGCGCGTTCGCGGCCTTCACGCCGTTTTCCACACAAAAAAGGCGCCCGGCCGAAGCCGGACGCCCTTTTGCGACGCTGGAATGCGGTCTAAAAGATGGCGTGAAACAGCAGGTACAAGAGACCCGAGAGCACAGCTGCGGCGGGCAGCGTGAACACCCACCCCGCGGCAATCGCGCGAACCGTTGACCAGCGCAGACCGCTTCCATTGGCGGCCATCGTGCCCGCGACTCCAGAGCTGAGGATGTGCGTGGTAGAAACCGGCAGGCTCCAGGTATCGGCGGCGAAGATGGTCACCATAGTCACCAGTCCCGCGCTGGCGCCCTGGGCGTAGGTCATGCGCTCCTTGCCGATCTTCTCGCCCACCGTGACCACGATGCGCTTCCAACCCACCATGGTGCCCAGGCCGAGGGCCAGCGCCACAGCCACTTTGACCCAATCGGGAATGAATTTGGTCGCCTTGTCGAGCTTGCCCTGATAAATCTTGAGCGCTGCGCTTTCTTCGGCGGTGAAGGCGGGGTCGTGTGAAGGGTCCATGATGCGTAACGCCCGCCCGGTCAGGTACATGTCGTTGCGGATGTTGGTTTGTTGTTGTGCCGGAATGGCGCGGAGGGAATTGTACGCGGAGACTTCGCGGTTCAGTTCGTCCACCAGCTGACTCAAGGCCAGAAGAGTGCCCGGCTGCATTTGCTTGGTGTGGATGTAGTCGGTGATCACGGTGCGCGCATCGGGATCGGGTGTGCCGGGTGGCACATGCTGGTCGAGAATCTGCCCTGCCTGCACGGAAGAGGCGATGAAGCTCTGCACCTCCGCCGGGCTTGCGTTGTGGTTCAACGCGTAGGCGGTGGGTACGGTGCCGATGAGGATCAGCATGATGAGGCCCATGCCCTTTTGCCCGTCGTTTGAACCATGGAAGAAGCTCACGCCCGTGCAGGTGCCCACCATGAGAGCGCGAATCGGCCACGGCGGCGGCTCGTTGCCCTTGGGCGCTTCGTGGAGCGCCGGGAAACGGAGGAGGCGCCTCAACACGAGAAGCAGGACGCCGGCCAGTGCAAATCCCAGCAGCGGCGAGATCAGGAGAGCTTCGAGAACTTTGATCACCTGGCTCCAGTCAAGACCGGAGGTTCTGCTATGCAGGTTCATGAGCTGGCTGGCCAGCCCCACGCCGATGATGGAACCCACCATGGTGTGCGAGCTGGATGCGGGAAGACCGAACCACCATGTGCCCAGGTTCCACAGAATCGCGGCGATGAGCAGCGCGAAGACCATGGCGAAGCCTGTGCCGGAGCTTACCTTGAGAATCAGCTCCACGGGCAGCAGCGTAATGACGGCAAAGGCTACCGTGCCCGACGACAACAGAACTCCAGTCAGGTTGCACAGCCCTGACCACACCACGGCGATTTGCGGTGGCAGCGAGTTGGTGTAGATTACCGTGGCCACGGCATTGGCGGTGTCGTGAAAACCATTCACGAATTCGAATCCCAGCGCGATGAGCAGCGCCAGGCCCAGCAGTACAAGTGGCCAGATGCCGGTCACGGTCGCGTTGTCGAGGTCTTTGGCGAGGTGAACGCCGATATAGCTGAGGCCGGCCAGCAAGGCCAGCACAAAAATCCACATGCCGGCGCGGCTCGGGTGACTTGAGAATCTCTGCTCAACGAGGGACGGAGACCCGGGAATGGCGTGAACTGCCGTCGCGAGATCGGCCATCAGAAATCTCCACGGCGGCCGGAGAAATTCCGGGTCCACCTGGGCCTCCCCGATGGAAACTCAACAACGGCGTGAATTTTCAAATGAAATAGAGATGGATTGTGGCGGGAGAAGAACGAGCCGGAGAAAATGGCGTTCATAAAACCTCAACAACCGTAGTCGATCACGGCTGTTTACCCGGCAATGAGGAGATTGCTGCCGGGTTACAGATAAGTTTAAGCCCGGCAGCTCGGGGCATGTGGAAGAATGCGCTTATTTTGGGGTTGGGCGGAGCCGCTTGCGTGGAATAAATCCTTGATTATGCCGTGTATTTTCAATTAGTTGCGAATACGATGGCGATCCCATGCGGTTTTTTGGGACCGACGCCATCGAGGGCCTTGACACGTTTTACGCGAAAAAGAGGCGCTTTCCGCGACGAAAGCGCCTCATCATGCTCTTTTCAAGTCACTTACTCCGGAAGCGAGAGAGTGCCTTTGACTATGAAGCTCCCCGCCACGTCCGGCGCTCCCGTGTCAGGCTGGCCGCCGCCGACTGTCGCCGTGTAAGCGCCTGCGGCCACCACTAGCTCGCCCGCTTCCGTCACCATGCTCAAGTCGCGTGGCTTCAACTCAAACCGCACCGTCTGCGATGCGCCCGGCTCCAGGTGCACGCGTTCAAATCCGCGCAGCGCGCGCAGCGGCGCACCGGGAACGGAGGGAAACGTGAGATAAAGCTGCGCCACTTCGTCGCCTGCACGCGTGCCGGTGTTGGTCACGATGGCTTCCACAACCACCGGCTGGCCCGCCTCTACGGCGGCAGCAGGAAGCGTCAACTTGCTGTAGGAGAACTTCGAGTAGCTGAGGCCATAGCCAAAGGGATAGAGAGGCGT
Source organism: uncultured Acidobacteriota bacterium (assembly GCA_963729915.1). Taxonomy (GTDB): domain Bacteria; phylum Acidobacteriota; class Terriglobia; order Terriglobales; family Acidobacteriaceae; genus Telmatobacter. The sequence continues at coordinate 99,664 of CAVSQE010000020.1, read as the reverse complement.
CCCCGCGAAATACCGATACGTCCGCCCCTTCATGGAGTAGTCCTCGAAAGGCGGCAACTGGCTCACGTCTTTGTAGAACGTCACCGGCAGTCGTCCAGCCGGATTGTTCCGGCCGGAGAGAGTTTGCGCCACCGCCGTTCCTCCCTCCTCGCCGGGATACCAGGCGTCGAGAATCGCATTGGCGTGCGCGTTGGCCCAGTTCACGCCGAGCGCACTGCCATTGGTGAGCACGACTACCATTGGCTTTCCGGTGGCCGAGAGAGCTTCAAGCAGCTTCTCTTCGGGCTCCGGCAGGTCGAGACTGGTGCGGTCGCCGCCCTTAAATCCGGGCTCGTTCACATTCATCTCCTCGCCCTCGAGCTCACTGGTGATCCCCACCACGGCCAGCACGACATCGGCATTCTGCGCCGCCGTCACCACCGCAGGATCGACCCCGCGATCCATCTTGCCCCACATCAGCTTCAGGTGCGGAGTCGCATTGGCCGTCCTCTGGTACTCCACCTCGAGCTTGTACGCCTTGCCCGCTTCCATGTGGGCTTTCCCAGTGAGCGTCTCCACACCGTGCGGATAATTCGCAATCGTCACCAGTTTGCCGTCGAGAAACACGCGGAAGAATCCATCGGTTTCGACGCCGAGGTTGTAGTCGCCGGTTTCCGCAGGCGTGAGCGTCGTCTCCCAGCGTACGGTGAGCGGATCGACACCGGCCGCCGCAGCCGGCAACGGCTGCGCCGCAATATCGATGCCGGGCTCGACGCGAGTGGCCAGCGCAGCCGTTCCGCTCGACTTCTCGTTCGAGAAACTCACGATGTCTTGCTTGAGATATGTCGCCTTCGCTCCCGGTTGTCCATCCGTAGTGAGCAGCGCGTCAGGCACCGGCTGGGTCTGCTTGCTCAGGAACCCTGTGCCTTGCATGAATTGGATGGTGTCCCCGGCGAATTCCTGCTTGAGGCCTTCCAGAATCGACACCGTGTGTGTCGGAATCCCGTTGTAGTTGCCGAGCAATACGCGCGTCTGTTCCGCGAGCGGGCCCACCACCAGGATCTTCGCTCCGGTTGTCTTCAGGGGTAGTACTCCGTCGTTCTTCAGCAGCACCATCGACTCGTTGGCCAGCTTGAGCGCCAATGCGCGATGCTCGGCGCTGTCCAGTTCACTCGCAGCAATTCTCGTATAAGGAACCATCTGCGGCGGATCGAACATACCAAGCTTCATGCGCGCCGTAAACAGTCGCACCAGCGCGGCGTCGATCGCGCTCTCCTTCAGGTAGCCATCCTTGACGGCATCGAGATAAGGCTTGTAGTCGTGGTCGTCGGTGACCTTGGCGCGGAAATCGATGCACTCGTTGTCCATGCCGCGCGTCAGGCTGATGGCCACTGCCTGCTCTACGTCAGGCTCAAAGTGATGGCCGTTGGCAATGTCGTGCACCGCTCCGCAATCCGAAACCACGTAGCCTTTGAAATCCCACTTGCCGCGCAACTGGTCTTCCAACAGAAATTCGTTGGCGCAGGCCGGCTGTCCGTTGATGCTGTTGTAGGCGCACATCACGCTATCGGCCTTCGCCTCGGTCACTGTAGCGCGAAATGCCGGCAGATAGGTATCGAGCTCATCATGCTTGCTCAACTGCACGTCGGCAGAGTGGCGCGTGGGCTCCGGCCCCGAGTGCACGGCGTAATGTTTGGGCGTCGAGATCACGCGGTAGTAATTTGGGTCGTCGCCTTGCATGCCCGTGACAAACGCCACGCCCATGCGCGCGGTCAGGAATGGATCCTCGCCATACGTCTCCTGGCCGCGCCCCCAGCGCGGGTCGCGGAAGATGTTGATGTTGGGCGCCCAGAAATCCAGCCCATGAAAGATGACGCTGTCGCCGTTCGCAGCCACTGATTGCGCGTGCACCACGCGCGCTTCGGTGCCGATGTCGGTGGCCATCTGGTGAATGCCCTTGGGATCGAAGGTCGCGGCTAGTGCGATGGGCTCAGGGAATTCCGTGGTTCCGTTGGTTGCCACGCCGTGCAGCGCCTCGCTCCACCAGTCGTAGCTAGGCACTCCCAGCCGCAGAATGGCGCGCGCCTGGTTCACCAGCTGGCTGGCCTTTTCTTCGAGCGTCATGCGCTTCACCAAATCGGCCGCGCGTTGCTCTGCCGGCAGATTCGGATCAAGATACGCGGGCTTTCCGGCGTCCTGCGCCCATAGAGCGCCCGCCGCTCCCATTCCTAGCAAAGCTCCAGCAACCATTCGCAATCCAAGCATCGTCATCGTCTCCCGCACTGCAGTACCTTCGTTCTGGCGCACACCCCGTATCCGCAGAGGCCTCACTCTAACGCGCGTTTTCCTTCTCTGTCAACCGGGCGATGCCGTGGAAAATCGGTTTATATGGGCATTTTCTCATGGGGCGCGCGTTTCAGCGCCCCATCGTGTAACCTTTCTGCCAAAGTGCCCGTAAGCATGGTTAGAAAGGGAAGACGGATGGCCGACGGCTCCAGCAGCGTGCCCGGCAGTCTGTTGCATCGGTTCCGGCAAGGGGATCTTGACGCCTTCGAGGAGCTCTTCCGCGAGCATCAGCGCCCTGTGTATGGCTGGATTCTGCGCATCGTTCGCAACGCGGCTGCCGCGGAAGATCTCACGGTGGAGACTTTCTGGCGCATCCATCGCGCGCACGACCGTTTTCAGCCGGAGTATCCGTTCGGGCCCTGGGCGCGGCGCATCGCAACCCGCGCGGCGCTCGATTGGCTCCGGGCGCAGCGGCCAGAGGTGGACCTGACGGCGCAAATTGTCGATGCATTGCCCTCTTCGCGCACGGGCAATCCCGCCATCTCTGCCGAGATTCGCAGTAAGGCCGCGCTGGCCTTCGCCCGGCTGCCGCCCAGCCTGCGCGCCGCGGCGATTCTGGCCGTGGTGGAGGAGGAGCCGCACAAAGAAGTCGCTGCAGCGCTCGGCATCACCGTTGGCGCCGTAAAATTGCGCGTCTTTCGCGCCCTTCGATTATTGAGAAAGGATCTGGAACAGCAGGGAATCACACCATGAATGCACAGGATGAGAATCGGATCAAACAATTGCTCAAGCAAACGCTGCCGCCAGTTGAATCGAACCCGGAGCCGGAACGCGATCTGTGGCCCGCCGTTCTCCGGCGTCTCGACGCAGACCGAGCGCCACGCCACGCGGTTCCATGGTTCGACTGGGTTCTGCTCGGCGGGCTCGCGGTCTTCGCTGTCTCGTTTCCGGCGACTATCCCCGTGTTTCTCTACTATTTGTGACCTGACGACTTACAACTGTCTGTCGGCCGACTAAAAGGAGCTTGCCATGAATCACACCTACCTTCGCGCCTATCTTGCTGGAGTTTTTATTCCCACGCTGATCTTGCCACTCATCCTCACGGTGTTCATCGTCGTGCGGCTCGTGCTCCGGGTCCCCGTCCCTATTGAGCGCGGTCTCATCTTTCCCATGGCGCTCGTGCCGGCGGGTTGGGGCTTGTGGAATATGCTCTGGTTGGCCAGCCACGAGCGCACCCATCTCGCCGTCGGCGTGCATGGTGCGCTCCTGCCCTTTTTGCTGCTACCCTGCGGAGCCGTCGTCGCCCGCAGTCTTGGCGTACTCGAGATGGGAGCAACCGGCGTCACATGGTTTCAGTCCTGTTCTGTGCCCTACGCCCTCATCGCCGTTGGTTTCTGCTGTGGTGTCGCCGCGTATTACCTCGTCTGGAAATACGTCATCGGCTTTGTGAACCGCGTGCTCGGCATCGCCTGATCGTAGGAGGCAACCATGTTTGCCATCGTTCGCACCATTACTTATGCCTCGATTTTTGTGGGATTGCTCCTGGTCTATCTGCCCTCGCGCATTCTCGTCTGGTCCGGCATCGCACGCCCCGCCGTCTTGGCGTGGCCGCAGATCGCAGGCATCGTCGTCGCCACTGCCGGAGCCCTGGTTGCACTTTCCTGCCTGTGGGCCTTTGCATGGATTGGAAAAGGCACTCCGGCGCCCTTCGATCCCCCGCGCAGACTCGTGGTTCGCGGCCCTTATCGCTTTTTGCGGAATCCCATGTACGTTGGTGCCGGGCTCGCGGTGGGCGGAGCGGCGCTGTTCTTTGAATCCATTCAGTTGCTCACCTTTATCGCCCTGTTTCTACTGGCCACGCATCTGTTCGTAGTGTTTTACGAGGAGCCTACGCTGCGGCGCACCTTCGGCCCGGAGTACGAATCCTACTGCCGGCGCGTGCACCGCTGGTGGCCGTCAGTGTGATCAGACGCTAGTTCTTGAAGAAATCCCCCAGCCCGGCGCGTTCCGCGTGGGCCGCCATCTGCGCCTGTATCGTGAGCGCCAGCTCAAGCGCCGCGCGTCCCTGCCGCGCCGTGACCCGCGGCGGGCGGCGCGTTCGCACCGACTCAAGGAAGGAGAGGATTTCCAGCTTCAAGGGCTCGCCCGGCGTTACCTCCGGCTTCACAAAGCTCAAACCCGGCGCCGGACCATCGTGCGGCTCGGCATGCGCCCCGGCCAGGCCTTTGGCAATCTCCTTCAGCTTTTCCGGATCGTTTTTCGCGGCGAGGACCTTCATCATAAGCCCGGCCGGAATCTTGCCGGATGTGAGAAGCGCCTGAATAACCGAGGCATCGAGCTTGCCGGTCGATAGGAATTGCGCGGCCGCTTGAGCAATTGCCTCATCCGAAGAACCTTGTCCAAGGGGCTGCCCCACCGAAGGTGGCGCAGGTAGGTCGATGCGGATCACGAGCACATCGCGCCGTGCATAATCAATCGACACATACTGCCGCGGCTCAAAGAAGCGCAATTTCCGCACGCGCTCGGTTGACACGCGCGAAGCCGTAAAGTTGGCCACGCAGCCCGACTCGAATTCCACGCGCACATTCGCAATGTCCACCTTGGGCGACAGAATCGGCAGCCCTACCGCGCGCACTTCGCGCACCGGCGACTTGGCAAAGGTGAGCACAATATCGAGATCGTGGATCATCAGGTCGAGCACCACGTCCACGTCGAGCGCGCGCGGCGTGAACACGCTCAGCCGGTGCGCTTCAAAAAACATGGGCCGCGTCAGGCTCGGTTCCACGGCCATCACCGCCGGGTTGAAGCGCTCCAGATGCCCCACCTGCACAATATTCTTCTGGTTTTGGACGAGGGCGTCGGCTTCAGTGAGATTCGCCGCCAGCGGCTTCTCAATCAGCACGTCGATCCCCGCGCCCAGCAACTCGGACGCCACTTCGTAATGCTTGACCGTGGGCACGGCTACGCATGCTGCATTCAGCTTCAGGTCCGCCTTGAGCAGCGCTTCGACGCTTGCGAACACCGGAATGCCGTATTGCTTAGCCGCCTCATCCGCACGCGCTGCATCGGAATCAACCGCTGCAACCAGCGCCACACCGGCGCCCTCGGTCTCCAACTCGCGCAGCACACGCAGATGGTTGCGCCCAAAGGCTCCGGCGCCAGCCACGGCCATGCGTACTTGGGTCTTACTTGCGATTTCGCCGCCTCTTTCTCTTAGCCGCTGACCGCTTCTTCGCGAATCAAAGTGGGTGCGCCATGTCCCGATTTTGAGACGTGGGAAACCTCGATGCTCGAGTTACGATTTCACTCGGTCAGAGGCTTAGCCTTTTCCTTCCACGGCCTTCAGGCAGCGGCTATAAAGCTCGAGCAGTTGGATCACGTGCTCTTCAGGCTTGGTGGCAGCGGCGCCGCTAAAGCCCGTCGAAGGCGTTGCCAGTTTGCCCACGCCGGCTGTGCCCGCCACAAACTTCAACAGATCGAGTGCGATGTCTTCATTGCGCCGGGCGCCAAGCCCTGCGGTACTTAGTGTGTCCATAAGCAAATTCTCCGAAGTCCGATGCTACCAGATTAAGCGCATTTCGTTGCCAGCCGACCCCTCCCTCCCGCATGGCAAATGCGTCGCTGGGAACTGATCCGCACGAGGGAACCAAAGACCTATAATCCCCGTACATTCAATCGGAGGCACGAACCATGAGTGCAAGATCGAATTGGGCGGCGACGGCAGTCGGGACTGCGGTAGGTACAGGCGGCTGGATCTTTGGGCTGGGTAAATTCGTCTGGCCGGCGCATCCCGGCTGGGCGCTGTTTTTCGTCACGCTTGTCGCCACCATCGGTACGCAGATAGCCGTGGAGCATGAGGTTCGCAGCGCCGCCCACCGCGCACAAAGCTGACATCCCCCGAGTGTGTAAGGAAGCTTTGCCAGCCCCGCTCACGCTGCTAGCTCCGCTCACCCTCCCGGCTAAATTAGTCTCTTATAAGCATGCCCCTCGCCTACATTGCACTCGGTGCCAACCTGCCCAGTTCTGCCGGCTTGCCTGAAGTCACGCTTGCCGCAGCCGCCCAAGGCCTGGCCGCCATGGGCCGCATTATCGCGCGCTCTTCGCTCTACTCCACCGCGCCTGTCGGACGTGAAGATCAGCCCCGCTTCGTCAACGCCGTGGTCGCGCTCGAAACGCAACGATCGCCGCGCGAACTGCTGAACAGTCTTCTCGCCATCGAGCAGGCATTCGGTCGCGATCGCGCTGCGTCTGTTCCCAACGGCCCACGCACCCTCGATCTCGACCTCCTCCTCTACGGCGATCTGGCTCTGGCTGCCTCCGGCCTCGAAATCCCTCACCCCCGGCTTGCCGAGCGGGCCTTCGTTCTGGTGCCGCTCCACGAAATCGCGCCCGATCTCCGCGATCCACGCTCTGGAAAAACCGTGGCGCAACTGCTCGAGTCCCTTCCCGATCGCTCTGCCCCGGACGCCGTTGCGAAGATCGAATGCGAGCTCTGGGCTACTGAAACCGTCCGCTAAAATCAATCAGTGACTCAAGAGTTCCAGATACTGGCCGAAACTGCCGCAGGCGGACGCCGCGGACGTCTCGACCTTCCGCATCAGACCGTGGAAACTCCGGTCTTCATGCCCGTCGGCACACAGGGAACGGTCAAGGCCGTGCCGCAAGATACGCTGGAATCGCTCGGCGCCGAGATCATCCTCGGCAACACCTATCACCTCTACTTGCGGCCGGGGCACGAAGCCATCCGCCGCATGGGCGGCCTGCACAATTTCATCAGTTGGCCGCACGCTCTGCTCACCGACTCCGGCGGCTTTCAGGTTTTCTCGCTCAACGAACTGCGCAAGGTGAGCGATGACGGCGTGTACTTCCGCTCGCACCTCGACGGGAGTTCGCACTTTTTCACTCCCGAGCATTCCATCGACGTGCAAATCGCCCTCGGTGCCGACATCATGATGTCTTTCGATGAGTGCACGGAATATCCCGCCTCGCGCTCTCGCGCCGAAGAGAGCCTGCGCCTCACCATGGCGTGGGCACGCCGCTCGCTCGATCACTTGCGCGCCCACCGGCACGAGGTTCCCTGGCATGAATTTGTAGCGCCGGTCTCCAGACCGGCTGTAGCGCGGGCGTCCTCGCCCGCGCCGGAAGCGCCTCAAACACAATCCCTCTTCGGTATCGTCCAGGGCGGCATGTACACGGATCTGCGCCATCAGTGCGCCGAGCGCCTCGTCGAAATGGACTTCGACGGCTACGCCATCGGCGGCTTGAGCGTCGGCGAGCCGCGCGAACTGACCCTGGAGATGATTGCCGAGACCCTACCGCTGTTGCCCAAAGACAAACCGCGGTACGTGATGGGCGTGGGCTACCCCGACGAGATTGAGCAGTACGCGCGCATGGGCGTGGACATGATGGATTGTGTGCTGCCCACCCGCGCCGCGCGCCACGGGCTGCTGTTTACCAGCGAAGGCCGCTTGAACATCAAGAACAAACAGTACGCCGAGGATCAAGGTCCGCCCGATCCCTTGTGCGATTGCCCGGTCTGTCGCCGCTACTCCCGCGCCTACCTGCGCCACCTGATGCAGGCCAGCGAAGCACTCTCCGGAACGCTGAATTCGATCCACAATCTCGCGTTTTATCTCGGCATCATGCGGCGCGTGCGCGATTCGCTCGAAACTACGCCTGCTAGCGAACGAACAGGCGGCTGACAACTGACCACTGACAACTGTCCACTGTCCCCAGTCACATCGCTTCTCCCAGCAACTGCTTCAGAGCGGCAACGTACTCGGTGAGCGCTGTCCGCCCGGCTTCGGTCATGCGGTAAAGCGTTTGCGGCTTGCGCATCACAAACTTCTTCTCGACGGAGACGTAGCCTGCTTCTTCCAGCTTGGTGAGTTGCGCGCCCAGGTTGCCATCGGTCGAGCCGGTTTTGCCGCGCAGCCACGTGAACTCCGCCTCGTCAACCCCCGAGAGCAGCGAGAGCAGCGCCAGGCGCAGCTTCCCGTGAATCATGGGATTCAACTCCGGCAGCTCAGGCGCGGACTCATGCATGGACCACCCCGCTCTGCCGGCGCCGCCGCGATTCGCAGATCATGACATAAACGCCAAAAACAATTTGGCAGAAGAACGTAGCCGCGAGAAACGCAATGCCGGCTTGCTCCTCGGTGCCGAAACACGCCAGTACCGCCGACCCCAGCCACACCAGTGCGCACGCAAACTGCATCTTCCACTTCAAAATCATGGCCGAGGCCATATTGGCCGTACCCAGCATCGCGCCAATGATCGCCAGGAACACATGCAGGTCGTACCGTCCGCTCCATCCCAGCGACATCAGCACGATAAAAAGGCAGATTCCCATCGCCCTCCATGTCGCCCCTAGAGCCCTTCCCAAAGCGGTCGGCGGCTGACCCTTCTTCATCCGCGCAATCGCCACTCCGGTTGCGATGCCGGCCGCAATCATGGTCACGGGCCACGCAAGATAGCGCTCGCTCCAGACCGGCGCGCCCACCCACCCTGAAGACCACACCGTGGCCACCAGGTACGCCACGCCCCACAGCACAAACGACCATCCCCAGCGTGCGGTGCCTTGCCTGCCCTCGGCCATCATGCTTTCGATCAGGCTCACTCGCTCTGCAAGGTTCTTTCCATCCATTTCGTCCGTCATGTCCAATCTCCTTTTCGCCTTGTTTTTGGTTTAGAGATGTCCCTTACACAGAGTACTCTATAAAACAAAGTATCGAATGTCAAGGAAAATCTTCGGGGAGCTTCTCACGTGCGGTCTTTCGCAAAAATCTTGTCTTGAAAGGGCACGAGTTCACTCGTGCCGCAAAGTCCTAAGAATCAACGCGGCTTTAGCCGCCGAGGGATGGTCTTCCCGTGGACAGATTACTCGTAATTCACTTCCTGGATTTGCAGATTATTGTCGCGAGTGGGCGCACAATGTCTGTATCGAGGTCAATTTCGGAGAGTTTTGAACCGCCGGGCCCGGGAAAGAAAAGAAATAAAAGAAAAAATTTCTTTCACCCATACCCCGGTAGGGTACTCTTAAGATCGCGCCCGATTTAAATCGTTTTGACTCATAAGAATAGCCAAGGAATCGTGGTCTAGAAGTGGCAGGCTGACCCATCATTATGTCGGCAATATGCACCATTATTGGTGCATACCGATCTTTTCCGGCAGCGCCTGCCTCACAGCGTTCCATGACGTTGCCCGCCCCGCCGCCGCTGGCATCGCAAACGCCCGCAACTCCTCGCCGACGCGCTCGATCACACCCAGCCAATCGCCGCCGGGACTCCTCTGCCGAAAGAGCCGCGCCGAAGGATACCAAGGTGTGGTCTCGGTCTCCTGCATCCAGCGCCAGTCGGAGAGATGCGGCAGCAGAATCCACACCGGCTTGTCCATGGTGCCCGCGAGATGCGCGATCGAGGTGTCTGTGGTGATGACAAGATCGAGGCCCGTGATCTGCGCAGCAGTCTCGGCCAGGTCTTCGTCGTGGCTCGACCCATCCCAAATGCGAACGTCGCCCGGCAGGACCGCCAGTTGTTCCGCCGCCTCGCCCTTCTGCAGAGAGATCCAAGTAGCACTCACCGCGCGCAGCAGCGGCAGCAGCGTCGCCAATCGCATGGAACGCGCACGGTCGGCCTTGTAGCGTGGGTTGCCCGCCCACGCCAGTCCGATGCGCATCCCATCTTCTCGGCTGGGGAATGAGGTGCCGGGAAACCGCACAAGCTTCTCCGCGGCGAGTTCCGCATCCGCACCCAGATACGCGCCCTCCCACGGAACCGTGCCGATGGAAGTGCGAAACACCGCGGGCAGGCTCAGCAGCGGGCATTCCAAATCGAACTGCGGCGGCTCAACATCCATCACCGCCGTCTCCGCCAAACTGGCGCGCACCACCGCGAGCGATCGCATCAATCGCTCGGCAGCGGGTTGCACCTGCAAGATCGGCATGCCGCCGCGCGCCGCCACCAGCGCCGCATAGCGACAGAATTGAATCGTGTCGCCGAGTCCCTGCTCGGCGTGGAGCAGCACCCGCTCTCCATGCAAGATCTCCCCGCGCCAACGCGGCTGCTTGAAGAAGCGCGGACGGCGATGCACCTCGCGGAAATGCCAACGCGCCTCGTAGCCGGCCCAGCCACGCTCCCAATCGCCCAGGCGCAACTGGGTCAACGCCAGGTTGTACTTGGCGCCCGCGCTCGATGGATCGCGCGCGACCGCGGCTTCGTGCGCCGTGAGTGCTGCCTCCATGCGGCCCAGGTCGAGCAGGGAATTGCCGCGATTCGAAGCCGCCGCGCGATTGCCCAACGTCTCGGCGCGCTCGAAGGCTTCGACCGCCTCTCGAAATCTCCCTTCCAGATGCAGCAAGATTCCGTGCAAGTTCACGGCGTCGTCAAAGTCTGGATTGCGCACGAGCGCCCAGCGCAACCAGCCCCACGCGCCGGCAAGATCCCGCTCCGCGATCCGAAGCTGGCACCACGCCACCAGGGTTTCAACTTGCGACGAGTTCAGCGCGAAGGCCTTATGCAGATAGGTCTCGGCAACCTCCGGCCGGCATCGCTCGCGCTCCAAGGCGGCGAGATTGAGCCACGCAGAAACCAGGTCGGGCCGCAACCCGACGGCGCGGCGCAACGCGGCTTCGCTGGAAACGTCCTTTCCCTGCTCGCGCAGCAGGGCGCCCAAATTGACCCACGCTGCAGCAAAGTCCGGCCGCGCAGCCACGGCGCGCCGGTAGCGCGTCTCCGCTTCTTTGGTGCGCCCCAACCGGGCCAGCGCGAATCCCGCGGCAAACTCGCCCTCCGCCAGTCGCGGGCGCAACGCGAGAGCGACATCGTACCGCTCGAGTGCCTCTTCGTTCCTTCCCATGCACGCGAGCGCATTGCCCAGCCCCAGATACGCCGCAATCAACGAGGGCCGGCGTCGGAGCGCGAGTGCGAATTCGGCGGCGGCTTCTTCCGGCCGGCCGGCCGCGATATTCAACTCGCCCAGCCCCAGGCGCGCTAGCGCATTCATACCGTCCAGCCGGATTGCCTGCCGGTAGGCCTTCTCTGCCTCCTCATATCGCTTCGCGGCCTTCAACGCCTGTCCCAAAGCCACCCATGCCGGGAGTGAATCCGTCGCGGAAACGACTGCGGCGGAGGCCATCTGCACGGCGGCCTCGGTCTGGCGGCTGGCCAGCGCCACCAGGCACATGCCCACCAGCGCCACGGTTTGCGCAGGGTTCTGCTCCAGCACGCGCTGGTAGCCGCGCGCGATTTCGGTCAAGCGGCCCGAAAAGCAGGCCGATGGCTGCCGCCCCAGCGGCTGCGAATTTGACGCTTGCTCGCACGCTCCCTCGTGCCGCAGGACCTCCAACTCGCCCGCCATTGATCGGATCCGCCTCGCTGCCGGCACGCTGTCCAAAATGCCTGACATGCATTGAACGTTAGTTCCGCGTGCAGCGGTCCTCAAGAGCGATGCACGCCGCGCAGAGGCAAGCCGGGACGGAAATTCCCATGACATGCGCGCGTTCTGATTCGGAACGAAGAGACGGCGCACGTCATTACCGCTTCTTAGCGCCGGACTATCATCGTCTTGTGCACCCCCACTACGAACTGGGCGACATTCTGGCCAACGCCATCACCCACGGCGTCGGCGCCGCGCTCGCCATTGCCGGAGCTGCGTGTCTGATCGTTGCCTCCACGCGTGGCTCGGCGCGGCTCATTGTCAGTTGTGCCATCTTTTCGGGCTCGCTGGTGCTGGTGTATCTTTGCTCCACGCTCTATCACTCGCTGGTGCGCACCCGCGCCCGCTATGTCTTTCACGTTCTCGATCACTCCTCCATCTACGTGCTCATCGCCGGCACCTACACGCCCTTCACGCTGATCTCTCTGAACGGCACGCTGGGATGGATTCTCTTTGGCGTGGTGTGGGCGCTGGCGGTGGCGGGAGTGGTGGCCAAAAGCGTCGCCATGGATCACTTCACGGGAGGTTTCCTCGCCATTGCCTCCACGGCGATTTATTTGATCCAGGGCTGGCTGGTGATTTTTGTGGGGCGGTCGCTGCTCAACGCCATCGGCTGGCATGCCATGCTCTGGCTGGCCGCGGGCGGCCTGGCGTATACGCTGGGCGTCGTGTTTTTCGCGCTCGACCGGATTCGCTATTTCCACGCTGCGTGGCACATCTTCGTGCTCGCCGGCAGCATCGCTCACTACTGCGCGATTCTGTTCTACGTGGTCCCACCGCGCGCGTGAGAGCCTGTCCAAAAACTCCATGTGGAACGGACGGGGCGTACGGGCTGCGGAAAAGGCCGAGGGTCTTACGCCCGCTCAAGCGGACTGGCGGTGCGGGTTCCGATCTCTCTCCCCAGGCTCACGCCCGGGGATACCGTCTCCGCGCCCGCTGAAGCGGGCTCTAGTCTCAGGTCCCAGATCCTTGATCCCTGTTCCCTGCATTTTGCCGATTGGTAAGCGGCTTCTTCGTGAAGCGCCCGCGTACCTGATTTACGGCCACCACCCAGGGCACCGCGACGGAAAAGGCAAATCGCGCAAGCACCGCCTTGACGCCGAAACGGCCCAGCTGCCGCCAATCGCGGTGAAAGGCGAACCACGATTCCAGCACGAAAACGACCAACAGCGGAACGAGGGTCCAGCGCAGGCTCGCGAGCGCCAGCACCTCCAGCACGCACCGCGCGGCGTTGCGCAAGAGGCGGCTCCAGCGCACGTCCGCCTGGCCGTCGCTGAGGGCGTAGCGGGCCATCTGATGGCTGGCCGAATAAAAGGTATTTCCCGGCCGGTAATGCGCCTTGGCGTTCGAAATGAAGGCCGGCTTGGTCTGGCGCCGCGCCTCGAGATCGAACAACGTGTCTTCGCCTACCAGCACCTGCTCGGGAAAGCCGCCGATGCGCTCCCACAGCGCTTTCGTGAAGGCCATCGACCGCGCCGTGCACGACTTGGTCGGTTCCGTGGGCGAGAGGCGAATGCTGAAGAACGGCGCCGACGCCACATCCCACACCGTGCACCCGCTTGCATCAAGACACGACCCGCCCAGCGCGTACTCCGCTTCGCCGGCAACCATGGGCGCGGTCAGATTCTGGAGCCAATCGGGCGCATAGGTGCAGCCGGCGTCGGCACAGGCGATGATCGGCGATTGGGCAGCCTGGATGGCCACATTGCGCCCGCGCGAAACCGGCCCCGCCGAGAATTTCAGGCTGCAGGTTTCGTCGCGGATCGCCACCAGGCGCGAGTCCCTTGCCGCAGCGCTCTGCAACCACTCCCAAGTGCCATCGCTCGAGCCGCCGTCGACCACGATGACCTCAGCCGCCGGAGGAACCTGTGCCAGCAGGCTCGACACCACTCTGCCAATGTCCTCAATCTCGTTGAGTTCCGTCACCACGACACTGACAGGCTGCATGAACGCAGTATAGCGACCCGGATTTCTCCCCCGCACTGTACATTGACCCAACTCCCGGTTTGACGATAAAATCAAAAGGTTTGGCGATGCACCCACGTTGAAGGGTGCGCGGGAAATGAACGGGTTCTCCGTCCTGGAATGGCCCGGCCCGGCTCCCGATGCAGTAAGCCGTCTGTATCCGCCCCAATCGAGCACACGGATTTGAGTCAGGTGCCTGGCCGCGAGGCCTGAGCGAGAGAGGTTTTGTTATGTACGCAGTCATTCGTACCGGGGGCAAGCAATATCGCGTGGCCCCGGGAGATGTGTTGAAGATCGAAAGCGTGACCGGCGGTCCGACCGTTGAGTTTAGCGACGTGCTGGCGGTTTCAGGCGAGCCGGGAACCCTGGCGAAGCCGGCAACGGCCAAGGTGACAGCGGAGATCGTTGGCGAGGGCCGCGGCGACAAGATTCTGGTCTTCCACTTCAAGCGCAAGAAGCAATACAAGAAGCTGCAGGGACACCGGCAGAGCTTCACTGAGGTGCGCATTCAGGCCATTGAGGCTGATGGCGTAACCTACGCCGCCAAGTAGGCGCAGTTCACCGGGGTCTGTCGCGCATTGAGCGCTGGCTCTGGTTTTTGCATGGAATGAGCTAAGATCTGAATGCTGTTTTTGAGAAGGGAATTCGGCTATGGCACACAAAAAGGGTGGAGGCAGCTCCACAAATGGACGGGATTCAAACGCGCAGCGGCTGGGCGTAAAGGCCTTTGCCGGTGAGTTGGTGACAGGCGGTTCCATCATCACGCGGCAGCGCGGCACGCGCATCAAACCGGGCGCCAATGTGGGTATTGGCTCCGACGACACGCTTTTTGCCAAGGTGACAGGGCGCGTGGTGTTTACTGACCGCGGACGCCGCGGACGCTTTGCCTCGATCGACCCCGCCGCAGCGGAGTAAGGCCGGCGAGCGCAACTCGATTCAAAATCAAAGGCCGCAGCGTTCGCTGCGGCCTTGGTCTTTCTGCTCCCCCGTTTTCCCTGTTCCCTAATTCCTGCCTTTACGTCTCGGACTCGCGTCCCTTCATGTTCCGCGCCAGCACCTTCTCCACCACGCGCTCCACATCGGAGAGGAAGAAGCTGTTGGCAGGCTGCTGCACAGCGACCCGCGTTCCGGTGTGGCCCAGAGCGGATGCGATTTCGTTCCAGCGATAAATTGTCGAGCTCGCCGGCATGAGGATGGGCTTGCGGGCAGGTTCCGGCAGGACGGAGTAAATCATCCAGACGGCCAGGGTGGCCAGAATCAGGGACTCGTAGACAAATTGGACCGGATCGTTGTACGTACTGATGCGGGAACTCCAGGAAGCGAGAATGAAGTCGCCCGACGACATCATGCCGAAACCGAGCGCGATACCAAAGGACAGATCACGGACCGTGAGGCGTAGCGCGTTCATGCTCAGGCAAAGGAAGGCCAGCAGGCACAACTCGAGAACACTGACCGAGTGCATGAGGCCGTAGGAAATCTCCGCGATGATATTAAGGCCCGCGTGGGCAAACGATATTGAAGACAGGCTGACAATCACAGAAACGAAGGCAGCCCAGCGGAAGATGACGATGGCGAGCTTGGTAATGCCGGGAAATGCTGCCAGCGCGGAGCGGAAGACTTCAATGCAGATGAAGAACAGCAAAACGACGGCCGCGAGGTAGGTTCCGAAAAAGCCGAACATATAGATTCTGGCTATAAGGATATGGTGGGCGTGGTCCCAAGGCAGCGATCTCTCGTGGAGCACGAACATCAGAATTGGCGTGGAAATCGCGCGCAGCATCAGGTAGTAGCCCATCGCCGGGAAGCGACGCTGCAGCCCCTTGCTCCAGAAAAGCAAGGCTAGCGCGGCCCAGAGAAGGAACTCGACCGCATTCATTGCCGACATTGCGAGGTTCAGTGGCATCAGGCTATGGAGTCATCCCGCGAACGACCTAAGGATAGCGCCAATCAGCCTAAAGTCCCAAACACAAAAGGGTAACGCGCTGCTGGCACTTTCGTGCTAGGCGATTGAGGCAGCAGCGCGCCCAGAGAAATTAGCGAATCGATGCGGTCTGTGTCGGGCAGGTTCCGCTCTCCTCGCAGGGCGGAGGGCCGGGAAGGTCTAGGGGCCCGGGGCCACTGGCATTCGCCGAGGTTTGCCGAGGCATGGGTTGCGTGGTAGCGGGGGCGAAGGAAGCCGAGGCCAGACCAGCGATTGCGACGAGCAGGGCGAACATGCGAATTGCAGATTTCATCTTTGGTAACCTCAAGAAGTTAGACATGAAAAGAGTGCTGTCTCTTTCTAGACATGGATCGTACCGCATGTCTTAGGATAAGTCCAGCTTTTTCATAAGTATAACAATGTAGCACGGGGTATGATTACTGACGTAACTTATGCATTGCTATCCGATGCCTGTGGTAACCACGTGCACGCCTTTGTACCGCCCCTTCTTCCACCTCCGCCGCATGATAAAATAGCCATAGGCAAACGGGCTTGATCACCTCGGTTTTTCAAGTGGTTAGTCGCTCTCCAGCGTCCGGAAAAACGTCTCCGGTGACCCTCGATTTGGCACACCTTGCGAACGGAATTTTATGGCGACTGAAGTTCTGAGCAGCACCCCCATGCAACACGGCGACAACGATAGCTATACCGGCGAGAACATCAAAGTTCTCGAAGGACTGGAAGCGGTACGCCTGCGCCCTGCCATGTACATCGGCTCGACCGGCGAAATGGGGCTGCATCATCTGGTCTACGAAGTTGTTGACAACTCCGTCGATGAGGCGCTAGCCGGCTACGCAAAGAAGATCGACGTTGTGATCCATGTTGACAACTCCATCACCGTTGTGGACGACGGCCGCGGCATTCCCGTGGACATGATGGATCTGGGGGGCGGCGAACAGATGCCCGCCGTGCAAGTGGTGCTGACCAAGCTGCATGCCGGCGGCAAGTTCGATTCATCGACGTACAAGGTTTCCGGCGGCCTGCACGGCGTGGGCGTGAGCTGCGTGAACGCGTTGAGCGAAGAGTTCGAGGTGGAGATCTGGCGCCCGGAAAAGCCGGGCGAGGCGAGCCACACCTACGAGCAGAGCTACTCGAAAGGCATTCCTACTTCGAAGCTGCAGAAGACCGGCACCAGCAAGCGCCGCGGCACCAAAGTGCACTTCCTGGCGGACAAGTCCATCTTCACCACTACGGAATACAACTACGACACCTTGGCGCAGCGCCTGCGCGAGATGGCCTTCCTCAACAAGGGTCTCGAAATCACGTTGACCGACGAGCGCACCGCCGACCCGAAGACCGGCGAAGCGCGCCGCGCGGAATTCCGCTACGCCGGCGGCATTTCAGAGTTCGTCAAGCATCTCAATCGCGGCAAGAGTGTACTGCACGACAAGCCCATCGTCATGGAGGCGTCGCGCGACGGCGTTGAGATCGACATCGCGTTGCAATACAACGACAGCTATTCCGAGTCGGTGTTCAGCTTTGCCAACAACATCAACACCGTGGACGGCGGCACGCATCTCTCCGGATTTCGCGCGGCGCTGACGCGCACCATCAACTTCATTGGCCAGCAGATGGGCCTCTTCAAAGATCTAAAAGAGAGCTTGAGTGGCGACGACGTGCGCGAGGGCCTGGTGGCCGTGGTGAGCGTGAAGCTGCCGCAGCCGCAGTTCGAAGGCCAGACCAAGGGCAAGCTCAACTCCGATATTGCTGGCACGGTGCAGGCCTTCGTCAACGAACGCCTGGGAATGTATCTGGAGCAGAATCCGCCGGTGGCGCGGCGCATCATCAACAAGGCCATTGAAGCGGCGCGGGCGCGCGAGGCGGCCCGCAAGGCGCGCGACCTGACGCGGCGCAAAGGCGCGCTCGATGGCGGCGGACTTCCCGGCAAACTGGCCGACTGCAGCGAGCGCAATCCTGAGCGCTGCGAACTTTACCTGGTAGAGGGTGAATCGGCCGGCGGCACAGCCAAGCAGGGTCGCGACCGCAAATTCCAGGCCATTCTTCCGCTCAAGGGCAAGATTCTGAACGTGGAGAAAGCGCGCTACGACAAGATGCTGGGCCACGAGGAAATCCGCGCCATGATCACGGCGCTGGGCTGCGGCATCGGCAAAGAGGATTTCGATCCTGCCAAGATCCGCTACGGCAAGATCATCCTGATGACCGACGCCGATGTGGACGGCTCCCACATTCGCACCTTGCTGCTTACATTCTTCTTCCGCCACATGACGGAGCTCATCAAGCGCGACCATGTGTACATCGCGCAGCCGCCGCTTTACAAGATAAAGAAGGGGCGCTTCGAGCAATACATCAAGGACGACCGCGAGTTTGTGAAGGTGATGGTGAACCGCGCAGCCGAGGGCATGGTGGTGCGCCATGGCGAGACCGCGAGCCGCATCGAAGGCCCCCAACTCATGCGCTTCATGGCCACTCTCAACGAGTATCTCGGTTTTGTCGAAAAGGTGGACAAGCGCATCCGCAACGAAAGGCTGACCGAGATGCTGGCCCGCGCGGAACTGACGCAGCGCTCCGACTTCACCTCGAAGAACGGCGGCGACATTCCAGAGAAGCTCGCGAAATTGCACGGGCAGCTCGCGGAATTGGCGGATGAGTTTGAATTCAAGGTGGGCAAGCCCCTTGAAGACGAAGAACACCACACTTGGTCCATCTGCTTCGTCGATGCACAGGGTCAGCGGCGTTGCATCGACTGGATGCTGGCTTCCAGTCCCGAGTTCCGCCAGATGATGTCGAAGTACTCGCTCATCAAGGAGTTTCTCGAGCCCCCCTTTTTGGTGGAATTTGCCGCCAAGTCTGCTGCAACCGCAGCGGACGAAGAGGAAGAGGCGGAGGGCGCCGAAGGCAAGACGGAAGCCAAGTCTCCCGCCCGCGCCGCGCGCACTTTGCGCGAGCCGGTGGAAAAGCAGACTGCCCGCGAGCTCTTCGCCTACATCGTGGAGCAAGGCAAGAAGGACTACCAGGTGCAGCGCTACAAAGGCCTGGGCGAGATGACGGCCACCCAGCTTTGGGAAACCACGATGGACCCCGAACACCGCACCCTGCTTCAGGTGAAGCTCGAGGATATTGCCGAAACCGAGGCCATCTTCACCACCCTCATGGGCGAAGACGTGGAAGCCCGCCGCAAGTTCATCGAAGACAACGCGCTGGACGTCAAGAACCTGGACATCTAACTCTGCAACCGCCCGGCACGCTCACCGGGGAAGAACGTTCTCCCCACTTCCGACGGAAATGGAGGACAGGGAATGAGACGTATCCTGCTTGCCCTGGCGATTTCCGGCTTAGGCTGCGTCGCCGCCTGCGCGCAGACCACCGGCACCAACCCCCTAGCTACCGCGCGAGTATTCTCCTTCGACGAAATGACGGCGAAAACCGCACCCAACGGCTCCGTGGGGCGCCACGTTTTCACTGGCACGCTAGCGACCGGCGAATCCGTTGCCGTGCATGAAACCGTGCAGCCCGCCGGGACCGTTCCCAACGCCGCGCACCGCATCCAGCACTCGGAAGTGATCGTCGTCGAGGAGGGCACCCTCGAGTTCGATCACGACGGCAAAGCCGAGCGCGCCGGAATGGGCCGCATCATTTATGTAGCTTTTGGAACGGTGCACGCCGTAAAGAATGTGGGGGCCGGTCCTGCCAGGTACGTCGTCATAGCGATTGGCGGAGACATCAAGAAGTAGCCCAGGCGTTCTGTCCGATTACGCCCCGCGCACATGCCCTCGCCCGTGGCTTTTCACCGCGTACATGCGCGCGTCAGCCGTGCCGATGATGGCATGCACCTGGGCGCCGTCGCCGGGCGCTGACGCCATGCCTACGCTGGCGCTCACATTCAGTTTCAACCCGTTCTTCATCCGGAACTCGGTTTCCATCAGCGCACGATGCATCACCTTCGCCCGCTCCAGCGCGGCAGCAGCATCGGTCCCCGGCATCAGGATCACGAACTCGTCGCCGCCATAGCGAAAGCACAAATCCTGCTTGCGGCTCAGCTCCTGCAGCCGGCGCCCGGTAAGTGCCAGCAGTTCGCTGCCAATCAGATGCCCGTGTGCGTCGTTCACCAACTTGAACCGGTCCAGGTCAAGAAACGCCAGGCTCACGGGAGTCTGCAATTTCTTGCACCGCTTCAATTCGCGTTCCAGCACGTTGTACAAATGGCGAACGTTGTGGAGGCCGGTGGTGTCGTCGGTGATGGTCAGCTGCTGAATGCGGGCTACGTCGTGTGCATTTTCGATGGCGATGGCCGCGTGATCGGCCAGGATGTGCAGAAAGGCAATGGTGTAATCCGACATCTCCGCACGCGGATTCAGGATCTCAATGACGCCCTGGGTGCCTTTGCGTCCGCGCAACGGCATAGCAATGGCCGAGCGCACGGCACGTGCGGGGCTGGCGCCGGGCTGCTGTAAACGAGGATCCTCCTCCGCTTCGGGAACGATGACGGTTTCGCCGTGCTCGAGCACCCAGCCGGCCAGGCCCTCGCCCACTTTCACCCGCAGGCCCTTCAAAGCCTCCTGCTCATCGCCCGCGGCAATGGCGTAATAGAGTTCCTGGGTGGCGTCATCGAGCATGAGCAGCGTCCACAACTCCGCCTCTACCATCCGCTCCATGTGTTCCAGGATGGTGCGCAGAATCGTGTCCAGGTCGAAGCTCGAGGTGAGCGATCGCGCCAGTTGATGAAATACAAGCAGATCAGCGAGCGGGATGCGTTCTGCCGTCTCGTTTGGCATGTTTTAGCCTTGGGGGAAAAAGTCTTTCCATCATTCTTTCATGCAAGTGGTTGCACGCAAGCGGGGGTTTGTTAACTTCACATTACTTGCGTGTTAGTCGAAAATCGTTGCGAAACAAATGCTTAGCCGCCAATGTGTACCATTGAGCGCGATGGCTTCAGGAATTCCGGTTCACCGATGTGATGCCGCGCTTCCTTACTCTGAATCGTACGCACAATGTAGGCGCGAAGTTCCTCGTCGCCGGCTCCGGCCCGCAGGCGGCCGTAAAGATCGTGTTCCACCTGCGAAAACAGGCAGGTGCGAATCTTGCCATCGGAAGTGAGCCGCACGCGGCTGCAGGCCCCGCAAAACGCCTGGCTTACCGGGGCGATGATGCCGATCTCGCCCACGCCGTCCTCGAAAGTATAGCGGCGCGCGGTTTCGCTGGGCTCGCGAGCCGGCAGTTCGACCAGGGGCACGGTCCGGCCAATGCGCTCGACAATTTCCCGCAGAGTGACCACGATTTCCGGCGTCCAGAGACGGCCCTCTTCGAGCGGCATGAACTCGATAAAACGCACGACAACGTCCTCTTCGCGAGCGAAGCGGGCGAAACCCTCGATCTGGTCGTCGTTGAAGCCACGCAGAAGCACGCAGTTGATTTTGAGCGGCGTAAGCCCCGCGGCGCGTGCGGCGCGAATGCCCTTGAGCACCACCGGAAAGCTGCCCGGGACCCGCGTGATTCTTTCAAAGATCGCCGCATCCACGGCGTCCATGCTCACCGTCACCCGGTTGAGTCCCGCCGCTTTGAGCGGTCCCGCGAGCGACTCCAGCAGATGGCCGTTGGTGGTGAGAGCGAGGTCGAGCGGCTCGCCTGCCGGCGTGAGCATGCGCGCCAGCTCCTCGACCAGCTCGACGACCCCGCGCCGCAAAAGCGGCTCGCCGCCGGTGAGCCGCACCTTGGTAATTCCCAGGCCGACGAAAAGCCTGATCAGGCGCAAGTACTCTTCGCTGGCAAGTTCCGGATACTGTGCCCCCATTTCGCCGGTACGGCAATATACGCACTTGTAGTTGCAGCGGTCGGTGATGGAGACGCGCAGATCATGGATCACACGCCCGTGGCTGTCGGTCAGCGGCGGGTGCGGCAACAGAGAAGAAGCGACGGATAGGGAAGCAGCGGCCATCGGCTAGTTCAAGCCTATACCTTTTGGGGCGGGGCCAGAAGGTCGAGGAAGAGCCGGCGGCGCGCTCGCGCAGGACGATCGAGGCGATAGCATACAAAGAGCCATAGTGCCGCGGTCGCGATTGCGGGATGGCGAGCCAAGCGAGGGATTCAGGAAAGATGCCGGCAACCGGAGCCAGACCGATAGGCACAGCGGACGAGGCAGACGCGGCACAAGCCGTGCGCCAGATGTTCGACTCCATTGCGCCAAAGTACGACCTCCTGAACCACGTGCTTTCGGCGAATATCGACCGCCTCTGGTGGCGGAGGGCGGCGCGGCGGTTTCGCGATGTGCTGGCCCGGCCCGACGCGGAAATTCTGGATATCTGCTGCGGCACCGGCGATCTGACCATGGCATTGCTGAAGTTACGCCCCCGGGGAGCGCGGCCGGTTCTGGCTGGCGACTTTGCCCGCGCCATGCTCGCTCGCGGAGCGCAAAAATTCGGCCGGACGATGCTTCAGGCGCGTGGCAACGGCTCGGAATCAGCCGCAGCGCCTTACGCGATCGCCATCGAGGCTGACGCGCTCCATCTCCCGCTGCGTGCCGAGTCGCTCGATCTGGTTGTGACGGCCTTTGGCTTCCGCAATCTCGCCAACTACGCGGCCGGCCTCAAGGAGTTTCATCGCACGCTCAAGCCGGGTGGACAGTTGGGGATACTGGAGTTCAGCGAGCCGGGTGGACTGATGGGCAAAGCCTATGCGCTCTACTTCCGGCGCGTCCTGCCGGCCATCGGCAGGCTGATTTGCGGTAAAGACGGTCCTTACAACTACCTTCCGACTTCGGTGGGCGCATTTCCGCCGCCCGGCGAGATGCTTGCGATGATGCGGAGTGCGGGTTACGTGGACGGTGCCTGGCAGCCCTATACGTTTGGCATTGCGGGGTTGTACACGGCCAAGCGGCCACCGGGTACGCTAGAGGCAGCATGACTTCCGCCGTCTCCAGTTCGCGGGCCACCGAGCCTCCCGTTTCGAACTTCTCTTTCGAGAAGCGGCGCGTGGCATGGCGCTCTATGGCGGCCGCGGCGGCCATGACGCTGCTCAAGCTCGGCGCCGGTCTGTTCTCCGGCTCCCTGGGCGTGCTTTCTGATGCGGCACACTCCGGGCTCGACCTGGCGGGCTCTGCGCTCACCTTCTTCTCAGTAAACGTGAGCGACAAGCCGGCCGACGAAGACCATACTTACGGCCACGGCAAAATCGAGAACCTGTCGGCATTTGCCGAGGCGGGCCTGATGGCCTTCTCCTGCGCGTGGTTCATGTGGGAAGCCATCACGCGCATGGTGTACCACACCGTGAATCTACACCACTCCATCTGGCCGGTGCCGGTGTTGATTACTTCGATCATTGTGGACCGCTGGCGCTCGCGGCAGTTGCGCGCGGTGGCTTTGCGCACCGGGTCGCCTGCGCTGGCCACGGACGCCTTCCACTTTGCCTCGGACATCTGGGCCACGCTCGCGGTGCTGGCCGGATTGGGCGCTACGTGGCTCGGATCTCAATTCGGCATTGCCGCCCTTCACTATGCCGACCCGTGCGCGGCGATCCTGGTTTCGCTGCTGATTCTGCGCATGGCCATCCGCCTGGGCCACGAAGCAGTGGGCGCACTTCTGGACGAAATCCCCGCGGAAACTCAGCGCCGGCTGGTGCGCGAGGTGGAGCGGGTGGAAGGCGTGCTGGACGTGGAGCGCGCGCGAGTGCGGCGTGCTGGCGCCGGCTACTTTGTCGATCTCACGCTGGCGATGCCGCGGCGCTTCACCTTTGAGCACACCAGCGAACTGGTCAATGCCGCAACGGCCGCGGTGCAAAGCGTGCTGCCTGCGGCCGACGTAGTCATCCACACCATTCCCCGCGAATCCCGGACCGAGAGCATCTTTGATCGCGTACGCGCCGCAGCCGCGCGCAATAACGTCTCGGTGCATGAGCTTAGTGCGCGGTCGCGTCACGGGCGCCTGCAAATCGAACTGCACGTCGAAATCGAGGAGAACAAGAAGCTCAGTGAGGCGCACAGCTTTGTGACGGCGCTCGAAGCGGAGATTCTGCGCGAGGTTCCCGAGATCGAATCTGTGCTGACCCACATCGAGAGCGAGCCGGCGACGATCGAACAGCCTGACGACGTGGTGGTGGAAGACCGCAGAATTGAATTGGCGCTGCGTGGCGCGGCCGTGGGGATCCCCGACATCGTGGACGTGCACGCCATCACCGTGGGCCGTACGCGCGAGCACATCTCTGTCACATGTCATTGCACCTTGCCCGACGACCTGCCAATGCATCGCGTTCACGAAGCCATCACCGAGCTGGAAGACCGCTTCAAGCTGGAGTGCCCCGAGGTTTACCGCGTCACCATCCATCCCGAGCCGGTGACGGATAATACCCGTTAGGGCAGCCCGCACCGGCGCGAAGAGTCATATGGAGGTTTTCCATGCCGACAGACAGGTCAAGTGTCAAAGGAGATCAACGAGACTATCGGTTATCCGCGGCCGTGTTCTTCGGTTTTGTGATTCTCCAGATGTTGGTATGCGAATCGTCCGCAATTCGTGGTTTGTGGTTCATAGAACCGACACCTGATTACGGGCCGGAGAAGTTCGTGCTCCCGCTATGCATTGCATTCCCAGCGTTCATCCTGGTCGTACTCCGTGTCCAGGCAAGACGGTGGGTTGAAAATGGACGGATGGACTCAGGCCTCGCAGCACGCATCATGAACAGTTTCGGCATTGCGTTGTTTATGACCTACATCGGCATTTTCCAGCTTGCGGAGCTGGCTTTTCGTGCTCGGTGATCACCCATGAATACCCGCGCCATCGCCGGTTTCTTCCGTGTGGCTTCGCTGCTGCTACTGCTCATCGCCGTGGCGTTGCTGGCCGCCATTGCGACCATGCAATTCGCCATTCACGGCGCCGAGGTGCAGGTACCCGCGTTGAAGGGCATGACGGTGGCCGATGCGTTGCACGAAACCGCTGGCCTGGGGCTGAATCTCGACGTTGACAACCGCTACTATTCGGGCGACGTGGCTGCCGGCCACATCCTGTCGCAGTCGCCCGAGGCGGGCACTGTGGTGCGCCGAGAGTGGCATGTGCGCGTGGCAGAGAGCCTGGGGCCGCAGAAGGTTGACGTACCCGATACGGTGGGCGTGGATGAGCGCGTGGCGTCACTGGAGCTGCGCCGCGCGGGCCTCGAAGTGGGCGAAATTGCGCACCTCCCCTACAAAGCTGCTGCCGAGGGAACGGTGCTGGCGCAGGATCCGCCCGCGCACGCGCAGGGCATCGAGCAACCGAGCGTGAACCTGCTGGTGGCCGCACCCGAGAACGAAACACCGGATGGCTACGTGATGCCTGACTTTTCCGGATGGCCGATCTCGAGCGCCAACGCGGCCTTGGCGGAGGTTGGCATTCGCACCGGGCCGCCCGCACTTGTGGATGTGCCGGTGGCCGCGATGGGCAGCGGCACAGAGCCGCTTCGACCGCCAGCCAAGCCGGGCGCTGTGCAGTCGCAGACGCCCGCCGCCGGCTCGCGCATCGACCAGAGTACGATTGTTCACTTCACGGTGGCGAAGTAGAAGACAGGAGAAAAATGTCATGGGACTGAGCGAGGACTTGGAGAAAATTGCAAGCCAGGAGCGCGAACTGCGCCTGCCGCGCCTCGATGCGCAGCTTGCATGGGATCTCGGCACGCGCATTCGCACCCTGGCCGCAGAGCGCGGCCTCACCCTGGTCATTGACGTGCGGCGTTTCGGGCAGCCCCTGTTTTATGCTGCGCTCGACGGCACCACTCCCGACAATGCCGAGTGGGTGCGCCGCAAGAGCAACGTCGTGGCGCGCTTCCATCGCAGCTCTTATGCCGTAGGCATGACGCTCAAAGTGAAAGGGACGACGCTCGCGGAGCGCTACGGGCTGCCCGTCGCGGACTATGCGGCTGACGGCGGTGCCTTTCCGCTGCATTCCGAGAACGCGGGCATCGTGGGCAGCGTGACTGTGTCCGGCCTGCCGCAGCGCGACGATCATAACCTGGTTGTGGAAGCGCTGTGCGCCTTGCTCGGTAAGGATTTTGCGGCATTGCGGCTGGGACCGGAGACGGCATAGCGCACGCCGGGAGCTGCATCAAACGAACTTTTTCAGCAGAGCCACAAAGAAGCCGTCAGTCGGCAATGCGCCGGGCAATAGTCGCAGGGCGCCATCTGGAGTGAGGCATCTTCGCAACTGCTCCGCCGCCTCAGGCCGGAGAATGCCATTCCGCTGCAGCGCTTCGAGGGCCGGTACGAGCGAAATCTGCCGAACATTTGGGTTTTCCGAGAGGACCGCAGCTACGACCTGCTCATTCTCCTCCGGCTCCAGTGAACAAGTCGAGTAGACTACGCGGCCGCCGGGGCAGACGGCGCGTAAAGCCGCGCGCAGAATGCCACGTTGGCGGTCGGCAAGCCGCGGTAAATCCTCCAATTGCAGACGATGACGGATTTCAGGATTGCGGCCCAGCGTGCCCGTCCCGCTGCACGGCACGTCCACCAACGCAAGGTCGAAAGCGGCTTCTTCTTTAAGCTCAGCTGCGTCGGCTAATCGGCACTCCACGCGGTCGGCGTATGCGGCGAGGCGCTTGCGCAATTCGGCAAGCCGCCGCGGGCTCGATTCGCAGGCGACGATGTGCGCATGGGAATTTCGTTCCGCAAGGATGAGCGTCTTGCCCCCGGGTGCAGCGCAAGCATCGAGAATCTCTTTCTGGTTTTGGTTTGAATCTTCGCCGGGAAACGCGGCCAACTCCCCGATCAACTGCGAGCCTTCATCCTGCACGCGCGCACGGCCTTCGCGAAAGGCCAATGTTGCCGTCACATCGCCGGAAACCAAAGTGCGCGCGGCAGTGAGCAATTCCCCGGGGGCAAGCTCGATTCCTGCCTCGCTCAATTCGTCTTGAACGGCGGGGTTCTCCATGCGCAGGTTCAATCGCGGCTGGCTCTGGCCGTGACGGCAGATCGCCTGCATCGCTTCTGGGCCATAGAGATTCGTCCAGCGCTCGACCATCCACGCGGAATTCGCCTCGACCGCTGCCAACTTACCACGGCTATCCTCCAAGAGGCTGCTGCATGCAATGCTGCGAAGAACCGCATTGACCATTCCGGCCGCGAAGCGATGGCCCGACTGTTTTGTCAGCTCCACGCTTTCATCGATGGCGGCGTGATCGGGAACGCGGTCGAGAAACGAGAGTTGGAAGACACCGAGGCGGAGAGCGATCAGAACTTCAGGATCGAGCTTGGCATTGGGGCGCTTCAACAGCGGACGAATCTGCCCATCGAGCCAGATCTGCCAGCGAAGCACGCCCAGCACCAAAGCCGTGGCCAGATTGCGATCGGCGGTTGCGAGTGCACTGACCTCATCGGCGCGCAACAGGTCGTCTGCATGCGTCTGGCCGCCTTCGACAGCAAGAAGAATGCGGAAGGCCGCTTTGCGCGCGGGAGAAATGGCAGGCATGGCGCTCAACCCATCCGCGCATCCGCCGCGAGCGGATTTCCGCGCAGGAATTCGGCGGCATCCAGGCGCTTTTTGCCTTCGAGTTGCACTTCCAGCAATTCCAGCCACGTGTCACCAGAGCAGCCGACGAACAGACGATGATTCTCAATGCGCACTGATCCCGGATCGGCGACGCCGAGTTGCCCAGCGAAGCTCTCGTGCACAACCGCCATGCGGTGCACGATCAGTTTTTTGCCATGGAGAGCGGTGAAGGCGCCGGGCCAGGGTTGAAACCCCCGCCAACGGTTATACAGTTCCGTCGCCGAACGTGCGGCAAAGTCCATGCGGCCGTCTTCGCGATTGAGCAGCGGCGCAAACGTTGCGCCTTCGTGATTCTGCGGCTCCGGCTGAAGCGCTCCATCGGCGAGTCCGGCCAGGGTCTCGACGACCAGCGGCGCTCCCGCGTTGGCCAGCACGGGAAACAACTCCGCTGCGGATTGTTTTGGTCCAATCTCGTGGGTTTGTTGCAGCAGAATCGGGCCCGTATCGAGGCCTTCTTCAAGAAGCATGGTGGTGTTGCCGGTAAAGGCGTCGCCCATGGCGATGGCCCATTGAATGGGCGCAGCGCCGCGATACTTGGGCAGCAGCGAAGCATGCAGATTGATGCAGCCCAACCGGGGCAGGGCAAGCATCCAGGGAGGAATGATGCGCCCATAGGCCACCACGACAATGGCGTCGGGCGCGAGGTCTTCAAGCTGCGCGCGAAACTCAGCGTTGTTGCGAATCTTTTCCGGTTGCGTGACCGCAAGACCGGCGGCCAGAGCGGCCTGCTTTACAGGTGTTGGGGTAACTTGCCGATCGCGGCCCACGGGACGGTCCGGTTGTGAAACCACGAGGGCAACTTCGTATCCCGCGGCGAGCAACGCCTGAAGTGTGGGAACGGCGAACTGGGGCGTCCCGCAGAAAATCAGCTTGAGGGGGCGCGCCGCATTTGTCATAGCCGTTTACCAGATGCCTTCGCTCTGCATCCTGCGAATCTTGCGGAGGTTGAGACTGCGCTTGAGGGCGCTCATGCGGAAGATAAACAGGATGCCGTCAAGATGGTCGATCTCATGCTGGAAGGCGCGGGCCAGCAGCTCTTCGCCATCCATCTCGAACCACTTGCCCTGTTCGTCTTGCGCGCGCACGCGGACCTTTGCGGCGCGCACTACCTTCTCGCGAATGTCAGGAAAGCTCAGGCAGCCCTCCTCTTCGTACTGCTTGCCCTCGCTCACGATGATTTCGGGATTGATGAGCACGAGTTTCTCTGCGGGATCCTTGCCTTGGCTCAGGTCGATGACGGTAACGCGCTTGGAGACGCCCACCTGCGGCGCAGCCAGACCAATGCCCTGCGAGGCGTACATGGTCTCAAACAAATCGGCCACCAGTTTGCGCAGTTCGGGGTCGAATTCGGTCACTGGTTCGCCGGGCTGCTCCAGCACCTGCTCGGGATATTTCACAATCTTCAGATTCATCGTGGCTTGTCAGAATCTCCGTATCTGTTCGATGTAGCCGTCGAAATTTCGTTTCAATTCCGCCAGCGAGTCGCCGCCAAATTTCTCGTGAGCCAGGTTGGCCAGCACCAGGGCCACCATGGCTTCAGCGGCCACGCCTGCCGCAGGGACCACGCAAATATCGCTGCGCTCGTAACTTGCGCTGGTGGGCTCCCGCGTATCAAAGCGCACCGACTCGAGGGGCTGGCGCAGGGTCGAGATTGGCTTCAGGTACCCACGCACCACAATGTCTTCGCCGTTCGAGACGCCACCCTCGACGCCACCGGCATTGTTATGGGGGCGCGTAAAGCGTGTGGGGCGGCCGGGAGGGTTTTCCGTAGCGTAATGAATGGGGTCGTGAACCCGCGAGCCAAACGAACCTGCGGCTTCCACGCCGCGCCCTATCTCAACGGCCTTCACGGCCTGCAAACTCATCACGGCCCAGGCAAGCTGGCCGTCAAGGCGATCGTCCCAGTTGGCGTAGGAGCCGAGGCCTGCAGGAACGCCGTGTGCCACGACCTCGAAGACCCCGTTCACGGTGTCGTCGGTGCGGGTTGCTGCCTCGACTTCCTCTTTCATGCGCGCTTCAGTAGCGGCGTTGACGCACGACAGGACCACATCGTCTTTGCCGGCGAGCGCGGCAATCTCATCCCAGGCCGCATCGCGCTCAAGGTCCACGCGGCCCACGCGGATCACGTGGCTTGCGACCTCGATGCCGAGTTGGCTGAGCATCAACTTCGCAAAGGCACCGGCGGCCACGCGGGCCGCGGTTTCACGCGCCGACGCGCGTTCCAGCACGTAGCGCGCATCGGGGAAGTTGTATTTGAGCGCACCGGCAAGGTCGGCGTGGCCGGGCCGGGGCGAGGCCACTGCGCGATGCTTCGCAGGATCGCCGGTCTCTACCGGCAGCTTCTCCTGCCAGTTTTTCCAGTCGCGGTTAACGAGCTCAATCGCAATGGGAGAGCCAATGGTTTTGCCGTGGCGCACACCCGAAAGCACATGCGCCTGATCGGTTTCGATCTTCATGCGGCCGCCGCGACCGTAGCCCTGCTGCCGGCGCCACAACTCGCGGTTCACATAATCAAGATCGACGGGGACGCCGGCGGGAAGACCGGAAACCAGAGCAATCAAAGCCTCGCCGTGGGATTCCCCTGCGGTGGAGAAGCGGATCATATAGATTCCATTGTAAATGCGAGTGGGGCGCTGAGGCACCGAGATGCCGCAGAGCCAAAAAATACACTCAGGTCCTAGATAGCAGAGAACACAAGCCGAGCGTCCTTCAAGAACGCCGCGTGCGGCACCACGGGCTCGCGCACTTCAGCGCCATTGAGGGTCACGTGGTTGAGGAACACTCCCAGCTTGCTGCTCTGCGCTTCAATGTGAATCGCATGCCCGTCCGGGAAGCGAATCTCGGCTTCTTCGAAGAGCGGCGCGCCCAGCACCCAATCCGGCTTGCCGGGGCACAGCGAATAAATTCCCAGCGAGGTGAGGATGTACCACGCGCTCATCGAGCCGGTATCTTCGTCGCCGGGAAAGTTATCGGGCGTGTACAGTTCGTTCAGCACCCGGTGGGCCCAGTACTGCGTGCGATCGCGCCGCCCCGCCATCGCAAACATATAGAGAAATGCATGCACCGGCTGGTTCGAGTGCGCGTACTGCCCGAAATCGACTGATGCCATCTCCGACATTTCGTGGATTTCGTCTCCATAGGTGCCCACATGAAACACCGGCGCCTGCGCCAGCATGTCATCGAGCGCGGCGACGAATTCCGTCTTGCCGCCCATGGCCTCCATCAGTCCCTCCGGATCCCATGGCACGGCAAAGCGGTACTGCCAGGGGCCACCCTCCACATACGCGCCACCCCAGGTGTGCGGGTCGAAGGGCGACTGCCACGATCCATTGGCCATCTTGCCGCGCAGGAAGCGCGTGGCGGGGTCGAAGATATTGCGCCAGTTGCGCGAGCGCTGCTCAAACGCGGCCGCTTCGTCCGGTTTGCCCGCGGCGCGTGCCACTTGCGCGATGCAGAAATCTCCGTAGGCCGAGTCCAGTGTCTCGGCTGCCGCCCCGGCCACGGCTTCAAGGGGAATATAGCCGAGCTTCAGATATTCCGCGACCGCCGGACGGCCGTATCCAAGTTTTGGCGCAACCGGCTGCGTGGCGTGCTTCTTCAATCCTTCGAAGGCCGCCTGCACATCGAAACCCGTGA
Source organism: uncultured Acidobacteriota bacterium (assembly GCA_963729915.1). GTDB lineage: Bacteria > Acidobacteriota > Terriglobia > Terriglobales > Acidobacteriaceae > Telmatobacter. The sequence goes on along the minus strand of CAVSQE010000020.1, from coordinate 68,923 downwards.
TGCCCCTGGCCACTGCGTCGCCGAAAACGAAATCGGTGGGGCTGCCCGTCATGCAGTTGCGATAACCGGGACAGGGAAACTGCGGAAACCAACCGCCTTCCTTGTACGCGTTCACCCATGCCTGCAAGATCTCCGTCAGTCTCTCGGGATAAAGCAGCGCCATCATCGGGTACCACGCGCGGTAGGTGTCCCAGTAGCCGTGGTCGGCGTACATAAAGCCGGGTTCCACTTTGCTGCTGTAGGGGCTCATGTGCACGATGTTGCCGCCGGCATCGCGTTCATGCCAGATGCGGGGGTAGAGCAGGGCGCGATAGAGACACGAGTAAAAGACTTTTCGTTGGATTTCAGATGCGCCGTTTATGCGCACCCGTCCCAACGCCGCCTCCCAGGTTGCGGCAGCTTCGCTCTTCACCTGGTCGAAGGACTTATCGCCGATCTCCTGGCTGAGATTCAAGGCCGCTTGATCGGCAGAGATGAACGACGTGGACACGCGCAGCGTGATCGGCTTTCCCGCCTCCGCCATGAAGCGAACGACGGCCACGCGCCGCCCGCTGCCCGGTTTTACCTCGAAGCCGGTGATTTTAGCGTCGCAGCGCACCGCATAGCGCGTGGCAAACCCTTTGGGAACGCCGCCGTGGTTGTAAGTTGTAGAGGCATTCACCGTTCCGCTGGCAGCGTCACACGACGCCTCAGCCTCATTGCCGGGAAGGTCGATGAAGACTCCCGCCGGACCCGATTCCTCAAACGTAAAGCGCATAAGGGCGCCACGCTCTGTGGGCGCGAGCTCCAGCGCACAGCGGTAACGCATGAGCTGCACCTTCAGCGCGTGCGGTGCAATCTCGAGCTCTGCCGAGCGATAGCTTGAAGCGCGCGCCGCGGCATCCGGCCCGGCCTCGCCGTTGAACGGCAGGAAGGTGGCATAGCCGTAATCTTTGAGCCAGGGACTCAGCTGGTGTGTGCAGCGAATGCCCTGCAAGCGCTCGTCGCGGGGCTGAAAAAACCAGGCGGTCATGTCGCTCGATTGCAGTGCCCAGTGCGCCATGGCAAATGGAACTGCGACGATGGGCAGCGTGTTGCCGCGCGAGAAGAGGGATGTCGAGTCCGTTCCCTGCAGAGGATTCGCCAGTTCCACGAGCGCTGAGCCGGTAGCGGCCGAATTCGATCCGCCTCCCGCTTGTGCTGCCGGGCCAGCTTGCAAAGGAGCGGTTTCCGCGGCCGAGCCCACCGCGTCCAGGGTCGAAACCAGCGCGGCGGCGCTGCCCGCCATCTTCAGGAAACTCCTTCTGCTCGATCCTCTGCCATCTTGCATGGTCATCTCTCCAGCCGTTCCTGGTGCGAGCGGGGTCCCTGCACGATTCGGATACCGGTCTCTCCGCATGGTACCGGCTGACTCCCGGTTCCGGCAATGGCTCCCGTCATACGGATTATTGGCCGGAGATGCATTCCCGCCCGGCCGCTGGGAAGTGAAATCGGCGATGCCGATTCGCATGGCCGTCTCCTCCATGCGCTATCCTGTGCTGGAAGCGCCGCAATCTTTTCGAATGCAAGGCCGGCAATTTATGGCGATCACCACAATCGACCGTACCGCCAAACAAATCGTGCTGACCGTCCAGGATTATTCTCTGTTCGCCTGGCGGGCCCTGATGAATCTTTTTCGTCCGCCCATTTACTGGACCGATTTCCTCACCCAGTCAGACATCATAGGGTTCGGTTCGCTGCCGATTGTCATTCTTTCGGGATTTTTCACTGGAGGTGTGCTCTCGCTCCAGTCTTCAGCCACACTTTCGGCCTTCGGCGCCACTGCCGTCACCGGCCAGTTCGTGAGTCTCACCATGATTCGCGAACTGGGCGCGGTGCTTACCGGCATCATGGTCTCGGGCCGCAACGCGTCTTCCATGGCCAGTGAACTGGGCTCTATGGTCGTGACGGAACAGATCGACGCCATGCGCGCCCTGGGTGTCGATCCCATGCGCAAGCTGGTGACGCCGCGCGTCTACTCCACGATCACCATGCTCTTGTTTCTCACCATCGTGGCCGACGCCTTCGGCATCATGGGCGGCGCCGCGGTCACCGTCTTTCTGAATCACCAGAACGGCACCCAGTACTTTAACAACGCCTACGAGCACCTGGCTTACCCCGATATCCTCCAGGGGCTCGTGAAACCGCTCTTCTTCGGCTACATCATTGCTTCCATCGGTTGTTTCTATGGGATGAGGACCACGGGCGGCACGGAGGGCGTCGGCCGCTCCACGATTTCGGCCGTGGTGAATTCTTCCGTGCTCATTATCTTTGTCGACTTCGTCATCACGCACATTCTGCTTACCCTGTTTCCCACATGAGCCCCGCCACCGTCTCCGTGCCCGAACTGCCACCTCCAGCGCCGGAGGGAGAGCCGGTTGTCGCATTGCACAACGTCGCCGTGGGCTTCGATGGACCGCCGGTGATTGAGCATGTGAGTTTTTCGGTGGCGCCCGCGGAGACGCGCATTCTTTTGGGGCCCGCCGGCGTCGGCAAAAGCGTCCTGCTCAAGCTCATCCTCGGACTGTTGCCCCCGCGTGAAGGCAGCGTGGAACTCTTCGGCGAGGACATTTCGCACATGCCCGAGGAGAAGCTCTTCTCGTTGCGGGCACGGGCCGGCATGGTCTTTCAGGAGGGCGCTCTCTTCGATTCGTTAACGGTGCGCGACAATGTTGCCTACCAGTTGGTCCAGGATGCGGTGCCCGACGAGGAAATTGACGCGCGCGTGCACGATGCGCTGCGCTTCGTCGGCCTCGAAGAGACCTTCGCCCTCTTTCCTTCGAGCCTTTCCGGCGGCATGAGGCGGCGCGTCGCCATTGCCCGCGCCTTGATCAACAAACCGCAGCTCATCCTTTACGACTCGCCCACGGGCGGCCTCGATCCCGTCACTTCCAACACCATCATCGAACTCATCGTGAAGCAACGCGACGTGCACGCCACTCCATCGCTCCTGGTGACCCACCGGCTTCAGGACGCGTTCACGCTCTGCACCCACCATTTCGACAGCGAACAGGGTCGCATGGTCCCCCTTCCCGAGGGCCAGATCAACCACGACACGACCTTCCTCATGCTCGACGAAGGGCATCTGATCTTCGACGGCTCTCTCCACGAGCTGGTTCACTCACAGAATGCGTTCGTCCGCGAGTTCATGGAGTAGCTCCCGCTGGCTACTGGCTACTCACTACTTCCTGCTTCTACAATCTGATCCGTGACGACCAGCCTCTTCGATCTCTACAAGATCGGCGTGGGTCCCTCCAGCTCGCACACCATGGGGCCGATGCGGGCCGCTTGCCGCTTTGCGCGGGAGCTGGATCGCGGCGGTCTGCTCAGTCGCACCGCGCGCATCGAAACCGATCTTTACGGTTCGCTGGCTCTCACGGGCTTGGGTCATGCCACGGATCGCGCGATTCTCCTCGGCCTTGCAGGCAACGAACCCGCGGCCATCGATCCCGCTGCTATTGAATCCGCGGTCGCGGCCATGCGCTCTTCCCGGAGCATCGATCTTGCCGGGAAGCGCGCGGTTGCCTTCGACGAGCCACGCGACCTCCTCTTCCATCGCGACCAGATGTTTCCTCCTGGCGCCAGCACGAAGCATCCCAATGGAATGCGGTTCACGGCCTTCGACGCGGAGGGCGCAATCGTCGCCCGGCGCACATTGTTCTCCATCGGAGGCGGCTTCATTGCAGAGGATGGAGAAGCCGATCAGACCTCGCGCGAGCCGCAGGTACGGCTGCCGTATCCGTTTCACAGCGCGGCAGAACTGCTTGAAGTCGCCCGCGCGCATTCGCTCTCCATCGACCGCGTGATGCTGGCCAACGAATGCGAGCGTTTGCGAGCTCTCGACCCCAGCGCAAGCCCCGGAGCGAGCCAAGACTCTCTCGAACGGCGCGTACGCGCAGGCATCGAGCGCATCTGGCAAACCATGCAGGCGTGTGCAGAGCGCGGCATGGCCGCAGAAGGAATCCTGCCCGGAGGCTTGCAAGTGCGCCGCCGCGCGCGACGCCTGGCCGAGCGCCTGCGCGCTCGCGAGGCGAGCGGGAAGCAAGGCGATCCACTGGCGCCGCTCGATTGGGTGACAGTGTACGCCATGGCAGTGAATGAGGAGAACGCTGCGGGCGGCCGCGTGGTGACTGCGCCCACCAATGGCGCTGCCGGCGTGATTCCCGCAGTGGGACTCTACTATCAGCGCTTTGTCGACGGAGCCAGCAGCGAAGGCATGATGCGATTCTTCTTAGCGTCGGCGGCGATCGGTGTTCTCTACAAGGAGAACGCGTCCATCAGTGGCGCGGAGGTGGGTTGCCAGGGCGAGGTAGGCGTGGCCTGCTCCATGGCCGCGGCGGGACTGACCTCGGCTCTGGGCGGCAACGACGGCCAGATTGAGCACGCCGCGGAAATCGCCATGGAGCATAACCTCGGCATGACCTGCGATCCCATCGGCGGATTGGTGCAGATTCCCTGCATCGAGCGCAATGCCATGGGCGCTGCCAAAGCCGTGCAGGCCGCGCGCCTGGCGATGAACGAGCCGGAGACGCACAAGGTCTCGCTCGACCAGGTGATTCGCACCATGTACCTCACCGGCCTCGACATGCAGTCGCGCTACAAGGAGACCAGCCTCGCGGGCCTCGCGCTGAATGTCATCGAGTGCTGAATGCAATGCGTTGAAGCGCGCGCGCAAAGTGTGCAGGAGAGCGCTGATGCAAATTGCAAAAACTGATTTGCGCATCGAGCGCACGCAGTGCGCGCCAAGAAATTTTTCATCCGCGCGTCGAATTTCATCTCCGATTTCCTCCGCGAGCGATTTTTGTCGTCCGGCCGTGTTGATCTTTTTTTCACTCTCATGTCGTTTTTTTCTTGACATCGATGATTGAGGAATCTATACATTCTTCAACTGCAATTTAATTTGCAGAATCGATGCAACCCATCGAAAAGGGAGAATAGGCAAATGGCAACCAAGAAAGCAGCCAAGAAGGCACCCGCGAAGAAGGCGGCCAAGAAGGCCGTAAAGAAGACCGCGAAGAAAAAGTAGCGGATCGAACAACCCAAAAGGCAACACTCAAGGGGGACGCTTAAAAGCGTTCCCCTTAGTGTTTATGCGGGCAAAACCGATGCTCGCGAGCAAGACGCCGTACACTTTTTAGGAAGAACACTTGAGAGAGCACTTGTGACCCGACGCCGCTGGATCGCCGAACATTGGGACGAAGCCACCGCAACTATCGACGGCGCGCAAGCCGAACATCTGGCTCGCGTGCTGCGCGCGCAACCAGGCATGGAGGCCGACGTGGTGGCCGGCGGCCGCGTCTTTCATGCCCAGGTGGCCGCCGTCTCCCTGAATGAAGTTCGCTTCAACCTGACCGCCGAGCTGGTGGCTGATCCCGCGCTTCCCGTTACTTTGGTGTTAGCCATCTACAAGTTCGACCGCATGGAATGGGCAATTGAAAAAGCCACGGAGCTCGGCGTGGCCGCGGTCACGCCGGTCATTGCACGAAGAACAGAGAAGCACCTGGCACAGGCCGCAGCGAAGCGCGCCGAGCGGTGGCGCCGCATCGCGCATGAGGCATCGCAGCAGGCGCGGCGCTCGGATGTGCCCACGATTCATGATCCGATCTCGCTCGCGGAGCGCGTGCGCGCGGCTACTGCGGCCACGCGCATCGTGCTTGCAGAGCAGGAGCGCACGACGACGTTGCGTCACGCGATCGAAGAAGCGATCGCAGCGGCCAGGGAAGAAATGCCTCAACTGGAAGTAGCAATCGGTCCTGAAGGCGGATGGGCTCCTGACGAAGAAGCGCTCTTCGATGCCAACGGCTGGCGCGCGGCGTCGCTGGGGCCGCGCATCGTGCGCGCCGAGACGGCCGCCATCGCGGCGCTGGCCGTCATCGCGTCCTGCCTCGAGTAGCCGCTCCGCAGTCTAGCGAAACAAGATTCCGAAGCGGATAGAGCGTCCTCTGTGGAAAAGAGAGGCGAAATTGTCGGCGCCAAATTTAGAAATGCGCGAAGTGCACCAGCAACCCCGCGAGCGCTCCTCCCGCAAGATCGCCGATGATCGGAATAGGCGCGTAGCGCCAATTCGATCCGCCCTTGCCGGGAATCGGCAGCAGCGCATGAACGATGCGCGGTCCCAGATCGCGCGCTGGATTGATCGCATACCCTGTCGTTCCGCCGAGCGAGAGTCCGATGCCCCACACCAGACTGCCCACGAGCCACGGTCCAAGTCCCGCGGCTGGACCGTTCATGGCCACGCCGTGCGAGAAGATCGCGTTGGCCACGACCACCAGCACCGCCGTTCCTAACATTTCGCTGAAGAGATTTGCCAGACGGGCTGCGCACCGCGGCGTTGGTGCAGAAGACGCCGAGCTTGGCCGCGGGATCGGGCGTCAGCTTCCAATGCGGCGCGTAGTGCAGGGTCACAAGCACCGCGCCGCTCATTGCGCCTAGCAACTGCGCTGACCAAAAGTAGAGCAGTGAGGCATATTTCCCGCTTGCCACTGCGGCGGCCAGTGTAATGGCAGGATTCAGGTTTGCACCGGGACTTCCGAACGCCTGCGCAACGAGCACGCCGCAGAGCACGCCCAGCGCCCAGCCAGTGGTGATCACGATCCAGCCGGAATCCGCGGCATAAGACTTGCGCAGCGTGACGCCGGCGCCCACGCCGTTGCCCAGCAGCACCAGAATCAGCGTGCCCATAAACTCGCCGAACCAAATCGAGTGCATCGAACCTTCCTTACGTTTGCGCCGGCCCGTCACACCCGGGTTGCCGCGCGGTCTCAGGTTGGAATTGAGGAACCAAAACATTGTCCACTGCCGGAGTCGCCGCTGCCAAGAGCGATGTCACTTTCCGGCGTCCGGAGTTGCGCGCTCATATTGCGCCCAATGCGCAAGCAACTCGCTCACCACGGTGTGTCCCACGCGATAAGCCGCCTCCAACGACGGCAAATAGGCCGCGTATGCGCGCCCATGCTGATCGCCCAGGCTTTCGGTCGCGCTCAGCTCGCGCGGCTGGCGGTCGTAGTTGCTCACCGTGCGCAGCACCAGCACGCGCTTCAGGTCTACGCGTCCCGCGTTGGCCAGGAACGTCAGCGACTGCAGCGTTCCCGTGTCTTCCATCGCCGTGGTGGCGAACACGCCTTTGCCGCCGGTAAAGTAAGGCACCCACTGCGCGGCCCACGCGTCCATCAGCCTGCCGTGCCAAAAGGTGGAAGACGAAAGCTCGTCGCCCGTCGTGACAAACGGCGCCCGCCCTGCCGCCGCGCCGTCGTAGTGGCTGCGCCTCTCGCGCAACTCCTCCGAGTCGTCCAGTTTTACATTGTGTGTCAGTCGGTAGGCCCACTCCACCAGTCCCTCATTCAACTCGTATACCTGGCCTGCTTCAGGCGTGGCTGGCTCTTCGAAGGGCTTCGTCCTGCGCAGTGGCACCATGCCCGTCGTCCAGTCTTTGGGAATCTCGCGCGCATCGATTTCGTAGCCTAGGTCGCCGTCCACCACCCATCGCGCCCATGCCGCCGAACCCAGCGAGACGCGGTCCGGGCATCCGCCCGCAATGCCGGCCACGATCCAATACGCGTGGCTGAAGTCGAAGCGTGGGTCCAGCCCCACCGCCATGATGGTCGCTGCCGCGTGCGCCGTTCCCGGCCCCGTCAGCACCGCCATTTCTCCGGCATCGTTCATGCGCGCCGGATGGTAGCCGTCGGCCAGCGGAAACACGCGGTCCAAATGGTCGCGCTCCACCCAGTACTGCAGCTCGCCGGGCTTGTCGCCAGTGTCCGCACCCGCTTCGAACATCGACACCACCACAACCTTTACCGCGATCGGCGGCGCTTGTGCGCCGGCGGCTGCCACCAGCGATACCGCGAAAGAAAGCATTACGAAAAAACGCAGTTGGGAAGCCATGTACTGCCATGCTACCCGAGATTGCATTCCAGGGAAATGAAGAATCGGCAGCGCAAGGTTTGCGCATCGCAATTTGCCATGCCCACGCGCGACGCCGGCGTTACGATGAAAAGGAATCAGGGGTGGCGAGTGTGCGAAGAGCAACCGGGAGAATGAAAATGCGCCGGTGCCTCTTCGTCGGCCTCTCGACCATCGACATCGTGTACGAGATCGACGAGTTTCCGGTTGCGAACACCAAGGTCGCGGCACGGAGCCAGAGCGTGTTTGCTGGAGGGCCGGCGACGAATGCGGCCATCGCGTGCTCTCACCTCGGCAGCAAAGCCACATTGGTCACGGTCGTGGGGCACAATGCGCTGGCCAGTGTGATCCAGGAGGAACTGGAGAAGTATTCGATCCAACTCGCCGATTTGAGCCCCGATTTCGAAGATGCACCCGTCATCTCGGCGGTTACGGTGGACAAAGCCGGCAACCGGAATGTGGTCTCGGCAAATGCAATCCGCGTTGGAGTGCCTCCCGCGCGGGTCGATCCTGAGCTTTGCTGGCAGGCACATGTGGTCTTGGTGGACGGACACTACATGAAGGCGTGCCAGGCATGGGCGGCAGCGGCAAAGGCTTGCGAGACGCCAGTGGTCTTCGATGGAGGAAGCTGGAAGGACGGAACGGAGAAGCTTCTTAAAAGCGTTGACACGGCCATTTGTTCGGCCGATTTCATGCCTCCCGGCTGCGCTTCAACGAGCGATGTCTTCCAGTTTCTAAAAAGCCGCGGTGTCGCGAACATCGCCATCACGAACGGATCTGCGCCGATCCAGTTCCTTTGCGGTCAATCTTCTGGAAGCATGCCCGTTCCTCAAGTTGATGTGGTGGACACCATGGGCGCCGGGGACATCCTGCACGGCGCCTATTGTCATTTCGCGTCCATAGGACTTGGGTTCGTGGATGCGTTGATGGAGGCTGCGAAGATCGCGTCGGAATCCTGCCGGTACGCGGGAACAAGAGAGTGGATGCGGCATGTGCCTGCCGAATGATGATCCAATCACGCAGGCGGCGGGGAAATGGAAATCGGCGCTACTATGAAAAGGAATGAGGAGGTCACGCGTGTGCAGAAAGCGACGGCAATTCTTATCGGCGCAGCATTTGCGTGGGCGGCGGTGACAGGCGCAGCGGGACAGGCGATGCAATCGAAGGCCTCCCGCCACTGGGCGATCGTGATTCACGGCGGAGCCGGCGACATCGAACGCGCCCGGCTGGGACCTGACGGCGACAAAGCCTATCGTGCCGCGCTTGCCAAGGTGGTGCAGGCTGGAGCCGCGGTTCTCGATCGCGGAGGCTCTTCGCTTGATGCCGTCGAGGCCGCGATTCGTGTTCTTGAGGACGATCCGCTCTTCAACGGCGCGCGCGGAGCAGTTTTCACAGCGGAAGGCAAGACGGAGCTCGATGCGGCCATCATGGACGGCGCAACCATGCACGCGGGCGGGGTTGCCGACGTGACGCACACGCGCTATCCCATCACTCTCGCTCGCGCGGTGATGGAGAAGACGCCCTACGTTCTCCTGGTAGGCCCGGGCGCCGATGCTTACTCAAAGCAAGCGGGAATGGAACAGGTGGAACCCAGCTACTTCTTTACCGAGAGCCGCTGGCAGTCGCTCATCAAGCAGTTGCAGCAGGAAGGCCGCCCCATCCCACCGCGTCCCGCAGGCGCTCCTCCGGTGGGCGTCGTCAAGCCAGTCGCCCAATGGCAGGAGGCGGCAAACACGCGCCGCTATGGGACGGTAGGCGTGGTCGCGGTCGATCGCCAGGGTAATGTTGCTGCCGGCACGTTGACAGGCGGCTTGCAAGGCAAAATGCCGGGCCGCGTGGGCGATTCGCCGATCATTGGCGCGGGCACTTACGCTTCGAATCAATCCTGCGCCGTCTCGGGCACCGGAGTCGGCGAGTACTTCATTCGCTTCACAGTGGCGCGTGACGTGTGCGCGCTGGTGCAATACAAGGGCTACACGTTGCAGCAGGCCGCCGACGAGGTCATTCAAAAGAAGCTCGCTTCCATCCATGGCGATGGCGGCGTGATTGCAATCGCTCCCGACGGGCAGATGGCATGGAGCTTCAACACGCCCGGCATGTTCCGCGCTCGTCTTGCCGAAGGCGGCAAGATCGAAGTGCATATTTACAACGACGAGCCGTGAGTCGAACTCCAGTCCGGTTCGCGGCCAATCCCCGATTCGACAAATATAATTCGACCAGGACTTCCCCATGGCGCTGCAGTTCACAACTTCCTACATTGAAGATGCGCTCGCGCTCTTTCGCTACTACAAGCGACTGGCCGAGCGCGCAATGGATCAGGTCAGCGACGAGCAACTCTTTGCGACTCTCGATCCCGAGGCCAATTCCATCGCCATCATCGTGAAGCACATGGTGGGCAACATGCGCTCGCGGTGGACCGACTTTCTGACCAGCGACGGCGAAAAGCCCACGCGCAACCGCGACAGCGAGTTTGTTGACCCGTCCGCAACCCGTCCACAACTGCTGGCCGAGTGGGAGGACGGATGGAGCCGGCTCTTTGCCGGAATCGAGGCGCTCAGCGACGCTGACCTCACTCGCACGGTAACCATCCGTGGCGAGGCGCATTCCGTGATGCAGGCCATCAACCGCCAGTTGGCGCATTACCCGTATCACGTGGGTCAGATTGTGCAGCTGGCCAAGCACTTTGCCTGCGACCACTGGCAGTCGCTCAGCGTACCGCGCAACCAGTCGGCCGAATTCAATCGCAGGGTGGCCACCGGGGAAGCCAGCCAACGTTGACAGTTGAGTGGCGCAGCGCACAAAATCGTCAGCCGACTTTTCTGTAGAATGTTCGGCATGGAAACCATCGCGTACAACCTGCCGCAGAGCCGCATTCCGCAAATCTGGTACAACATTCTTCCGGATCTGCCCGTGCCTATGGCGCCGCCGCTGCATCCCGGCACGCTTAAGCCGCTCGGCCCTGACGATCTGGCGCCGCTGTTTCCCATGGCGCTGATCATGCAGGAGGTCAGCAACGAGCGCGAGATCGAGATCCCTGGAGAAGTGCGGCAGATTTACGCGCAGTGGCGCCCGTCGCCGCTGATGCGCGCACGGCGTCTTGAAAAAGCGCTCGATACGCCCGCACGCATTTACTACAAGTACGAAGGCGTCTCCCCCGCCGGCTCGCATAAGCTGAATACCGCCGTCCCGCAAGCCTGGTACAACAAGCAGGAAGGCGTGCAGCACCTTTCCACCGAAACTGGCGCCGGCCAGTGGGGCTCTGCATTGTCGATGGCCTGCGCATTCCTCGGCCTCGACTGCAAAGTCTTCATGGTGCGCGTCAGCTACGATCAGAAGCCCTATCGCCGCGCGGTGATCGAGGCCTTTGGAGCTTCGGTGATCGCCAGCCCCAGCACGCTCACCGAGTCGGGCCGCGCCATTCTCGCCGAGCGCCCCAACTCTCCAGGCTCGCTCGGCATCGCCATCTCCGAGGCCGTTGAAGTGGCGGCCAAAGATCCAGGCACCAAGTATGCGCTGGGCAGCGTGTTGAATCACGTATTGCTCCATCAGACTGTCATCGGCCAGGAGGCCATCGAGCAGATGGCTCTCGCCGGCGACGCTCCCGACGTCATCATCGGCTGCACTGGCGGTGGTTCGAACTTTGCCGGGCTGGCGATGCCGTTCCTGGGCCGCAAGCTCAAAGGAAAATGCCACGCGCGCATCGTTGCCGTTGAACCTGCCGCCTGCCCCAGTCTCACCAAGGGCCACTTCGCCTACGACTTCGGTGATACCGGCCACCTGACGCCGCTGGTGAAGATGCATACGCTGGGCAGCACCTTCATTCCTCCGGGAATTCACGCGGGCGGTTTGCGCTATCACGGCATGGCGCCGCTGGTTTCGCATGTCATCAATCTCGGATTGGCAGAAGCTACCACCGTGCAGCAACTCGATGCCTTCGCTGCCGGCGTTCAATTTGCGCGCGCTGAAGGAATTGTGCCCGCTCCCGAAGCCAATCATGCGGTGGCTGAAGCCATTCGCCAGGCTCTCGAGGCCAAGGCGGAAGGCAAGCCGCGCGTCATTCTCTTCAACCTCAGCGGCCACGGTCACTTCGACATGCAGGCCTACATCGATTACCACGCGGGCAAGCTGGAGAACTTCGAATATCCCGAAGAGGAAATCGCCATGGCGCTCGCAGGCCTGCCTGTGGTGGCGTAAACCGTTCCCTGAGCCGCGGCCGGATCCCTGTCTTTCTGCCCTCGCTGTGTTAACGTGGCAATACGGTGTTCCTGCGCCGGGCCTCGCTTTACGGCCACAGCCCGAAGCGCGCGATGGCCAGCAAGCCTTTGCGACGCAAGGACATCGGCGACAGCGGACAGAAGCATACGAATGCCCCAACAGCAGCCGGAATCGTCATCGTCAACACTCACGGCTCCGTTGTCTGGGCCGTCATCGGAATCTGCTGCAAACTCGGCGTCCGAGTCCCAAGCCGCCACGCAATCGCATCATCATGTTCCTCGCTGGCTGGTGCGCGTGGAATTGTTTCTGCGCGTCATGCTGCGGATGTATATCGGTCTGGCGATCTGCTACGCGCCGTGGTCGCATACTTTCTGGGATCAGAATCCGATCTTTCTGCAGTTTCCCTGGCTCGGAAACGTTGCGACCGCCGGCGCAGTACGCGGTCTTGTTTCGGGACTGGGTCTGCTGAATCTTTGGTTTGCCTTTCAAGATGCCATTCGGCATCGGGATGGTTGAACAATGGAAAACAGGGAACAAGGGAACAAGGGAGCAAGGGAGCAAGACGTCGAGAGCCTGAAGAAGTCTGCCGGAACTGCTCCAGCCGCAACTTCTGCGACATCTCCCACCGCCATGATTCCCGGCAACGGAGCGCCGCCTCCGCTGGATGCAGCTCCGCTCGCGTATGAGAACTCCGCATTTCTCAACAGCGCCGACGGGCGGCCCATACGGATTATTTCGGAGTATCTGGAGCCGCTGGCGCGTTTCCGCCGCGAACAGATTCAGGACACAGTAGTTTTCTTCGGCTCGGCCCGCTTTCACGGGCGTGAAGAGGCCGATCATGCCCTCGAGCTTCTGGAAAACACCGGGTCCGTGCAACCCGCTCCCAGCCACGAGCAACCCGCCAAGGCCTTGGAGATTGCGGCGGGCAATGCATCCGATCTGCAAATGAAGCGCGCCGTAGCTGCAGTGGAAATGGCGCGCTACTACGAAGACGCGCGTCGCCTGGCGCAACTGCTCACGCAATGGGCCAAAACCATCCCCTCGCGCAAGCATCGTTTCGTTGTCACCTCGGGCGGCGGTCCCGGCATCATGGAAGCGGCCAACCGCGGCGCCTACGAGGCGGGCGGCAAAACTATCGGCATGAACATCCTGCTGCCTTTCGAGCAGAGGCCGAATCCCTACATCACTCCCTCGCTCAACTTTGAGTTCCACTACTTTTTCATGCGCAAGCTCTGGTTTGCCTACCTGGCAAAGGCGCTGGTGGTCTTTCCCGGCGGGTTCGGCACGCTCGATGAGATGTTTGAGATTCTCACTCTGGCCCAGACCCAGAAAGTGACGAAGAAAATCACCGTCCTTATTTATGGATCGGATTACTGGAAGAAGGTGTTCAATCTCGAGGTGCTTGTGGACGCAGGCGCGATCTCGCCCAAGGACCTCGATCTCTTTCAATATGCTGATACACCCGAACAGGCCTTCAACCTGCTACGAGACGGATTGACGGCGAACTATCTGGCAACCGAGATCGCAGCCGTGCCGAACGCGCAACCCAAGGGCGAGAAGACGGCGCCGGACGAAGACTTGATGGCGGGCTGGAACCTCGACGATTTTCTGGGGCCCGAGCTGGCCAGAACCAGAAAATAAAGAGACTTCAGACGATCGGAGGATCAGGAATTAGCGTAGGGCTTCGCGAAAGCGTGCGGCTGCCGAGGCTGCGGAGAAAATCTTCAAGGACCGCAAGAAGTGTCAGGGCACGACTTTTAGCCTGCCCTGAGCGAAGTCGAAGGGTGCCGCAAGCTAAACAAAACCAGTACGGGCTTCAGCCCCTGAGGGATGCTTCTCCGGTCCATGCGCTTCCCTCACACTACTTGCTAACTTGCCCAAACTGATTTGCCGGCCGGGAGCCGTTTTGGAACAGCGCGTGCTCAGGAGTCTCAGTATTCGAGATCTTGCGATTGCCTTCCGGCGACCGCAAGGCGGGCTGATGGTGCGGGAATTTCCGGGATTTCGCCTGTATTTCCCGGTATTTTGGTAACTTATTTGATTCCACAGTTGCATCAATTGAAAGGCAATTCGCGCGCTCTTAACCGGATATTTATGAGCTGAGCCCGATACTAGCTGTGGAAATCCGAAAATAGATTGAGGGCCGACAAGGAGCTGAAATGCCGAATTCCACTATCTCGTACTTGTGGCGTGACACAGACGCTGCAAAGGGCTTTCGGACCGGCGTGTCGCTGCATAGTCATACGAATCAATCGTCTGAGACGCTGGATTTCCTGGCCAACTTTGGCAACCAGTTTCCGGTGATGCGGCCGCTGCTGTCGCGCCTCGAACGGCGGGCCGAGCAGATTCATGCCGTACGCATCAATTACGCGGCGAGCTATTGGACGCCGCCCATGACGCCCAAGCTGGCCTTCGACCTGGAAACGAAGCAGATCGAGAAGCTCGGCATGGGGGCGATGGTTTCCCTCACGGATCACGACAACATCAAGGCGCCCATGCTTCTGCGCACCGTGCCCAGCGCACGGCAGATTCCAGTGTCGGTGGAGTGGAGCGCCCCCTACGGCGGCATGCAGGCGTTCCATCTAGGCGTGCACAACCTGCCCAGCGCGCGCGCGGCACAGTGGATGGCGACCCTCGCGGAGTTCACCGCCAATCCCAGCGACGCGCGCCTGACCGAGATTCTGGTGGCTCTGAACCAGGAGCCGCATGTGCTCGTGGTCTTCAACCATCCCATGTGGGACCTGTACCTGATCGGCAAGGAAAAGCATCAGTTCCTGGTGAACGAATTTCTGCAGAAGAACGGCGCCTATCTTCACGCGCTGGAGCTGAACGGCCTGCGCACCTGGGACGAGAACCGATCAGTGCGGCGTCTGGCCGAAAAGTGGAACATGTTGCTGATCGCCGGCGGCGACCGTCACGGCGTGGAACCGAACGCCAACATCAATCTCACCAACGCGACCACGTTCACTGAGTTCGTGCTCGAGGTGCGGCGTGAAAAGAAGAGCCGCGTGCTCTTTATGCCGCAGTATGCCGAGCCTTGGAAGCACCGCATCCTGCAATCGACTATCGATGCCATCCGCCATTATCCGGAGTTTCCGCAGGGTTCACGCACCTGGGATGAGCGCGTCTACCACCCTGACGCGAACGGCGTGATTCGTCCCCTGAGCGAGCTATGGCCCCGCGGTACGGCTCCGCGCGCCATGCGCTGGACCATCGCCATGGTGCAGTCGATGGGCCAGGGCCTGGTGTCCGGCGGGTTGCGCATGGCCTGGAGCGAGTCCGACCAGTTGCGCCTGGCACTGGGCGAGCTGGAGTCCTGAGGGAGAACGGCGGAGCTAGTGCGGTGAACGGCGCCAGCGCTGTTCGAGAAAACATTCGTCGCGCCTCCGCTAACTCCGCCAACACCGCAAACCCCGCTGCTTTTATGTTCATTTCTGCGCCGCGCGTTGCGTACTTTCCCGACTCCTTCCACGAAGTCAACGGGGTCGCCCACACCAGCCGTCACTTTGAGACCTTCGCGCGGCGGCGCAACCTTCCCTTTCTTTGCGTGCGCGCCGGCAATCGGCTTCAAGCTCTTGTGGAAGACGGCAATGTTTGGACCCTCGAACTGCCACGCAGCTTTCTTTCCTTCCCTCTTGAAAAAGATCTCCGCCTTGATCCCGCGTATCTGCGCCACCTCCCTCTCATCTCGGATGTACTGGAGCGGTTCCAGCCCGACCTGATCCACGTCACGGGTCCCAGCGAAATGGGGCTCCTCGGCGCGTACCTGGCGCACCGCATGCATGTGCCGTTGGTCGCAAGTTGGCACACCAACGTGCACGAGTATGCCGCGAGGCGCGCTGTCTGGCTCCTGCGCCTGTTGCCCAGGTGCCACTCCGCAGCCGCCAGCCAGAAGATTGAAAGTCTGGCTTTGGCGATTGCGGCCTGGTTTTACCGCAAGGCAAAGGTGCTTTTCGCCCCCAACCCGGAACTGTCTGCGCTCCTCGAGCGCTCCACCGGCCGCTCCTGTTTTCTCATGCCGCGCGGCGTTGACGCCGAACTCTTCCATCCTTCCAAGCGCACGCGCGCGCTCGACGATCCGCTGCGGATTCTCGGCTTTGTCGGCCGGCTCTCCGTCGAAAAAAACATAGGGCTTCTGGTTCAGATCGAGCACGATCTCATCCAAAACCAGGAAAAAAGCAAAGAAAGATTCGTCATTGTCGGCCACGGCGGCGACGAGGCCTGGCTGCGCGAGCGATTGCCTAATGCGGAGTTCACGGGAGTCCTGCGCGGCGAAGACCTCTCCCGCGCCTACGCCAACATGGATCTGTTCGTCTTCCCCTCGCATACTGACACGTTCGGCAACGTGGTGCTGGAAGCGTTGGCCAGCGGCGTGCCGGCCATCGTGACGCCCGACGGCGGCCCGTGCACCATCGTCCGCGACGGCGAGACTGGCCGTATCGTGTCCGACGATCAATTCACTTCTGCGATCACAGAGATCCTTGCCGATCCTGCGCTCCACGCCAAGATGCGCCAGGCCGCGCGCGCCTACGCGCTCACCGCGAGCTGGGATTCAGTGTTTGATGGCGTTTACGCGGCATACCAGCGCTTGTTTCCAGTAGTCGAACAATCCGCCGCCGCCGACTGAATTCCACTCGGCACAAGAAAGGGGTGCCCCATCCTAAACGCGCTTTGAGCGTTTAGGGTGGGACCGCACGAACCTCAACCCAACCTCGGCATATCCACCGCCTCCTGTAAAATTTCTTCATGATCGGATCCTTCCTCCGGCGCGCTCTGGTGGTGCTGCTTTTCGCGGCATTGCTTGCTCCGGTTCTGGAAGCCTTCGACAGTTGGGACGCAACGCCGGGCCTGGCCAGCGACACGGAGTTCCACGTAGCCGTGTTGGCCATTGCCGCCGGACTGCTGGCTGCGGTTGCCGTTGCAGCTGTCCGCGTCATTTGCCCCCTGGCCCGGTTCGCACGTCTCAGTCCAGAACCGGTCCGCGCATTTCGTCGATCTGTCGCGCCGCTCGTGCTTTTCTCCGATACATCTCCTCCTCTCATCCCGCTTCGCATCTGATTCCTTCGCTTGCCAAATAGGCGGCGAGGCTGCGTGCGTCTTGTTGCGCACTAGCCGCGCCTTCCCTCACAACAAGCAGCGGGAATCGAGGACATTTTGCCGGGAACACGAATCATTGGGATGCCGCCAGGGGCGCGGTTTGCCCTTATTTGTTTTTTTGTCAGCGCGACGGCAGTTGTCGCGGCCCAAAACCCCGCTCCGCAACCCGACGCGGGATATCCGCCTCCGGTAACCGCCCACGGGCCGCTGCCGGAATACATTGAAGAATTCTTCCTCTCCGAAGCGGTCCGCAGCGAGGAGCGGACGGAGCTGCAACTCACCGTCGACAGCGCGGCCTTTCGCGGCCGCGGCGATTCCATGGACGGCGACTCCGCGGATCTCGACATCGAATACGGCCTCACGGATCGATTGCAGTTGGGATTTGAAGCCCCGTACGGCATCATCTCCACGCCCACCAGCGAGACTCCCGTGAGTTGGAGTGCCGCCGACATCAGCGTTCTTTACCAGTTCATCCGCGGCAATCATCCCTTTGCGCTGAGTGGAGCGATGGGCGTGGAGGCGCCGCTGACGGGGCGCGGTGATCTAAGCTACGAGCCGGAACTGCTCATCGCCAAAGCATTCGGCAGGCTGCAGATTCACACCAGCTTCATTCCGGAACTCGGCGACGACACCTCGCTCGAGTACAACGTCGCGGCAGACCGGCCACTCCCACACCACTGGATTCCAACACTGGAGTTCAACGGCCGCCGCGACACGGGCGTGAACAGCTTCTATGTGACACCAGGCATCTACAAACATTTGCCGCACCGGTTCGAAGCCGGAATCGGCGTGCCCGTGGGCGCGGGTCCGCACAGCAACCCCGTCGGCGTCATCTTCAAAATGACCTGGGAGATGGGCGGCGACAAGGACGATTGAGAGTCAACCAGAGTGCGAGGGAAGCAGCAGGCCCGTCCGCAGGTCGAGCGCGAAGGGCCTCTCGCGGTCGCTCATCATTTCCCAGCCCGTTCCGCGCAGCACGCCGTTGTCAATGCCGGCAAGTTTCACGCCTTCATCGGAGAGTTTCGCCGACTCCCACGATTGCCCGCCCGATCCCCACGCGAGAATCGCATGGTGGCCGACGAACAGGAGCAGGCCTTCCGCAACCGCCGCGTGCACTTCGAGCGCGGGCCGGTAGGGAATCATCGTGAAATGTTCGGGCGCGGCGGTGTCGATAAGGTAGGCGTACCCTCCCGCGACGGCGCAGATTTCTTCCGGCTTTGGAGTAGACCAAAGCCCGGTCGGAGCCGCCGGATCGCGAAATCCCAGGGCGCACGTGGCGAGAAAGGGCTGTGCATGCGGCGCATCAGGGCGAATCATCACTTCGAGCGCGCCCCGTTCCACCTCCTCGGCCGCGCGCGGGTAGACGAAGTGGCGCGGTGGCAGAATCAACGGCCGCGCAGCAAGAATCTCGGCCCGCCAGCGATGCGGAAAGCTCAGGTTGACAGTCGGGCCGGGGATCGGGTCGGGTGATTTGTCGCTCATGGCTGCGCTTTGTAGTTCAGAATCCATCGCAATTGTTCCGTGGTATCGGGAATCTCGTAGCCTCGCGCGGCCTGGACCGCTGCCATAGCGTCCTGCGCGCCCCAGCCGAGGTGGATCAATGTGCATGCCGCAGTGAGCGGCGCACGGCCAATGCTTCCCCGGCAGTGCATGCCGATGCGCTCTCCGGCGCGAAGGCGATCGCCCAGGCCTGACACAAATGTTCTGAACGACTGCACATTCGCCGGCACGTGAACGTCCTGAATCGGATAAGACAGGAACTGCATACCCACCTGCTCGGCAAGCGCACCTTCCTGGCCCAGGCCAAGCCAGTCGGCTTCGTCCGGCTCGAGCAGCGAGATAAGTGTCTGGACCCCGCTGCGCGCGATCTCGCACAATTCGTCGTCAAGATTGCTGCCACCGCGCGGGCAAAGCACAATGGCCAGCGGCACCGGCGGAGTTCCTTCAATCCAAAACACCTCGTCCACGCGTTCAGGCTCCCACATTCGGATGCGCGCGCTGGCGCGTCGCGACAGCTTCGATGATAGACGGACCGCCGCTCCCTTCGTCGGCCGCACCATGAGCGGCAAGAGCAACGAAGCGAAAAACCCTCATCAAAATGCGAGAATAGAGGAAGCGTTCGGCTTGGAGTTCATATCTGTCCGGCGCCAGGGGCCACACCAAGATGCTGCGCGTCCTATCGACTCATATATTTCTGAAACATCGTCTGCACCCGGGCCTGCTCGAGCTCGCGGAGCGCTCCGGCGCGCAGGCGGTGGAGATCTTTGCCGCGCGTCAGCACTTTGACTACACCAGCCGAGAGCAGGTGTCTGAGCTGGCCGAATGGTTCCGCTCCAACACACTCCAGCCCTTTTCGATGCACGCGCCGCTTTATCCCGACCGCGAAATGGGCCGTGCCGGCGCACTCGGGGTGAATGTGCTGCACCCTGAGAAGGCACGGCGCATCGACGCCATGGACGAGATCAAGCGGGCACTCGAAGCGGCGGAGCACATCCCACTGCGCAATCTTGTGGTGCACCTTGGCGAACGCGACGATGAGTGGTCGCCGCGCACCATTGAATATGCGCTCACTGCGCTGGAGCACCTGGGCGCCTTTGCACGGCCACTCGGCGTACGCTTGCTCGTGGAAAACCTGTTGAGCGAGGCCACCACGCCGGCGCATCTGGTGGCCATTCTCGAAATGGGGCACCTGACCAATGTCGGCGTTTGCCTGGATCTTGGCCACGCGAATATCACGGTGGGAACGGCGGAGGCGATCGCAACTCTCGGCAACCGCATTGCTACGGTCCATATACACGATAACCATGGCACGAAGGACGAGCACTTGTGGCCCGGCAGCGGGACGATCGACTGGCCCGCATCGGCAAAGGCTCTGAAGGCGCTGGCGACGCCTCCCGCGACGGTGCTCGAGATCAGCTACTCACTGCCGGAAGCGCACGCCACACTGCCCGACCAGGTCAAAGAAGCCTTTGCGTTGTTCGAGTAATTGCGTTGCGCTGCGTCTAGAGAACCGGCACGCGCGGCAGCGGTCTGCAACTCGTCGGCAGCAGGCTGAAGCGGGAACATTCGTTCGCACGCGCGGTTACGGTGACCGTCACAGTTTGCTGCGCTGTCAGTCCATCGCCTGTAGCCGAGACCACGACGCTGGCAGAGCCGGAGGTCGTTCCCTGAGCAGCAGTGAGCTTGAGCGACACCCTATTTGTGCTTGCACTCGAGGCCGGGGTGGGCGGGTTCGCAGACCACGCGGCCGTGACTCCACCCGGCAGGCCGCTCACAGAGAAGCTCACGTTCCCTGCGAACGACCCTCCAGTGACGGCGGTGAACTGAATCGTCGCCGAGCCGCCCGCGGCGATGGTCGTCGATTGCACCACCGACGTCAAAGCAAGCGTTGGCGAGCCGGATGTCCCACTCGTATTCCAGCCGTTGACGAGCACTGCGCCATCCACCGAACCCAGGCCAGTGGCAAGGTTGTAGGTTGCGCCATCCGCGCTGAATCCTTCTACGGCTGGAACGTCGTTGTTGCCGGACCGCGTGCGATGAAATGGATCGGGAACCGCGGACAGCAGCGCGTAGAGGCGAGGATTCGCGCTGCCCTGGCCTTTGCCGTCATCCTTTGCGGCAACCAGGGCCATGATGCCGGCAAACGACGGGGCCGTGACGGAAGTGCCGGAGACAACCCAGAAAGCGCCGTTCTCCACCACGAAATAGCCGTCGTGATTTGCTGCCGAGAGCGAAACATCCGGCACGGCGCGCATGCCGCCGGCCGCGGCCGTTCCGCTCGCGTTCTGCTGCCACGCGGGCTGCGCGTACGCCACGCTCGCGCCGCCGCCTGACGCCCAAAGCCCCGTGCCGCCGTCAAGCGCGCTCTCGTTCCACACTTCTTCGAGAATGTAGCCAAGTGCGGAGCCGTATGCCGAGGAATTGGTCGCGGACCAATACTGTGCTGCATTCGCGCCCTCGTTGAACTCCGTTCCTCCCACGCATGTGGCATAGGGCGAACTGCACAGCCCGTTCACCGCGGCGGACGTTCCCGCAACGGCATTGCCTTGCTGGCATCCGGCCACGCCGGCATCGCCTGAGGCCACAAACACGCTCATTCCCTGACTCGCGGCCTGCTCCCACAGGCCGTTGTAGAAGGCTAACTCCGCCGCGCCCATCTCCTGTTCGCAACTGCCGTAGCTCACGCTTACCACCGGCGCAATGGCGTGATTCACGATGTACGCGGACGCGAGATCGATGCCGTCCGTGGTTGCAGTGGTGGCTGCAACGACCAGGTTCACCGCGGCCAACGGCGCGACCGCGCCGCTCCACTCTACATCGAGCGTGGATTCGCTCTGGTCGCCGGAAACCAGTCCGGGATCGGCGCCGTCCAGCAACACTGAAGGCGTGTTGGCTGCGAGGCCTGCGATGGAGCGGAAGGTCTCAACGTCGCTGAGAGTGATGTTGCTGCGCCCGGCAACGGCAATAGTCGCGCCGGAACCGTTGGTGCCCGCGCCGTAGAGCGGGTTGAGGTCGTAGATGGTGGCGAAATCCGCAGGAAAGATATTGTGCGTGCTGCCGGCGGAGTATTCCGGCCCCACGGAGTATTCCGACTTCGACGCGAGCGATATCTGCGAGGCGATCATCGAGGTGCGACGGAAGTCGTTGAGCGTGACCACGCCGCCGACAACTCCGGCCAGCGCTGCGGGAATCTGCGGGTTGCTTGCGTTGGCGATGTGCATCACGCCGTCCACGCTGATAGCGGTGCAACTCGGTGCGAAAGGCGCTTGCGACTTCACCCGCAGTACCCGAGAAGACGATCAAGCGGCGTCCGGCGGAGATCTCTTCGACGGTGAATCCATGGGCCGCGAGCCACGCTGTAACCAGCGCCAACTGGGGGCCGTCGACGCCGAACTGCGCTCCGAACTGGGCAGGCGTCAGCCACTGCCGATACTGCGGCGAGCTGGGATCCTGCTGCGCTTCGATCAGGGCGTCGAGCGCTGCCTGCTGCGCGACAGAAGACTGGAGCACGAGCAGCATGCGGTCAAGACGGGCGTCTGATTCGATGGCGCCTTCGTCGAAACCCGCGCGCGCCCGCAGTGGCACATTGCCCGCGAGCGTGACGAGCCGCGTTTCGTCGACAGGGGTGGTGAGGCCGCTCGATGGAATCGCGGTACGCAGATCACCGCCGCAACTGGTAAGCAGAAGCAATGCGGCAAATGATGAGACGGCTCTTATGCGCGCGAGTCATTCCGGCCTTTCAAGAGGACAAAGGCCGAAGCGCGCCTGGTTTGCCGCGGCCGTGGTCTTTGCCTTTTCTCATCTATCGGCGCGAAGTGCCGGCGGCTGAGTTTGAAAGGCCTGAATTTAAGCGGGCTTCGCTTACGAATGTACTTAGAAAAAACTTAGCAAGGAAAAAAAAGGCGCAGGAATCCGGTGCGGGCTCGGGAGTTTTCTCGGCCCCTTGCTCCCTCAGTCCCTTGTTCCCTGCTCTTAGCAGATGCGCGGCAACTGCTCGCCGATCATGGTGGGGATAACGCGGTTGGCGCCCATTGCGGTGCGCGCCACCAGCATGTGTTTGTGCTCCGCGGTCACGTGGCCGATGCGCGCGGCGTCTTTGCCCAGTGGATGTGCGCGAAGAATTTCCAGCACGCGATCGGCGGCTTCAGGCGCGACGAAGAAGACCGCTTTGCCCTCGTTGGCCACGTACACGGGGTCGAGGCCGAGCAACTCGCACGCGGATTGCACCTCGGGCCGCACGGGTATGCAGCTCTCGTCGATAGCGATGCCAACATTGGAGGATTGTGCAATTTCGTTCAACGTAGAAGCGAGGCCGCCGCGCGTGGGATCGCGCATGACGTGGACCTGCGCGCCCGCGGCGTCAAGCACCTCGGCAATCATGCCGTTCAACGCGGCACAATCGGACCGGATCTGGCTCTCGAACTCCAGGCCCTCGCGCACGCTCATGATGGCCATGCCGTGGTCGCCGATGAATCCCGAGACGAGGATCGCGTCGCCGTGCATTGCATGCAGCGGACCTACGGAGATGCCCGGTCGCAGGAGGCCGACGCCGGCAGTCGTGATGTAACAGCCGTCGCCGTGGCCGCGCTCGACAACTTTGGTATCGCCGGTAACGATCTGCACGCCTGCGGTTGCGGCGGCTTTGGCCATGTCATCGACGATGGCCGCAAGCTGAGCCAGCGGAAAGCCTTCTTCGAGAATGAAGCTGGCGCTCAGGAACTTCGGCTCCGCGCCGGAGACGGCCAGATCGTTGACGGTTCCGTTCACCGCCAACTCCCCGATCGATCCGCCGGGAAAAAACAGCGGCTGCACGACGAACGAATCGGTGCTCATGGCAAGGCGCGCGCCTGCGGTCTCAAGCACCGCGGCGTCGCCCAGGTTTTCGAGCGCCGGGTTGCGGAACGCGGGCAGAAAAAGATGCTCCACCAGCTCGTTGCCCAGCTTGCCGCCGCCGCCGTGGCCCATCACGATGGTGGGATAGTCGGCCAGCGGCAGCGGGCAGGACCAGTTGGAGAAATCGGGTGCGGCAACTTTTACGTCGTCAGCCATGCGCAGCCCCCGAAAGTGTGGAGCCGGCGCTGGCAAGCTCCTCCGCCGACAAAAATCGTCCGTAGTTGTAATACGCGGCGCAGGCGCCTTCGCTTGAAACCATGGTCGCGCCGAGCGGATGGCGCGGTGTGCATTCCTTGCCGAAGGCCGCGCACTCGGCCGGCTTGATGGCTCCGCGCAGCACGTCTCCCGCACGGCACAGCGGCGACTCCTCGGTGTGAATGCCGGTGATGTGGAAGCGCTCTTCGGCGTCGAACTCGCGGTAGTCCGCGTTGAGACGCCAGCCGCTCTGCGGAATGACGCCGATGCCGCGCCAGGCGCGATCGGTGACTTCAAAGACTTCGCTTAACAGCTTTTGCGCGGGGCGATTGCCCTCGAAGGTGACGACGCGGCTGTAGGCGTTCTCCACCTCGTGGCGGCCGCTCTCGAGCTGCACCACCGCGCGGCGGATGCCGTCGAGCAGATCGAGCGGCTCAAAGCCCGTGACGACGATCGGCACGCGGTATTTCTCAGCCAGCGGCGGATACTCCCAGTAGCCCATCACGCTGCAGACGTGGCCGGCAGCGAGAAACGCATTCACCTGGTTGCCGGGCGATTCGAGAATGGCGGAGATCGCGGGCGGGACCAGAACATGCGAGACGAGCACGGAAAAATTCGTGAGGCCGCGGCGCTTGGCCAGATGCACGCTCATGGCGTTGGCCGGGGCAGTGGTTTCAAAGCCGACGCCGAAGAACACCACTTGCTTGTCGGGATTTTTGACGGCGAGTTCGACGGCGTCGAGAGGCGAATAGACCACGCGCACGTCGCCGCCGCGGCCCTTGATCTGAAACAGGTCGCACTCGGTGCCGGGAACGCGGAGCATATCGCCGAAGGAGCAGAAGATGACGCCGGGCTGCGCGGCGATGGCCAGCGCCTTGTCAATGAGTTCAAGCGGCGTGACGCAGACGGGGCAGCCGGGGCCGTGAATCATCTCCACATCCAGACGGCAAGCATCTGGTCGATGCCGTTTTTGATGATGGAGTGCGTCTGCCCGCCGCAGACTTCCATGATCTTCCAGGGTCGCGTGGTCGCCTGCGCGATCTCGCGCGCCAGCGCTTCGCGCGATTTCGCCGTTACGAAATTCGGTGAGGTACTTCATGGTTTCTCAGCGGAGTTAGCGGAGGCACAGTCGCCGCCACATTCATTCGAGCAACTGCCATCGGGGCAACGCGACTGCGGCCGCTGGGCCGCGCGGGCAAAGGCTTCTTCTTCGCTCGCAAGTTCTTCATCGAGAATGCCCAGGGCGCGGAAGTCGGCGAGGGTCTGCTCGGCAGTCTCCTCATCGATTTTCGAGATGGCAAAGCCGACGTGGACGATGGTGTAATCGCCGACCTCGACCTCAGGCACGTAATCGAGACAGACCTTCTTGACCACGCCGCCGAAGTTGACGCGGCCGATGCGGATAAGGCCGTCAGTGGTGATCTCTTCGACTTTTCCAGGAATCGCAAGGCACATAGCAACCTTCTTATACCCTTCGGGAGCGGCGGTCCAATGTGATTTGGATCACTTGCAAGAAAACCCCTTGGATCGTGCTGACTGCGGTTCGTACTCAGTCAAGCCCGCCCCTCAAAATCACTTCGTCCAAACCGGTCTAACTCATTGTTCTCTCAGTCTCTTAGCCCGACGGAAATTCTCCGCTGCATTTTGCAAATCATTTCCCGCGTCTGGTGCACAATGAAGACAATCCTCGCCGCAAGAGGCGATTAGCTAGAGGCGAGCAACCGAAAGCTAAAAGCTGACCCCCTCCCCCCTCCCCCGGTCCCGACACCTGAAACCTGGCGCCGATACCGCCTCGAAAAAGCGGTCTGTGAAACTGTGAAGCATGGAAGTGGCAGCAAAACCAATCACTTAGACGCGAAAATCCCACAGCCTCACGGTAGCTGCGAATCTGTGAGACTGTGAGATCGGCTCAGTCGGAAACCATCATCTCGCCGGGAACAATGGGGCGCGTGCGAGGCAGCTTGCCGCGAGCGGCCGCGATACCGAACACCACGAGCACGCCGACGAAGACCACAAGCTTGATGAGACTGCCGGTGGAGGTTTCAGGGCAGGATCTTCCAGAGGACGAGCAGAGTGGTTTGCGCAGCGGTGACCGCCCAGACCGATCCATAAAAATAGCGGCGTTCCCATGCCTTCGCCTTGGGTGGAAGTCCCGACGCGCGGCAGTTTGCCCAGCATGCCGAGGAGTAGGATGAACGCGCAAAGCGGCGAGTAGGCGTAGAGATAGATCTGCTTCATGCGCCAGACGCCGGTGGCGGCGGCGTAAACCAGCGCTGCCATGTTGAGCAGTGCATAGTTCAGGATGGCGTTCCAGGCGAAGGTGTAACAGACGCGGCGATAGAGCGGGTTGGGCTTGTCCTCGTCAAAGCGCAGGATGTAGGGGCGATGCTCCGAGCCGGGCAGTTGCGCTTTGTAGCAGGCGATGCCGGTTCCGATGAGGACCGCGGCGAGCCACGCCCAATTGACCCAGTGAAAACCGCCGGAAAAAAGACTGAAGGTGAGGGGTCCGGGCGCCAGAAAGAAGACCCAAATCCATATAGGCCAGTGACAAAGTCGATAGACCGTTGGTGTTGCGTTCCCGGATTTTGCGCTCTCCGGCGTATTCAATTTTTCCGCTGTATCCCATGGGCGGAGTCTCGCAAAGGGGGCGGCGTCGCGTCAAGAAGGCAGAGATGCAGTGAGGGAAGTGAAAGAGTGAAACGCGCGCAGCGCTACTGCTGCGCGAAGGCGATGACTTTGGGGCCGACCGCGGCGGAGCACTCAATGGGCGCCATGTGTCCGCATCCGGGAAAGACGTCGAGTTCAGATTGCGGGATGAGGCGGTGCATGGTGTCGCCATCGTTCAGCGGCGTGATGCGGTCGAGCGATCCCCACGCGAGGAGCACGGGCATTTTGAGTTGCGGCAGAAGGTTGTCGACCACGTCCTGGGCGGTGAACATGGTGGCAAGGGCGCGCTGCACAACCCAGCCATTGCGCTGGATGTTGCGCACGATGTCGCGAGCGATGAAGGCGGGGATGGGCTGAGGCTGCGGCGAGAGGAGAGCTTCCAACTCGTCGAACTGGGCGACGGTGGAAGGCGTGAAGAGTGCGGTGTCAAATGTCGGCGGGACGTTGAGGCCGGCGGCGTCAAAGAGCATGAGGCGGCTGACGCGTTCGGGATGCTGCTCGGCGACGAGTACCGCAATCCATCCGCCCATGGACCAGCCGCCGAGTTCGACCTGCTTGAGGCCCAGCGCATCCATGAAGCCGACGACAACGGCAGCCTCGTCGCGCACCGAATAGGAGAAATCCGCGGGGCGCTCGCTACGGCCGTAGCCGACGAGATCGGGAATGTAGACGCGGAAACCGGCTTTGGCGAGATACGGCG
Organism: uncultured Acidobacteriota bacterium; assembly: GCA_963729915.1. GTDB lineage: Bacteria > Acidobacteriota > Terriglobia > Terriglobales > Acidobacteriaceae > Telmatobacter. Next base: position 41,736 of record CAVSQE010000020.1, on the reverse strand, counting down.
CGAGGTTACTCCAGTACTCCGCGCTGGCGCCGAGGCCGTGCACGAGAACGACGGCCGGACCGTTGGACGGACCCTCGGCAAGATAGTGCACGCGATGGCCTCCGACTTGCACGTTTCGGCTCTGGATGCCGGAGAGATCCTCGTTCAGGTAGGTCCACGCGTTGAGGTAGCTGACGGGGCGGAGGAAGAATCCGGCGGTCGCGAGCAACGCCAGAGCAAGCAGGGACCAGAGGGAACGTTTGAACCATTGTTTTGGACGGGTTGTGGGCTTGGTCATGGGCTAGCTTCCTTCTATTTCGAGCGTCTGCGCTCTTTGCCATCCTTTTTCAATGACGCGCACGGTGATGGGATCGAGGACGAGGGTCCGCCGCGGCGGATTCCATTCCGCCCGCTCTACCCAGCGGACGGCATCGGCGTCAGAGGCTGCGCGCAGCTCGCCGCCGGTGACGCGGCAAAGGTAGTCGGCGAGGACGTAGTGGTAGCGGACGCGGCCGGCCTCGCGATGAATGCGGTCGAGGAGCTCGACCAGTTCCAGCGGCTCGACCAGAAGGCCGGTTTCTTCGCGCACCTCGCGGGCTACGCCTGCGGCGATGGTTTCGCCCACCTCAAGCACGCCGCCGGGGAGCGTCCAATGGCCTTTAAGGGGCTCACTGCCGCGGCGCACGAGGAGGACGCGGCCTTCGTGGACCACGACCGCGCCCACGCCGACCAACGGAGATTGGGGAAACTCGCGTTGTATTTTGTCCATTCGGAGTCCCTTCTGGGCTGATGCCCAGATAATTTTGCCGCACGCTCCCTCTCAGCTTGCAGTGCGGGCCTGGAGGCCCGCACGACAGCCGGTCTGGAGACCGGCGCTACCGGCCGGCGCCGAATCGAATGCCTCCCGCTATCATCAAATAAACATACAGAGGAACGAAAGATGGCGGAATTTACTTTACGAATCGATGGCATGCATTGCGGCTCCTGTGTGCGCCGCGTGAGCCAGGCGCTGGCTGCGACTCCGGGCGTGACGGTGAACGAGGTTCGCATAGGAGCGGCCCGGCTGACTGCAACCGAGGATCCCGCGCCGGTGGATCTTGCCATTGCCGCGCTCGCCAAGGCCGGCTTCGAGGCGCATCTGGAATCATAACGCGGAGACTTGGAACCGACCGTGGCCTCGCACAGCACAGAATCGCTGACACTCCCTGTTCTGGGCATGACGTGCGCCTCGTGCCAACACCACGTGGAGGAGGCTCTGCGCGCGACCCCAGGCGTGGAGTCGGCACGAGTGGATCTGATGGCGCATCGGGCCAGCGTGGTCTTCGATCCGGCGTTGGCAGCGCCCCAACAACTGGTGGACGCAATTCGCGGAGCGGGCTACGATGCGGTGCTGCCGCGCGAGGGCGGCGGCGATGCGCGCGTTGAGGATGCGGCTGCAGGCGCGGCTGCGAAGGCGTGGGTGACGCTGGGCGCGGGCGCGACGGCCATGCTGTTGGCCATGCCTCTCGAAACGGAGATGGGCGCGGGTGATGCTTTCCTGATTCGCGCAATTCCCTGGCTCTACGCCATCCCGGCGCCGGCGCTGCGCTGGCTTCTGCTGGCGATGACGGCGGCTGTGGGTGCGTGGGCGGGGCGCGGCATTTACTTAAGCGCGGGTCGCGCACTGCGGCACGGCACGACCAACATGAATACGCTGGTGAGCCTGGGGACGGGCGTGGCGTTTGCCTATTCGGCGTATGCGACGGTCTGGCCGGCGCCGGGGCGTGCGGTGTACTTCGACGCGGTGCTCTTGATTCTTGGTTTTCTGTTGTTGGGCAAGGCGCTGGAGGCGCGGGCGAAGCGGCGGGCGCTGGCGGCGCTGGACTCGCTGTCGCGGTTGCGGCCCGCGACGGCGCGACGCTTGGTGGACGGCGTGCAAACGGTGGTGCCGCTCGAAGAGGTACGGCCTGGCGACAGCGTCGTAGTGCTGCCCGGCGAGCGCTTTCCCGTGGACGCGACGATTCTGGAGGGGCGCACATCGGTGGATGAGTCGATGCTGACGGGCGAAGCAACGCCGCTGGAACGCGAAGTTGGCGGACGGGTGCTGGCGGGATCGCTGAACTACGACGGTGCGGTGGTGTGCCGGGCGGAGTCGCTGGGCGAAGACACGATGCTGGCACAGATTGCGCGGATGGTAGACCAGGCGCAGAGCTCGCGCGCTCCCATGGAGCGGCTGGCTGACGCGGCCAGCGCGATTTTTGTGCCGGTGGTGCTGGGGCTTGCGGTGGTGACGTTTGTGGCATGGCTGCTGGCCGCGCATTCGTTGCAGCTGGCGCTTGCTAATACGGTGGCCGTGCTTGTGATTGCGTGCCCATGCGCGATGGGACTGGCAGTACCGGCGGCGTTGACCGTGGCCGTGGGCCGGGGCGCGCAACTAGGCGTGCTCTTCAAGGGTGGCGAAGCTATGGAACGGCTGGCGCATGTGAACGCGATTGTTCTGGACAAGACGGGTACGCTGACGGTGGGAAAACCTGTGCTGGAGAAACTGAATGTGATCGAGGGAGCAAGAGAGTCGGAGCGCGATCTACTGCGCATGGCGGCGGCGGCAGAAGAGCGGTCGAACCATCCTCTGGCGCACGCGATCCTCGATTTTTCTTCTGGCCTTGGATTGACATGGGAGGCGGCACAAGAGGTGCAGATCTTTCCCGGGCGTGGACTCTCGGCGCGCGTGGAGGGGCACGAGTGCCTGCTGGGCAACGAAGCGCTCTTCAGCGAGTTCCTTATCAAGTTGCCGGGGGACTTGGTTGCGCCGGAGCCGGGCGTGACGCGGTTGTGGATGGCGGTGGATGGTGCGGCTGCGGCGTATTTCGACGCGCGCGATGCGCTGCGGCCGGATGCGGCTGCAGCCGTGGCGGCTTTGCGGGGCGCTGGGTTGCGTGTGTTGATGTTGACTGGCGACTCGGCTGCCGCGGCTGCGCCGATTGCACGGCAGGCAGGTATCGCCGAAGTGGAAGCGGGTCTGGATCCGGCGGGGAAGTTGGCACGCATTCGCGAACTGCAAAAATCCGGGCTGCGCGTGGCCATGGTGGGCGACGGAATCAACGACGCGGCGGCGCTGGCCACGGCCGACGCTGGCATCGCCATGGGGAGCGGAACGGATCTGGCGCAGGAGGTGGGCGACGTGCTGCTGCTCAGGGCGCAGCCTGCGGCGATCCCCGCGGCGCTTGAGCTGGCGCGGCAAACAGTGCGCGTGATGCGCCAGAACCTGGGCTGGGCCGTGGGCTACAACCTGGTCGGGATTCCGCTGGCTGCGGGAGCGCTCTACCCGGCGTTTCATATTCTGCTGACGCCGTGGCTGGCGGCGGCGGCGATGGCGTTGAGCTCGGTGTGCGTGCTGGGAAACAGTTTGCGGCTGCGGGGATGGCAGCCGGCGCCGCTTGCCGGGAGTTCGGCACGCTAAACTAGACACAGAGTCTGTTTGTGCGCATCCTCACCCGCTACATTCTCGGCGAGATCCTCTCCCTGACGCTCATCGGCTGCGCGCTTTTCACGTTCATTCTATTCATGCCGCAGTTGCCACATATCCTTGAGGTGGTGGTGCGTAACAGTTCCACGTGGGTGGACGTGGCGGAGATCTTCGTCTTCACGCTACCCAACCTGCTCAAGGTGACGATTCCCATGGCGGTGCTGTGGGGCGTGCTGCTGGGATTGAGCCGGCTGGCGGCCGACAGCGAGATTATTGCCATGCGCGCGTCGGGACTGGGCATTGGGTACTTTGTGCGCGTGGCATCGATCGTAGCGGTGACAGGCACGCTGTTGGGATTGGGCAACTCGCTCTATCTGGCGCCGCGGGCCAACCAGGCGATTATCGAGATGCAGCAGGCGCTGGAGACCTCGCAAGCGTCCTACGAGATCGAGCCGCGCGTCTTCTACGAAGATTTCAAAAACTTTGTGCTCTACGTGCAGGATGTGCGCGCGGGCGCGGGCGCGGCCAACTGGCGCCAGGTTTTCATGGCCGACGTCAGCGATCCCGTGAATCCGGTGATCACGACCGCAGCGTCGGCCACCGTGGTGAACGAAAACCCGCAGGAACTGATCATGCGGCTGCGCGATGGATTGCGCGACGAGACCGTGGCCGACGAGCCGGGGCAATCGAATATCTCGACGTTCACGACCGCGGACATGCCGCTGGCGCTGAACCCACAGAGCGACGTGCACTTGGGACGCGTGGATACGAAGCTCTACGCGATGCCGATGAGCGCCTTGTTCGAGCGCATCCATGAGCTCGAAGGGAAGCCGGACCAAAAGAGCTACCTGATCGAGATGTACAACCGGTTCGCGCTTCCCATGGCCTGCGTGGTGTTGATGCTGCTGGGTGTGCCGCTGGGCGTGAATTCGCGGCGCGGAGGCAAGAGCGCCGGCATTGTTTTCACGATTCTGCTGGTGTTCGTGTATTACATACTTTCGTTGACCGGCATTGCTCTGGGGCACCAGAGCGGACTGCCAGCTTTCATTGCCGTGTGGGCCGCCAACATTCTTTTTGCCGCGGCCGGAATGTTTCTGCTGTGGCAGATGGCGACCGGCGGCCAGATTTTGAGCGCCATGGCGACGTGGGCTTCGCGATTGCCCAAATTCAAGATTCCGGCCAAGACCAACGGGTTCCAGCTGAACCAGCTTCTCGGCAAGTTCCAGCCGCGCGCGCAGAGAGCCAGGCCGCGCAGCGTTTTTCCGCGCATTCTCGACGAGTACATCCTGCGCGAGTTCGTCGCCATGTTTGCGATGGTGCTGTTCGGTTTTGTGCTGCTCATGCTCGTCTTCACCTTCTTCGAACTGGTGGGCGACATTCTGCGCAACCACACTGCGCTTTCCATAGTGGGTGAGTACCTGCTGAATCTGACGCCGAGCATGCTTTACCTCATCACGCCACTGGCGGTGCTGATTGCAGCGTTGGTCACGTTCGGCGTGATGAACCGCAACAGCGAGATTATCGCCATCAAGGCAGCAGGAATCAGCCTGTACCGGCTGATCGTTCCTATCGTAATAATCGCGGCGGCGTTGGCGGTGGCCTTGTTCCTGTTCGACCAGTACTATTTGCCGCAGGCCAACCGCAAGCAGGAGGCGCTGCGCAACCAGATCAAGGGCAGGCCCACGCAAACCTACCTGCATCCCGAGCAGAAATGGATGATGGGTCAGAAACCTCAGCCCGGCGAGCCGGGGCGCATTTACTACTACGAGTTCTTCGATCCCGACCAGAACGAGTTTGCGAATCTCTCCGTATTCGAGTTCGACCCGGCGACGTTCCAACTGACGCGGCGCATCTTCGCCAAGCGAGCGGTGTGGAACGCGGATACAGGCGGATGGGCCTTCGAGAGCGGCTGGGTGCGTGACGTGCAGGGCGCAACCGTGACGGATTACCGCACCTTCCTGAAAACTTCTTTCCCTGAGGTGCGGGCGACACCGGACTACTTCAAGAAAGAAGATGTGCAATCGCAGGAGATGAACTTCGGCCAACTGGATCATTACATCCGCGATTTGCAGCAGAGCGGCTTCGACACCAAGCGATTGAGCGTCGCGTTGTGGCATAAGCTCTCGTATCCGTTGATCACCGTGGTGATGGCGATGCTTGCCATTCCGTTTGCGCTTTCGATGGGGCGGCGCGGTTCGATTACCGGCGTGGCCGTGGCCATTGCCGTGGCGCTCGCATACATGGTGGTCGACAACCTGTTCGGAGCCATGGGCTATGTGAATTACCTGCCGGCGGCGTTGGCGGCGTGGTCCGCCGATGTGCTGTTCGGGCTGGTCGGCGGATACTTGCTGCTGAAGACGCCAACGTAGCAGAACAGCTTCTTGTTCCTGGCTTTTAGCCTTTAGCTCATCCAAGTGATGCGCGAATTTCGAGCTCCAATCGCACCGCCGGTACAATAGAAGTATGCTTGGTGACCTCGGCCCTCTTTTTCCCTACATGCGCCGCTACCGCTGGGGATACGTGCGGGGAACACTGGCCTGCGTTTGCACAAACATTGTGGCCGTGCAGTTCCCGCGCGTTCTGGGGATGGCGATCAACAGGATCGAGAAAGGAACCACGCAAGAGCTGATTCTGGTCTTTGCGTTGATTCTCGTTGCCATCAGCCTGGTGAAAGGCGTGTTTCTCTACGCGCAGCGGCGGGTTCTGATCGGAATCTCGCGCGAGATCGAGTTCGACCTGCGCAACGACCTGTTCAAGAAGCTGGAAACGCAGGACACGAACTTCTACGAGCGCTACCGCACCGGCGACATCATGGCGCGCATGACTAACGACCTGAACGCGGTGCGCATGCTGCTGGGGCCTGCGCTCATGTACAGCGCCAATACCATCTTCCTCAGCGTCTTTGCGCTTTTCTTTATGCTGCGCATCAGCCCTTACCTGACGCTGGTGGCGCTGGCGCCAATGCCGCTGGCCAGCATCCTTGTGCAATACCTGGGGCGCAGGATTCACGAGCGTTTCGAGCGCATTCAGGCCAGTTTCTCCGACATCTCGGCGCAGGCCCAGGAGAATTATTCGGGCGTGCGTCTGATCCGCGCCTTCGCGCGCGAGGAGTCGCAGATCGGCCTCTTCGAGCAGCTCAATCGCCAATACATTGGTCGCGCGCTGCGCCTGGTGCAGTTGATGGGCATGCTGTGGCCGACGCTGGAGTTTATTCTCGGCATCTCCATGGTCATCACGCTGCTGGCGGGCGGACACCTGGTTCTGGCAGGCCGCATCAATGTGGGCCAGTTCGTGGCGTTCAGCACCTACATGATCATGCTGATCTGGCCGATCATTGCCGTGGGATGGGTGATTAACATCTTCCAGCGCGGCACGGCGTCGGTGAAGCGCATCGACGAAATACTCAAGAGCGAGCCTGCCATCGCGGACGGCCCCCGCTCCGCGGCATCGGGTCTTGGAGTAGATACAGTTCTTCAAGGGGAAATCGAATTCCGGCATCTCAACTTCAGTTATGGCGACGGCCCCGACGCGACGCCTGTGCTTCGCGACGTCTCGCTGCACATTCCGGCGGGATCGAGCCTGGCGATCGTGGGGCCGACGGGATGCGGCAAGTCCACGCTCGTCAATCTGATTCCGCGGCTCTACGATGCGCCCGAAGGCGCGCTGCTCATCGACGGGCGGCCGGTACGCGAGTACCCGCTGGCGGTTTTGCGGCGCAACATCGGCATGGTGCCACAGGAGACGTTTCTCTTCAGCGAGACGATTCGCGAGAACCTGGCCTTCGGCGCTCCACATGCCGACGCCGAAGATCTGCTGGAAGCGGCGGGAGCGGCGCATATCCGCCGCGAGTTCGAGGAGTTTCCGCAGGGCTTTGAAACCATGGTGGGCGAGCGCGGCGTGACACTCTCGGGCGGGCAGAAGCAGCGCGCCGCGATTGCGCGCGCGTTGCTGCGGCGGCCGGCGATCCTGATTCTGGATGACGCGCTGGCCAGCGTGGACACCTATACCGAAGAGCGCATCCTAAGCGGCCTGCGCAACTATACGGCGAACACGACCTCGATCCTCATATCGCATCGCGTGTCGACGGTGCGCCACGCCGACCGCATCGCCGTGCTCGACAAGGGAAGGATCGTGGAACTTGGACGCCACGATGAGCTGCTGGCTCTTGACGGCTACTATGCGAGCCTCTACCAGAAGCAGCAGCTCGAAGAAGAGCTGACGGTGGCGGGATAAGGCAGCGGAGTTGGCGGAGCTAGGCGTTGACGGATCAGCGAGTCGGCAAGTCAGCCTAGCCCCACCCTAACAGCAGCAGCGTCGCGAGTGCGAGGCACCCCGAACGGTCGACGAGTGCGCGCGGGATGGCCCAGGTTATGCGGTCCAACTGGAGCCGGAGATGGTATCGGCCGGGTCGGCAGCTGCGGGGCGTTGCGGCAGGATGAGCACGCGCGGCGAATCGGAGTTGACGCTGGGATCGCGGGCGACTTCCCGCCAGGCATCGCGCACATTGCGTACACAGTCGATCACGTGCTGGAACCGCGTCTTCGAGGCCGCCTGCGATGCCTGCAGGATCTGCGCAAAAATTGCGGCATAGAACTCGCTGAGCGCCTGCGCGGGGCGCCCGCCCACATCCATGCGCAGCCGCGCCTGAAGATGAATGATGATGTCGAGGGCGCGCTTGACGGCGGCATGGCGGGCATCGGCGTCGCCGCGCTCGGCCGCGGTGATGGCGGCATACAGGAAGCGGATGATGCCGTCATAAAGCGCCACCACGAGGTCGACTGCTGCTGCGCCTTCCAGCGCGTGTTCCCGGTAACTTGCCATTGCGATGCGGTTCCTTATCCGTTCAAATTCTGGTCGTAGCCTGTGACTGCGGAATACAGCTCGTTGATGCCCTGCAACTGCGACGGGAGCTCCTCGAGGATTTCGTTGGCCTGGTTGAGCTCCGCGGTAAGACTGGACTGCTGGGCCGAGATGTAGCTCTGTTCCTTGGAGATCTGCGCGTTGAGCGTGGATTCGGTAGTGCTGTTGGCGGTTGCGGCCAGCCCTAGAATGCCGGTAGAAGAGCTGGAGCCGGAGCTGGTCAGCACGCTGGAGAAGTTCTGGCCCCAACTGTTGGCGTTCTGGAAGAAGCCAGCCACGCTCGAATAGTCGGTGTTGAGGACGGAATCGAGCGCGTCGGCGTCAAAGGTGATTGAGCCGTCGTTATTCACGCTGATGCCGAGCGTGGTGAGGCTGTTGATGTCGGTGGAGGTGTTGTAATTGAGCGACGTGGTGGTGGGGCTGGTGGTGTCGACAATATTGGAAGTGACGGTGAGCGCGCCGTTGGCGCCGTTCGTACCGGAGGTCAGCGTGAGCCCGGTTCCGGCCTGATCGAGCGAAGCTGAGACACCCGACAAGTCATTGATCGCGCCTAGAAGACCGGAGAGGGTGTCGTTTGAGGAATCGAGGGTGATAGTTTGCGCCGTGCCGCTGCCCACCTGAATGGTGAGGGAGCCGGAGAGCGTATCGTTGGCGCCCGCCACCGCGCCCAGAGTGCCAATGTCGGGCGTCGTGCTGGTGTATCCGGTGGTATCGGAGTAACTCAGGGGAGTGGGCGCACTGGACGTGAGCGTGGAGGTCACCGTCAATGCTCCGCTCGTGCCCTCGACCTCGGACGTCAGCGACAGTGTCGATTTACCGTTGGTGGTTACGACCGCGGCCGTTGCTCCGCTTAGGGATGCATTGATCGCGCTGGCGAGGCCGGCAAGCGTGTTGTTTCCGGACGTCGTCGGGACCTGAACGGTTTGCGGGCTGATGTCGGCGATGCTTGAGTCCACGGACAACGACCCAGCTGTTCCCGAAGTTCCCGAGGTCAGGCTCAGCCATGAACTCGTCGCGTTGCTGTCAACTTGGGCTGAAACTCCAATGTCGGCCGAGTTGATCGCAAGAGCCAGGCCGGCAAGCGTGTAAGGAGTAGAGGAGTCGCCAATATTGACGGTGTGCGCCGTGCCGCTGCCCACCGAGATGGATATGGAGCCGGAAAGAGTATCAGTGGCGTTGTTGATCGCAGACAGCGTGCCGGATGAGGTGACAGCGGCACTGCCCGCCACGCCGGAGTAATAAAGAGGGATGCCGCCGGCGAGCGATATATTGATTGACCCGGAGAGCGTGGCGCCCGCCGTCGAGGAAACCGAATCGAGATACCCGTCGGGACTTTCTTTATTGAGGCTGCCCAGCAGTTGCTGCTGGAGTAAAGAGAGGGTAGGCGAGCCAAAGAGCGGCTCGGGAGTGCCTGAGCTGGTGAGGCCCTCCTGAGCATTGATCGCGCTGATGAGCGAGTTGTAGTCGGTGACGAATTGATTGACGGTGCTCTCGACGCCGGAATTGTCGTTGGCGATGACCACTTGGACGGGTTCGAGAGTGTTGCCGGACTCCTCGGGGCTGGGCGCGAGCAACTGAAAAGTCACTCCGGGAATGAGATTGGCGACAGTGTTTGAGGCGCTGGTGAGAGGCACGCCGTCAATGGTGAGGGAAGCATCCTCGCCTTTCACGCCAACGTTGTAGTCGAGTGTCCCGGTGGGGTTGGTGCTGGTGACATTGTTGGCGTCGGTGATCGCGGAGGTGATGGTCAGTTGTCCGGCCGCGCCAGACGTGCCGGAGACGAGGCTCAACACGGAACCGGTTGAGTCGGCGAGCTTATTGGCGGTGAGGCCAAGATTGGCGGAGTTGATGGCAGAAGCGATGTCGGCCAGCGTGTCTTTCCCGCTGCCGGTATAGATGGTATTGGCCGCGGGCGGGTTTGTAGCCGCGCCGATCACGATATTTTCTGTGGTCCCATTGCCCAACTTGATGGTCATGGAGCCGGAGAGCGCATCGGAGGCATTCGCGATCGAGTCAAGGTAGCCGCTGGAGGTCTGGGCGAGATTGTTTACGACCACCGTGTGCGTGCCCGCCGTCGCTGAAGAAGAGGCCGCAGTCAGTTCGAGGACGCTGGTGTCGGAGCTCGAACCCTCCTTTTGCGCCAGAATCCCCTGAAAGTCGGTGAGCGAGCTCATGTCGTTGGAGAGGTTTGAGAAGAGGGTGCCCAGGCTGGAGATGGTGGTGTCCTGGCTCTCAAGCGAGGTCAGCTGATTCTTCCACGGCGTTTCGACATTCTGGAGGTTGCCGATGATTTCTGCCACGGTGGAACTCACGTTGAAGCCCGCACCGCTCGTGGGCGATCCGAAAGCCAGACCGACTGTCCCCATGACGCCCTCCCGCTGCATGTCTTGCAGCCTATGAACCAACCTGTCCACAGCGCGGATGAGAAGATTCTCATCACTTCTCGTCCACTCTCATCGACTCTCGCCAGCGTGAGCGGGCGACTGATCGTTACCCAAGCAAAGAGGGGCATCCGCAGGACGCCCCTCTCTGTTCGATGGTCCGCCGACGGCGAACGCCGGTTGGGATGGCCCCGGTGGCGGGAGATCCGCCGCCGTGAGCTTTGGTGGTTGGAATCCGGCGGCGTCTGCTCTACGGATGAGCGCCGCCGGAGGCTGAAGTTACTCGACCCCAGCGACCCAAAAACGGTCGCCGAGGGCCCTGGGTTATTGCAACAGCTTGAGGACTTCCTGCTGCTGCGAGTTGGCCTGCGCCAGGGCCGCGATGCCGGTCTGACTCAGGATTTCGTACTTGGACATGTTGGACGTGGCCTGCGCATAGTCGGTAGACTGCACCGCGTTCTGCGCCGACTGCACGTTCTCCTGTTGTGTGCCGAGCACGGAGCTGACTGCGTTCATGGTGTTGATCTGGGCGCCGATGTAGCCGTCCTGCGCCGCCACGTCGGTAATGGCCGCATTGAGGCTGGTCAGTGCGCTCTCCGCATCGGCCTGGTTCGACAGATCGGTGGCGCTCAACGACTGTCCGGCGGAGTCGGAGTAGCTGATGGTGGCGATTCCGCCCTTCCCGCTTGTGTCCGAAGTGAAGGTCGCAGAGGCCGCCTGCGCGGTCGCGAGATCCGCGATTCCATTGGCTCCGATGGCAGGTGTTGAAACCCCAACGGTGTAGTATGCCGCCGAAGGCGTGTAGGTGAGCGTGCCGGCCGTGGCGTCAGCAAGAGAAGACGCGGTGATTGCCGATTGCGTGCTGTTCGCCGTGGTAATCAGGAGATCTCCAGCGGCGCCGCCGGTCAGCTGGTTGGTGACAGTGAACCCGTCGCTGGTGAGGGTAGCCGCCAGGTCGACCATGTTGTCGGTGCCTGCCCCGCCAAGAGTCAGGGTGACGTTCGCGCCAGCGGCGTTCTTGAGGCTCAGAGATCCGGTGAGAGCATCGGTCTCATCGTCTGTGCCGCCCGCGATGGCCAATTCACCCACAGCGCCCGGCAAAGCTGCGCCGACCGTCGCGCCTACTCCTGCGCCCGGACCATTAATCTCAATGCCGGTATCTCCACTGTGACCCGCGCCTGCCGCCACGACTGCCTGGGTTCCAGCCTGGGCCGCGGTGGTGAATGTTGCGGTAACGCCCAGGTTCGCCGAGTTAATGGCGTTGATCATCCCCTGGGCCGTATCGGCGAAGCCGGTGGTGCCGCCGACGCTGATGGTTGTGGACTTTTGCACCACCGCGCCGGCCGCACCCGTCGCCATGTAGTCGACGGTCAGGCTGGAAGTGGAGTTGTGCAAGGCATCGCCCGCTGTCGCATCTACGCCGCCGCTCGACAGGTCGATAAACGTGTTGGAGGCGCCGTTGCTGTAAGCCATCACGCCGCCGGTATCCCCGATATTGGATGAGGAAAGTGCTCGAATGTTCAGATCGTCGATCGAAGCCCCGGTCGTGGAAGAGTCACCGGTGTAGATGTTGGTGTTGGAGTTGAACACCTGCTCCTGGTTGTAGGTTGTCGTGGAGCCGATGTTGGAGATTTCCGACAGGATCGACTGGTACTCCTGGTTGGCTGCGGTATCTTGCGAGCTGTTGAGGGTGCCGTTGGAGGCCTCGGTGGCCAGCGTCACGGCCCGGTTAAGCAGGCTTGTCACTTGCGAGAGGGCGCCATCGGCGACCTGTAACAGACCTGCGCCTTCCGTCGCATTGGTTTCCGACTGGTTGAGCGCCTGCTGGTTGGCCTGAAGGCCGTCGACCAGCGAAAGGCCGGCGGCATCGTCCGCGCCAGAGTTGATCTTCGAACCCGAAGACAACTGTTGCAGCACGGTGTTCAGGCTGCTGTTTGTAGAGTTGAGGTAGTTCTCCGCATACACCGCGGAGAGGTTGTTCAAGACACCCAGGGACATGGGGTTCTCCTTGTTGGATGCGGTGATTTGCGGCCCTTTTCCGAGAGTGCCCCCATCTTCTAACAACCGTGGGTAGCTGCTGCCGGCTCGGAACCGACGCATCTGGCCCCTTCTTCGGCGCGGCGTTTATGGACTTTATGGGATCGCGAAATGTGTCCCGGCGGGGACACTTCCGCACCTTTGGTTTTATTTTTTTAACCTTTCGCGCGCCATGCCGATAACCCCAGCGAAGGAGATCGGCAATGATCGAGTTGACGCGACTCAACGGCCGCCCCATGGTGGTGAACAGCGACCTCATCAAGACCGCCGAAGCTTCGCCGGATACGATGCTGACGCTGATCAATGGCGAGAAGCTGATTGTGCGCGAGGAGATTGGCGAGGTGGTAGAGAAGGTGCTGGCTTACCGGGCACGGCTGCTGGCCCTGGTGGCCAAGCGGCTGCATCACTTCAGCGATCTGGAGCGTGCGGCGGCCCTGGCGAGCCTGGATGCGGAAGGGCAGTGTGCGGCCCCGATCCCGATCAAGCGGAGCGGCGATCTTCGGCAGTAGCAGCAGGGGCGCAAACTTCCTCGGGGGACGAGCACATGGATAAAGCGAGCATCGGCGGAGCGTTTCTGGCCATCGCCGGAATTATTGCCGGATTGATCATCGAAGGCGGCAACCTGGGCCAGATTCTGCAGCCCACGGCGGCGCTTATCGTGTTTGGCGGCACATTGGGCGCGGTGATGCTGCAGTATCCACTGACCACCGTAGTGGCGGCCTTCCGCAGCCTGGGGCATCTGTTTGCCGCGCCGCGCAAACACGAGGCGCAACTGATTCGCGAGCTGGTGGCGTTTGCCAACAAGGCACGCCGCAACGGCGTGGTTTCGCTCGATGCCGATTTGCAGGCCATCCAGGATCCATTTTTGAAGCAAACCCTGATGCTGGCCGTGGACGGCACCGAACCCGTTGAACTGCGCAAGATCATGCATGTAACCCTGGAGTCGCAGACCGAAGAACAGGAACGGCTACCGGCGGTGTTCGAATCGGCGGGGGGATTTTCGCCGACCATCGGCATCCTGGGCGCCGTGCTCGGACTGATCCAGGTGATGCAGCATCTTGACAACATCAGCGAGGTGGGCCGCGGCATCGCGGTGGCCTTTGTGGCCACCATTTACGGCGTGGGCATTGCGAACCTCTTCTTCCTGCCCTTCGCCGGCAAGATGCGGCTGCGCATTCACAACAGTCACCGGCGGCGCGAGATGATGCTGGAAGGCGTGATTTCGATTCTGGAGGGCATGAATCCGCGCATGCTCGAGATCAAACTGACCGGCTTCCTGGATGGCTCGAATCACGAGCAGAGGGAGCGCGCCGCATGAGGTCCCGCGTTCCCCGTGGCCGCGTCGGCCAGGATCGCTGGCTGGTGTCGTACGCCGATTTTGTCACCCTGCTGTTTGGTTTTTTCGTCGTGCTCTACGCTTTTGCGCGGACCGACCAGAAAAAACAGACACAGGTGGTGCAGGCCATCGACTCGGCCTTCAAATCCATGGGAGTTTTCTCGGATTCCAATCAAAAGGCAGGAGCTCAGGATGCGGCGTCGCTGGCAAGCGCCGCGATGCGTGAGGAATTGCTCACGCCGATGCAGGTGAAGGGCGATCTCGACCACATTCGCCAGGACCTGGCCCAGACGCTGGCCAAACAGATTGCCACGCACACGGTTTCGCTGGAAATGGGCCGCGATGGACTTGTGATCAGCCTGCGCGAGGCGGGGTTTTTTGATTCCGGCTCGGCGACCCCCAAGGCGGAGGCCCTGTCGACGCTGCGCCAAATCGCCGACCGGCTTGGCGCCACGCCCTACGATCTGCGCATCGAGGGCCACACCGACAATGTTCCCATTCACAACGCGGAGTTTGATTCCAACTGGGAACTCTCGTCGGCGCGGGCTACGCATATTGCCCGGCTTTTTCTGGAGATGAAGGCAATTCCAGCCGACCGGCTGTCGGCCGCGGGGTATGCGGAATTTCATCCTGTGGCCAGCAACGATACGGCAGAAGGCCGCGCGGAGAACAGGCGCGTAGATCTTGTGGTGTTGCCGCGGTCGAAGATTGACTTTGCCGCGTCGAGCGGTGCGGCGCCTTCGGGGCCGTGGCGGAAGGTGACGGATGAGTAAGCGAGTCAGCAAGAATCCACTGATTCTAAATAGGATCTACAACTTGGCTCAGCAAAACGCGGAAGATCACGGTGCAATCTGCAATCCCGGCGTAACCATAAACGCTGCGAGCAGTCCGCCGCGGAACTATTCTGTAATCATGGATCGTTTCGCGAAACCAACTCGAAGCATGATCATGTCTCGGGTAAGAAGTCGAGGCACAAGTGCCGAGAGAAAGGTACAGGAGTGCCTTGATTCGTTAGGAATCCAATATCTAAAGAATGTTTCCACGCTTATTGGCTCCCCAGATATTGTCATACCGGGCCTAATGACAGTTCTGTTCATTAACGGTTGCTTCTGGCACCAACACTCAAGCGGTCATTGCATTCGAAACAAGACGCCAAGGCAGAACGCAGCGTATTGGCGGCCGAAGTTGCAGCGGAATGTGGACCGCGACAGAAAGAACGCGCGGAAGCTACGCCAACAAGGATGGTCGGTTATAACTATTTGGGAATGTTCGTTATCGGATGCTACGAAGCTGCGCCAGCGACTGCATCGTGTACTTGCATCGCCCCTCGAATAGGCAAGCTCGATTCGGCTTGAGGGTCCAATCGGTCAAGGATATCCGTAAAGCATTCTGCGAACCGATTAGCCATTAGCGGCGGCACAGCGTTCCCAATCATCTGGGACACCGGATTGACCAACAACGGAAAGATAAACTCGTCGTCAAAGGTTTGCAGCCGTGCCGCCTCCCTCATGGTGATTCCGCGATCCTCCGATGGATGCGCAAAGCGCCCCGACCCGACATGATAAACCCACGTAGTAATGGTCAATGCTGGTTCATCCCAACTGAGGCGTCTGTACGCACTTCCGTAAAAGCTGCGCGTCTGGAGCTTAGGGTCCACGTGCTTCATACGGCCAACGCCGATCGCCCGAATTCTATCGAGTTGTTTCGGGCTCAATTTTCGAGCGAAATGGTTGAAGACCTGACTCTGCCCACGTCGAAGCAGCAACGCCAGGTCTGAGACCTGACAGTCTCCTGGGTATGCGAGAGCTTTGTCCCGGTCAAATAGTGGCGTGGGAAGGTCAGAAATCGCATCCCGCACGGTGCGGTGCGTTCGTGTCATTCCTAGCTGCATTTGCGCGCCGGGTTCGAAAAACTCTGCGAGCGGAAAGATAGGGCCGCATCCGGTTCTGTCCGCGACATCATTGCGGATGGCCACGAAGAAAACGCGATGCCTGACCTGTGGAACTCCATAGTCCGCCGTACAAATCTTCCGGAAATCGACTTCGTAGCCCATTTCGTGGAACTTGGCCACGAGGTCACTTGAAAACTTGCCTTGCCCAAAGTTGAGGAACTCGCGAACGTTTTCGATCAGGACAATCTTTGGGCGTGTCCACTCGACGACCCGCAAATAAGCCTTATACAAATGATTCCTCGGGTCGTCGTAGAACCGAACCGAGCGGTCACCATCTCGGTAAAGCCTCACGCCATTCCGGCTAAATCCTTGGCAGGGGGGTCCGCCAGCTAGGACGTCGATCTCGCCCGGTGACCGGATCTCGGCCTTGGCCAGTTCTCTCCATAGGCTCGACTCCGTCTCCACTAACTTGAGAATGTCGTCGCAGACAGTGACTGGCGATTCGCCACGAGTGTTCCGGATGTTCTTGGCGAATGCGGCTGCGGGATGAGGCTCAATCTCGACACCAAGTTCAGTCCCAAATCTGCCGGTCCACTCGAAGCCACGGCTGATCCCGCCGCATCCGCAAAACAGATCAACAAGCTTATATTTCGGTAGGTGCATCATTCGTATGGACGACTTCTCTCAATAGTACACATAATGGACCCGGTACGTATAGTCCGTGGATTACTTTTCGCCTAAAGGCGACTCTTGTAAGGAACTCTCAGACAAAACCGGTGAGACTTACAGACCCACAGGAAATTCAACGCCAGTTTGGTCTACGCCTCCGAGAAGTCCGGAAACGTAAAGGCGTGTCACAAGAACAGCTAGCGCTGCGGTCAGATGTAGACCGGAGCTATGTTGGGCAGGTGGAGCGTGGGGAGCGAAATCTTACACTGGTAAATATCCACAAGCTGGCAGCCGGTCTCCAAATCGAGCCTGCTGTTTTGTTGGAGCCTCTGGGAGCGATCACTCCAAGCAAGAGGCCCTAGGGTGTATCTGACCAAGAAGCAAACCGCAAACCTCGCGAGACTGCTGAAAACTTTCTTTGCGCTTCCTTACTCCACTGATCTGGACGGAAAGGACGCGGAGTATATTCTTCGAACAGTAAAGCAGGCTATCGGTTGACTTTCCAAGCGGAAGGAATTGTTCGACTTTGTTGACGGGACGACTGGATACTCGGTCAAAACTCTCCGTAAGCCCCCTAACGCTCAAAGGGTGGACCTGCAGGAGCAAAGGTTCTGTGACGTTGATGAGATCCGTCGTGTGGTGGCGAGAGGCACTGGCGATCCCAAGGCGCAGGGCAAGATTATCCTCTCCTACATGCGCAACCGCATCGTAGAACAGATGGAACAGCGCGGCGTGAAGCGGGCCAAGTCCGCGATCTTACTCAAGTGGTGGGATAAAGCGCGACGCCATTATTCGTTTCGTTATTGGGAAGAAGACTTCGTTGGCTTCATTGACGATTTGTGGGAGAGAAACCAGCGTGGCGAGATCGAGTGGCTATTGCAGACTCGTGGGGTCCATGCGAGGGATACATTGAGGCCGGATGGTAAAGGCAAAAATGTCCGGCTCTTGAGGATGCATCACAAGCATAATCAAATCTTCACCGATCACGATATTCCTTCCGACGCGGTGCGAATTGAATTCGATGTCCAACGGGTAGAATTGGTAGTCCTTGCAGATATGCTCAAGCTCTGAACCTTCCGCCAATATAGACGGGTGATTCGCTCGCATTTTGACGTCGCTTCTCATCGACAATGAGGCGTAGAGTCAGCGGTTGAGTGAGTCGGCCGGCTGGTGCTTACTCCACGCCGAGAACTTTTACGATGACCCGTTTGCGGCGCTGGCCGTCGAACTCGGCATAGAAAACGCGCTGCCAGGTACCGAGATCGAGATGGCCGTTGGTGACGGGCAGCGTGGTCTCGTGGTGCAGGAGCAGCGATTTGAGGTGCGCGTCCCCGTTGTCCTCGCCGGTCTGGTGGTGCTTGTAGTCGGGACGCGCGGGGGCTAGCTCCTCTAGCCATTTGCCGATGTCCTCAATGAGCCCGCTCTCATGATCGTTTACATAGACGGCGGCCGTGATGTGCATGGGCGAGACGAAGCACAAGCCGTCTTTCACGCCGCTGCGGCGCACAATCTCTTCTACTTCGTCGGTGATGTGCACCATCTCGCGACGCTTGCGGGTTTCAAAGACCAGGTATTCTGTGTGGCTCTTCATGCAGATCTCCTTGGCAGCGCCGTGTGCTTGCGTACCGTTCTCCCCTTATCCTAAAGTCAGCCGTGACTTCTCGCCGACCACCAGATTCTGCCCAGCGCCCGCGCCGCATGCACGATGAATTGCTGCGCGCGTATGGGCCACAGCACTGGTGGCCGGCCAAGACGCCGTTTGAGGTGATTCTGGGCGCGTACCTGACGCAGAATACGGCGTGGAAGGCGGTGGAGCGGTCGCTCAAGAACCTGCGCGCGGCGGGCGCGCTCACGGTTGAGGGCCTGCGCAAGGTTCCATTGGCAAAACTGCGGCGGCTCATCCGGCCTTCCGGGTTCACTACGCGCAAGGCGCCCGCGTTGAAGGCCTTCGTTGCGATGCTCGACAAGGAGTTCGGCGGATCGCTCGAAAAGCTGGCTGCTGTGACTACTGCAGCACTGCGGCAGCGGCTGCTGGGGTTGCCGGGCGTCGGCCCAGAAACTGCGGACGCGATCCTGCTCTACGCTCTCGGTCATGCGGTTCCGGTAGCGGATGAATATTTGCGGCGCATCGCCGACCGGCACGGACTGCTCGAGACTGCGCCCGGCCGCACCAGAATCTCGTATGACGAGCTGACCGATTTGACGCGGCGCGCGTTTGCCGACGATGCAAAAGAAAACCACGGGCAGCTCTACAACGAATTTCACGCATTGACTGTGGCCGTGGGCAAAGCGCATTGCGGACGCTCGGCACGCTGCGAAAAGTGTCCACTGGCCGGCGACCTGAAAAACAACTTCTAGCTGCCAGCTTCCAGCTCTTCCACGCGGGAGCGTCGAGTTTCGGTTTTGCACGGAAAAGCTAGTAGCTAGAGGCTAGAAGCTAGTAGCTGCCTTATGGCGTAATCTGAAAACATCATGAGTCCAACTCCGCAACAGCCCCAAGTGAATTTGACCCAGACTGCCGACTACCGCGAGTCCTATGCGAACAGCGTGCAGGTGCGCGTGAGCGTGTGGGATTTCCAACTTGTTTTCGGCCTTGCCTCCAGCGAAAGCCCCGAGCAGGTGACCATCCGCAACCACCAGGCCGTGTTTCTGAGCCCGCAACAGGCCAAGGCTCTGTGGAACGTGCTGGGCCAGAACATTGCGCAATACGAACAGGCCTTCGGCACGCTCAACCTGGAGCCGCAGAATCAGGGTTTTCCGCGCGGACCGGTGAATTAAAACAGGGACCAAGCCACCCCATCGAGCAAAAATCGCTCGATGGGGACCCCGGAAGGGACCAAGGGACCAAGGGACCTAGAAACTGATGTTCTGAGCCCAAGGAGCAACTTGTTGCGCTTCGGAAGAATCTTTACTCCGCGGCTGGATGCGCCGCTGCCGCTCTGGATGGTCTTTCCGGTCATCTTTGTGGCGCTGTACCTGAGCCACTTTACGCTGCTGCGACTGCCCTACTATTGGGATGAGGCGGGGTACTACATTCCCGCGGCGTGGGACTTCTTCCGCACCGGTTCGCTCATCCCCACCAGCACGCTCACCAACGCGCATCCGCCGCTGCCAAGCATCTATCTGGCGCTGTGCTGGAAGGCTTCAGGGTTTCATCCCGAGGTGACGCGCGAGGCGGTGCTGCTGGTGGCGACGCTGGGGCTGCTGGCGGTGTGGCGGCTGACGATGCGCCTGGTGGGCGTGGCCTCCGTGGCGTTCTGGACCGTGCTTCTCACGGGCCTCTATCCCATCTGGTTTGCGCAAAGCTCGCTGGCCCACGCCGACATTTTTGCCGCGGCCTGTTCGTTGTGGGGATTGAATTACGCGCTGCCCAATCGCAGCCGCACGCTGTGGCCTGCCGCGCTGTGGTTTGCCGCCGCGGCGCTTTCAAAGGAGACGGCGATCGTGATTCCGCTGACTCTGGCTGCGGTGAATCTGGCCGTGGGCTTCAGGAGCGGAGGGCCGGTGCGCTGGCGGTTCTGGCGTGAGGCTGCGTGGCTCTCAAGTTGTGTTGTGCCGCTGGGCGCGTGGTACGCATACCACTACGCGAAGACCGGGTTTCTCTTCGGCAATCCGGAGTTTTTGCGCTACAACGCGGAGGCGACGCTGACCCCGCTGCGGATTCTGGCGGCATTCGGGCATCGCATCCTGCACTTGACGGCGCACATGAATCTTTTTGTGCCGGTGATGATGGCGCTGGCCGCATTGCTACTCAACCCGCGCGTCGACGCCGAGGGACACGACCGGGCGACGCTCGATTCGCTGGTGCTGCTGCGCATATTCTTTCTTCTGCTGGCTAACGCAATGTTGTTCAGCGTATTAGGAGGCGCACTGCTCACGCGTTATCTGCTGCCCATGTATCCGCTGGTGCTGCTATTGGCCGTGTACACGTTGTACCGCCGCGCGCCTTACTGGTACGGGCTGACGCTGCTGGCGGCCGCGGCGTTCGTTGCCGGGCTCTTCGTGAATCCGCCCTATGGATTTGCGCCGGAAGACAACTTGGCGTACGTGCACGTGATTCGCATGCACCAGGCCGGTATTGCGCAGCTCAAAAAGCTCTATCCCGATGCGACGGTGCTGACTGCCTGGCCTGTGAGCGACGAACTGACGCGGCCCGAGCTGGGTTACGTGAAAACGCCGTGGGAGGTATTCGCAATCGACGACTTTACCGCCGGCGAAGTGGCACGCGCGGCCGCGGAGCCGGAGAAGTATTCGGCGGCGCTGGTTTTCTCTACCAAGTACGATCCGCCGTTGCTGTTTCCGAGCCTGGGCGGCGAGGCGCTCGACGAGCGCTACTTTGGTTTGCACCACGATCTGCCGCCGGAGCTGATCGCACAGCAACTGGGCGGAACAATGGTGTGGAAACGCGACGACGATGGCATGTGGATCGCGCTGATCCGCTTCAACCGGCAGGTGGAAGCGCGGCTGGAAAAGGACCGGACGTGGGTTGTTCCGCAGGGATGGGAACTGGCCGTTCGACAATCTCCTTGAACTTGAGATAGACGGCGTTCGTCCAACCGAAGCCGATCACATTCTGGGTGTAGCCGCCCTTCACCGTAACGTCAGCATTGCCTGTCACCACGTTGTATTTTTCGCGGATGGTTCCGTCGGCGGCGAAGCCGGCATCGACGGTAGCGTCGAAATGTTGCGCGATGCGCACTGCGTCGGCGTGGAAGCCCATGACGTCGAGTCCGGCAACGGCGATCCAGTTGGTGGGCGCCCAGCCGCATGGTTCATCCCACTGCAAGTCGCTGTTGTTGGTGCTCATGGAGAGCCCGCCGGGGCGCTCGAACGCGTTGAGCCTCTGCTCGGTGGCGTTGGCCTGTTCGCGCGTGGCCACGCCTGCCCACAGCGGATAGAACGATGTCAGGTAGGCGTAGGTTGAAGGCTTGTTGCGCACGAAATCGAAATCGGCAAAGACGCCTTGTTTGGGCTGCCACAGGTAACGCTCCATGGCAGCAGCGCGGGCGTTGGCGCGGCGATCCCACTGGTGCGCGTCCTGCGGCT
The DNA here is from genome assembly GCA_963729915.1 of uncultured Acidobacteriota bacterium. Lineage (GTDB taxonomy): Bacteria > Acidobacteriota > Terriglobia > Terriglobales > Acidobacteriaceae > Telmatobacter. The sequence goes on along the minus strand of CAVSQE010000020.1, from coordinate 20,092 downwards.
TGCCCAGGAGATGCGCGAGATGCGCCATGTCGCGCTCGTAGCGGTAGAGCAGGCTGTTGAGGCACACCGGGGCGTAGTGATGCGTGGCGCCGGAGAAGGGGCCGAAGCGATCGCTGGAATCGAAGCCCGATTCGCGCATGGCGCGATCGCCCGCGTAGAAGTCGCGCGAGAGCCGGTAGCCGCTGTACCAGGCGCGGGCGCACAACAGGCTGGCATGAACATCGCAACTGGTCTGCTTGAGGCGTGCCGCTTCTGCCGCGTCGGGATGCTCGGAGCCTTTGACGAGAAAGGCCGCGCCCTCGGGGCTGGGATGCTCGACAAGCGCGCGGATCACGTCGCGATAGTAGGTGTTGTCGTCGGCCATCTCGGGCACCGGGCCTGAGCCGTAATCGAAGTAGCGGGCGAGACCGGTGTGGCCGGCCAAGTGTTCCGGGCGCGTCCACGTGGAGTAGTCCTTTTGCGCGACGGTGTAGGCGTGCTCCAGCCAGTCCATGGCCTGCGCGCGGCCTGCAGGCGTCGCGGGAAAGCTGGCCGGGTCCTCGAAGACGAGACGGATCATCGCGGTGAGAAACGGCGGCTGCGAGCGGGTGAGGTAGTAGGTGCGATTGGCATTGAGAACGGCGCCGTAGTTCTCCACTTCGAAAAGGAAGTTGTTGACGATACCCTTGGCGAGCGATTCTCTGTGGTCGGCTTCCAGACCAAGAACAATGAAAAAACCGTCCCAGCCGTACATTTCGTTGAAGCGGCCACCGGGAACGACATAGGGGTGGGGCAGATAGAGCAGACCGGGCGCGGAGAGCTCCTCAGGGCGCACATCGGCCAGCTTAAGAATGCGCCGCGGCAGCGCGACGACGCGGACATGGCAGCGCTCGGCTGCGGCTGTAACCTCTTGCGGAGCGGCGAAACCGGCGGGCAGATAAAGAACGGACACTGCGGCAACTTTGGTGTCGGTCATCGCTGCGCAATCGGTCACGGACCGGGTGAGCGAGTCCCACGCGGCGTGGATGTAACGGAGGGTTGCCTGGGAATCGGGCGCGGCCGGGGTGGGCGACTGTGCGGAGGAAGTTGCGAGTACAGCCAAAAACAACAAGCGAGACAATCTCATGCCAACTCCGGAAGCGGTGCGAATTCCTGGAGTGTACCGTACGGCACGGATTTTTTGCATAACCGGGAACAGATTTCAAGCGCGTGGTGTCTACATAAGCACAGTGGTACCGAACGGGATGATCGGTGGGCCGTGATCCTCCGCCCCGCGCTTCGACGCGCCGAGCGGGCCGGGCGCTCGCGCTCGGCGATGGGCCTTCCATCCTCCTAAACGGCACGGCTGAATCGGAGTTTCAGGGAGGCGGCCATGTTTGAAGACGCAACATTTGAAACCATGGGAACGATCCACACGCGCAGCCGTAACTGGATGCTGGCGACGTTCGGCTTGAACGCGTCGATCCTGGCTGCCTTGATCGCGATTCCCCTCTTTTACCCTTCGGCGCTGCCGCAGATGGTGAGCGCGATTCTGATGGAAGCGCCCGCGCCCATCGAGGAGACCAGGCCGGTGGTTCGGCAGGCGCCTGCGGCGGCTTCGCAAACAGAATTCAGGGATGGGAGAGTGCTGGCTCCGTCAAGGATTCCGACGCACACGTGGATTCCCGCCACGATGGAGCCGCCGCAGAATGTGGATGTGGTGGGCCTCGGTGGTCCTGCATCCGGATCCGTTCCTGGCGTCGGATGCGATCCGTTCAACTGCAGTAGCGGGCGGCCGATTGTGCGCCAGGCGGTGCAGGCGAAGCCGCACATCTCCTCGGGTGTGATGGAAGGCATGTTGATCGGCAAGGTCCTTCCCGTCTATCCGGCGCCGGCACGGGCCATGCGCATCGCGGGCAGGGTCGAGCTGCAGGCCACCATCTCGCGCGATGGAACCATCGATCATTTGCGCGTGGTGGACGGGCCGGTTTTGTTGCAGGCGGCAGCGCTCGAAGCCGTGCGGCAGTGGCGCTACCGGCCTTATCTGCTGAACGGCGAACCGGTGGAAGTGGAGACGACAATCAACGTCGATTTCAAGCTGGATTAGCGCAAATCGACTCTGGTCTTGCTCTTCCGCGAGCGCGGGTGCCTATCCTTCCGGGCTTTATTCGCAAAGGCGAACGAAGCCCGAGGCACCTGTATTTTTTGGCCATCTGGCGCGCGGTGGGCGTAGTCGGCGACAATGGCTTCTGTTATGAGACAACCAACTCGCCGTGAATTTCTAAAGATTGCTTCAGCCACAGTTGCAACGATTGCCACGCCTGATGTTCTGCGCGTTGCCGCGCAGGGACATGCGACGACGAGAGTCCTCATCGGCTCGCACGGTGACAACGGAATTCTTGCGTACGACTGGGATTCTGATACCGGGACGCTCACGCCGGCGGGCGTCGCAGCGAAGATTCCAAAAGTGGCGTGGCTTGCGACCGCGCGCGGGACCGGCTCGAGCGAATTCATCTTTTCCGCCTCGGAACTCGATACATTCAACGGCAAGCCAACCGGCGAAGTGGCGAGCTTTCGCGTGGCGAAGGACGGGACGTTGCAGCTGCTTTCCGCGCGAAATTCGGCGGGAACGGGAACCTGCCACGTGGCCGTGGACGCGACGGGACAGATGCTTATTGCCGCCGACTACACGGGCGCGAGCGCGGCCAGCTTCCGCATTGAAGACGGCAAGCTCAGCGAGGCAGTGTGGACCGAGCACTACACCGAGCACGGGCCCAACCCTGCGCGCCAGCCCACGGCGCACGCGCATTTTGCATCCTTCTCGCCTGACAACCGGTTTGCCTACATCAATGATCTGGGCGGCGATTCGATCCATATTTACAGGCCCAATCCGGCGACGGCCGAGATGGCCCACGCAGGCATCTATCGCGGTGCACCTGGCTCCGGCGAGCGCACGCTGCATTTCCATCCCAACGGCCGTACGGCGTATTGCATGGACGAGCTGGTTTCGACGGTGGAAGTGCTCGATTGGCATAAGGACGACGGAGGTCTGACGTTCGTCGATCGCATCGAGTTGCTCCCGGCCGATTACAAACCCTCCTCAGTAGCTTCGACCGGCTGCGATACGGTGATCACGCGCGACGGACGGTTTGTTTACTTTGCCAATCGCGGCGATAACTTCCTCTATGCTTTCAAGGCCGATTTCGCCACCGGCAAGCTCACGCCGATGCAGCGATCGAATTGCGGAGGAAAGACGCCGCGGAATTTCACGCTTGATCCCACGGAGCACTGGATGCTGGTGGCGAACCAGGATTCGAATCTGATCAGCGTATTCGCGCGAAATCCCGTGACTGGCGAGCTGGCCGATGAGGCGAAGAGCAGCGTGGCAGCGGAAGCGCCGATGCGGATATTGTTCGTGTAATTTACGCGGCCTGCGTCTCGCCCTTCAACTGCTCGGCCTGGTAGTGGGCGATGAGCGCGTTGACGATGGGCTGCAGGCGGCCCTGCATCACCAGATCAAGCTGGTGCAGGGTGAGGCCGATGCGGTGATCCGTCACGCGGTTCTGCGGGAAGTTGTAGGTGCGGATTTTCTCACTCCGGTCGCCGGTGCCAACCTGCTGTTTGCGCGCCTGGGCGAGCTCGGCATTCTGCTTAGCCATCTCCACTTCATACAAGCGCGAACGCAACACGCGCATGCCTTTTTCCCGATTCTTGATCTGCGATTTCTCGTCCTGACAACTGACCACGGTGTTGGTGGGCAGGTGAGTGATGCGGACGGCGGAGTAAGTGGTGTTGACCGACTGGCCGCCGGGGCCCGAGGAGCAGAATGTATCGATGCGGATGTCCTTGGCCTCGATCTTGATGTTCGACCTCTTCGGCTTCAGGCAGCACGGCGACGGTAATGGCGGAGGTGTGCACGCGGCCCTGCTGCTCGGTTTCAGGCACGCGCTGCACGCGGTGCACGCCACTTTCCCACTTGAGCTGCGAGTAGACGCGCTCGCCTTCGATGATGGCGATCACTTCCTTGTAGCCGCCGATGCCGGATTCGGAAAGCGAAAGCACCTCGACCTTCCAGCGCTTCTGCTCGGCAAAGCGCGTGTACATGCGGAAGATTTCGGCGGCAAAGAGCGAAGCCTCGTCGCCACCGGTACCGGCGCGGATTTCGAGGATGATGTTCTTCTCGTCGTTGGGATCCTTGGGCAGCAACAGCACCTTGAGCTCTTCTTCGAGGGCCGCGGCGCGCGGTTCGAGCGCGGCAATTTCTTCCTCGGCCATCAGGCGCAGATCGGCGTCGCTTTCGGCGAGCATCGCGCGCGCGTCGGTCAAGTCCTGGTGCACCTGCTTGAGCTCACGGTACTTCTCCACGGGCGTTTCGATCTCGCGCAGGGCCTTGGCGACCTTCTGATAGCGCTCGTGGTCGTTGAGGACCTCCGGCAGCGCGAACTGCGCCTGCATCTCGTTGTAGCGCTGCTCCATTTGTTCCAGGCGATCGATGATCATGGCGCCCTCCGGGCTTTCAGGTCTTGGATGAGTGAGGTGGAAAGTGAAAAAGCGAATAGAGCGCAGAACAGGTGTAGGCGGCGGGAGCCGCTAGAGCAGGGCCGGGATGGGCTGATGGAGGGTCACTGCAGCTTTTATTTTAGCGCGAAACGGACCCTAATTGAATCGTCTTACATTCCGCCTTTGCCCAGCAGGATGCCTATGCCGTAGGTGACGGCGCCTTCGACCGCGCCGACGACGGTCATTTCGAGACCCGAGGACCACCAGGAACGGACGGTGATGAGCGACTTGGCGGCGCCGACGGCAAAGTGCGCGGCGAGCGAGATGACGGCTGCGGCGATGACGGCATTGATGCCGCTCATCCAGAAGAACGGAATGACCGGAATGATGGCGCCGACGGCAGTGGAAAGAGCACCGGACGTGGCGGAGACGAGAGGGTTGGCAAGGGCTTCTTCACTGGAGCCGAGACGCTCGGCGGCCAGCGCGCGGAGCAACTGCTCGGGGTCGCTGGCGATGTGGTTGACCATGTGGATGGCGTCTTCTTCGGGAAGGCCCTTCACCTGGTAGTAGAGCTGGAGCAGTTCGCGGGCCTCGGGCCCGTTCATCTGGATGGCTTCGCGCTCGCGGGAGATTTCAGCGTGGTAGATTTCGCGCTCGCTTTTGGCGGCGAGATAGGCGCCGGAGCCCATGGAGAGCGCGGAAGCGATCATGCCGGAGAGGCCGGCGAGGAGCACGTATTTAGGATCGCCGGCTGTGGCGCCGGAGACGCCGGAGACAATGCCGAAGATGGCGCCAAGTCCGTCGTTGACGCCGTAGATGGCGTCGCCGATCCACGCGCCGGGCTGCTTGCGCCCCGCGTTGCGCTTGGCCAGCATCTCTTCGAGCACGGCTTTGGCGTCGATTTTAGGCGCGCCGGCGGGGGCGGTATAGTGGCCGCGAATGAGCGAACCCAGCTCGCGATAGTGGTCTTTCTCGTCCTGGACGACGTGCTCGAGGATGGCAACCGAGCCTTCGTCGCCGAGAGCCTTCAGTTGTTCGCCATAGCGGGCGATGTCGCGACTCTCTTCGATTTCAAGACGGCGGAGCGCCATGCGCATGCCACCGGCGCGGTTGGCAAGCGAGTCGGCCTGGCCACCGGGACCACCGGTGTAGACGGGCTGGGGTCCGCCCAACTCCTTGATGCGACCTTCCCATAGAGTGGCGTGCTCGATTTCGGCCTGCGCCAGATGGCGCAGAACCTGAGCGCGGACGGGGTCTTCATCGCGGTCAGCGAGAGCAGTGTAGGTGTGGTAGCCCTCCATCTCGGCCTGCCAGTTGCCCTCAAGGGCAGCCAGGATCTTCTTGTTTCTTGCGCCGGCCAGTATGGCAATGGGCATCGTTCGCACCTCGCAAGAAGAATAACGGATTGGACGGCTGGGGAGGAGTGCGGTTGTGAACGGCCCGGGCGCCGCCGCGCGCGGTATGATGAGGTTCAACTTTCAGCATGAAGCGCAAAGCAAAGACGAAACCAGCGAAGGGGCGCGGCGGCAATCTGCTGCTGATTTTTGCGGCGGTATTCGTGGTGCTGATCCTGCTGCTGCGAATGATCTCGTTCGTGATGCATGTGCGGGGGCGCTAAGGGACTCCAGGGCCACGGGTGCGACTTAGCGGCCGGCGGAGCGCTTTTTCTGCGCCGCTTCCCAGGCCTTCGCATACTTCCAGTTGATATAGAACGAGTGGTGGGCGTGCTGGAGGAATCCCGCGCGGCCGTCGAGAAAACCGAGCCGGAAAACATAGTTATAGAGGAAGGTTGCGGCGGGATTGAGAAGCCCGTTCCACGCAAGCCAGAGCCCGGAAGTGCGGGCGCGGCCTGAGGATACGAGCGCCTCGGCGGCGATCAAGCTATAGCGGTTCATGTGCTCCACGTAGTCAGAGAGCGTGGGGTAGCAGTGGTGGATGAGATGGCCTTTGAGCCGGCCCACGGGGCCGCCGGCTTGCCCAATCATCTCCATCGATTCGTGGACCGGTCGGTCGGCAAACTGGGCCGCGCCGCGGCGAAAGAGGCGCAGCTTGGGATCGGGCCAGTAGCCGCCGTGGCGCAGCGGGCGTCCGAGAAAATGGTTTAGCCGTGGGATACGGTAAGCGCTCGAGGTGGGTTCGCCGGCGAGGAGGGTTTGGATTTCCTGCGCCAGCTCCGGGCTCACCTCTTCATCGGCGTCGAGCGAGAGGATCCAGTCACCGGTGGTGTGCGCGATCGCGGAGTTTTTCTGTGCGGCGAAGCCCTTCCACGGCTCCTCGAAGACGCGTGCGCCGGCGTCGCGGGCGATTGCGAGGGTCACATCGGTCGAGCCGGAATCGACGATGACGATCTCATTGGCCCAGCGCACACTGGCCAGCGTGCGCGGCAGATTGGCCGCTTCGTTGCGGGTAATGAGTGCGACCGAGAGCGTCTTCGGCATCGAGGGTAAGGATAAATCAGAGATCAGCAAACATTCTTCGTCGCAGATTCCACTTCGGCCCAGTCTTCGGCGGTGAGGTGGAACTGCTCTGCGGCAATTGCCTCAGAAGAATCGAAGAGTCTTTCCATGCGATAGGCCATGTCAGTAAGATGGACCCGATTGCCGGAGGCTCTTTGCGCACTCGTCATTTTTGGATTTCGATTGTATTCGCCGCGGCTCTGGGGACTGCTGATCTTCACGCTCAACTCAAGGTGCTGCGCATCGATCCAACGCAGACCGATCCTGCGATTGAATCTGTCGAGGGCCCTCACCTGGCGCTTTACGATCCGCAGGTGGCGTCAAACCATCGGCTGTTTCTCTTCTTTCCCGGGACCAACGACAAGGCGGAGCGAAGCCTGGACCTTGACAGCACCTTCGCGCAACGGGGCTACCATGCCATCGCGCTAGATTATGAGAACCACGTGATCACGGTGATCTGCGCCCACAGCCAGGACGCCACCTGCTTCGATCGCTATCGCGAGGCGAACATGACGGGAGCCGCGGTGAGCGACAAGATTACCGTAAGCCGCGACAACTCGATTCTGAACCGGCTGAACAAACTGCTCGCGTATCTGGTGAAACATGATCCGGACGGCGGATGGGGCGAGTTCTTTGCCGATGGCCAGCCTGACTGGAGCCATATTGTGGCTGCTGGTCACTCGCAGGGCGCAGGACACGCCGCGTATCTCGGAAAGATGTTTCCGCTTGACGAGGTGGCGATGTTCTCCGGGCCGCAGGACTACCTTGACGATCTAGACCGGCCTGCGCCCTGGCTTTCGCGCCCGAGCGCGACGCCGCAATCGCGGTACTTTGCATTCCTCAACGTCGCTGATCCCTACAACGTGACGCACCAGATCGCGAATTGTTCCGTGCTGATGGGTCTCGCGCATCCCGCGACGCCGCTGATTCATCCGGACGAAGCGATTGGAGACGATGCGCAGATTTTGCTCAACGATGCCGATCCCGCGCACGCCCACGGCACCACGCTGCTGCCGGAATTTGAAAATGTGAGAGAGCATTTCGCGAAGACCGGCGCGCAAGAGACGGATGTTAAGCCTGCGGTTGGGCCTGAGACGCCGTCTCCACCTCCGCCCAGTCCTCAGCACTGAGTTGAATCCGCGCGGCGGCTACGTTTTCTTCAAGATGCGCGACTTTCGACGTGCCGGGAATGGGCAGCAGGACCGGCGAGCGATGTAACAACCACGCTAAGGAAAGCTGCGGCAGCGTGGCTCCGTGGCGAGCGGCGATGCGGCCTAGGGCCTGCGCGGTGGGGTGCTCAGGCTTGAGCATTTTTCCGCCCGCGTAGGGATACCAGGGCAGGAAGCCGATGCCGCGGCGCTCGCAATAGTTCAGCGTTTCCTCATGACGCCTGTCAGCCAGACTGTATCGATTCTGGACAGTGACGATGGGGACGATTGTTTCCGCGTCCTCGATCTCAGCCGGCGTGACTTCGCTCAGGCCGATGTGGCGGATTTTTCCCTGCTCCTGCATGCGCTTGAGTGCGCCCAAGGATTCTTCAAGCGGGGTGCGCGGGTCGATTCTGTGAAGTTGATATAAATCGATACGCTCGAGCTTGAGGCGGCGCAAACTCATCTCGACACATTGGATGAGATAGCCGGCGCGGCCCACGTACTCGGTTTTTGCGGGGCCCTGGCGCGTGATGCCGCCCTTCGTTGCGATGACGACGCCCGGCGCGTACGGTGCTAGCGCTTCTCCAATGAGCCGCTCGGCGATTTCAGGGCCGTAGGCGTCGGCGGTGTCGATGAGCGTGACGCCAAGCTCGACAGCGCGGCGCAGCACGCGGCGGCATTCTTCCGCATCGGCAGGCTCGCCCCACGCCCCGTCGCCCACCAGGCGCATGGTTCCGTAGCCGAGGCGGTGCACGGGCAGGTCGCCGCCGATCAAAAACGTGCCGCCCAATTCTGCATTGGGTTGGCCGGCGTTGGGTTGGGCAAACGCAGAGGTTGAGTTCATGGCAATTTCGATGTTACGGCGCGAGGGGGTGTGGGACAATGGCTGCGGCGATGATTCAGGTGTGCGGGTCTGGACCGTTCGGCCTTGCTCTCTAGAAAATCACGTTCAAAGATTCGGGCGGCCCTACGGGACGCGGTTAATTGTCTGCTGCAGTCCCAGGACAGCGCCCGCTGTTTCCACCCCAGCGAGCACAAATCGCTCGCCGGGGACCCTGGTTACGCGGGCTTGTCCTGGGCTATTATCGGTCGCCCCTCCGGGGCGGAGTCGGCTGCGGGAACTGGGCAGCGCGTGGCTGCGTAATGCAAGCAGGCCCTGAACGTGGCAAGGAGAAACCGTCATGAGCACTTACGCACACCCCAATCCGCAAGCCATCTTCTATCAGCAGTATGAAGTCGTGCGCCGCGACGAGGTGGTGGGCGTTTTGCTGGCGCTGTTTCTGGGCAGCTTCGGACTGCATCATTTTTATCTGCGGCGCACGGGGCTGGGCATTCTCTACGCATGCTTCTTCTGGTCCGGCATTCCAGGACTGATTGGTTTCTTTGAGTGCTTTTTTATGCCGGGGCGGGTGCGCGAGTACAACGCCATGCAGGCGGCGGCCATCGCGGCGGCGCTGGGGATTCCGGTTCCGGCGTGGGGCCATCCGGTGAGCGCGATGGTGAATGTGCCGCCGCCGATGGTCGCGGTGCAACCGGGTGCGACGGCTAATTGTCCGCGGTGTCAGTTCGCGAATGTGGTGGGCGCGCGGTTCTGCGCGGGGTGCGGAAACGCACTGTAACGGTGCGAGCGTGAGATAGAAAATAAGGCCTACGGGGAGCTGGGCGCTACCTCCGCTGCGGGTTTGCCAGGTGAGACGGGCGGGAACTGAGCGTCTAAAACCTTCATTGCCACATCTTCCGCGACCTTCTTTTTCCAACGGTCAATGTTATTGGCCAGTTGCCGCCATTGATCCGCAACCGTGTGCCGGGATGAATCTGGCCGAGCCCACAATTCAATATTCATATCTACTTGCTCTCTGCCGGTCCAGTAGCTATGGAGTGAAGGTTCCGGATTGTCGCCGAGAAAATTATAGTTATTAGCGTTTATCTCAGAGCGGTCGTGGCTCACGCGCTCTTGTGTTTCTGTGTGGATCGCTTCAAGGCTCGGATTGGCGGGGTCTTCGCGAGCGAATCTTTCGACCCAGTAGTCGACGCTGTCGCGGATGCCATCCCTCCTCGCCTTCAATGCCCGCACGACATCCTCGCTGCCTTCGTAGGAACCGCCTGCAAAGAGGATGGCGGTAAGTTCCGGAACGCACTCACGGGCACTGTTTCCCGCCCCCTCAGAATTGAGGAAACCTGCATCCCACGTGTCACCGCGTCCAAGGCCACTTCGGCGCAGGATGGCCCCATCTGCAGCGTGCATAGAACTTATCGCGGTACCCGAAAAATCGAGGATGTCTCCGCTGCGGGCGCCGCCGCCGTGGTAGCAGCGTTGTATCAGACGAAAGGCCTCGACCGTCTTTTCCGAGTCGTTCACCAGCGTGATTCGTGTCAATTGTGGCTGCTCTCGTGAGTATTCAAGATGGCAGCTCACAACCTGCGCGGGTGATTGCGCGAGGCCGCAGAAAAGGAACAGGCAGGACGCGATCCAGCGCGAATAAAGGGTTTGCATACGCACCCCCGGATTGGTTGGAAATTAGAACCAGTCTGATCCCGGGGCCGGAAATTGTAAAGGGCAGGCCGCTCCTGGAGCGGGGATGGCTCCGCCCGCCTAGCTTACATATTCGCGTGCCCGGAGCGCATGGACTCGTTGAACTTGGGCTTGGTGAAGTCAAGAGAGGCTTCGAGCATGGCCTGATATTCAGCGGCGCGGGCCATGAGCGCGGGCGTGGCCGCGGCAAACTCACCGTCGACCACCATCAGCCCTTCGCCGGCTTCGTGATTGGCCATGCGCAGTAAATCGGCCTCGGTGGTGTTCAGGTATTGCGCGTCTCTGGGGTCGGCGATCCAGATCGGTTTCGAATCCCCGAGAACTCCGGAGAGCCAATAGACCTTGCTCAACAGGTAGCGCAGGCGCTCCTCGTCTTCGGTCTCAGTAAAGATGAACTTCTTTTGCCAGCGGCTGTAGTAGCGCGTGGTGACGGGAACGGGCTGGCGGTTGCCGGACTTCACGAATTCCAGTTGGCCCATGTCAACGGTCTTGCGGACGGCGTTGTAGATGAAGGTCTCGGCGTAGGGCTGCTCCATGGCGGGCACGATCTCAGCAAAGGTGAGCGTGACGGAGACGGAGATTTTGGCATGCAGGCCGTGCGTTCCGCCGTCGGCCAGTTGCAGTTCGCCGTGAACGATGTGGGTGTCGGCGCCGGAAACCGATTGGTGGAAGGGCCACTCAAATTTTCCGAACGCCAGGGGCAATCCGCCCAGGGTGACGTAGCACTCAGGGCGCGGATTGCGCAGGCGCTTGGCTTCGCCGGCAAGATGCGCGGTCATCTCGGGCAGCAAATTCGGCTTGTCGAATTCGAAGGCCTCGCTCAATTCGAGCTTCAGAGAGCGGCCGGCGGCCTCCGTGCCGGGAAGGCCAAGCTCGAAGACGGCGGTAGGATGGCCGTGAAAGTCGGCGCCTTGCGTGACGGAGACGAGCGTGAGGCCGGCCTTGGTAGCGGCGGCTTCGAGCGAATTGACGAGGGAGGATTTCAGTTCAGCGGTCATGCGGGGAATCCTGCGTCGGAGATATATGCAGAATTATTGTAGAACCTGCGGCCATTGATCGCGCCTGCGGTCGCCGGGGCGCGGGACCGGCAGGACCAAGCCGCGCATTTACAATGGCAGACGTGCCGACCGAACATATTATTGTTGCTGATAATCTGACCAAGGTGTACGCCGCGGGGCGCATCCAGGTGGCTGCGGTGCGCGGGGTTTCTCTGGCCGTCGAGCGAGGCGAATTTGTCGCCATTGTCGGGCCGTCTGGATCCGGTAAATCCACTCTTTTCTATCTTTTAGGCGGGCTCACGCGGGCCAATGAGGGGCGCGTGGTGATTGACGGCGTGGATTTTGCCAGTTTGAACGACGCCGAGCGCACGCGGCTGCGCAAACATCGCATCGGCTTCGTTTTTCAGCGCTTCAACCTGTTGCCCACGCTTTCAGGGCTAGGCAATATTGAGATTGCGTACACCATCAGCGGGCGCGCCTCGGGTCCAGATGGGGTGCCAATGGATCGTCAATATTTAGAACATCTTAGCGACATGCTGGCGATCAAGGGGCGGCTTCATCACCGGCCCTCGGAGCTGAGCGGCGGCGAGCAGCAGCGCGTGGCCATTGCGCGGGCGCTCATCACGCGGCCGGCCATCTTGCTGGCCGACGAGCCCACCGGCAATCTGGACACCAAGACCTCCGACGCGGTGCTCGAGATGCTGGTGCGCTCGAACCGCGAGCTGGGCCAGACGACCCTGATGATTACGCACAATCCCGAGGCGGCGGCGATTGCGGGACGGATTCTGTATATGCGCGACGGCGAGATTGTGAAGGAAGAGGCCGGGAACGGGCATCGCGGGCCCGCGCCAGCGCCCACCAATTAGCCTTTCTCATTGACTCGGCCCATCTTTCTTGTTATCTTGGAAAGGTTCGCAAGAACGCAGCTAGTTGTGTGTTTCTACGACGGTTGCGTAGGAAAACCCCCGATCAGGCAGAATCGGTTGGGCAGGTTTCCCAGGCCAGGTGAAGTCAACCGGCCAGACAGGTTTCCGGAATCGCTCTCTTCTTGCGGAGGGCAGGAAACACTCGCATCGGCGGCACGCGCGTTCCTCGCCCATGAGGGGCTATGCGGGCCGGAATCGGGATACGGCGCTGGCCTTTCCGTGAAATCGCGGAAAGCGACCGGCAAACCGTCCCGGTTCTCGTCTGAGATTGGGATGAAGACAGACGCGAAGCGGTAACCATAGGGCTTCTGTGCGCTTGTTTGGCTGAAATGCCAACTAGGACCAGAGCGGCCCGAAGGCGTTCGCGCGTGGCTGTGGGTTGAGAAGTTAAGGGTTTTTTGAAGCAAGGAGTTGCGTTTTGCCGACTTTTAATCAACTGGTTCGCAAGGGGCGCACGGCCCCGCGGTACAAGACGGCGTCGCCCGCATTGCAGGCCTCGCCGCAGCGGCGCGGGGTGTGCACGCGCGTGTATACGCAAACGCCGAAGAAACCGAACTCGGCCCTGCGCAAGGTAGCTCGCGTGCGGCTGACCAACGGGATCGAGGTAACCACCTACATTCCCGGCATCGGGCACAACCTGCAGGAGCACTCGATTGTGCTCATCCGCGGGGGCCGCGTGAAGGATCTGCCGGGCGTGCGCTATCACGTGATCCGCGGAACGCTGGATTCAGTGGGCGTGGCCGGGCGCAATCAGGGCCGATCGAAGTACGGCACCAAGCGCGCCAAGGGCGGCGCGAAGAAGTAAGCTCCGCTCTTTCGGGTTTTGGACGAGAGCGCGGGTGGGTCGAGCTGAAGCTGGAAGCTAGTAGCTGAATTTGAGGATTTATGCCAAGAAAAGGGCACATTGCGAAGCGGGAAGTGGCGGCGGATCCGGTCTACGGATCGACGCTGGTAACCAAGTTTGTGAACTCGATGATGTGGGGCGGCAAAAAGTTGACCGCGCAAAGCATCTTCTACCAGGCGATGAAGAACCTGGAGGAGAAGGGCGGCGGCGACGACGCGCTCAAGCTGTTTAAGAAAGCCGTCGAGAATTGCAAGCCGCTGCTGGAAGTGAAGACGCGGCGCGTGGGCGGCGCCAACTATCAGGTGCCCATCGAGGTGGGTCCCGATCGCCGCACCTCGCTGGCCATTCGCTGGCTGATCACCTACGGGCGCAGCCGCGGCGAGAAGGGCATGACCGACAAGCTCTCGAATGAACTTCTTGACGCGGCCAATGGACGCGGCGCGGCCATGAAGAAGAAGGAAGACGTGCACCGCATGGCCGAGGCCAACAAGGCCTTTGCGCACTATCGGTGGTAAGAACAGGGACCAAGGGCCCGAGGGAACAAGGGACCGAGAAATCCTGAGCAGATTTTGTAGATTGAGCCGGCAAGTTAGAAGTGGCCGGTGCGGCAAGCCGGGCAAGTTGGCTGCCGAAGTTTGACGAACGACTTAACCGCGGGGAAAGAGGTCCCGCAAGGAATTGAAATCGTGCCTCGCACCGTACCTCTAAATCGCTGCCGCAACATCGGCATCATGGCGCACATCGACGCCGGAAAGACGACAGCGACAGAGCGCATCCTGTTCTATACCGGCATCACGCACCGGCTGGGAGAGGTGCATGAGGGCACGGCGACCATGGACTACATGGAGCAGGAGCAGGAGCGCGGCATCACGATCACTTCAGCCGCTACCACCTGCACCTGGCGCGACGTTCTCATCAATATTATTGATACCCCCGGCCACGTGGACTTTACCGCCGAGGTGGAGCGCAGCCTGCGCGTGCTGGATAGCGCGGTGGCGCTGTTTGATTCCGTTTCAGGCGTGCAGCCGCAGACCGAGACGGTTTGGCGGCAGGGCGACAAGTACAAGGTTCCCCGGATCTGCTTTGTCAACAAAATGGACAAGAACGGCGCGGATTTTGAACACGTTCTTGAAACCATCCGCAAGCGGCTCGGAGCGCGGCCCGTGGCGTTGCAGATTCCCGTGGGCGCCGAGGCGAACTTCAAGGGCGTTGTGGATCTGATCGAGATGAAGGCGATCCTCTGGCACGACGAAACGCTGGGCGCCGAGTTTTCTATCGAAGAGATTCCCGCCAACCTGGTGAAGAAAGCGAATGCGTTTCGCACACAGTTGATCGAGACCATCGCCGAGACCGACGATGTTCTGCTCGAGAAGTTCCTCGAGGGCGAGACGCCGACGGTGGAAGAGCTGAAGGCGGGCATTCGCCAGGCCACCATCGATCTGAAGGTTTTCCCGGTCATTTGCGGATCGGCATTCAAGAACAAAGGCATACAAACTCTGCTCGACGCCGTCGTCGACTACCTGCCCAGCCCGCTCGACAAGCCCCCCGTTGAAGGCATCGATCCCCACGATCATTCCAAGATTGAACACCGCAAGTGCGAAGACAGCGAGCCGTTTTCGGCACTGGCGTTCAAGCTGATCAACGATCAATACGGCAAGCTTTCGTTTATCCGTGTTTACTCGGGCACGCTCAAGACCGGCGACACCGTCATGAACCCGCGCACCGGTAGGACCGAGCGCGTGGGGCGCCTGGTAAAGATGCACGCCAACAAGCGCGAGGACATTACGGAGATCCTGGCCGGCGACATCTGCGCTTGCGTGGGCCTGAAAGATATCAAGACCGGTGACACGCTCTGCGATCCGCATCATCCCATTGCGCTGGGCGCCATCACCTTCCCGGAGCCGGTGATTCACGTGGCTGTGGAGCCTAAGACCAAGGCCGACCAGGAAAAGATGGGCGTTGCCCTCTCGCGGCTGGCTGAGGAAGACCCGACCTTCAAGGTGCATACCGACGAGGATTCGGGGCAGACCATTATCAGCGGCATGGGCGAGCTGCACCTTGAGATTCTTGTGGACCGCATGAAGCGCGAGCACAAGGTGGAAGCCAATGTGGGCGAGCCCAAGGTAGCCTTCCGCGAGACCATTCGCAAGGCGGCCGAGGCCGAGGGCAAGTACATCCGGCAAACCGGCGGATCGGGCAACTACGGCCACTGCTGGCTGCGCGTCGAGCCCAACGAGCCAGGCAAAGGCTACGAATTCATCAACGAAATCAAGGGCGGCGTGGTGCCCAAGGAGTACATCAAGCCCATCGACCAGGGCGTGCGGGGCGCGATGGAGGGCGGCATTCTGGCTGGCTTCCCGATGGTCGATGTGAAGGTGGCGTTAATTGACGGCAGCTATCACGAAGTGGACTCCAATGAAAACGCCTTTAAGATTGCCGGCTCCATCGCGTTCAAAGAGGCGGCACATAAAGCCAAGCCGGTGCTGCTGGAGCCGGTGATGGCGGTCGAAGTGACGGTGCCCGAGGAGTACATGGGCGTCATCATCGGCGATATCAATTCGCGCCGCGGGCGCATTGAGGGCATGGAGCATGCGGCGGGTTCGCAGGTGATCAAGGCGATGGTGCCGCTGAAGGAAATGTTCGGCTACGTGAACGAGATTCGTTCGTCCACGCAGGGCCGGGCGTCGTATTCGATGCAGTTTGCGCGCTACGAAGAGGCGCCACGCATGATCGCCGATGAGATTATCGGCCGTGCGCAAGGTAAGTAGCAGTTTTTTGGGGCTGGAGCCGGACCGCCGGCGCCCCAAGGTTCAACAAGCAGTAAAGCGATGAAAGGGATTTAGGACTTTTATGGCGAAGGAAAAGTTTGATCGCAGCAAGCCGCACGTCAACGTGGGAACGATTGGTCATATTGATCACGGCAAGACGACCCTGACGGCGGCGATTACGAAGGTATTGCAGAAGCACAACCCGAAGAACCAGTTCCGTTCGTTCGACTCGATTGACAACGCGCCGGAAGAGCGGGAGCGCGGCATCACGATCGCGACAGCGCACGTGGAGTACGAGACGGCCAACCGTCACTACGCGCACGTGGACTGCCCGGGCCACGCCGACTACATCAAGAACATGATCACGGGCGCAGCGCAGATGGACGGCGCGATCCTGGTGGTGGCGGCGACCGACGGTCCGATGCCGCAGACCAAGGAGCACGTGCTGCTGGCTCGCCAGGTAGGCGTGCCCTGCATCGTGGTGTTCCTGAACAAGTGCGACGCGGTGGAAGACGGCGAGCTGATCGACCTGGTGGAGATGGAAGTTCGCGAACTCTTGTCGAAGTATCAGTTCCCGGGCGACGACGTGCCGGTAATTCGCGGCTCGGCGCTGGGCGCGCTGAACGGCGAGCCACAGTGGGAAGCGAAGATCGACGAGCTGATGGATGCGGTGGACAAGTACGTGCCGCGTCCCGACCGCGCCGTGGATCAGCCGTTCCTGATGCCGATTGAAGACATCTTCTCGATCTCGGGCCGCGGCACCGTGGTAACGGGCCGCATCGAGCGCGGCAAGGTGAAGGTGGGCGAGAACGTGGAGATCGTAGGATTCCGCGAGACGCGCACGACCGTCTGCACGGGCGTCGAGATGTTCAAGAAGCAACTGGACGAGGGCATGGCTGGAGACAACGCCGGAATCCTGCTGCGCGGCACGCCGAAGGAAGACGTGGAGCGCGGCATGGTGCTGGCCAAGCCGGGCTCGATTACGCCGCACACCACCTTCAAGAGCTCGGTATACGTGCTGAGCAAGGAAGAGGGTGGCCGTCATACGCCGTTCTTCAAGGGCTACCGGCCGCAGTTCTACTTCCGCACGACAGACGTGACGGGGGTGGCGGAGTTGCCGGCGGGCGTGGAGATGGTGATGCCGGGCGACAACGTGGAGCTGACGATTGAGCTGATCACGCCGGTGGCCATGGAGAAGGGCTTGCGCTTTGCCATCCGCGAAGGCGGACGCACGGTGGGCGCAGGAGCCATCTCGGAGATTATTAAGTAGGCCGTGGTTCGTGAATCGTGAGTCGTGAGAGCGGCTGAACCGCGGCGATCCGATACGAACCACGAAACACGAACTACGAATCACGAAGAGGAAGCAAATGGTTGGACAGAGAATTCGCATCCGGTTGAAGGCGTACGACTATCGCGTACTGGACACCTCGACCGGCGAAATTGTGGACACGGCCAAGCGCACCGGGGCAACGGTGGCGGGACCGATTCCTTTGCCGACGATCAAAAACAAGTACTGCGTTTTACGCTCTCCGCACGTTGACAAGAAGTCGCGCGAGGAGTTTGAGATTCGCACGCACAAGCGGCTGATCGACATTCTGGAGCCCACTCAACAAACCGTTGATGCGCTGATGAAGCTCGATCTACCCGCCGGTGTGGATGTCGAGATCAAGGCGTTTGAAAAATAGGTGTCAGGTTTCAGGGGTCAGGGGTCAGAAAAACAGGCGTTGAGCCAAAGCGGTTGGATGCGGCAAGAACAAACTGAGACCTGACACCTGAAACCTGAACCCTGAAACATTCCGGCAGTGCGGGCCAGTTCATACCGCATGATGAGGCGAGGGAAAGATGGCAGTCACAGGGATTTTGGGAAAAAAGATCGGCATGACGCAGGTCTTCGATGAAAAGGGCGACGTGCACCCGATTACGGTGTTGCAGGCAGGCCCCTGCGTGATCACGCAGTTGAAGACGGCGGCGAAGGATGGCTACGACGCCGCACAAATCGGGCTGGTGGAGTTTGTGAAGGCTTCGCGGATGACCAAGCCGCAATCGGGGCATCTGAAGAAGACTGAGGCCCCGCCGGTGAAGTTGATCAAGGAAGTGGACATCGAGGCCGCAGCGGAAGGCGTTGCGGAGAGCAAGGCGGGCGACCGCGTGCTGGTGGACATTTTCGCGGATGCCAAGTTTGTGGACGTGATTGGCACCTCGAAGGGTCGCGGCTTTGCGGGCGTGGTGCGCAGGCACGGTTTCGGCGGCGGGCCCAAGTCGCACGGGCACATGTTCCAGGTGCAGGGTTCGATCGGCGCGTCCAGCTTTCCGTCGCGCGTCTTTCCGGGGCAGCGCATGCCGGGCCACATGGGAACCGATCAGGTGACGGTGCGCAACCTGCGCATCCGCGGCATCGATATCGAAGAGAATTTGTTGATGGTGGAGGGCGCGGTGCCGGGTCACCGTGAGGGTTATGTGCTGATCTCGAAGGCCAAGGCTCCGCCGCGCGAGCGCCGTGGCTTTGCCGGATCGGGCACCGTGGATCCCTTGAAGGCCTCGAAGAAGGCACAGAAGAAGAAATAGGACTGGCCGTCCAGCAAGACGCGCCTTGCGGCGCGTGAGATTTGAGCCGGAAAGCAAGGCAATCCGGCGAAAGAAGAAAAAGATGGCAAAAGTGGATGTAGTGAATTTAAGCGGCAAGAAGGTGGGCTCGGTGGAGCTGGCCGACGCGGTGTTTGCGCCGGAGCAGGTGAACGAGGCTCTGTTGTGGGAGGCGGTAAAGCACTATCGCGCCTCGTTGCGCCAGGGCACGCACAAGACCAAGAGCCGTACCGAAGTTGCCGGTTCCGGCAAGAAGTTGTGGAAGCAGAAGGGCACGGGCCGGGCGCGTATCGGTTCGGTGCGCTCGCCTTTGTGGCGTCATGGCTACACGGTCCACGGACCGACGCCGCGCAGCTACGATTACCCCTTCCCGCGCAAGAAGCTGCTGGGCGCACTACGCGCGGCACTGGCCTCGAAGCTGGCCGACGGCAAGCTCACCGTGGTGGACTCGCTGGAGATCAAGGAAGGCAAGACCAAGCTCTACCGTGAGGCGCTCAACAAGCTCGACGTCACGCGCACGGCGTTGCTGGTGGAAAACGGCAAGACGCTGACGCAGTCGCTGGTGCTGGGCGCGCGCAACCTGAAGGGCGTGGAGTTGGTGCTGAACAACGAAGTGCATCCCTACGACTTGCTGCGCTACGAGCGGGCGATCTTCTCGAAGGCGGCCATCGAGGCATTGGCTGAGGTTCTTCAAAAGTCCGCTTCGAAACGCAAGGCCGCCCATGCGGATGCCGCCAAGGAGGTTGCGTAATGCCGACACTGTATACCGTCATTCGCCGCCCGTTGATCACCGAAAAAGGGCTGGGCGTAAAAGAAACGGAAGGCACGCTGGTGTTCGAAGTTGCGCCCGATGCCTCCAAGACTGAAGTGAAACAGGCCGTGGAAGCGCTCTTCAAGGTGAAGGTAGCCACGGTTCGCACTGCCAACGTGTTGGGTAAGGAACGGCGCCGCGGCAAGTTTGCCGGCTACAAGCCGGACTGGAAGAAGGCGTACGTGAAGCTGAAGGCCGGCGAGAAGCTGCCGGAGTACGTGAGCAACTTGTAAGACAGCTTTTAGCTCTCAGCTTTCAGTCTTCAGTTTTTTCGTGCGAAGGCGAGTGCTGAGGACGGACGCGAAAGTTGAGTTTGAGCAGGACGAGCTGAAGGCTGTTGGTTGATAGCTGATAGCTCGTTAAGGAAAAAGACGATGCCAATCAAAACATACAGACCGATCACACCGACGCTGCGGTTTCAGACCTCGCTGACGACTGACGATCTGACGACGTTGACGCCGCACAAGCCGCTTCTGACGACGCGC
Organism: uncultured Acidobacteriota bacterium; assembly: GCA_963729915.1. GTDB lineage: Bacteria > Acidobacteriota > Terriglobia > Terriglobales > Acidobacteriaceae > Telmatobacter. The sequence goes on along the minus strand of CAVSQE010000020.1, from coordinate 79 downwards.
AAGCGCACGGGCGGACGCCGCAACTCGGGCGACCTGACCATCCGCCATCAAGGCGGCGGGCACAAGCAGAAGCTGCGCG
>CAVSQE010000019.1:0-326082 GCA_963729915.1 uncultured Acidobacteriota bacterium | reverse complement strand
CCTTGTAGTAAGCCCAGACCGGTGTGCCGGTGGGCGGTGGCGGCGGAAGATTAGGCGGGGCCGGCAGCACCGACTCGGCATCGGCGGGCCCCACGGTTACCGTGTTCGCGCCGGCGAGGCCGTAGTTTTGGCCGTTGCCGACACCGCCGCCGGTGCCAAAGTAGGTGTTGACGTAGTTGACGTACGGATTGATGGCGTCGCCACTCTCACCGCCGTAGTCGCCGCCCGTGCGCAGGTTCTTTTCCCATACGTACATCACCTGCCATGCGGAGCCGTTGTGGTAGAGCTTCTGGAAGACGCCCTGTATCGCGTTGTAGTTTGACCAGCCGGACTTCTGGATCTGGTAGCTTCCGGAGCCGTACGTCAAGTTGTCATACGGGCCTTCACCGGTGCTTGAGTTATAAGGCGAAACCGCGCTCCCCGGATTGGCAGGTGTCGGCGCACCCTGCTGGATCTCCCAACTGTACGTCGACGGATGGTCGTTGTAGTAGAAGGAGTTGTTCAGATTGGTGCCGTGCGTGTAGAGATAGCTGACACGCAACACAGAGCCGCCCTTGATCGGTTGCTCGATGGTGAAATCTCCCTCGTCAACGTAGGAAGGCGGGTTGTCGGGATTGATGTTGACGATGCTGGTGCCGGGCGTAAGTGCGGTGGTGGTGGTGCTGTTGATTAAGTTCGTGCTGTTCAAGCCTATGATCGGCCAGCCTGGCGAACCGGAAACATAGGGTGAGCTGGCAGAGCTTGCCGGGTCCAAACGTGGAGGTCGGAGTCGTTGTGGTGTTGTTGAAGCTTGGAGAGTAGTTCGGCCCGGAAAGCATCATGTAATTGGTATGCGGCGTGTACGTGGAGCTGGTATAGCTCTCCGAGTAGCCAGCCGTAAACGGATTGTTGCGGTTGATCAAGCGGGCTTCCTCGCGAACCGGGACAGGATAGATGTACCGGCCCACCGCGCCGCGCAACACAGTACCCCATTTGCCGAAGGGCTGCCAGGCAGCGCCAACGCGCGGGCTGAAGGTCGCGTCGTAACTATTCACCAGCATGGGCGGCAGGTTCGCCTGCGCCGGGGTTTCGAACTTCACGCCGTTATTCATGTCGTTGGTGATAATGGCCGCGGTGGTCAGGTTTCTCCGCTTCCAGTTGCGAGGGCGGAGCCGAGGTGACGATGGCATCGTTCTTGATATCGAAGCCCATCATCGCGCCCTGTCCTTCGCACATGGCCGGATGAGCCTCCCAGCGCAGACCGAGGTTGAACGTCAGGTTGCTGCGCCAACGGTAGTTGTCCTGGATATAGGCGTCGAACTCCATATCGTGCAGGTGCTGATAAGGGGGCTCGATGTTGTTGCTGTAGGTGTAGGCTGCGCCCAGGAACCAGTCGGCGTTGGCATTTCCCGAGTTCGTGTCGCGGTGGCAGCCGAAGAGCTGTAGGTGGAGGGATTGAGGATTGCCGTCGCGTAATCGCCGGACTGGAAGTTGTCCTTGATCTCGTCGGGGATCGAGCCGATGTGCTCGAACCGGTAGCGGGCTCCGAACGCCAACTGGTGCTTACCCAGGGTCTTGGTCAGGTTTTCGTCCACGTTGTAAGTTGTTGTTGTCACGCTGTACTGAAATTGCGTGCCGCCAAATTCGGAGAAGGTGCCTTGAATTTCAGGGAAACCCGGCTCGCCAAAGTTATTGGGCAGCCCCAACTCCGACTCGAAATCCGCGTTCGGTGTTCCTCCGGCGAAGTTGTGTTCGCCGTACCAGCTTTGACTCAAGACCGTTTCAGAATAGAACGTCGGCGAAAACACGTGCGTGAAGCCGAGTGCGGCGGCATACACGTTGGAAGGCGTGACGGAGACGCCGCTGGCCAGGGCCGGAATTTTCGCCCCGCCCGGCGCTGTCGCTGCCAGCGTAAACGCAGCGTTGTTCGGGTCGTTGCGCGGGCTGATTGAGGTAGTCAGGTTCTGCGTATAGCGCAGGTACGCGCGGTTGTTCTCGTTAAACACCTGGTCCAGGCGCCAGGTAATCTGCGGCTCCACGTTCAGTTCCTTCACCGGCCCGGTAAAGTTGTTTGCCGCGTCCGGGCTGATGTTGGAGTACAAAACGCCGTTGGGGCCCGTGGAATTTGGCTGCATGGCCATCAGCGTCTTGAATTCGGCGGCTTGCTGGCTGATCGGCATGCAATTGGTGTCGCCGTTGCAGTTGGTGGGCCCGGAGCCGGGGCCTTCGGTGTACTCCGCGGTGTAGCTCTCTCGGCAAAAAGCATTGGTAGAACCGGAGCAGGCGTTCGTGCCCTGGCCATAGGTGCCTGTGGTCGTCGGATCGTAGAGCGTCTGCAGGACTCCCGAGCTGTTGGTCAGCCCGCTGAAGTCGCCATTCACCATCGCCGGGGTCGCTACTTCCTCGTTCTGGTTGGGAGCTTGCGCCAGCGAATACCGCTCGTAGGCGAAGAAGAAGAAGGTTCTGTTCTTCCCGGAGTAGAGGTGCGGAATGGTGATGGGGCCACCCACCGAAGCGCCAAACTCGTTGCGAATTAATTGCGGCGCGACATAATTGGAGGGATTGTTGCGCCCGCGGGCGATTCCGATGGCGTTGTTACGCGCCGTTTCAAAGAGCGAGCCGTGCAGTTGGTTGGTCCCGGACTTGGTGCTGAGAACAACTGTCGTCGGGGATGCATATTGCGCGCCGGCCGTGGCATCCATCACCCGGACTTCCTGGACCGCATCGGGATCGATCATCTGGTTCTGGCCCTGGTGCACGCCGCCAAATTCGCGGTTGGTCAGGGTCGCGCCGTCGCTCTCATACTCCGTCGATGGGCCCTCCTGACCGTTGCCGCACGAACTGGACTCCGGGCAGCTTTCGAGACCTGGCGTGGTTTCATTCACCAGGCTTACAATGTTGCGCCCGTTCATCGGGAGCTCGTTGATTCGCTGGTTTTCGAGCGTGGAAGTGATGGTGCCGTTGTCGGTGGTCTCCAGTTGCACAGTGTTCGCGGAAACGGTCACTTGCTGGGACACTGCGCCCGTCGTCATAGTGACGTTGACCTCCGCGCTCTGGGCCACCAGCAACTCGATGCTCTCCCTGGTGGTTTTCATATTCGGTGCGGAGACCGATACCACGTATGTCCCCGTAATCAACCCCGGGACCTGGTAAAAGCCGACAGCGTTGGCTTTGGTGTCGATCGCCACGCCCGTGGCTTGGTTAGCAACGTGGACGGAAGCGCCGGGGATCACGGCTCCGGTGGAGTCGGTGACTGTGCCCTGAATGGATCCGGCGCCGCTCTGCGCAAGGGCGACGGAGCTACAAAGCGCCCATGTCAACAGGACGGCCATTGCAACGATCATCGGAACCCTTGTGCTCAGCATGCGAGTAACGCAAGCCGCGAACTTGTTCATTAGATTTCCTCCTCTAAGTGTTGAGCCTGTTTTGTGAATCGTTGATTGTTGTTCTTTCAGGTTTGTGATTGACCGGTCTCTCTATGCCGGTCTCCATAATCAATCTTCAGTGCAATTGAGGGTAGCGCTAAGTGCTCACCCAGTGCAGGTTTATCTTCCGCGCCAATAGGCAGGGCTGTCCTCGCCACTGAAAGGCCTGCCTCTCCCGCATAAAACGTGAATCGAATGCGATATGTTAACGCTAACGGTCTCGTTTTCATCCTACTCCCTAAAAACTGGCTCATTTCGGCTGGCAGGCCGAATGGGCCTAACTCGTTGAACCGGACTGCATTCCAGCCGGGACGCGACGACTGCGAGCAATGCTTCATGCTTCCGGGGAACCAGAAGCCGCAGCGCTCCCAGCCCGACCTCTCAAGTGCTTGACGAGGTTGCACAACACAAACACACGAAACTCCGCGTTTTCACACGTACGCAGAAACCGCGCATTTTCCTCCGGCCAACCTTGTAACAGAAATGCAGGTAGACTTGGCAAGTGACTCACCGTTTGGCCCCGAATGAATCTACGAAGCCGAATGGAATGTATTTGTTACGGAACGCGATTTGGTTGTGTCAAACGTCTTGCGTGGCGTAGAAAAGTCGCGTATGATTCGTGAAAATTATGAATCGAGCCCATGCAACACGGGAAGCATGGCACCCGCAGACCAAGCAAGACCATGATGCGATCCTGCGTGAGTTAGAAGCGGTCCTGGCCAGTCCGCATTTTTGCAACAGCAAGCGCTATCCCACGCTGTTGCAATACATTGTGGAAAACACCCTCGCGGGTAAGCTCGATTCCCTCAAAGAGCGGACCCTGGGCGTGGAGGTCTTTGACCGACCGCCCATGTACGACACCAATACGGATACCGTCGTGCGCTACACCGCAGGCGAGGTGCGCAAACGGCTCCTGCTCTACTATTCCGAACACGCCAGCATTTCCGGGATCCGGATATCCCTGCCAGCCGGCTCCTACGTTGCGGAGTTTCTGCATGGGCACGATGGCCATGGAGAGATCCCCGACGACGCCGAGCTTCGCGCGGCCTATCTTCACGAGCACGAGGCAGAACATTTTCCGCATCCGGGGGCAGAGGCCGACGAAGCGGGCTTGGGTGCCCCGTCAGCAACTGCGGAAGAGACCGCCCACGCGAGCGCCGGTGAGCACGCGGCAGCCGAGCACGCCGCCGGGTCCAGGAAACTGATTTGGTGGATTGCTGCGGTAGTGGTCCTTTTGGTTGCTGTGACGGCGGGCTTCCTTTGGAAATTTCGCGGAGCGCCTCCGCAAACGGCGGTCGAGGCTTTTTGGGCTCCCGTCATTCACGATCAACACTCCGTAATTCTCTGTACGGGAAGTTCGGCGTTCGCTCCCAATAACTACTCGGGCGTGATCACGGCGGACAAATCCATTGAGTACCCGTTCGTCTCCATCCAGGCCGCCTCGGCAATTTCTGAAATCAGCAGCACTCTGGAGCATTCCGGAGTATCGACGGAATTGTTGCCTTCGGCCACCACCTCATTGCCCGATCTGCGCGAACACTCGGTGATCCTGCTGGGCGGCTACAACAACGACTGGACGATTCGGCTGTTGCAGCCTTTGCGTTTCCATTTCCTACCCTATACGTCGACCGGAAGCGAAAGCATTGCGGACCAGACGCAGCCGCAAACGCACTGGACACGTGATACTTCGCAGCCCTACTCCAGCGCCGACGATTACGCGCTGGTGGCCCGGTTCCGCGACTCTACCATTGACGGCTGGGTCGTAGCGCTTGCCGGCGAGGGCCGCAACGGCACTGAAGCCGCCGCGCAATTCGTCGCCAGTCCCCATTACATGGAGCTGCTCAAAGAGCGCGTCGGAAGCGGATTTGCCAGCCGCAACCTCGAAGCCGTTTTGAAGGTGAGCGTGATTGAAGGCAAGACCGGAGCGCCTTCGATTCTGGCCGTGTATAGCTGGTAACTCAGAGAGAATCAGGCGCACGCTGGCGAAGTTGCCGGCAACTTCCCACCGTCTGAATCCGTATACAGAAATGACAGAGCCGCGATAGTATTCTCCGTGATGAAGACTCAAGTTTTTCCCAACTGGATATCGCGGAGAGAACTGTTGCGGCGATCCGCCGCAAGTGCGGCCACACTTGCGGCCGGTGTCGCCTTTCCGGGACTTGCTTCCATTGCCGCGGACGCGCAAGGCGCGGGCGACTCAACACCGGAACAACGGCTCTACGCCGAAACCCTGAAAACATGGTGCGACGGACTGCTGGCGCGACAGGTGATGCAGATGCGCGATCCGGCATTTTACGGCGGACTGCTGTGTCCCTCCTGCGTATCCATCCACGGCCGTTGCGGCGACGCGGTGTATCCGCTGCTGCGCATGGCGCACACCACCGGCGAGGCGAAATACCTTCGCGCGGCGATGCTGGTGCATGAGTGGTCGCAGGTCCAGGTGAGCCGCGCGGACGGCAGTTGGATCAACGACGTGACCCTGAGCAACTGGCAGGGCATCACCGTGTTTCACACTATCGCGCTGGCTGAGGCGCTTGAACATCACGGCGAAGTGCTCGATGCCGCCACGCGCGCGCAATGGAAAGATCGCCTGGCCGGCGCGGCAAAATTTCTCGACGGCTTCATCAGTATCGAAACCGGAAATGTAAATTATCCCGTCACGGCGACGCTGGCCTTTCAGCTTTGCGGGCAGGTGTTGGGCGATTCGCACTACTTCGATCGCGCGCGCGCCCTGGCGCATGAAGTCATTGGCCAGTTTACGGCCGATGGATTTCTTGCCGGCGAAGGCCATCCCCTCAAGGGCCTGTCGCCCAAGGGCTGTCGGCCTGTGGATATGGGCTACAACGTCGAGGAGTCGCTGCCCTCGCTCGCGCTCTACAGTCTGCTGGCCGACGACAAACCCGTACAGCAGCAAGTTGTGGCCGCGATGAAAACCCACGTGGAATTCATGCTGCCCGACGGCGCATGGGACAACAGCTTCGGCTCGCGCAACTACAAGTGGAGCTGGTGGGGCAGCCGCACCAGCGACGGCTGCCATCCCGGCTTTGTCCTCATGTCGAAGTTCGATCCGCGGTTCCGCGAAGTCGCGCGTCGCAACCTGGAGTTGATGGCCGCCTGCACTCACGAGGGGCTGCTCTATGGCGGGCCCGATTTCTTTGCGCACGGCGATCTGCCGTGCATCCATCACACGTTCACGCACGCCAAGGCGATGGCCACGGTGTTGGACCGCGGGACGTTTGCAGCGGAGGCAGCCGAGCGGCCGAAGTTGCCGCGCGATGAAGTCTACACGGTCAAGAGTTTTTCCACGGTCGGCACTCGGCTGGCTGCTGTCGGTCCGTGGCGCGCCACAGTAACTGAGTACGACTGGGAGTATTCGGAACACGTGCAACCAGGCGCGGGCAATCTCGGCGGAGGGCACGTTTCGGGCGGAGCGTTGTCGCTGCTTTACCACATGCAACTCGGTCCCATCCTCACTGCCAGCATGACGGAATACCTGATGGTGGAGATTGCCAACCAGCAGCAATTCCGCGAAGGTCCGCATATGGCGCTGACGCCGCGCCTTGAGTACGTCGATGGTGAAACATACACCAATCTCAACGATTTCAAGGCCGCGCTCACGGCGGATCAGGCGAACGGCGAAGTTGTCTTCGATGCGCAGGGCCGCATGCTGACCGCGTCGCGCAAGCCCGTTCCTGCCGGCGAAATTCTTTATCACATGGTTTACCGGCTCAGCGAATCGGGCGTTGAAATCGCGGCCAGCGCGAGCGACGAGCTCTCCAGATCCGCGTCGCTGCGGCTGATCGTTCCCGTGATCGCGCGCGAAGGCGAGCGCGTCGAGCAGGTCGATGCGCACACGGTTCGCGTCATCAAGGCCAAAGGCGTATTGATCGTAACCACCGACGCAGCCGCAGGCTTCGATGCAAGTTTCAAGGAGAAAACCTTCAATCTCGTTCCGGGATTCGAAGCGTTTCCGTTCAGCGTGACGCTGCCGCAGGGAAAGCAAGCGCGCATCCGCTTGCAGGCCGGCTGAAAACACACGCCACGGGCTTCTCACCCTTCAGCAATGATCCGTGCCTCGCCTGAGCGCCGTGTCTCCGGCCTTGCGCAAAAGACTCTTGACAGTCGCCTACACGTGTAGTAATTATTCCTACATCGATAGGAGGAGACGTGGGCGCACCGCGATTGACCAAACTCGAATTTCAGGTGATGGAGGCGCTTTGGGCGCAGGGTGAAGGGCCCGCAGGCGAACTTTCGATTCGAGAGATCCTGGACTCGCTGCCGGGCAAACGCAAGCCTGCGTACACGACGATCCAGACGACGGTTTATCGCATGGAGGCCAAGGGCATCGTCAAGCGTGTGCGAAAAGTAGGGAATTTCCATCTCTTCGCGGCTGCGATCTCGCGCGACTCCGCGCAGCACCGCATGATCGACGATCTGCTCGTCCTATTTGGCGGGCGGCCGCAGCCGGTGATGGCGCATTTGGTGGAAACGGGCAAGCTGACGCTCGAGGACGTGCAGGGCGCGGAGAAACTGTTGCGTAAACTCTCCGCAAAGGAGAAGCGGTCATGACCTTCCAGCGAACGGAGGAAGCATGCGTAGCAAGTCAATCTTCGTTTTTGTAGTGTTCGCGCTTTTGTCTGGGGCGATTTGCTCCGGTCAATCCACTTTCGTCACCAGAACCGCCCTTCTGCAGACGCGTTTGCTCGAAACGACGAAAGGCATCGGGACTGCCTTTGTGATTGAAGTAGATCATCGCGAATACTGGATCACGACAAAGCATATCTTCACCGGTGTCGAAAACGCGCCGCCCGGGGTTTTCACAGCCCGGACTGTGGAGGCAAATTTGCTGTATCCCTACAGCAAAAATGGCGCGGGCGACAAGAGATGGCGCACCGTCAAATTCACCACCATCGATCCTGGTAAGGATATTGACATTCTGGTGCTCGCACCCGGCGAGTCTTTAACCAAGGGTCTGCCCGCCGACAGCATGAAACCGGCCAGCGACACGGACCCCGCGGACGAAAATGCTCTAGTCCCGATCGGCGGAGACTGCGAGTTTTTCGGCTACCCATACGGCGGAGGCTGGAAGGCGAACACGCCTGCCTATTTCACGGACAAACAGTCGAAGTCGCCCGCTCCCGGCAATGGAATCAAGTTGCCACCAGCCCCCAGTCTCTGGTTCTGGTCACCATTCGTAAAACGCTGCACCCTTTCCGGCTCCATCGCCCAGAACGGCATCACAGTTTTCATTCTCGACGGCATCAACAATCTCGGATTCTCAGGTGGTCCGGTGGTGACTCGAAGCGGCGCGTCGCCTCTGGTCTTCGCTGTGGTCTCCAGCTTTCACGCAGAGCCACTCGAAGTGTTACCTGCGCCCGAGACGGGGCAAGCCTATGTGAGTCCGCTGCCTCCTCCGCCTGCGCTGCCAGGTCAGAAATCCGCATCCGGCAAGAGGCAGGTCGTCGAAGCGAATTCCGGGCTGATCCTGGCCTATGACATAACGCCCGCCATCAAGGCGATTCGCGCCAACCCGATTGGGCCCAGCATGGCCGAGCCGAAATAGGCTGCGCGGAGCAGCTGCTGAGTACACACTCCGCAAAGGAGAAGCAGTCGTGAACCTTCTGGCATCTTGGAACCAAAACTGGACAACGGCGCTCGTCAACCATCTCTGGCAGTCGACGGTCGTGGTGGCAATTGCTTGGCTGCTGGCGCTGGCGCTCCGCAAGAATCATGCGCGCGTGCGGTATTGGATTTGGATGGCGGCGAGCGTGAAGTTTCTGCTGCCGTTTTCGCTGTTGATGTCGGCGGGCGAGTGGATGCGGTCGTTCTTTGCAGTCCCCGTTGTCGCGCAGCCTGCTCTTGCGAATGCGATGGTGCAGATCGCGCAGCCGTTCACGCGGACGCAGTTCTTTGATGCGACGCCGACGGTGGCCGCTGCTCATCACGCTAACTGGCTGCCGGTTGGGTTGTTGGTGGCGTGGGCTTGCGGGGCATTGATCGTTGCGGTTCGTTTCGGGCGCGGGTGGATGCGGGTCTACGCGGCAAAGCGCGCGGCGCGGCTATTAGCGCTTGCAGCAGATGTACTCGTGTTGTCCTCGCCCGCATCGATTGAGCCTGGCATCTTTGGGATCTTTCGGCCTGTGCTGCTGATGCCGGGCGGGATTCTGCAGCGACTTTCGCCGGGGCAATTGCGCGCCATCATCGCGCACGAGATGTGTCATGTGCGGCGGCGCGACAACCTCACTTTTGTCATTCACATGGTTGTGGAGACGCTGTTCTGGTTTCATCCTGCGGTATGGTGGATCGGTGCGTGGCTGATTGAGGAGCGGGAGCGCGCCTGCGATGAAGTTGTTCTGCAGTCGGGCAGCGAAGCTGAGACTTATGCCGAAGGCATTCTGAGCGTGTGCAGGTTTTATGTGGAGTCGCCGCTGGCGTGTGTGGTAGGAGTGACAGGCGCGGATTTGAAGCAGCGGATTGCACGGATTATGACGAATCTGGCCATTCACGAGATGAGCTTCGGCCGCAAACTCCTGCTCGTTAGCGCTTCAGTGATGGCAATCGCGGCGCCTGTCGCGCTGGGCGTCGTTCAGTTGACGAGGGTGAATGCGCAAACCGCTCCGGCACAGGGCATCGTTGGTATCTGGCAGGGGACGCTGACTCTGCCCAACGCGTCGCACGGCACACGCTACGTCATCACGATTTCGAAGGGCAACGGCGGATCATACACGGCTACGCTTTTGAATGCTGATCAGCCAAATCCACCGTTGACATTTGATTCGGTAACACTGCAGGACACAAACGTGAAGCTGGCGAGTCCGATGATCACCGTTGAGGGCAAGCTGAGCGCGGATGGAAAGACGATCGACGCGAAATGGAGCGCTGGACGGATTTTGGTACCCATCTCTTTTGCGCGCGCCGCCCCCGACGCGGCATGGCCGATTCCTGAGCCGATCAAGCCGATGGCCGCGGATGCGCATCCAGAATTCGAAGTGGTCACCATCAAGCCAGGCCGGCCGAACACGCCCGGGAAAATGTTCAGAATTGCGGGGACGCATTTCGGCACAGTGAATATGGACCTGGATGATCTGATGATGTTTGCTTACGGCGTCCACATCAAGCAGATGATGGGCGCGCCGGACTGGGCGGATAAGGATTTGTTCGATATTGACGGCGTGCCCAACGTGCCAGGCCAAGCGAATCAGGAGCAGATGCGCGAGATGATTCAGAAACTCCTGGCTGACAGGTTTCAACTGAAAATTCACCACGAAATTCAGGAACTGTCGGTATACGCCATCCGGGTGGCGAACGGCGGCCCAAAGTTGACCAGGTCAAAAGAGGCTCCGGGCGGACCGTCAGGATTCAAGTTTCGCGGATTGGGCGACCTGGCTGCGGTCAACGTAACCATGACGGAGTTCGCCAGGGGGATGCAATCGTCGGTGACGGACAGGCCTGTGGAGGATCAGACCGGACTAACCGACCACTACGATTTCACGCTGGTTTGGACACCGGACGATTCGCAGTTCAGGCAGGTTGGGGGCGCCGGCGCGGCAGCGCCTGTTGCGGGCGACAATCCTAATGCACCGCCGAGCCTGTACACGGCAGTACAGGAGCAACTGGGGCTCAAGATTGAAGCGACAAGAGCACCCGATGACGTGATCGTGATCGATCACGTGGAGAAGCCGTCGGCGAATTGATATGGACAGGCAATCAGCGGACATTTGCGAGGAAGGAGCGGCGGAATGATTCAGAATGAATTTACATCAGCGCTCGTCAACCATCTCTGGCAGTTGACTGTTGTGGTGGGGATCGCGTGGCTGCTGGCGCTGGCGCTCCGCAAAAATCATGCGCGCGTGCGCTACTGGATTTGGATGGCGGCGAGTGTGAAATCTTCTGCTGCCGTTTTCTTTCCTGATGTCGGCAGGCGAGTGGATGCGGTCGTTCTTTGCGGTCCCAGTTGCCACGCAGCCCGCTCTTGCGAATGCGATGGAGCAAGTCGCGCAACCGTTTTCGCAGGCACAGTTTTTTGATGCGGCGACGCCGGTGGCGGCGCAGCACTTGAATTGGCTACCGGTTTTGCTGCTGGCAGCGTGGGCATGCGGAGGGTTGATTATTGCGGTTCGTTTTGCGCGCGGGTGGTGGAGCGTTTTTGCGGTGAAGCGGGCGGCATTAAAAACAAGCAACCGCAGGTCCTTCGACTCGGTCGCCGCGGCGACCATCGCTCAGGATGACAAGCCATTCTTGATCACTCACGACGAAAGCAGCTTTGACTCGGATGTGCCGGTGCTTGTGTCGCGTTCCTTGATTGAGCCGGGGATTTTTGGAATCTTTCGTCCTGTGCTGCTGATGCCGGAGGGGATTCTGGAGCGGCTTTCGCCGGAACAGATGCGCGCGATTGTTGCGCACGAGATGTGCCATGTGCGGCGGCGCGACAATTTGACCTTTGCGCTGCACATGATTGTCGAAACGCTGTTCTGGTTTCATCCGGCGGTGTGGTGGATCGGGGCGCGGCTGGTGGAGGAGCGCGAGCGCGCCTGCGACGAGGCTGTAGTGCAGGCGGGCGGCGCGGCGCAGACGTATGCGGAAGGGATTTTGAATGTTTGCAAGTTTTATGTCGAGTCACCGGTTGCGTGTGTATCCGGCGTAAGCGGGGCGGATTTGAAGCGGCGAATCGTCCGCATCATGACCGAGCGCGTTGTGCAGAACCTGAACATAGCGCGCAAGCTCCTGTTGTGCACGGCGGGACTGATGGCCGTTGCTGCCCCTGTCGCCCTCGGCCTGGCGCACATGATTCCTCTCTATGGCCAGATGGTTCATGCAACCGGTCCAATGCCCTCCTATGAAGTGGCAACAATTAAGCCGGTCGATGAATCCGCTGCTCGGCAGCCCGGACAGACAACGATAAAAAACTACATCCTGAATTCATACGGAATTTCCTCCCTCGCCCAGTATCAAATTGAGGGAGGGCCGGCATGGATCGGCAAGGATCTGTACGTTATCGACGGCAAGGTTCCCGACGACCTCCGGGATGCGATACAGAAGATGACGCCGGAGCAGCGCGTCTACCAGAACTGCTTGCTTAAGCAGTCACTGCTCGCCGACCGGCTCAAGTTGAAGGTGCATTTTGTCACGCGGCAGATGCCGGTCTATGAACTCACCGTGGCAAAGAGCGGACTCAAGCTCAAAGAGGTCCCCCCGCTTGTTCCCGGCACTGGACTGCCGCCGCCGCCAACTCCCGGGGCGGCGCTGCCACGGGGTGCCGTGAGTATGCAGACCAAAGACGGAGTGACAGTCTTGAATTTGCGGGCCGCGAAAATGCCCCTGTTGATCAATATGCTGAGGATAGACCCGGAGATAGCAGGCATGCCGATTGTGGACAAGACAGGCTTCACCGGCAGCTTCGACGTCGTGAATCTGCAATGGGTTGGGCTATCGGCGCCCAGCGATGCGGTTGGACCGTCGCTGCCTAAGGCTCTCGAAGAACAGTTGGGATTAAAGTTGATTGCGACCAAGGGGCCCGTTGAGGTGGTGGTTGTTGACAGCATCGAACGCCCCTCGCCCAACTAGCCCGGGAACAAAACCTCGATCTCGGGTGTCTAAAGGGAATAAGCTCCCGTGCACTTATCCCCCAGGTGTTGAGCTGTGCCACATTGTGAGGTCGCCTGTGTTCGCCGATAGATGCACATGCGGCAAGAGGACGGCGCTCGGCGCGGCTTTGCTGGCGGCTGCGCTGGCAGGGATTGCGTTGGGCTTAAGTGTGCCACTGCGTGCGCAAAGCGCCACGCCCGATTGGCAAAAGGCCGCTGGCGGGCCGCAGCAATTTGACGTGGCTAGCGTGCGGCAAAACATGACAAATGCGCCGTCGCACAGCAATTTTTCGCTCGACAATGGGAACGCGTGGTTCACGGTGAGCCAGAAAGATGTGCTGGCGCCTAACGGGACGCTGTTTTCCTCGAGCAGCCTGCCGCTGCTGCGTTACATCGTCTTTGCGTACAAGCTGAGCGGGACCGAGGAACTGGCGCTGCGCTTCGACTACTATGCCGGGCTGGAGTTGCACACGCCGGATTGGGTGCGGAGTGACCACTACGATATTGAGGCGCGCGCGGCGGGGCAGGCAACCAAGGACCAGATGCGGCTGATGATGCAAAGCCTTCTGGCCGAGCGCTTCAAGCTGGCCGTGCATTGGGAGACGCGCCAGGCGCCGGTATTTGCTCTGGTCGATGCGACGCCGGGAAAGCCCGGGCCGGAACTCGAGCCGCATCCGGCGAGCGACGATTGCGCGAAGACCGCGTTTCCAGAGAGTTCGGACAATGGAGCGGGAGCGGCAGGAACTGAGACCACGACGCCGCTTTCAGCATTGCCGATTCCGTGCGGCATGATCGCGCATTTGCCCACGAGCTCGCCGGCGCAGAGACGCTTTGGAGGGCGCAATGTGACACTGGCGATGCTTGCGGAATCGATGCCGATGCAGACCGGACTCGTGACGCTGCCGCGGCCGGTGATCGATGCAACGGGCTTGAAGGGCGGATTCGATTTTTCCATCGAATGGACGCCCGAAGACACAGGTCAACCGGGCGATGTGGACTCGTTCGGCGCTGCCTTCCGCGAGGCGCTGAAGAAGCAACTGGGCTTGAAGCCGGATCCGCAAAAAGGGCCGGTCGAGGTACTGGTGATCGATCATGTGGAGCAGGTGACGGCGAACTGAGAAAGACAGGGCCCAAGGGACCAAGGAGACGAGGGACCAAGGAAACACGGAAGCGACGGGGCGAGGGAAGAAGATGTTGCGCAAGCGGATGTGTAATCGAATTCTGTGGCTCGCGGCCTGTGTGCTTGCAGTCACCGCGGCGTCGTCGCTTGGTGCGCAGGTGCAATCGGTTCATCCCGGCGGTGCGCGGCCTTCGTTCGAAGTGGCGACCATCAAGCCGAGCCACGGGGACGGCCCGACCAATTATGGGATTGCCGAGGGACGGTTCAATGCAGAGAACGCAACGGTCGCCGAACTTATCAAACTCGCGTACAACGTGGAGTCGGACGATCAGTTGCAGAAGGGGCCAGATTGGACGAGTTCGGAGCGGTTCGACATTGAGGCCAAGGCTACGGATGAGGATGGGATCGCGTTCGAGAAGCTTGCTCCCACGCAGAGATTCGACCAATACCGGTTCATGGTGCAGTCCCTGCTTGCGGACCGGTTCAAGCTGAAGGTGAGCACGCGCGAAAAAGTGCTGCCGGTTTATGCGTTGGTGGTGGGCGGGAACGGCCCAAAACTGACGGCTACCGCGACCGGGACGCGGCACATGCCGTGGCTGTGGGGCGGATCGAGAGGAGATTTGAGTGCAGAGAGCGTGTCGATGGATTTCTTTGCCGGTTGGCTCTCCGGCAGGGCGGACGCAGGCGGGCGCGTGGTGGTGGATAAGACGGGATTGAACGGGATCTATGACTTCACGCTGAAGTGGACGCCGATGGGCACGGCAGCCGGGACGGCGCCGGAATCGAATGGGAGTGCTGCGGGAGGGCCTGTCGTGGATGCAGCGGGGCCGTCGCTGCTTACGGCGCTCGAGGAGCAGCTTGGATTGAAGCTTGAGCCGCAAAAGGCGCCGGTCGAGGTGTTGGTGATCGATCACGTGGAGCAGCCGTCGGCGAACTGAGAAAGACAGGTGTCAGGGTTCAGGGGCCGGAAGACAGGGGCCGAGGGAACAAGGGAACAAGAAAGCCTGGAGACCGGACACAAAAATAGCCGGAACCGAGGAGACAACACAGCCGTAGATCCGTCTTACCGCTGTATCCTTCTTGAGATCGGAAAATCAGCAGTTGGCGTTCTCTGCAAGTGCCCCTGTGGGAGCAGAAAGGGAGTTTTCACAATGAAAACAGGAGTTATGAACAGGAACACGCGGCCGGGCTGGAAAACGTTGTCTTGGCTAGCGGGATTCGCGGCAGTGGCGACCTTTTTGCTGCTTGCGGTGGGCGCGGTGAGGACAAACGCGCAGACCACCGCGCAACCGACAACGGCGGGATCGGGGGCAGCAGAGGCTCGTGGGCTGGAGGGACCGCCATCGACGCCGGCTTCGGCGACGGACATTGTTGGCATCTGGCAGGGGACGTTGCACGCAGGCCGGGATCTCCGGACCGAGCTGAAGATCACGCAAGCCGGCGCCGGCGAGTACAAGGCGACCTTCTACAGCATCGATCAGGGCGGACATCCCATTCCGGTGACGAAGACCTCCTTTGAGAACGGCACGCTTACTTTCTCGATCGACGCAGTCGGCGGCAAGTACGAAGGCAAGATGAGCGCCGATGGCAAAACGATCACGGGGACGTGGACGCAAGGGCCGAACCCGCTGGCGCTGAACCTGGAGCGCACCACGCCGGACGCGGCCTGGCCGATTCCTGAGCCGATCAAGCCCATGGCCGCGGACGCGAAGCCAGGCTTCGATGTAGTGACCGTCAAGCCCAGCCCTCCAGGTAGGCAGGGCAAGGGCATCGGACTCGATGGCCGCCACTTCCGGCTGATGAATGCGAATTTGAACGACATGATCGCTCTCGGCTACGGCTTGCATACCAAGCAAATCGTGGGTGGGCCGGATTGGGCCGGCGACGATCTGTTCGATATCGATGGCGTTCCTGACGTGCCCGGCATGCCGAGTCAAAAGCAGATTCAGTATTTGCTGCAGAATCTGTTGGCCGATCGCTTCCAGCTCAAGTTTCACAACGAGCAGCGGGAGTTGCCGGTCTATGCCATCACGATTGCCCCCGGCGGACCCAAGCTCACCAAAACCACCGCTGGGCCCACCGATCCGCCGGGATTTGGATTCCGCGGGCCCAATGCCCAGGGTGTGACCGCAATCGTGAGAAACCTGACCATCGCCGATTTCGCCATGTGGATGCAGGCGTCAGTCACGGACCGGCCCATGGTGGATCAGACCGGACTCACGGATCATTACGATTTTCAGTTGAAGTGGACGCCGGACGATTCGCAGTTTGCGCAATTCCGGGGAGCGGGCATGACCCTGCCGGCGCCCAGTGACGCTGCCGATGCGCCGCCCAGCCTCTACACCGCGGTGCAGGAGCAGCTCGGGCTAAAAATCGAGGCTACCAAAGCACCCGACACCGTGATGGTGATCGACCATGTGGAGAAGCCGGGGGCGAACTAAAGGCTGCGAGCGAGGGAGCAAAGGAGCCGGGGAGCAAAGAAACGAGGGAACGATTCCCCGCAATGAGAACAAAACGGACAGGGGGACAAGATGAATTTTGACGGAACGCGATTGCCCGGTGCGATGTGCCTCGCAGCCGTAGCCATGATTTCGCTGCTTGCGGCCAACGGGACTCGCGTGAGCGCACAGGCCGCTGCGCAACCGGCCGCGCCGGCTTCGCCAACGGCGTCACAATCCAGTTCGCCGGCGGCGCCGCAACTCTCGACGCCGGCTTCGGCGACGGATCTTGCCGGCATTTGGCAGGGGACGTTGCCACAGCCGCCGCCGAAGGGTACAAGGCTTGTCGTCAAGATCACGAAAGCGGGTGACGGTTCGTATAAGGCTGCGTTGTACAACGCGGATCAGGGGTCTCCTCCGCTGACGTTTACGACGGTGACGGTGCAGGGGACGGACGTAAAGTTGGTGAGCACCAATTTCACCATTACAGGGAAGTTGAGTGCGGACGGAAAGACGATAGACGCGAATTTCGGTGGCGGGGGGCCGAATCCGTTGCCCATTTCTCTGGCGCGCGCCAATGCTGACACAGCCTGGCCGATTCCCGAAGCGCCGAAGCCGATGGCAGCCGATGCCAATCCGTCCTTTGAGGTTGCGACCATCAAGCCGAACAACTCCGGGGCCAACCAAATGCAAGCCCTCGTCATACGCGGGCGCAATTTTGCGACGCGCGCGTCATCTGTCCAGGACCTTCTTTCGTTCGCGTACAACGTACAGTCGAAGCAAATTGTGAACGGCCCGGCTTGGGTCGGCAGCGACCGCTTCGACATTGATGCGCTGCCCGATGCGGAAGGCGTGCCGAGCACGCAGCAAATAAGGGTCATGATCCAGAAGTTGTTGGCCGACCGCTTCAAGCTCACCTTCCACAAAGAGCAGCGCGAGATGTCAGCCTATGTTCTGGAGGTCGCGAAGGCCGGACCGAAGCTCACATTCAATGAGAGTAAGGGGAACCTGCCGGGTCTCGGATTCAGGCCTGTGCCAGAAGGCGTCACGCTGAGCGCAGGCAACGCCACCATGTCCGATTTTGCGGGCTTTCTTCAGATCATGGTTTTGGACCGTCCGGTGGTCGACCGCACCGCCCTCACCGGCAAATACGACTTGAAGTGCACATTCACGCCGGACGATTCGCAATTTAACGGACATCCGCCGCGCATTCCGCCTGCTGCGGGCGCCGATGGCGCGGCCAAGACGGAAACTGCCGCTGCGCCCAGCTTATACGAGGCCATGCAGGAGCAATTGGGGTTGAAGCTGACCCCGGAGAAGACCGCTGTGGACGTAATTGTGATCGACCACGTGGAGAAGCCGTCACCGAACTGATTGCAACTGATTGGATGCGGCTGCACGAAAAAGTGCAAGACACACTGAACAAATGGGGGTTGGCAACGTCTTATTGTTGATATCCCTCTGACGCAAAGCATGCAAGCGCGTGCGCCTCGTTCAACACTCGGCGAATCTCTGGGCGCGGCGAATTTCAAGACGGAGTGCAAGCGAAGATGAGCGAAGTCGCACTGCGTCGAAGATTTGCAATCCGTGGACTCGGATTGGCATTGACGGCATGCGGATTTTTGCTTGCGTTTTGCGCCATGGGCCAGGCGGGAGCGGCTGCGCCACAGGCCACGAAGCCCGCTGCTCTGGCTGCGCCTGCTGCGCAAGCTGCCGCCCCCGCTGGCGCCACACCCGCTGCATTGCCGGCGTGGGATGTTTCAACAGTCAAACCAGCTGGCCCCGACGAGCGCGGGTCGATGTTCATGATCACGCCTGACGGCATGAAGATCACCAACGTCTCGCTCTGGATGATTGCGCGCGAAGCGTTCGACGTGAATGATGACCGCTTGTTTGGCGGGCCGGGCTGGTCGAAGACCAGCCTGTTCGATGTCGAAGCCAAGGTTGCGCCCGAAGATGCGCCGAAGTGGAAGGCGGTGACCCGTGCGCAGCGGCAGCAGATGCTGGTCGCGCTGCTCGAGGAGCGCTTCGGCCTCAAGTATCATCACGAGACCCGCGACCTGCCCATGTACGAGCTCGTCGTCGCCAAGGGCGGTGTGAAGATGCAGGCGTCAAAGCCCGATGCGGCAGGGCCGGACCAGGGTCCGGGCCCGGCGCCGGGTCCGGCAAAGCACATGTTGATGATGCATGGCCGCGGCCATATCGAATCAACCGGTATGGGCGTGTCGGGATTGACGCGCCTCCTGTCGCAACAGCTTGACCGCACGGTGGTGGACAAGACCGGGTTGACCGGCGAATACGATTACAAGCTCGACTGGACGCCCGACGAGATGGCTTCCGCGATGACCAAGGGAGGCAATCCGGCGCCTGGCGACAACGCGGCTCCGCCGGACGCTGCCGGGCCGTCGCTGTTTACGGCGATCGAAGAACAACTGGGGCTGAAGCTTGAGTCAACGAAGGGTCCTGTCGACGTGATTGTGATCGATCAGCTTGAGCAGCCGACGGCGAATTGATAAAGACAGGGACCAAGGGACCGAGGTAACAGGGGACCAAGAGGTAGGGACTAGAAGGCGGATGCATCGAATTCGACATTTCGTTTGTGTTGCTGCATGGCTCGCGTGTTCCGCGATGGCAGGGGCGCGGGGATCGACCGCGCAGCCGCAGACCAGTTCACCGCAATTGCCCACATTCGATGTGGTGTCGATCAAGCCCTATGGGCCGAACACCCTGAGGATCAGTATTCGCACCAAGCCGGATGGCGTCGCGGTGAGCGGCATGCCCATGCACATGATTCTTCGCGAAGCCTTTGGAGTGACGAATGACCAATTGCTGGGAGAGCCGGCGTGGGTCACAACCAGCCGCTACGATGTCGACGCCAAGGTGGTGCCGGAGGATGCGTCGAAATTCAAGCAGCTCACCGATCGGCAACAGTGGCAGATGCTGCTCCCGGTTCTGGAAGACCGATGCGCGTTGAAGTTTCATCACGAGTCGAGAGAGCTTACGGTGTATAGGCTGGTCGTGGCCAAGGGCGGGCCGAAGATGCAAGTGTCGATGCCTACCGACCCGAGTGCGAAACAGACGCCGGGGCGGAATCCGTCGAGCGCCGGCGTGAATGTAAGCGAAAACTTGTTCACGTTGACGGGACACGGGGCCTCGATGACGTCGATCGTGCGCTGGATTTCGATGCAGCTTGGCAGCGCCGTGATCGACAAGACCGGCCTGACGGAGAAATACGACTACACACTTTCGTTTGTGCCGGACGACAGCATGAAGGCGGCGATCCTGCCACCCGGCAGTGGCGGTGTCGCGCCTCCGCCGGAGTCGGATGGCCCGTCGATCTTCACGGCTTTGCAGGAGCAGCTCGGATTGAAATTGGTGGCAGAGAAACAACCAGTGGATGTGATCGTGATCGACCACATGGAACAGCCAACGGCGAATTGATGAAGGCAGGGACTAAGGGACCAGGGACTAGGGACTAAGTAATAGAAGGCAGAGGATAAGGAACTCACTGCATCCGGACCGGCACAGTGATGCGGAGAAGAAGGTAGAAGAGACGCAATTGATGGGGAGACTTCGACATTTCGTTTGTGCTTTGGCGTCGTTTATGGCGTTCTTGGCCGGTGCTTTTGCGGCGCAGGTGCAGAGTCGAGCGCCCGATGCGGCGGCAAAGGTGCCGAGGTTTGAGGTCGCTTCCATTCGCATGATTCAGGAGAAGGATGTCGTGCCCTTGTCCGGAAGTCCGATCAGTCCGTCCGGCGCTGGGCTGTTTACCATGCGAGAGGTCACCCTGGAACAAGCGATCGCATGGGCGTTTGGAATCGATCAGAACCGGTTGTCGGGAGGGCCGGACTGGCTGAATACGCAGTATTACGAGATTTCCGCCAAGCCGGAAGGCGATGCGGGGCTGAGTTACGCGCAGGTAAAACCGCTTCTTCAACAGCTTCTCTTGGAACGATTCCACTTGGCGTATCACCGCGAGACGAAAGACGTGAAGGGCTACGCTCTTGTGGTTGCGAAGGGTGGCGCGAAGCTCAAGGTGAGCAAAGAGCAAGCTGGATTTGGATACATTCTCAATGGGCGGATACTAGCGCAGAATCGGAATGCGGCGGCCCTGGCTTCAATGCTCGCACTCCCACTGGGTCAGCCGGTAGTGGACGAGACCGGCTTGAAGGAAAACTTCGATTTCGATTTGAATTTCGCACCGATGGACGGGAGCGATTTGCCGCTGCCCTCGATTTTTGCGGCGGTCGAGGAGCAACTCGGCCTCAAGCTGGTCAGCCAAATGGTTCCGGTGGAAGTGCTTGTCGTTGATCATGTGGACAGGGTTCCGACGGAAAACTGAAAGGCAGGGATCAGGTTTCAGAGCTCAGGGGTCAGAAATCAAAGAACAGGAAGCTGATGAGTCGATTCCGGAATTTTATTTGTGCTTTAGCATGGCTCGGATGTTCGGCGCTGGCCTTGGCCTCGCCCTATCGCGGCGTGGTCACCTTCGGCGGATTGCCGCTGCCCGGCGCGACCGTTACGGCGACGCAGGGGACAACGACTAAGACTGCCGTCTCCGATGCCGATGGCGCGTTTCAGTTTGACGATCTGGCCGACGGCAAATGGACCATCGACGTTCAGATGCAAACCTTCGCGCCCGTCCACGCTGATGTAATGATTGCGCCGAGTGTGCCGGCCGCGGCGTACGAACTGAAGCTTCTGAGTCCTGACCAGATCCAGGCCAGCGCACAAAAGGCGCAACCCGTTGTAGAATCGCCCACGCCCGCACCAGCGCCCGTGTCTGCGACTGCGCAAACCCAGCAGCCGCAGCAACCCAATCGAAAGAAGCCCGCGCAGAGCAACGCGCCGGGAGCCCCGCAGGAGATCCCCAAGGCGCCCGAAGAAAACGAGGAGAGCGCCGACGGAGTTCTGGTGCAGGGCAGCGTGAACAACGCAGCGACCTCGCAGTACGCCACCAATCCCGCCTTCGGCAACACGCGTTCGGGCAACAAGGGTCTCTACACCGGCGGCTTTAAAGTGACTGAGAGCAATTCGGCGCTGAATGCGCAGAACTATGCGTTGAGCGGCGTTACAGTGCCCAAACCGGCCTTCAACGATTTCACGGGCGCGGCCACGCTGCTGGGCCCCATCAAAATTCCCCACATTCTGCCGCGCGGTCCGAACTTCTTTGTCTCCTACCAGTGGACGCGCAATAGCAACTCTGTCACGATCCCCGGCCTGGTGCCTACGCAGGTTGAGCAGACGGGCAATCTGGCGGGACTGACGAATGCCGCGGGGCAACCGGTGACAGTCTACGAACCGGGAACCAACACAGCGTATCCCGGCAATCAAGTTCCCGTCAGCGCGCAGGCAGCAGCGCTCCTCAAACTGTATCCGCTGCCCAACATCGCCAAGACCAACGAGTACAACTACCAGGCCGCGGTGCTCAACAACACGCATCAGGACTCGTTGCAGTCGCGTTTCTACCATAACCTTGGGCGCAAAGACCAATTCAACGGAGGGTTCGCTTTTCAAAGCACGCGCTCCGACAACGTGAACATGTTCGGGTTTGTCGATCAGACCGGCACGCTGGGCATGAACGGGAATGTCCAGTGGTCGCATCGGCTCAAGCCGCGGGTTTTCCTTTACACCAATTACAGTTTCGCCCGTACTCGCACAGAGGTGACTCCCAACTTCGAGAACCGCGTGAACGTGTCGGGCAATGCGGGCATCACGGGCAACGATCAGAATGGGGCCAACTGGGGTCCGCCCACGCTAAATATTACCGACGGCACCGCCGGGCTGAGCGACGCCAACAGTTCCTTCAACCGCGCCCGCAACGACGATGTTTCGGTCTCGACTCTGATCTACCGCGGCAAGCACAACATCACCGCGGGCGGCGAATTCAACAAGCGGGAGTACAACTATTACTTCCAGTTGATTCCGCGCGGCACGTTCACGTTTACGGGCGCGGCGACGCAGGGCGCGTGCACCAACCCGGAAATTTGCGGGTCGGCGCTCGCAGATTTTCTTATCGGCATTCCCGACGCCAGCGCCATCGCCTACGGCAACGCGGACAAGTATTTTCGCGAGCCGGTCTACAACGCACGTATCACCGACGACTGGCGCGTGCTGCCGATCCTGACCTTTAGCTTGGGCATGCGTTGGGATTACGGCGCGCCCATTACGGAGTTGTTCGGCCGCCTGGTGAATCTCGACATCGCCAACGGCTTTACTGCTGAGAAACCGGTGCTGGGCAGCGATCCCGTGGGGCCCCAGACCGGCGACCACTATCCCGCGTCGCTGATCGATCCGGAGCGGCGCATGTTCGAGCCGCTCATCGGCGCTACCTGGCGGCCGATTCCTGCGTTGACGGTGGTGATCAAGGCGGGCTACGGTCTCTATCCCGACACCTCGGTCTATCAGAACATCATTCTCAGTATGGCGCAGCAGTATCCGCTTTCCACCAGCCTGAGCGTCCAGAACAGCACGGCATGCCCGCTCACGCTGGCCAACGGCTTCGCCCCCTGCGCTTCCGTCACGCCTGACACCTTTGCCATCGATCCGCACTTCCGCATCGGCTACGTGCAGGTCTGGTCCTTGTCGGTGCAGCGCGATCTGCCCTTTGCGTTGCAGGCAACGGCGACTTATCGCGGCTACAAGGGCACGCATAGCCCGCAGGAAATTCTGCCCAACAGCTATCCGCTGGGCACGACGAACCCGAATCCGAGCTACCCTTCCGGATTTACTTACGAAACGTCGAATGGAAGCTCAATTCGCGAGGAAGGGCAGATGCAGTTGCGGCGCAGGATGCGCAGCGGCTTTGCCTCGACGCTCACATATACCTTTTCGAAGTCGATCGACGATGCTGCGTATCTTGGCGGCGCAGGCCACCAAACCGCGAGCAGTGGTGGTTCGGCACAGTCGGCATCGCTGTCGACGCCCTCGGGGGCCGTCGCGCAGAACTGGCTCGATCCACGCGCAGAGCGCTCGCTTTCCAACTTCGATCAGCGCCAGCTTCTTAATCTGACGGCGCAATACACCAGCGGCGAGGGGCTTGGAGGCGGCACCTTGCTGGGCGGCTGGCGCGGCCGGGCGCTCAAGGAGTGGACGGTGCTTGGCAACATGACCTTCGGTACGGGATTGCCGGAAACGCCGGTCTATCCTGCGATCGTTCCGGGCACGGGAGCTTCGAACATCATCCGGCCCGATCTGACAGGCGCATCCATTTATAACACCGGCACAGCGGCACACCTGAACGCTGCGGCGTACTCCGAACCTAACGGCAATTGGGGAACGGCGGGCAGGAATTCCATCACCGGCCCCGATCAATTCACATTTAATACTTCGCTGGCGCGCACCTTCCGGCCGCACGGCAAGTGGTATCTCGACGTGGCTGTGATGAGTAACAACACTTTCAATCACGTGGCCTACACCAGTTGGAACAGCGTTGTGACCAACGATCAGTTTGGACTGCCCTCGTCGGCCGGCGCCATGCGCAGCCTGCAAACCACGTTGTACCTGAGGTGGCAATGATGCGGGTTCACGCAGGTAAGCCTTGTTTCATTACGGATGCGGAAAATGCGCGGGCGGGGACGCCCGCACTACAGCCGGTCAGGAGACCGGCGCTACATTGGATGGCAATGATGCGGAAATTGGCAATGTTCGCGCTTCTTCTCGTGGCCGCCGCAGGCTCGCGTCCGCAGCAGGTGGGCCAGAACCAGACCCCGGGCCAGCCGCAGATCTTTACGCTGAAGGTGCAGTCGAACCTGGTGGTCGAGGCCGTTGAGGTCAAGGACAAACAGGGCCACTTCGTTCAGGGGCTCACCGCAAAGGACTTTGTGCTCACCGAAGACGGGGTTCCGCAGACCATTAAGTACTGCGAGCACCAGGACCTTTCCGAGACCGCCAAGCCCTTGCCGCCCATGACCTCCGCCACCGAGAACGTTACGGTCTACAACCGCCTCGCGCGTGAGTCCATCGCTCCCGAATCTATGGACAACGAGCGCTACAAAAACAGGCGGCTGCTGGCCCTGTATTTCAATATGTTGGCCTTGCCCCCGGCCGATCAAATGCGCGCTCTGGACGCCGCGCAGAAATTCGTGCGCACGCAGATGACCACCGCGGACATGGTGTCGATCATGCGTTACGACGGTGGATCGGTTGACATTCTGCAGGACTTTACCGACGATCGCAACCGGCTGCTGAGCATTCTCGAAACCCTGGTCGTCGGGGAAGGCCAGGGTATGGCCGACACCACCGACGATGCCAGCAGCGCCGACACCGGCGCGGCCTTCGGACAGGACGACGCCGAGTTCAACGTCTTCAACACGGACCGGCAACTGGCCGCGCTGCAAACCGCGACGCACATGCTGGGCCAGGTGAACGGAAAAAAGTCACTGCTTTACTTTGCCAGCGGCATGCGGCTGAACGGCATCGACAACCAGGCGCAGATGCACGCAACGGCCGACGAAGCGATCAGGGACGGCGTTTCCATTTGGACGATCGATGCGCGCGGGCTCGTTGCCAGCGCGCCCATGGGCAATGCCTCGCAAGGCTCGCCGGGTGGGCAGTCCATGTATACCGGCGCGTCCGCGCAGGCCGTGACGACCAACTTCCAGCAGTCGCAGGACACGCTCTACGCACTGGCCGGCGACACCGGCGGCAAAGCATTCCTCGACAACAACGATCTTTCGCGTGGCATTGTGCAGGCGCAGGAGTCGATTTCGGACTACTACATCATCGGCTACTACACCACCAACACCGATCCCAACGGCAAATTCCGGCGCATTCGCATTTCGCTGGCGAACAATCAGGAAGCCAAGCTGGACTATCGGCAGGGCTACTACGCGAACAAAGAGTTCGCCAAGTTTAACGATGTCGATCGCGAACGCCAGCTTGAAGACGCGCTCATGCTCGAAGATCCCATCACCGATCTCACCATCGCGATGGAGATTGATTACTTCCAGCTCAATCGCGCGGAATATTTTGTGCCCATCATCGTCAAGATTCCCGGCCGCGAGCTGGCGCTGGCCAAACGCGGCGGCGCAGAGTACACGCGCATCGACTTTGTGGGCGAAATCAAGGACCTGGTCGGCGGGACGACGGTGGAGAATGTGCGCGACAACGTAAGTATCAAACTGTCGGACAAGACCGCCGCTGAGCTGGCCCGCGTACCGATGGAATACGACACTGGATATACCCTGCTGCCCGGAAAATACTCCATCAAGGTTCTGGCGCGCGACGACGAGACGGGCCGCATCGGCACCTTCCAGACCACTTTCGTCATTCCCAACTTGAACAAGGAAGTGAAGCGCATTCCCATCAGCGCCGTGGTCATCAGCAGCCAGCGCGTGAATCTGAACGATGCCATCTACAACGCCTCGAAAGCAAAGGACACCGCTAAGAATAATGCCGTTGACCCGCTCGTTCAGGATGGAAAGCGGTTGATTCCCAGCGTGACTCGCGTGTTCTCGACCGGCCACGAGATTTATGTGTCTTTCCAGGCGTACAAACCGCCGCCGGCGGCGACCCTGCCCGCACCGGATACGCAACCGCTCTTCGCGTTCGTCACGCTTTATCAGGGTGGCAAAAAAATGTATGAGACGCCGCCGCAATCCATCGTCCCCAGCGCGACCAGCAGGTTAGGCACCATGCGCCTGAACTTCGATCTCGGCGTCGACAGTCTTCCGCGCGGCTCCTACGACTGCCAGGTAACGGTCATCGATCCCTCCGCGCAGAAGGCGGCCTTCTGGCGCGCATCGATTACACTCGTGCCGTAACCATCGCGCGGGAAAGTGATTTCAGTCGGATGATCATCCTGCCGAGTGAAAGGTAACGAAAGGCATAAACGGCAAAATGACGCTCATCAAAAGACTTCAAGTCACTTTCATGGGCGGCGTACTGTGCCTTGTGGCCGGTTCTTCGATGGCCGTTTCGCGGGCATCGGCGCAAAGCGGTCGCGAGGAAGCTTCAACCAACGTTGCTCAACCTCAAAGACAATTTCAATTTGAAGTGTTCTCGATTCGCCCCCACAAGCCCGGTTCCAGGCCATTCGATGTGCAGTTTACGCCGAATGGTTATATTGCGACGACGGATCTTGGGTTTGCGATCAAGCTGGCCTACTTTCCACAAGACGTGGGCGGGTGGTTTCGGTGGAAGCTGGTGAATGCTCCGGCATGGGTGACCACCGATTGGTACGACGTGGACGCGCGCGTTGCGCCGGAGGATGAAGCAGCCTGGCAGGAGGAGGTTGCAGCCTGGCAGAAATCCGGGGACTTCAAGGATTTGAAACTTTTGCGTGGCGCGTGGCGGGCGGCGCTCACGGAACGTTGCAAACTCGCGGTGCACATGACACCCACTGAAGCGCCCTATTTGAATCTCGTGGTGGGCAAGCATGGCGCGCAACTAAAGGACACAGTGCCAGGGGCTGTGGAACGAGTAAAATTCAAAACTTCCAGGTTGGGAGAAGGGTTCTACGTCGAAGACAATGGCGAGAGGCGATTCGCTGGAGTTTCAATGGACGAGCTGGCGATCCTTCTGACCAGGTTGAATCCGGACTATCCTGTCCAGAACAAGACCGGACTTAAAGGACGATACGACTTCACTTTGCCGTGGTATGACCGCCAACATCATCCCGACAGTGAGTTCAGCAATCCTCTCGATCGCATGCCAATCACCAGCATCGGCCTCAGGTTGAAGTCAGGGAAAGGGCCAGCCTACGTGATCAACGTCGATCACATCGAAAGGCCTGACCCGAATTGATTGCAACCCATCGACTCCATCTGGCTGGAAAATGAGACGGGGGCCGCTCCGGGGGGCATGCATTTCTTGATGTGGACTTCGGAGACGGGACCGTAGATTAGGATGAGAATCAAGAGGAGATTTCACTTGACTTCATCCATCTACGACATCCCCGTTGCGAAAATCACCGGCGAAGCCGCGTCTCTCGGCGAGTTCAAAGGCAAAGTGCTGCTGGTCGTCAACGTTGCGTCAAAATGCGGGCTCACGCCGCAGTACGAGGGCCTGGAAAATCTTTACGAGCGGTTGCGCGGACAGGGACTGGTGGTCGCGGGCTTTCCCGCCAACGATTTCAAGAGCCAGGAGCCGGGCACGAATGATGAAATTCAGAGCTTCTGCACGTTGAATTACGGCGTCAAATTTCCCATGTACGGCAAGATCGCCGTCACCGGCGCGGAAAAGCATCCGCTGTATGCGGCGTTGATCGCGGCGCAGCCCACGGCCAAAGGCGATCCGGCCGGATGGGCAGCCGTCCTGAAACAGCACAACATCGACGCCAACCCTGCGCCTGAGATCCAGTGGAACTTTGAGAAGTTTATCGTCAGCCGCAATGGCGAGGTCGCGGCGCGCTTCGCGCCCAACACCGCGCCCGACGCTCCCGAGCTGATTGCGGCCGTGGAGAGCGAGCTCGCGAAGAACTGATCTCGCGCGGCGCTGGCCGCGCGGTGAGCGCGACCTGTATTCTCACAGCATGTCTGAGGCCACTTCCCCCATCGCCGGCAATCAACTGGAACACGCAGCATCGGCTTATTTACGCTCGGCGCGCCACCAGCCTGTGCACTGGCATGCGTGGGGCGAGGCTGCGTTCGCGCGTGCCCAGGCCGAGGACAAACCCATCCTGCTCGACATCGGCGCGGTGTGGTGCCACTGGTGCCACGTCATGGACGGTGAATCGTACGAGGACCCCGACATCGCGGCGCTCATCAACCGGCTTTTTATCGCCGTGAAGGTGGATCGCGACGAGCGCCCCGATGTGGATGCGCGCTACCAGGCCGCGGTGTCGGCCATCAGCGGGCAGGGCGGATGGCCGCTGACCGCATTTCTTACGCCCGATGGCCGACCTTATTTTGGTGGCACGTATATTCCGCGCGAGGACCGCTATGGGCGGCCGGGCATGGGGCGCGTCTTGATGGCCATGGCGCAGGTTTGGCGCGAGCGCCGCGACGAAGCGCTCGAAACTGCCTCCAGCGTGATGGCTGCTATCGAACAGAACGAGAGCTTTTCTGCGCGCAGCGGGCTTTCTCTGGCTTTGGTTGAGAAAATTGCGGGATCGATCGTCGGCCAGTTCGATGCACGCAACGGCGGCTTCGGATCGCAGCCGAAATTTCCTCATCCGGCGGCACTCGACCTGCTGCTCGAGATGGCGATGAGCCGCAACAACGAGCCCGCCCGCGAAGCCTTCTTCACGACGCTCGAAAAGATGGCGCGCGGCGGCGTCTACGATCAACTCGCGGGAGGCTTTCATCGCTATAGCGTTGACGAGCGCTGGATTGTTCCGCACTTCGAGAAGATGCTCTACGACAATACGGAGCTTCTGCGCAACTACATCCACGGCTTCCAGAGCCAAAGCTTTATGCGCGAGGACTTGCTTGAAACCGCGCGCGAGATTGTGGGCTGGCTCGATTCGACCATGACCGATCGCGAGCGCGGCGGGTTTTTTGCCTCGCAAGATGCTGACGTGGGTCTCGACGACGATGGCGACTACTTTACGTGGACCCTTGAAGAAGCTCGCGCCGTTCTCGATCCCGCGGAATTGGAGTTCGCTGCGAAGTATTGGGATATTGGCGAACTGGGCGAGATGCATCACAACCCGGCCAAGAATGTGCTGCATGTGAAGAAGTCGCTGGGCGAGATGGTGAAGGAATCGGGCGCGGCTTTCGAATCGCTGCTCGCCCTGCGCAATGCGGCCCGCGCCAAATTGCTCGCTGCGCGCGCGTTGCGCCCCACGCCGTTCATCGACCGCACGCTTTATACCGGCTGGAATGCGATGGCCGTCACGGCTTACTTCGAAACCGCGCGCGTGCTGCGCATGGATTCCGCAAAAGAATTTGCGATGCGCACTCTCGATCGGCTGCTCAAGGAAGCCTGGGATGGGGAATCGGCTCTCAACCACGTGATTGCCTATGCCGATGGTCCCGAGCGGCCCACGCCTGCGCAAACGGTTCCCGGCACGCTCGATGATTATGCCTTTACCATCCATGCCTGCATCGATGCGTGGATGGCGAGCGGCGCAATGAGTTATTGCCATGCCGCCGTCAAGCTGGCCGACGCGATGATTGCGCGCTTCCACGATTCGGCATTCGGTGGATTCTTCGACGCGGCCGCGTCTGACGAATTGCCGCTCGGCGCGTTGTCGGCGCGGCGCAAGCCGTTGCAGGATGCGCCCACGCCAGCAGGGAACCCAACCGCCGCTGCGGCCCTGTTGCGCCTTGAGGCGCTGAATGGACGCAAGCAATACCGTGACATCGCCGAAGATACGCTGGCTTGTTTTGCCGGCATCGTGGAGCACTTCGGCCTGTACGCCGGCAGCTATGGACTGGCGGCCGAGCGGCTTCTGCTCGATCCTGTGCAGGTGGTCATCGTCGGCTCAGGGCCCGGAGCGGCGCGTCTTGAAGCACTGGCTGTGGCGCGCTTCGCCGTCAACAAAACCGTGATGCGCATCGACCCCTCGCGGCTTGTAGCCGGCGAAGTTCCTGAAGCGCTGGCCGAAACACTGCTCCAGGTTCCACCGCCCAGCGGCGCGGTCGCGTGGGCCATGGTCTGCCGCGGACGCACCTGTCTGCCGCCGATTACGGACGACGACGCACTGCTGAAGGCGCTAGAATCGGGATCCTAGAGCGAAATTCTCACGAGCCGCCGAAATCTGTAGCGCCGGTCTGGAGGCCGGCGCTACGATCTCACTCGCCGGTGAACGGGTTGCTTTCCTGGGGCTTGATTGTTGTTGGATCGCGTGTGGGCGCTGGCGTCTCCTCGCGCTGCCTAGGCGTGCCCGCGGCGTCCGCATGGCCCCGGAACTGGAATACACGGTTCGGATCGCCCGGCAGCAGATGATTCTCTTCAAAAGCCAGCCGGACGCGCCGCTCGAACTCGCGTAATGCACCGTATTGTTGATTGGCGCGCGCTTTGAAGACGACGGGAAAGATCATCTGCGATCCTTTCACGCTGTCGAGGCCCAGAACCTGCGGATCGCCGAGAATCACGCTGCGGAACGCATCGCTGTTGCGTACGTCAATCGCGATCTGTTGCAGCAGCTTTGTCACCGCGTCGGGATTGGCCGAATAATCCACGCTCACATTTACCGTGGCCATGGCGAACCCCGAGCTTAGATTGGCCGCCGTGGTGATTTGCGAATTCGGAATTACATAGAGTGTCCCGTCGCCGTCACGCACGGCAGTTGTGCGCAGCGTGAGTGCTTCCACCACGCCGGTCACTCCTGCCACGCGCACGGTATCGCCGACGCTGAACTGGCCCTCCACCAGGATCAGAAATCCGTTCAGCATGTCTTTCACAATAGTCTGGGCGGCCAGGCCGATGGCAATGCCCGCGATGCCCGCCGAAGCCAGCAAGGGGGCAAGGTTGAAGCCGATGGTATCGAGCGCCATGAAGCCTGAAATCAGGCCGATAATTGCCAAGCCCGTGGCACGGATAACGCCGGCCATTGTCCTTACCTCGGCCAGGCGTCCCGGTCCGGCTGCGCTTCGCTCCGCCATGCGCGTCATGTGGAAGGTGACCAGGCGCAGCAAGCGGCTGAATATAAAAGCGATAATCGCGATGACGATCAGCTTGGGGAGCTTGGCGTGGAGGAACTCCTGGCTGTCGGCAATCCATTCGTCCAACACCTTGCCCAGGAACCGGCCTTCCTGGAATACCCCCCATCGCAGGACCAGGACAAAAGTCGCGGATATCAAGGAAAGAAACATGCCAAATCTCCTCTTTCTAGACTAGACTGTGCGCAGGAATGGCCGGATGCCCGCACCCGTTCCTCCGGCACATTTTTGTCCCATGCTGAGGTCTACGCAAAGCCGGCATTGCGCTGGTCGAGACCGGCCCCAGGCCTGGTTTAGATGCCGCCGAGGGCTACTTTGTCTGCTGGCATGTTGCGCCGCGCTTGCGCTTGCGGCGGGCGCAGGCCTGCTCCGCGCTCATGCGCAATCGTCGCCGGCTCCAGCCGCTGCGCCTCCTCAGAATGTTGCCAGCGCGCCAGCTCCCGCGGCCGGCCAGCAGGAACCAACACCCGCGGGGAACACCGACGATGCGCGCAAGCAGCAGATTGCGAGCGATTGTGCCGACTTGCTCAAGATGGCGATGGATTTGAAGTCGGAGGTCGACAAGTCCACCAAAGACATGCTTTCGGTGGGCGTCGTCCGCAAGGCCGGCGAGATTGAGCAGTTGGCTCACAAGGTAAGAACTGGAAGTCCGTAGGGATGAAGAAAGACCTGCAACGTGCTACCAGGACGGTTCACTATGCATGAATCACGGCGCGCATTTCAGAATGCTTTATGTCAGCCCGCCCGTCTGCGCCTCCGCACTGGGCTGGGAGGCGCAATTCTTCTGGTGCTGGTGTGCGCCCTCGTGAGTGGATCGGCGGGGCGGTCGCAGTCGTCCG
Source organism: uncultured Acidobacteriota bacterium (assembly GCA_963729915.1). Lineage (GTDB taxonomy): Bacteria > Acidobacteriota > Terriglobia > Terriglobales > Acidobacteriaceae > Telmatobacter. The sequence continues at coordinate 294,148 of CAVSQE010000019.1, read as the reverse complement.
GGGGAGGGGGATCCAGCAGCGGAAACCAGGGCCATCCCACCTACTCATCGCGCCAGGAACTCAGTTCGCTGTCTGAGGACGCCCCGGATCCCGCGATGGCCGATAGGCGGATACGCGCGCTCAATATCCAGCGCCAGAAGCAAATCGTCGCCGACGCCGACAAGCTGTTGAAGCTTGCCAGGGAACTGAACGAAGAGGTCGCCAAGGCAAATACGGGCACATTGACTATGGACGAATTGCACAAAATTGCAGACATTGAGAAACTGGCGCGCAATGTGCGGCAAAGGATGACCGATGAAACGGGCGAGGTTCCGACTATCTTGCCGCCGCCTCTGCCCATTCTTTATCCCAATCATTGAAGGCCGGGTTCTGGCACGTTGGTACAATCGAAGTGGGCAGTATCTGGAAAAACGTTCCTGGGGGTCGACCGGAATGGAAGTGGCTATTTCCAGGGCTCGCGGAGCGGGGTCATCTCCCGCTTCGGATGAGCCCACCGCACCGCAGTTGATCGAAACCTACCGCCTGATGTTTCTCTCTCGCGCGGTGGACGACCGGGAAATTCTCCTCAAGCGCCAGCAAAAAATCTTCTTCCAGATTTCGGCCGCCGGCCATGAAGCCCTGCAGGTGGGCGCGGCGCTGGCTCTGAAGCCCGGCTACGACTGGTTTTTCCCCTACTATCGCGATCGCGCGCTTTGCCTGGCGCTGGGCGTCAGCCCCTACGACATGATGCTGCAGGCCGTAGGCGCGGCCGAAGACCCGGCCAGCGGCGGGCGTCAGATGCCCACCCACTGGAGCAGCCGCCCGCTGCACATCGTCAGCACATCTTCCTCCACGGCGACCCAGTTGCTTCATGCCGTGGGCTGCGCCGAGGCAGGCCGTTTTTTCAGTCGCCATCCCGAGGCCGCCATCAAAGCTCCCGGCGACTATCGTGAGTTTCACGACGTCGATTTCCACGGCGACGAAGTTGTCCTGGCCACCATAGGCGAAGGTTCAACTTCGCAGGGCGAGTTTTGGGAAGCGCTGAACACGGCGTCGAATCAGAAGCTGCCGGTGATCTTCATGATCGAAGACAACGGCTACGCCATCAGCGTTCCCGTTGAGGTGAACACGCCCGGCGGAAACATTTCGCGCCTGGTCGCCAATTTCCCCAATTTCTTTTTTGCGGAGATCGACGGTAACGATCCGGTGGCGAGCCTGCGCGCCTTCGGGCAGGCGGCGGCGCACTGCCGCGCGGGCCGCGGTCCGGCGCTGGTGCACGGCCATTGCGTGCGGCTCTACTCCCACTCTCTCTCTGACGATGACAAAAACTATCGCTCCGCCGCCGAGCGCGAGGCTGACGCACTTTGCGATCCCATCGCCAGAATGCGCACACGGCTGATTGCCGAAGGCATTCTCACGGCCGCCGCGTTGGATGAGCTGGAGCGCAGCCTTGACCGCGAAGCCGCAGAGGCTGCCGAGCGCGCGCTCGAATCGCCATTGCCGGCGCTCGAGAGCATTACCGAGCATGTCTATTCTGAGGATCTCGATCCCACGCGCGCCGCATTTGCGACCGAGCAGCCGGAGTACGCGGAAGAAGAGGCAGGGCAAAAAGCCGCCGCGCACACCATGGCCGACCTGATCAATCATTGTTTAAGGGACGAGATGCGCCGCGACGAACGCATCGTGATCTACGGTGAAGACGTGGCCGACGCCAGCCGCAAGGAAGCGCTCAGTGAGGTCAAGGGCAAGGGCGGTGTCTTCAAGCTGACTGCGGGCCTGCAAACCGAGTTTGGCTGCGAGCGCGTCTTCAACTCGCCGCTGGCTGAAGCCAACATTGTGGGCCGGGCTGTGGGCTACGCGCTGCGCGGCATGAAGCCGGTAGTAGAGATTCAATTCTTTGATTACATTTGGCCTGCCATGCACCAGATTCGCAACGAGTTGTCGCTTTTGCGCTGGCGCTCAAACGGAACCTGGAGTGCACCCGCGGTGATTCGTGTTCCCATCGGCGGTTACCTCACCGGCGGCGCCATCTATCACTCCCAGTCCGGCGAAAGCATCTTCACGCACATTCCGGGCCTGCGCGTAGTTTTTCCCTCCAATGCCCTCGACGCCAACGGCCTTTTGCGCACGGCCATCCGCTGCGACGACCCGGTGCTGTTTCTCGAGCACAAGCGGCTCTACCGCGAAACTTATGGCCGCGCCGCCTATCCAGGACCGGATTTTGCCATTCCCTTCGGCAAGGCGAAGATCGCTCGGCCCGGCTCGCATATCACTCTCGTTACCTATGGCGCACTGGTGCCGCGCGCCCTCCAGGCCGCGCAACAAGCCGAGCGTCTGCACGGCATCGACGTGGAGATTCTCGATCTGCGCACGCTCAGTCCCTACGACTGGGAGGCGATTGCTACCTCGGTGCGCAAGACCAGCCGCGTGATCGTGGCCCACGAGGACATGCTGAGCTGGGGTTACGGCGCAGAGATCGCGGCGCGCATCGCCGACGAACTCTTCGACGATCTCGACGCGCCGGTGCGGCGCATCGGCTCCAAGGACACCTTTGTGGCCTACCAGCCCAAGCTAGAAGACGCTATTCTTCCTCAGCCCGAAACCATTCTGAATGCGATTGTGGAACTCAAGCGCTATTGAGAGGTGAGGAAGTCTTAAAGAAGTCACGCGGTATCACGGGATGCCGTAAACGGTCTTAGGTTAGGGGCGGGGGATGCGCTCTTTCTCTTTGTGGGATTCGTTAGTAGCCACCTGGGTCGGCTTTTGTGCCGGCACTATGATCGTTCTGCTTGCTACTTACACCGAATTGGGCGAACTCTTTCGGTCGCTTCTTGACCTTCGCCTCGTCATACTGTTTTGTGCGCTGGGTAACATTGTGGGTTGGTTTTGCTATTTGCTGCCGCTGTCCTGGAGCTATCGTCGTGGCGCGTGGACGGATAACATTCTATTCATGTGCGCTCTTGGAGCGGCAATAGGTGCGTTTCTTACAGGAATTGAGACTTACCCGTTAGGGCAGAAATTTTTGCTCGTGCAAACTTCAACACGCCCTTTTTCGATGCGGCAGCTATATTTGGCCGCTGGCGCAGTCGATGCGTGTTGTGCGACATGGTCCCTGCTGCTCCTCAGACGCAGGACGGCTAAACGACAGGCAGCGAAATCTGCGCGCTGATCGGATGCGGAGATGGAAGTGAAAGCTATCCGATGCGCTATTGCTCGCCGCGGCCGCTTCAGCGAGCAGACAGCAGCGCATCCACTGCCTCAGGCAGGGAAGTGAAGCGCAAATCCGCGAGCTTCCCGGCTTCCTCACCGCCCGGTTTGCGACGTTCCTCATCGCCCTCGACAAAGATCGTCTTCATTCCGAGGCGGCGGCCGAACTCAATATCGGTAGGAGAGTCGCCGATCATCACACTGGTCGCGGCCGTGATCTCAGGGAATCGCGCAACCGCCTGCTCGAAGAGTCCCGTCAACGGCTTGCGGCAGTTGCATTCGTCCGTCTCGTGCGGGCAGATAAAGAAGGCATCGATACGCGCGCCCTCTCGTTCGAGCAGTTGCTCGAACTTTGCGTGGATCGCTTCCAAATCTGCCGCCGTGTACAGCCCTTTCGCGATGCCGCGCTGATTCGAGACCACCACCACGCGCAAACCCGCATCATTCAGCCGGCGCAACGCCTCGGGCACGCCGGGCAGTACGCGAAACTCCTCCCAGCGCGTCACGTACCGGTGCTCCGGCATCTTCTCGTTCAGAATGCCGTCGCGGTCGAGAAAGACCGTGCGCAGGACGGTTTGATTCGCGGGCTGGATCATTTTGTCATCATAGCAACGTGTGCGGTGCCGCAGGGGTGCGGGCGTGGACGCCCGCACGACAGCCGGTCAGGAGACCGGCGCTACACATCTGAGAGACCGTGATCTAAGCCATTTTCCGGGCCAGCCCGGATACAATACGGGGATGGACTTTCGCATCCATTTTGAGCGCAATTTCGGGCCCCCACAGCGCAATGCCATGCGCCAGGCGGACCCTCCGGCATGAAGAACTTCCTGCGCCTGATGCGCTATGGGCTGCCCTATACGCTCGAATGGCTGCCCGGGGTCGTGCTGTCGGCGCTGGTGGGTGCGCTTGACGCCTTCCGCATCCTGCTGCTTGAGCCCATCTTCGATCGCGTGCTGGCGCCGAATGCACCGGAAGGCCCGATCGTGCTGGGCGTCCCCAATTCAAATTGGCACTTCGATCTGCGCAGCCTCGTTCCCCACTTTCTGCATTTGCACAACGCATGGACGGTTGTGGCCTTTGCCCTGGTTTTGACCACTATTCTCAAAGGTCTTTGCGACTATCTGGGCAACTACCTCGTGAATTATGCCGGCTACGGCACGATTACGGATTTGCGCAACCATCTTTACGAGGCCACGCTGCGCCGTTCGTCGAGTTTCTTCCACAAACACCCCACAGGCACCATCCTTTCCACGCTGATTAATGATGTTGACCGTGTGCAAACTTCGCTCAGCTCGGTCTTGGGCGATTTTCTGCAGCAGTTTTCCACTTTTGTCGTTGCCATGGCGCTCGTTATTCACCTCGGCGGCTCCCTGAGCTGGGTATTGGTTCTGTTCATTCCCGTGGTCATTGCCTCGGCGCGCAGGATAGGCCGGGAGGTCCGTACGCGCACCCGCACCGGCCAGGACAAGCTGGCTGAGGTGCAGAACATTCTGCACGAGACCATGACCGGCAACCGTATTGTGAAGGCCTTCAATACCGAGCTGTGGGAGATTCTGCGCTTCAAGAATGCCGCCCGACGTCTCTTCCGCGCCAACCTGCGCAGCGTGCGGATTCAGTCCATCAGTTCGCCGCTGATGGATACTGTGGGCGCTATCTCCATGGCGGCATTGCTCTGGATCGGGCGTACTGAGATCAAGAGCGGCCACATGACCATCGGCGTTTTCGGCGCTTTCCTTTTTCTGCTCTTCAAACTCTACGATCCGTTGCGCCGCTTCGCATTTTTCTACAACAGCTTTCAGCAAGCGATGGGCGCTTCCACGTCGATCTTTTCCTTCTTTGACACCGAAGACGATGTGAAGGAGCGGCCGCGCGCGGCTACCTTCACCAGCTTCCGCCAGTCCATCAGGTTTGAGAATGTGGGATTCTCTTACTCGACCGAAGAGGGTGAGCACCAGATTCTTCATAACGTCGATCTTGAGGTGAACGCCGGCGAAGTTCTCGCGCTCGTCGGGCCCAGCGGTGCGGGCAAGTCCACGCTCGTGAATTTGATTCCGCGTTTCTTCGATGTCACCTCCGGGCGCATTCTCATCGACGGCCACGACGTGCGCGATGTGACCCTGTCTTCGCTGCGGCGTCAGGTGGCGCAGGTCACCCAGGAGACCATCCTCTTCAACGACACCGTGCACAACAACATCGCCTACGGCCGGCCGGACACCAAAGCCTCCTTGGTGGAGCAGGCGGCGCAGAACGCCCTGGCGCATGATTTTATCTTGAAAATGCCGCAGGGCTACGCCACCATCATCGGCGAAAAGGGATTCCGGCTTTCCGGTGGCGAGAAGCAGCGCATCGCCATCGCCCGCGCCATCCTCAAGGATGCGCCCATCCTCATCCTCGACGAAGCGACCTCGGCGCTGGACTCGGAGAGCGAGTCGCTGGTGCAGGCGGCGCTGGCCAACCTAATGCAGAGCCGCACCGTGGTGGTGATCGCGCACCGGCTCTCCACCATCCGCCGCGCCAACCGCATTGCCGTCCTCGAGGATGGCCGTATTACCGCGGTGGGATCGCACGATGAGCTGCTCACTTCGTCGCCGACTTATCAAAGGCTCTATCAACTTCAATTCACCGATATGCCCGACAACCAGTTCGGCAACGGCTGGTCGCACGACAGCGCGCCGGCGCTCGTACCGGAGGCGCAGGAGTAAGCATGGCCATTTCTTCCATGACCGGATTTGCGAGGGTGCAGGTTCGCGTTCCGATTCGCGCGCAGGGGGGCGGTGAGGATCAGCTCAGTTACTCGCTCACCGTCAAGAGCGTCAATCATCGCTTTCTCGATTTGCAATTCCGGCTTCCCTCCGGGCTTGACGCGCTGGAGATGGAGTTGCGCCGGGTGCTTAAGGAGAAGCTCATCCGTGGCCACATCGATTTGATTCTCTCGGTGGAACGCAATGCCCAGGCCAAATCTGGATTCAATCGTGAGCTGATTGCGGGCTATCTCGCCGCCTTCGATGCGGCGCGGCGCGAGCACGGGCTCGCGGGCGAGCCGGATCTGAATGTAGCTCTGCGCCTGCCCGGCGCATTGCAGGGTGAGGAACGCAAGGACGACGATCTCGCCGCGCTTGCAGCAAGTGTTCTGGAGAACGCAGTTCCGCTCATCGCGCAATTGCAAGCCATGCGCGCCCGCGAAGGCGAAGCCCTGGCAGCGATTCTGCGCAGCACTCTGGACCGGCTTGCCGCGGCCACTGCCAGCGTCGCGGAGTTGCGCCCGGAGATTGAAGAGCGTTATCAGGAGCGCCTCGCACAGCGGCTTTCCGCGGCGGTGGGACCGGAGTTCAATCAGCAAAGAGTGCTTGAGGAAGTAGCTGTCCTTGTGGAACGCAGCGACATCAGCGAAGAACTGGCGCGCATGGCCATGCACATCGAGCATTTTCGCGAATTGCTCAGCGCCGGCGGCGAAGCCGGCAAGAAGCTCGACTTCCTGTTGCAGGAGATGAACCGCGAGGCCAATACTTTGCTCTCCAAGACCGGGGGCGTCAGCGGCAAGGGAATGCGCATTACCGAACTTGGGCTGGCCATGAAAGCAGAGATCGAAAAAGCACGCGAACAGATTCAGAATGTGGAATAGCGGGGCTTCGCCCCAGCCTCTAGCTGCTAGCTACTAGCCAGTAGCTTTGGAGATGCTGAGTCGAGGGCATCGGAGACGGCACGAATGGCCAGGAGCTAGAAGCTAGTAGCTAGAGGCTAGAACAGGAGAACTTTGGCAGGCATTCTCTTTATCATTTCGGCGCCGTCGGGCTCCGGCAAAAGCACGCTGGTAAGCGAGCTGCGCAAGCAGGTGAGCGGCGTGGACTTCGCGATTTCATGGACCACGCGCGCGCCGCGTGGCTCGGAGGAGGACGGACGGGAATATCACTTCACCACGCGCGCGGAGTTTGAGCGCATGGTCGATGCCGGACTGTTTCTGGAGCACGCAGAGGTCTTCGGCAACCTGTATGGCACGTCGCGCCAGTCGCTCGACGAGTCGATTACCGCCGGCCACGACCTGATGCTCGACATCGACGTGCAGGGCGCTGCGCTGGTCCGCGCAAAGATGCCTGAGGCAGTGGGCATCTTTGTGCTTCCACCCAATCCCAAGGTCCTGCGCACGCGCCTGCGCAATCGCAGCCGTGCAGAAGGCGTGATGAACGAGGGCGAACTTTACCGCCGCCTGGGCGAGGCCAGCCGCGAGATTGAGAAATATCGCGACTACGGCTATATTCTGATCAATGACATTCTGGACCGGGCGGTTGCGCAACTCGAAGCCATTGTGCAGGCAGAACGCTTCTATCGCAATGGCGAGCCCATCGCGTTTCGCTCCCGCCGCACTTTGGAAGTAGCCGCGGCCTGCCTGCAATCGAACTCGCAGGAACGGCTCAAACCTGTGCTGGAGGCCTTTGGCATCGATGGATCCTCCGGCCAGCAGGGATTTCTTTTTGGAGATGATTCCGATGACGATTGAGACCAGTTTCGATTCGAACTATCGCAAGGTTTTGGTCGCGGCTCGCCGGGCGCGGCAAATACAGAACGGGTCGAAGGCGCTTGTCCCCACGCGTTCGAACAAAGCTTGCCGCATTGCTCAGGACGAGATCAACGCCGGGAAGATCGCCTACGTCAAGACCGAGGTCGAGGTCGTCAAGCCCCTCGTGGAAGGCCCGGCCGTCCCCATTCTGCTGAGCTAAGAATCTTTTCTTCGTTCCCGCTCGCGTATGCGAGCGCGGCACTGTTCTGCATGAAGTCGGGTCGAGCAGGCGCGCCTTTCCCAGGTCGATCGACCGTTCTTTGCTGACACCTGATCACTGACCACTGTTCTACAATCGACATCATGAGAGTCACCGTGGGCGTCTCCGGCGGAATCGCCGCGTACAAAGCGGCTGAGTTGGTGCGCGCCCTGCAGCGCCAGTCGGTTGAAGTGCACGTGGTGATGACCGCTTCGGCGCAGAAATTCATCCAGCCGCTCACCTTTGCCGCGCTCACCGGGTACAAAGTCATCACCAGCCTCTGGGAAGATTGGGGCGCGGACGATGCCGCCGAGCAGAACGGCATCGATCACATCGCGGAAGCGCAATGGGCCGACGCGCTTGTTGTGGCTCCCGCCACGGCCAATATCCTGGCCAAATTTGCGCACGGCCTGGCCGACGATTTTCTCTCCACCATGTATCTCGCCACCACCGCACCGGTGCTGGTGGCGCCGGCCATGAACGTGAACATGTGGAATCATCCGGCCACACAAGCCAATCTTGAAATCCTGCGCCAGCGCGGCGTGGCCATCGTCGATCCGGGAACCGGCGAGCTGGCCTGCGGCATGGTCGGCACCGGGCGCATGGCAGAGCCGGAAGCAATTGCCGAAGCGGTACTGAAAACGCTCGGACGCCGCCACGATCTGCGCGGTGAAGTGGTGCTCGTCACCGCAGGCGGCACGCGCGAGGCACTCGATCCGGTGCGCTTCATCGGCAACCGCTCCAGCGGCAAGATGGGTTACGCGCTGGCTGAGGCGGCGCGCAGCCGCGGCGCCAAAGGTGATTCTCATCAGTGGTCCGTCGGCCCTGCATGCGCCGCCGCACTGCGAGCTGGTCAGGATCACTACCGCCGACGAGATGCGCAATGCCGTGCTCGAGCGCATGATCGAGGCCACGCTCGTGATCAAGGCCGCGGCCGTGGCCGACTACCGGCCCGTCGCCATCTCCGCGCATAAACTCAAGCGCACCGGACCGATGACCGTGGAGCTTGCGCCCACTGAGGACATTCTGGCCGAGGTGGTGCGCCGCCGCCGGCCTGGCCAACTCATCGTCGGTTTTGCCGCTGAAACGGAGAACCGCACGGAAAACGGCCGCGCCAAGCTTCTCGCCAAGGGCGCAGACGCGATTGTGGCTAACGATGTAACCAGCGAAGGCGTGGGCATTGACGCCGACACCAATGCGGCCACGTTCCTCACCCGCACCACGTCCCTTGAGTTGCCTCAGATGCCCAAGCGCCAGCTCGCCGACCGTATTCTCGACGAGATTCTCACCCTCCGCCGCCCTCGGTCCGTAGTCGTCGAGGACGATGAGCATCAGGAAACGCAAACCGCTCAGGACCGCGTGCTTAGCGAGAGCATTCCCGTGGGCGCTGGCCGCCGGCTACTCATCGAAGAGTAAGGATTGCCGAGTCAGCTCCATGCCGCGCCCTCTCGATCCCGCCACGCACGAAGCGCTTGCCGAGCGCCTGCGGTTTCTATCGCGACCTGGGCCTGACGGATTTTTACCGCAGAGATGTGGAATCTGCCGCCGCAATCGATGATCCGAAGCTGGGCCGGAGTGTGGCTGAGGAACTGGCGGAGCGCGAGGGGCTATTGCAAGCTGCGATGGATGCCGCGGCGCAACCTGCGGCTGGGACTCCAGTGCCGCAACCAAACTTTTTCGCAGAGGAACCGACCATCAAATCCCGCAAGATATCTCATGCCCCGGAAATCGGCGCGGTCGTTCGCCGCAGTGGAGCGCGCCGCCGCATTGCAGATGATTCGCGACGAGATCGGCGATTGCACGCGCTGCGCTCTGCACAAGGGCCGCAACAAGATCGTGTTTGCCGACGGCTCGCCCACCGCGCGCCTCATGTTTGTGGGCGAGGGGCCGGGCGCCGACGAGGACGCGCAGGGACTGCCCTTTGTGGGCCGCGCCGGGCAACTGCTGAACAACATGATCGCCGCCATGGGCCTCAAGCGCGAGGAGGTCTACATCGCCAACGTGGTCAAGTGCCGTCCGCCGGGCAACCGCACGCCGGAGCCCGAGGAGGCCAACACCTGCACGCCGTTCCTCTTTCGCCAAATCGACGTGGTGCGACCGCAGGTGCTGGTGGCGCTTGGGCGCCACCGCAGCCACTTATCTGCTGGGCCAGCGCCAGCCGTTGGCCGGGCTGCGCGGCCGCGTGCACGCCTTTCGCGGCATGAGCCTCATCGTCACCTATCACCCGGCGTTTCTGTTGCGCGACCCGCGGCAGAAAAAAGAAGCCTGGGCCGATTTGCAGATTGCGATGAAGGAACTGGGGCTGAAGGCGCCGGCGAAGGAATAGCGCCAACTCGACATTCAAGAATTCGCGATGAGGCAAATCGCGAGTGGCAAACGTCGCTGAGGCCTATCGTTGCGACGAATCGGCCGAAACCTCCCGCACCGTAAAGTCCGAGGGGATCTGAAACAGCGCCGGGTCGGGCTCGTTGCGGTCCAGCTTCGTTACCTGGCTTACTTCCTTGTGGCGCGGATCGTCCATCGTGCTGGCCAGGAGGATCTTCAGGTCCTGCGCGACCCAGCGGTCGCTTACGCTGACGATCGGCTTATCGTTGCCGAGGGTGACGGTACCGGTTGGGCGAAACCGCGTAACCCGTCGGCCCTCCGCGTACACACCTTCGATGGTCTTCCCGCCCAGCTTCTCCACCTTTACCTGCACTCCGGGCAATGCGGGTATGTCCTTGTCGAACTGATCGACGTAGGGATGCAGCGCATCCAGGCCGTGGTTTGGCAGATGATAAATGGTGGCCGTCTTGCTCTCGAGATTGAGGTTGACGAATGTGTTGTTTACCGGATCGATGATGGACGCCCGCTGAAATACGGGCGCCTCATCTCCTTCAACCTGAGCGGACTCTCTGCGAAAGCGACCCTGATTGTCGCGCCACTTGTGCACAACGGTTCGCTGGGTGAGCGTGGTTCCATTGGCCAGTTGCCGCGTGACCTCAGTTTGCTGAACAACCGCGCAGGGCTGTCCCAGCACAATGCCCGCGTCGTCCTCCGTTAATCTCAGGCGCAATGCGGGGTTCATCTGAGCGTGGACAGCAGGCGAGGCCAATAGGACAGCAAGGGCGATTGCGAGGGCACACTTCTTCTGAAACATAGGCATCCTTGAACCGATCGAGTTGGAAATGCGGGGAAGCGTTCGTCTTGACTGCGCTTAACGATCTTCCCAAGCCGGCGCGGCGTTGGCAAGCAAAAAGCCGCAAAATTAGCTGCGGTTTTTTGCGGCCAATTTGCAGAAAACCGGGTTTTTGCCGCTACCATGGTTCATCCCCAGAGGTTACGAATGAGCCTGCCCAATCCGCCATTGTCCCCGATCCGCAAGCACCACGACGCCGATAAGGTCCGCCCCATGTACGCGCGCCAATCGCTGCTGGGGCCAACGCCGCGTCACTCCATCCCCCGGGACGGCATGGCTCCCTCAACCGCCTACAACCTCATCCACGACGAGTTGATTCTCGATGGCAGTTCGCGCTTCAATCTGGCCACCTTCTGCAGCACATGGATGGAGCCTGAGGCGCACAAGCTCATGGCCGAAACCTTCGACAAGAACATGATCGACAAGGACGAGTACCCGCAGACTGCCGAGCTTGAAATGCGCTGCGTGCACATGCTGGCCGAGCTGTGGAACTCGCCCGACGCGGCAGCAACTATCGGGACTTCGACCATTGGTTCGAGCGAGGCCTGTATGCTTGGCGGATTGGCGCTGAAATGGCGCTGGCGCAGGCGCATGCGCGCCGCGGGCAAAGACCCCGAGCGCAACGGCGTGCGGCCCAACCTGGTGATGGGAAGCAACACCCAGGTCTGCTGGCACAAGTTCTGCCGCTACTGGGACGTGGAGGCGCGCGAAGTTGCGCTCGAAGGCGCGGAGGTCGTTACCAATCCCGAGCGCGCCGCAGCCGCCTGCGACGAGAACACCATCGGCGTCGTCTCGGTGCTGGGCTCAACCTTTACCGGTCACTATGAGGACGTGGCGGGACTGGCCGCGGCGCTCGATGCGCTTGACGCGAAAACGGGCCTCGACATTCCGATCCATGTCGATGGCGCAAGCGGCGGATTTGTGGCTCCGTTTCTTCAGCCAGAATTGGTGTGGGACTTCCGGCTGCCGCGCGTGAAGTCCATCAACACTTCAGGGCACAAGTACGGCCTGGTCTATCCCGGCGTGGGTTGGATCGTTTGGCGCGAGACAGCCGATCTGGACGAGGACCTGATTTTCAAGGTGGATTATTTGGGCGGGACGATGCCTACGCTGGCCATCAACTTCTCGCGTCCGGCCAGCCAGATCGTGGCGCAGTACTACAACCTGATCCGGCTGGGGCATTCGGGGTATCGCGCCGTGCATGAGGCGTGCCGCGAGGTGGCCATCGAGCTGGCCGGGCAGATTGCCGAGCTGGGGCCCTTTGAGATGCTCTCGACGGGGCAAGACCTGCCCGTGCTGGCATGGAAGCTGAAGGAGCCGGCGAATTGGACGCTGTACGATCTCTCCGACCGCCTGCGCGACCGCGGTTGGCAGGTGCCGGCCTATCGCATGCCCGCGAATCGCGATGAAGCGGTTCTGCAGCGCATCGTGGTGCGCAACGGGTTCACGCATGATCTTGCCGGGATGTTGCTGCGCGACATGAAGCGGCACCTGGAATGGTTCGCCTCGCAGCCGGGGTTCACCCCGACGAATGCGGGCGTTGGCTTCCACCATTGAGGTAAGGGCGATTCAAATCTCTAACTACTAACCACTGACCATTGTCAGTTGTCTCGCCAGAGCGCCACGCCGCCCAGAATGCCCTCTTCGTTCGACACGATGGAGACATTCTTCGGCAGCTTGAAGTTGATTTTCTTGGTATTTCCGCCGCCCAGGTAGAGATGGTCCCAGTTGAACGTGGCCCCGGTCTGCTCGATGGCCTCCTGGAGGCGCTTGTTCCACTGCTTTTTGCCGTACTTGTCCAGGCCGCGGCGGCCCAGGTAATCCTCGTAGGTCTTTTCGCGCCAAGGGTGGTGGCCCAGCTCCAGTCCAGGGCAGAGCTTGCCGTCGGTAAAAAGCGCCGAGCCCATGCCGGTGCCGAGCGTAAGGATCATTTCCACGCCGTGGCCTTTGATGGCGCCATAACCCTGCACCGCGGCGTCATTCGCGATCCTGACCGGCTTCTTCCAGCGTTTTTCCAGTTCGCGCTGGAGAGGAAAGTTGGCCCACTTGGGATGCAGATTGACGGCGACAAAGGTAATGCCGCGCTTGACCACGCCGGGAAAGCCCACCGAAACGCGATCGAAGCCACCCAGCCGCGCCCGCAATGTTTCCAGTGCGCGCAAGACGGCGCGGGGCGTGGGTACTGCTGGTGTCACAATGCGCTCCCGTGTGCTGGTGGGCTTGCCGCGCGCGTTCAGCAGCATGGCCTTGATGCCCGATCCACCAATGTCGATGGAGAGCGTGACCAGGGGAGGACTGGCGCGCAAAGGGCGGGGTGTGGCCTTCGGGGCGGGGACGGCGGGGGCGGTGGCTTCTGGAGTCATCCGAGAAGCATTGTACTGCGCGAAGTTGAAGATTGCGCGATTTCGTCGTTTTGCCGCAGGAGCCGGGGGCTGACCGGCGTCCGGCGCAAGGCACGGCTCGGCGCCCCATCCCCTACACTGAATCTTGCCTCCCATGTCCTCGTTCTGCGAAGTCGCGTTGCCGGTGCCGCTTGACCACACGTTTACCTATGGCGTGCGCCTGGGGCAGTCGCCGCAGCGCGGGGCGCGTGTCATCGTGCCCTTCCGCAATGAGAAGCTCATCGGCGTGGTGACGGCGCTCGCGGCCAAGGCCCCGCCGGACTTCGAGGTGCGGTATCTCGAAGCCGTGCTCGATGAGGAGCCGCTGCTCAGCGAGCATCTGCTGGAGCTGGCCGAGTGGGCGGCGCAATACTACCTGGCCCCGCTCGGCGAGGTGTTGCGCGCCATGCTGCCGCTCGCCGCCGAGGTGCGCCGCACCGTCTACTACCGCATTACCGACCTCGGCCGCGACGTGCTGGCCGCAAGCATCGACGGCGATCCAGAAAAGGGGAATCGGGGGAATGGAATGGCCAAGCCGCGCGCGCGCCGGCCGCAGAAGCTTTCTGCCGAAGGCCACGACATGGAGCATCGCGTGCTTGAGCGGCTGGCTTCCGGTGAGCCGGTGAAAGTGTCTACCTTGCGCACGGCGACCGCAGCGTCCCTGCCGCTGCTGGCCGCCATGGCGCGCAAGAAGTGGATCGCACGCGAGACCGCTGCCGCCGAGCGCGATGCGCGGCGGATGGAGCGATTTGCCGTGCTGATTCCCGACACGCGTTTGCCCTCGCTGACTGAAAAGCAGCAGGCAATTCTGGCGGAGCTTGCGGCCGGCGACGGCGAATTGCCGCTCGCCGAGTTGCGCCGCCGCGATCTGCCCTCGTCGACTCTCCAAACTCTGGTGCGGCGCGGGCTGGTGCGCATCGAGGAGCGGCCGGAGGTGTTTCGCCTCGGCGGATTGACGCCCACGACCGAGCCTTTCGCGCTGAATGCCGCGCAAACCGATGCGCTGGCCACGCTCACGGTTGCGCTCGGGGCATTCCATCCCTTTCTGCTCTACGGCATTACGGGTTCTGGAAAGACTGCCGTTTATCTCGCCGCCATGCAGAAGGCTCTCGACTGCGGCCTGACGTCCATCCTGCTCGTGCCGGAGATCGGCCTCACGCCACAAACCGCCGGCCTGCTCGACGCTGCCTTCGGGCAAAAGGTCGCGCTGCTGCACTCCGCGCTCACGCCGGAGGAGCGAAGCGAGCAGTGGCGTCGCATCCGCCGTGGCGACGCGCCCATTGTGGTCGGCACGCGCTCGGCTATCTTTGCCCCCGCGCCCAACCTGGGGCTGATTCTGGTCGACGAGGAGCACGACCAGAGCTACAAGCAGGAGGAAACGCCGCGCTACAACGCGCGCGACGTGGCCGTGATGCGCGCCAAGCTGGCCGGCGCGGTGGTGGTGATGGGCTCGGCTACGCCGTCGCTCGAAAGCTGGCACAATGCTGAGCGCGGCAAGTACACGCGGATCGAACTGTGCGACCGCGTGATGAATCGCCCGCTGCCCGAGGTCGAGCTGATCGACATGCGCCGCGAGTACCAGGAGTCGGGCCGCGACGAAATCTTTTCGCGGTCGCTCGTCGCGCAGACCAAAGCGGCGCTCGAGCGCGGCGAGCAGGCGCTGATTCTGCTCAATCGCCGCGGCTATTCTTTTGCTGTCATGTGCCGCGCCTGCGGCGAAAAACTCGATTGCGTGAACTGCGCCATCGCGCTTACGCATCACAAGTCGCCTTCGGAAAGTTTGGAGGAAGTGCGTGTGGGGCAGCGCCTCGAATGCCACTATTGCGGCTACAAGCGCACCGTTCCTGCGCGCTGCCCCAAGTGCGACAGCGAGCATCTTTTCTATCTTGGCGCGGGTTCGCAGCAGGGCGAAGAGCGGTTGCAGGAGATTTTTCCGGGCGCGCGCATCGGGCGCATGGATCGCGATACGGTGCGCGGGCGCGGCGATCTGGAGCGGTTGCTGGCGAGGCTGCACTCGGGCGAAATCAACTTGCTGGTGGGCACGCAGATGATCGCCAAGGGCCACGACATTCACAGCGTCACGCTGGTGGGCGTGGTGGGTTGCGATCATGCGCTGTCGATGCCCGATTTTCGTGCCGCCGAACGCGTCTTTCAGTTGATGACGCAAGTTTCAGGGCGTGCCGGCCGCGGCGATTTGCCCGGCCGCGTGGTGGTGCAGACTTATTATCCTGACCACTACGCGATTCTGGCCGCGACGACGCACGACTATAAGGCCTTTGCCGAGCGGGAGCTGAAGTACCGGCGCTGGATGCATTACCCGCCTTTCGGCGTGCTCGCCAATGTGCTGGTGCAGTCGCAGAAACTGGAAGAAGCCGCGGGGTGGGCGGCTACCCTCGCCAAGTCTTTGGTCCAGGAGCAGGAGCGCGGAGCGCTAAGGCTGCTGGGGCCGTGCACGGCGCCCATCGCGCGCATCAAGAATGTTTACCGCTTCCACATGATTTTGAAAAGCGCTTCGCGCAAGGCGCTCAACGCGGCGCTGCGCGGCATGCTCACTCACGCCGACGAAACCGGCATCCCGCGCCGCAACCTGATTGTGGACGTGGACGCACTGCGACTCATGTAGCCGGGTTAACGGAACTGGCGGAGTTAGGCCCGGCGAGTAGGGCGGCGAGGGGATGCAGGCGAGTAACTACCGCAGATCCCTCGACTTCGCTCGAGACCACGAGGCGGGCGTGAATCGGGCTCGCGCCGAAATCGCGCGAGATAATCAACTTGCCGAGTGGCGAGTTTTTTGACTTGCTGAAAATTTACATGGCCGGTATGATTCCGGGCAGCTTCCGCGAGGTCATGATCAAGAGCGGTCTGTGGGCTCTGGAAGCGGCTCTTCGGCAGATCGCATTCCTTTCCCGGCAAGTGTTGGCGTAGCAACCAAGAGGGCGTCAACCAACTGCCTCAGCGTTGAACAAACCGCGGACCCTGTTTGATGAGCGTGAAGTTCCTTGATCCGGAAAGGGACAAGAGCAGCACGACCTGAATGGGCTCTACGCGATTTGAGGAGGAGAACATGCGAATCTTTACGAAACTGCTTCTAACCGCTGTTCTGCCTGCGGTACTGTTGGTCTGCGTGCTTCCGCAACACGCGATCCCGCAGAGCCGGGCGAACTTCTGGTTCCTGAATAACACAGGGAAACAACTGAACAACCTATTTGTTTCGCCCCACTCGCAGAATTCCTGGGGCGCAGATGTTCTGGGGCGTGCAGCTCTGCCTGTCGGGATGGGGACGTTGATCATCTTTCCGCCCTCATGGCGCGGTGTGTGCCACGAGGATTTCAAGCTGGTCTTCAGTGACGGATCCTCCGAAACATACTCGCAGGGCATCGATGTGTGCCAGTTGCATGCTCTGCAGTTCGACGCGGACACGGTCGAAGGATTCTAAAGGAAGCAGAAAGACAAAGGATCGTGCGTAGCAAGGCGCGAAGCGAAGGCGGCAATCAGCGAGTCGGCGGGGCAGACGGTCAACGCGGGCCGCTGCTCAAACGGCAGCTGCCATGCGTGCAACGGTCAGCACGGTAATGTCGTCTTCCTGCCCGAAATCCTGTGCCGCCGTCGCCAGCGCGGCGGCGGCAAGGCCTCCGCGCAGCATCCGATCAATGCGGTCGAATCCGAAGAGATGACCCGCTGCATCCTGCGCTTCGGCGACGCCATCGGTCATCAGCATCAGCGAGTCGCCTTGGGCCAGTTTGAAACGCAAAACAGGGAAGTCGATGCCGGGAGCTGCGCCGAGCGGCAGTGCGCCTTCCATGGCCAACTCCTGCCCGTTGAGGTAGGGCGGCAAATGACCTGCGTTGGCCAGCGCCGCGTCGCCGTCGAGCCCAATGCGCAGCGCGAGGCAAGTGGCAAGGCCGCGGCCGCACATGCGCTCGTTGAGCAGCGCCAGGATCTGCCGAGGATCGTTGGTGAAAGACGCAGCCGTACGAATCGCGCCCACAATCAGCGTGGCCAGCATTCCCGCATGCAAGCCTTTCCCCGCAACATCGCCGACCACAACGAGAACGCTGCCGTCGGCCGCTTTCGGGAGCACCTGGAAGAAATCGCCGCCGACTTCGCGCGCGGGCCGGTACTCACTCTCGATGGCCAGGCCGGGTGTCGCCGGTAGGTGCTCGGGGATGAGGTATTGCTGCACATTGCGCGCGGCAGCCATATCCTGCTCGAACGCCGCCTGGTGGAGCTGTTCGTCGCGATAGCGCAGATAGAGCACGATCAGCGTGACGAAAACGAAGAGTGTCTGGCTGATGCCGCGGATGTCCACCAAGAATGGCCCTACGGGCATGAAGCGCAGGTCAGACATACGGAGCATATGGGAGAAATAATTGGTCCAAGCACCGGTCAATTGCACGAGAAGAAGCGAGATCGCGATGGCTACGGATCCGGCTTTCTGTTCCAGAAGCAGCCCCAACGCCGCCAGCAGGGTAATAATGACCGGCAGGTAGGAGCCGAAAGTATAGAGCCATAAATTCGTAGAGTGGGATTGAAACGCGAAGCCGTAGACTGCATAGGCAGCGAGGATCGCATTCAAAAGCGCGACCGCCAGAATCCAACGCCGAAAGCGCAGACAGATCTGCGAAAGAAAGAGGTAAGAACTCAGAATGATCAGCATGTATCCCGCAAACACGAGGGTTGGCCCCCAGGAGCGGCGCATCACGGAATCGCTCGCAGCCAGAAGTCCTCCCACATAGGGATCAAGTGCTGAGCCGACGCAATAGATGCCGAGCAAAATGTATTCGACACGATTGCGCTGCGCACTGAACAGAACGAATGCAATGCAGCCGGCTGCCAGCATCGAAAGCAGGCAAAGATTCCAGGGCAGATTCTGAACCACGCCGCGATACTGATTGAGAGCGGTCCGGGCGCTGACCGTCGAGAGCAAGCCGATTTCGGGCGTGTGGCCAAAGCGCTCCGCGCCTGAGGTGTAATAGGGAAATAGGCCCGTCGATGTCGCACCGACCCATCGCCGCAGGGCGATGTGCACTGTGGATTCTTTGATGAGGCCCGGCGGAATGGCAAAGGTCAGGTCCCGATCGAAGGGAGACTCGGGCCTTGGCTCCCACCGGCCAAAACGGCCCACCGACACCCCATCTACATAAACCTCGTAGACCTCGTCGATACCGCCCATGCCGATGGCAAGCTCGCGCCCCTGAAGCTGCTTGGGCAACTCGACCGTCGTTCTGTACCAGTGAAATCCACGCAGTATGTCCAAACCGGTCGATCGTGCCGGACTCGTGGTTTGCGCCCACTTCGAGTCGTCGAAGTCGGGCCGCGCCCACGTCAAGTCATCGCCGTCATGAATTCGCCATGCGTTGAGGACAACGACATCGTTCGATGCGGGCAACTGCGCCAGGGCGGGCAGTCGAGCGAGCGCGAGCAGCAAAACGAGCAGCAGTTTCTTCATACGGAGACGGGAGATTCCATGAGGCCTGGGCAAAGTTATTTCGAGACGACCGTGTCAGCTGGGGGGAATTGGCTGCGCTGCGGTTGACATTACGGTGGCCGACACCACCGCTGGCCAACCGCATCACGGAGCCGCACGCGGATTGGATAGACCGCGCCTGAAGTGGGCCGAGCGACGAGGCCTGTGCCAGACCCTAGCTTTTCGGAGCGCCCGGCTGCAGCGCGTGCAGTTCCTTGCCGGGCTTGAAGCGCACCGCTTTGCCGGGAGCAATGTTGACCTCAGTCCCGGTGCGGGGGTTGCGGCCGATGCCGGTTTTGCGCGCGCGAACGCTGAACACGCCAAATCCGCGCAGTTCGATGCGCTCGCCCGCCGCCAAAGCCTGTTTCAGACCCTCGAAGACCGTGTCCACTGCCGCTTCTGCCTTGGTGCGCGGCAGACCCGTGCGCTCGACTACGTTGTGAACGATGTCCTGTTTGATCAATGGAGTCTCCTAGCTTGCCGTGAACTGGGGATGACCGTCGTAAGCCCTACATCGCCCATAGTACAGATATTGCGGCGATTAGGGAACAAAGGATTGAGGATTTCCCGGATTTTTTCTGGCCCCGGCAGCTCCCAAAGACGAGGGGACTGGAATCTCCGATGGCGTTCCGGCCGAAGATACCGCTCCCTCATTTGTCATTTCCCGCAGCCGTTGCGTAAGATGATTTTTCAAGTCTTAGCCGGCCCGCTACGGAGCCGGAGGCAAATTGCACCTCCGCAAGAGGAGACCCATGTCGATAAAAAGCGACCGTTGGATCAGAGAACAGGCCGTTCAGCATCGCATGATTGAGCCGTTCAGCGAAAAACAAGTGGCCGGCGGGGTCATTTCCTACGGCCTTTCGTCGTATGGCTATGACCTGAGAGTCTCCGACGAATTCAAAATTTTTACCAACGTGAATAGCGCCATCATCGATCCCAAGGCCTTCGACGAGCGGTCGTTCGTCTCGGTTCAAGCGGAATCGGTTATCGTTCCGCCCAATTCGTTTGCCCTGGCGCGTTCTGTTGAGTATTTTCGAATTCCCAGGGATGTACTGACGATCTGCGTGGGGAAATCAACCTACGCGCGCTGCGGGATCATCGTGAACGTGACGCCCTTCGAGCCCGAATGGGAAGGCTTCGTCACCCTCGAGATTTCCAACACCACGCCGCTGCCGGCAAAGATCTACGCCAACGAAGGTCTGTGCCAGATTTTGTTTTTCCAGTCGGACGAGCCTTGCGAAACCAGCTACGCCGATCGGAAAGGCAAATATCAAAAGCAACAAGGAATCGTTCTCCCCAAGCTCTAAGAGCGTACCGCCTCCTCTGGGTACGTGTCTGTCGGCTTTGGGGATGACCCCTCGAAAGGCAGAAGGGGACGCCATGCCAACCAGATCCGCGAAGCCTCGCCCCATTCGAATTGGGATCCTCGCAGCGGAGCCCATTCGCGTTGCCGGCCTGGCCAGCATCTTCGATCTACCTGCGCAGCCGGATCAGGCGCAACTCGTCCCGGTGATCGGGAGCCTCGAGGAACTCCTCGGTTCATCCAGCATCGAATACCTCGTCGTCGATTTGCATTCCACCCCGGGCGATCTTGAGACCCTGGAGACCGTACGGAGCACGCGCCCGGATGTCCGCCTCATCGTCATCGGGCCGGAAGGCGACGATGAAATGGTGCTCAAGACGATCATGGCGGGCGCCAGAGCCTACCTGGGCCTTTCCGCCGGTCCCGATCTCGTGCGCCAGGCAATAGAAGTAGTTACTTCAGGCTCCATCTGGGCGCCGCGCCAGTTACTCTCGCGCCTCATCGATCGCCTACTGCATGTTCCCACAGCGCTCCTTGCCGCTCCCCACCCTCAGCTCACGCCGCGCGAAGAACAGGTATTGAAGCTGATCATGATGGCCCAATCCACGCGCGAAATAGCCCGCCAGTTGGGCATCGAGCAGCGAACCGTAAAGTCTTATGTTGCCAAGCTTATGCGCAAAACAGGCGCAGACAACCGCGTGAAGCTTTCGGTTTCGGCAATGAGCCGCACTCTCCTAGCGGAGGGCAGCGGCAAGCGTGCGCGCGCCGCTGCGTCCGGCAAGGTGTTAACTAAATAGTACGATTATCCCTTTGATGTAGGAATGGTGATGTGCCTATAATTGCGCCGGAGGGAGGAAATGCCTGTGGATGATTTGGAATTGAAGGCGCTTACCTATGTGCTGGCGAGAGAGATGAAGAAGTATCACCATCAGATGCTTGCGTATCGTCATGTGATTGATCTGGTGAGAGGTTCGGGGATGCCGGACGTAGATCGGTGAGCGGAGATTGCTTTACAGGCTCCCGATATTCAGGCAGAGACAGACCGCGCCTTTGAATTTCTCGGCGCAATGCTTCCACCGATTCCCGACGTTGATCTGGAGACGGTTCAGCGTCTATGGCTTGAAAAATGGGAATCAGGCGGGAAAAAGCCAAACTGAGAGCGGACTGTCCAGACTTCGGATTCGTTTCCCCTTGAGAATTGACAGATTGACGGGCAGACATAGGCGTTGTATTCTCATTTCTGAGAGCACCTGACGCCCGTCACATCTCAAAGAACAACAGAGACCCGCCCTGGCAGGCGGGTTTTCTATTTGCTGCCTATAATACTCCTGTCGCTTCCATCTGTTTCACTGAAAGGTGATTCCTATGCCGCGAAAGCTGCCTTGCCATCTGATGACGGCCCTTGCGTTTGCGCTTCTCTTCTCCGGTACCTTCGCTCTGGCCCAAGCCAGTGACGACAGACTGATGTCGAATACCGACTACAAGGCGTTTCTCAATCAGATCGAAAGGGAGCTTCCCACATGGGAAACGGCGCTCAAAAAAATCAACCCCGAAAATGACCCACAGACCTCTTATGCACTGGGGAAAATGATCGTGGGGAATCGAGACTTCGCCTTGACTGAGGCTGGCTATGCGCGCAGCGAGGTTGTCGAACAGCAACAAAAGCACACCGTCTCTGGAGAATTCATCCTGTTAGGGTTTGTGGAAGACATCCGCGAGCTAATGGGCAACGAGGATGAATGGGAATCCGACGGGCTTGCGGCCCATAGCGACGTAGGAAAATACCTGCCGGAGTTGAATACACTCTACGTGCGCATTCATAACGATGTAAACGCACGCATCGCGTTACTTGAAAAGGGCACCTGCCCATATGATTCGTCTGGACAGAGCTAGTACGACTTCGCTATCGGTCTCTTGGAAGCCTTCTTTGCCGCCTTTTTCTGGGCCTTTTTCATGGCCTTCTCAGTCACCAAATCACCATGCTCATTCGAAATGAGTCTGCTGTTCTCCCTCTTGGTCATTTTCTTAATCTGGCTGTTTGACAGTTGATTCTGTGGCATCGGTAAACTCTCCTCATCCCCAGACTCCCGGCTCCGGATTCGTTTTTCCTATCGTTTCGTAATGTGTATGAATAGTCAATCCCTGCGCTTTTTGCGCTACCATAGACTCACAATGGAGGGGCGAATGGATGAGCAGCATCAAGAGAGTTTCAACGAACAATTGATTCGCTTGAGCAAAAGCACCCCGACTGGAAAGCGCGGCGTGAAGCTTTCGAATCTCGGGACGATTTTGGTACACTCCATCGGTCCCGCAGAGCCGCCGAAATCTGAATCTCAAGAAATAATGGTGGATAAAGACAGGTTTGATGCTGTTCTTCGCCGCATGGCGGCAAGCAAGCCACTACCAGTGAAGGATTTGACGGGGACGTTTCCCCGCAAGCCAAAAGGAAAAGCTTAGAACGGATTATCCCCGCCCTTGAGTTTGGCGTAGGGAAGCGGTTCGCGCGTCATATTGGACAGAGCCGAATCAAACATCTCAGGTTGCTGTCTGCGCCGGTTGTAACGCCAGCAGAACTCGCCCAGATAGGCGTCCATGTGCTCCACGCCGAGCTTGTGGTAGCTCCCTACAACGCCACGCTTGAAAAGGGAGAACGCGCCTTCGATGGTCGGATTGGATACGGGGCCGGTCTTTAGCTCTTTCCTGTGGTTTCCCCGTATATGTTTTTCCTTCGGGATCAAATTAAGGTAGCGGTTTGCGCCGTCTGTGGCGATGGCTGAGGCGTTCGGACTGACTGCGGCATCAAGGGCGAGTTTTACGGTGTGTGCTGTCATATCTTCAACCTTCCGAAGATGGACTCTCCCGCCCCGTTCGGCAATGCCGAGTACCTTGACTTTGCGCCTGTGCGCTTCGCGCTGGCCTTTCCGCTGTAGTGTCCCGCCAATATAGCTTTCGTCAATCTCGACTACCTGCCCCTCAGAGCCGAGCGGATCGATGGAATCGTCGGACATGGCCTTGCGGATGCGGTGACACATGAACCATGCCGTCTTGTACGTCACGCCCAGATGCCGTTTCATCTGATTCGCGGAGATTCCCTTTTTGCCTTCGCACATCAAGGCAATGGCTGTAAACCACTTTTGCAAGGGCAAATGGGAGTCATGGAACAAGGTGCCAGCCGTAGGGGAGA
This sequence comes from uncultured Acidobacteriota bacterium, assembly GCA_963729915.1. Lineage (GTDB taxonomy): Bacteria > Acidobacteriota > Terriglobia > Terriglobales > Acidobacteriaceae > Telmatobacter. Next base: position 270,695 of record CAVSQE010000019.1, on the reverse strand, counting down.
AGTGCAAGGCGGCACTTGCCGCACTCAAAAATCAGGGATGGCTTGCCGGTCTTGCCTGCCGTCTGAATCCGGTAGACGGTCTCATGGTCACAGCCAACGCAGCGAACGCCGTTCGGCCAGCGCGTAGCAATCCAGTATTCGACCGCCGCATCTTCGGTAGGAAAGGTCTTGGCTAGAGAGAACAAGTTCATAATTGCTATCCTTGCACGTTTCTTCTCCTATGTCAAGGGGATAATCGTACTAAATAGTTAAGTGGAAGCATTACTTTAAGTCATAGCCCCTAAGTACTCTTGTGCATACTTGCGGATTTCCACATGATGTTTCCAGAAACAACGCAGATCTGGGGAAAGGAGTTCCCAGGCAGCATGTTTCCATGAAGCCTGGGAACTCCTCTTTTTTAGCAGCCAGTTTGCGTTGCTTTTACAGCCCTCCCTTCCTGTATTACCCGCATCACAATCTAGAGTCTGCGTCGAGTGCCGCGAAGGCGGTGATTCGGCGCCGATCCTGGGCCTCTCACCGGGACCCGAGCGTCGTTGCGACTTCCTCATGCTGCTGTGTTGCTTTCTTATCCGGCCGCCCGGAATCAACCTTGCCAGCCGCAGTTTTCAGCAACGGAGAGTGCGAATCTGACCGCGGATGCGTTAGGCTGTTCGAGGAGGTTGCGGCGCTGCCCCCGCGTTGGCTCCGTATTCGCTTCATGCTTGATCCCCTTGGCAGCGCAGGAAATTCCTCCGATTCAAGGACCTCGGATCGCTTCTCACAACCGCGGCGCCATGCCGGCGGAACAGAAAGGACAGGGATATGAAAAAGACCATTGCCAGCGTTTGTCTCAGCTTCCTGCTTACTGCCACTGCGTTTGCCGCCTCCACGAAGGATGACCTGCAAGGCCGCATTGACGCGGCCCGGGTTGTTCTTGACCAGATCATGGGCGCCAAGGATCAGACCATCCCCAGCAACATTCTCCGCCAGGCCACTTGCATTGCGGTGGTTCCCGGCATGGTCAAGGGCGCATTTCTGGTCGGCGCACAGTACGGCCAGGGCGTTGTGACCTGCCGCACCGGCCATGGCTGGAGCGCGCCGGTGTTCATCCGCATGGCTGGCGGTTCCTTCGGCTTCCAAATTGGCGGACAGGCAACGGACCTGATCCTGGTTGCCGTGAACGACCGCGGCATGCAGGACCTGCTCAAGAACAAATTCAAGATCGGCGGCGACGCCTCCGCAGCCGCGGGGCCAGTGGGCCGGCAGGGAGACGCAGCGACCGACTGGAAGATGAACGCCGAATTGCTCAGCTACTCACGGGCCAAGGGCCTGTTCGCGGGCATCGACCTCGACGGCACCAGCGTGAGCCAGAACAATGAGGACACGGAGCTTTACTACGGTGGCCCGGAAGACTTCAACAAGGTCCTCCGCGGCGATGTTGCCGTTCCCGACGCAGCCAAGCCGTTCGTTCTGACGGTGGCGCACTACTTCGTCAAAGCCAAGGCCGCTCACTAGACGCCTGATCGCCTGAAGGGATACCTTCCCGTGCCCCATCCTTTCGCCCTATTTTGAGCGAAGGGGTGGGGGAGCACGCCTCGCCGCCGACCGTCTACACTGATTCTTGCGTTCACCGATGCTGGAAGATCTGGAGTACGGGCTGGTTCGAGCCGTAGCCCGCTGCCTGGGCCGCATGCCGCGGGGGATGGCGCGCGGGCTCGCCGGCTGCCTTGCCTTTGCCGTCTACTGGTGCTTCGGTCGGTTGCGGCGCGTGGGCATGCGCAACCTTGAGTTGGCCCTCCCGGAACTTTCTCCCCAAGCCAGGGGAAAAATCCTCCGCCGCGTCTACATCCATCTGGGCTGGCAGCTCGTCGAGTTCTGCCGCATGACGCGTTACACCGCCGAGAACACCCGCGACTGGATGCGCACTGAAGGGCTGGAGCACTACCTCGCGGCGCGGGCCCGAGGCAAGGGCGTCCTCATCATCACCGGTCACCTGGGGGCATGGGAGCTTTCCAGCTTTCACCACTCGCTCATGGGCCATCCCATGGGCATGATCATCCGTAATCTCGACAACCGCCGGCTCGACGCGTACGTCAACGGCATCCGCTGCCTGCACGGAAACTTCGTCATTTCGAAAGACGACTTCGGCCGCGGATTGTTGAAGGCGATCCATGCCGGCGGCACGGTCGGCATCCTGATGGACACGAACATGACTCCGCCGCAGGGCGAGTTTGTGCCGTTCTTCGGCGTCGAGGCCTGCACCGGGACAGGACTGGCGCACATCGCCCGGCAAACAGGCGCAGCGGTTCTCCCGGGGTTCATGTTCTGGGAGCCAGCCGAGCGCCGTTATGTGCTCCACTTCGGTCCGGAAGTCGAAATGCCCCGCACCGCCAACCGTGCCGCGGATATTCTGGAAGGCACGCGGCGTGCGACGGCTGTCATCGAGTCGTGGATTCGGCGCTATCCTGACCAGTGGCTCTGGATTCACCGCCGCTGGAAGACCCGCCCGCCGGGCGAGCCGGGGTTGTATTGAATTTGAAGGGGAGACGCGCATGACGCTGGAAAAGCTCATTGAAACGCTGGGCGGAACGCTCATGCAAGGAACGCCACAGCAAGAGATCGACGGAGTGAGCTCCGGCCAGTTTGCCAGTCCCTCCGATTTGGTATTCGCGGAAAACGCGGATTCGGCCAAGAAAACTTTGAATAGCTTTGCGGGGGCGATCGTGCTTCCCGTCGGCTGCATGGAGACTTACCCGGCTGATCGATGCGTTATTGAGGCCGATCATCCCCGCCTGTGGTTTGCTCTGGCGGCCAAGCTGCTCAAACCGTTTCCTGCACCTTCGGGAATCCACTCGAGCGCCATCTTCGGCGCGCAGGTCGAACTCGGCGAGGGCGTTTCCATCGGCCCCACGGCGGTGATTGGAGACCACGTGCAGATCGGCGCTGGCACCCATATCGAGGCGGGCGCTGTGATCGGCAAACACGTTCGCATCGGAGAGTTCTGCAGGATTTACCCGAGGGTCGTCATTTATCCCGGTGCCGTGCTCGGCAACTGGGTCACGGTCCATGCGGGAGCAATCCTCGGCGCAGACGGTTTCGGCTACGTGCGCGATCCCGCGACCGGCGCTTACACGCAATTTCCGCAGCAGGGGACACTCGTCATCGAGGACGACGTGGAGATCGGCGCTAACTGCACCATCGATCGCGGCGCGTTGGCCGAAACCCGCGTCCGCCGCGGCGCAAAATTCGACAACCTCGTTCACGTCGGCCACAACTGCGACATCGGCGAAGACGCAATCCTGGTCGCGCTTACCGGCATCTCCGGTTCCAGCACCATCGGTAAGGGCGCAGTTCTAGCGGGCCAGGTTGGCATTGGCGACCACGTGCACGTCGGTCCCGGCGTCATCCTCGGCGGACAGGCCGGAGTTTTCAGCGGCAAGACCATCACCAACGAAGGCCTCAAGCCCGGCACGGTGCACTGGGGCACGCCCGCGCGGCCGTTGCAGCAGGTGCTGCGCGAGCAGGCCACGCTGGCAAGGCTGGCGAAGAGGCAAGGGAAGGGAAAGAAGGAGTAAAGGCTCGCATCAGGACGACTAATTCGGTTGACAGCATCGGACGCCGTTTGCCCCTGACGATCGATGGCGTGGACCGGTCTCAGTGTGCAGGCTGTGGTTGGCGGAACCACCGTCGAATTCGCTTGCGCAGCGGCGTTTCAACCAAGCGAAAACTCAAGATCGCTACAGCCAGCGACGCCAGGGCATTCCAAGGGAAGAACAACCAATGCATTACCGGCGAAATCATAAACAGTTGCTGCCAGATATAAAGGCTGTAGAGCGCTTCGTTAAGTCCCGCGGAATCCATCGAAATGTTCGATTTCGTGCTGCAACAGCCTCTTCGTAATGAGCTTTGTAACAAAGGCAAGGCTTTAGCCGGGCCGCAACAGTAAGGAGAAGGAGCGGGGCTTGAGCCTCTGAGGGACGTACTTCAATCGGCTCCGAGGACGGATGCAACCAGCCTTGGAAAGCGAGAAACAAGGAGGCAGGCAGCGACAACGGCGGTCCCCGCCTACTACCTATTGGCTACCGCCTACTTCCTATTGGTTATTGCTCACCGCCCATTCGCGATTACCTAATGGCTATAGGCCGCGGCCTACTGCCTATTGACTACCAACGCTTGGCTGCTGGCTACTGCCTATTGCCCACTGGCCATTGGCCATTGGCTGCTGTTTTTCGCCTTTTAGTTAACCGGGTGTATCCTCCGGGTAGACCCACACACAGTGGAAATGATAATCGCGAAGCGGACTCATGCCGCAGCTGCGAGTTCGTTTACGTCATTTAGGCGAGGGGCCCCAGTGAACGATCGTTCGAGAGCAGAAAGTCTCAAAGGAGCGACTCGCTCGGAAGAAGCAAAGTGCGCGGCCTGGGTCAATGCTTTCGCGTTGGCTATATGGCTGTTGGCCGGGGTCATCCCATTCATTCCCTTCGCATGGGCCTCATCGCCCTGGCTCGCTGTGACGCAACGCCTTTCAGGGAACGGGGGAGATTATTGGCACATCCTCATAGGAGTTCCATTCTTTCTGGCTTACCCGATGATTTGGCTCCGATTGCGCGCGCTTTTTTCCACGCAACTTTCGACGCCGATTGAAAGACATCTGATCTGGAGTGCAGTCGGCTGCTCGGTTGCATGCACGACACTGGTGCATGTGCCGTATCTGCTGCATCTCGTTGGGCCAATCGATGATCAGCGACTCGCGGTCCCTAGCCTGGTCTTCGGCATCGTGGCATCGAGCGCTATTGCCACGCTTCTGCTCCGGCGTCAGATCTCTCCTACCCGGGCGTGCCTTGTCGGCCTCAATGCGGCTTATCTCGCCAACTCGACACTGTGCCTCATCATGTTCCGCGAACCGACCGGCCTTCACTGGTGGAGAGTAGGCTGGCTTGTATCGGTGGTGATCTACTGGCCAATTCTTTTGGACCTGATTTGGCTTTTGATCCAGACTTTCCGAGCCAAGGGTCGCGAATCAGTCTCGAAGCCGGCTGAAGAGCTTGTCAGCGCCTAGCCTCTGGCTGAAAGCTCGCTCACAGGCTCGTCTTTACCGTCTCCAGCGCGCTTGAATAGGCTACCGCTCCTGCGGCAAGCCCGCAGCGCGAAGAACGGGTCTAGCTTGATTCGGAGGCGGAACTGGAAGCGATCCCGTGCTGGAGCTTTCGAGACAGCAAGATGCTCGACACGCAAAATCCGATGAACAAGTAATAGCCCGGCAGAATCTTCGAAGCATCCGTCGGGATCAGCACCTGTTGCACGTTCGGCATGGTGCGCAAGCCGTCGAACGCGCTTCCGATGACGCCGTTGAACGCGACAAAAGACATGAAGATCGCGAGCACCATGACGTCGGCCATGGACCACTTCGATAGCTCGAAAGCCAGCACCTTGACGAAGCGGTTGGTGCGCAACAGCGCCGGCCGGAACAGGCTCGCCGCGAGCGCCAGCATCTTCAGCGTCGGGAAGACCACGCTGAACAGGATCACGAGCACGCCGACCACCGTCATCTCTGGCCTGCCCATGTGGATCAGGGTTTGAAACACTTCGAACACGGTCTTGCTGCGGTAGTACAGCGACTGGTCCTGAAACTCGATGGGCGTGCCGAGAAGGGTTGCGTCAATCTTTGTGACGCGAACTTCCACCTCCAGCATCGGGCTGAGCACGCCGCCCGCCAGCATCGCAAGGCAGAACAACATCAGCACCACAACGGCGCCGCGCGAGAGCGTCCGCCGGCCGACCATCAACAGAATGAATGCCACCGCCGCGGATGCGAGCACCGTGAGATAGTAGCGATTCAGCTTGGTGTCCGATTCCGCGATCTTGTTGCCAAGGGCGACCTCGCAAGCCGCGCCGCTCGAGCACCCATAGTGCTGCAGGATGGCGTTATAGGTGGTCATGTCCGTGGTGCCGAACGTATTCGCGACCGCGCTGGCCAGCACGGCGCGAATAGAGTCCCTGAAGCCCTGTTGCGTTTGCGACTTGGACAGCTCCTTCATCACGACGTTGGTGTACGCAGGCACCTGGGGACGGAGCGATGCGATCATCTTGTCCTCGAACATCCCGCCGATCCCGCTGGGCTTGCTCGCCTCGATGCTGTCCAGCAGCTTGTTCAGCGATCGTTCAACCATGGGCCGAAGACTCTTGGTCTGCCCCTTTAGATCGAGATTGTCAATTTGCGCGTTGAGCATTGGGCCGATGATGGTGCGCCATCGGTCGGCGCTCAGGATTCCGTAGCGCGCGTTTTCGATCTCAGCCAAATCGGTACGGATGAGACGGCGCGCGTCCAGCCCATCCACAGTCTTCCAACTGAACCAGATGGCCGGCAGGAGCAAGATCGCGGCAACAGCCAGCCGGAAATCAAACTTGAGCCATTTTGCGGGCGTTTGAGCCGGCAAACGAATTCCTGAGTGAGCGTCAGCGAGCGGAAGGACCTCAGAAGCCGACGGATTCGTCGTTGTGCTCATGTTTTCCATAGCGTGATAACGAGTATAAACATGTGTTCTTGCGTTCGCTGGTCTCAATTGCTCGCTGCGATTCACGAACATCCACACTTACAATCGCTGATTCGGCAATCCTGGCGCATGCGAGTGCCACGGGAATCCGGCGGTCAAAAGTGCGTATTCCCGATGTGTATCCGGGAGAGATACGGCATCAAGCCGAACACATTCAGCAGCCAGATGACCACGAAGATCACCACAACGCTATTCAAGATGGATTTGATTGTCCCTTGCATGGGGATCAGATTGACGAGCCACAGAAGAACCCCCACGACGATTAAGGTCAGCAAGATTTGGATCAGAGGCATTTCGCACCTCCTTGGTTTTCGCCCTGTCCGAAATAGATGCGGGTTCCGCCTCGGATGGTCGCTTCAGCCCGGTCGCTCCAGCCTGATCGCTTCAGCTGTCAGGCCACGCTCTTCTGCCGCAGCTCGCGGTCCATTCGAACCGCAAGCAGTTTGCGAGCCTTTTCCAGGCTGCGCAGCCTTGAAGGGCTCAGCCTCTTGGCCGAATGGCTGATATAAAACGTAAGCAATCTCATTCCCGCAGCGATCCCTTGCGGGCTCACTTCCTTCGATGCGAGAGAATCCGCAAGTGCTTCGGCGGGCATCGTGAACAAACCCGCATGGGTACTGGCAGCGTCCCTATTCAAGTCCCTACTCCTTCTGCAAATTGGATGAGTCACGAAAGAGTCGGCGCGGACTCACGGCTGCGCGGCCCGCGCCAATCCGTATACGGCTTAGTGATGCATTTCCGCCTCGCCGAAGTATCGCCGCACAGCGTGCAGAAATCTCTCGGCGTCCGGAGGCGGAGGCACCTCTCCACGGAGAACGGGGCCGAATCGATCGTGCCCGCCGTATAGCTCATCGGTATCCGCGACATTCTGGCTCACCGTGGCTCCATTCAGGTCGATGCCTGCAAAAAGTCCGTGGCTGCGCGACCAGGTCAGCATTTCAGCGCGCATGCTGATGTCGGTTGAAGCCTGTGCGTCGCGTCCCACAGGTCCGGCTGCTGCCGACGCATCGGCGCCGATCTTGAACTTGTCATGCAGAAATCCTGGAATCCCTTGTCATTCGTCGCCACCAGCACGAGGTCGGTGCCCTGCCCGCCAATCTGGAAGCCGAACGATCCGCCGGCCAGGCGAATGAACACCGGGCCGCTCCAGCCATGATGCGTGCGGCAGGTCACTACGCCCTGTCCGTACTCGGCGCCCACAATGAACGCTCCCTTCACCACGCCGGGCACCACGGCAATACATTTCGCATTCCGCGCGATCCCATCGGGAATGGCCTTGTCCGGCACAGACATGATTGACTCGAGCACGCCTCTGGCAGCTTCAAGGCGATCATTCAACTTGTCATGGTCGTTGGCGGCACGCGCCGCCACACCACAACAGGCAATCAACAGCATCGCAAGCAACTTCTTCATGTAGAACCTCCTTGATTTCGCATCTGGATTCGTACGCCTCATCGGCGCCTCGATAAACCGCGGCAAGTTTCAAAACAAACGTCGACAAGCTTCAAGTTGCTACCCTTGCTTCGATGCAACTTATCGAGAAGCGGCGATCCAAATCCTGAATAAAATGTGGAAATTGCGGCCGTACAAAGAGATCCAGCGGATTTCTTAAGTCGTGCTTGACCGTAGAGTTCTCACTTTCCGGTCGGTAGACGTATCACTTTTTCGAGGGTGTGAGGCAACCCAAACGCCGCATCGCCCCATTCACTTCTTCACTTCGTTCACTCGCCCACACTCGCAGTTGCGCGCACCGCCCACTGTGCAGAGTGCGGGCGGGATCGTACGAACCTCGGCTTGCGGGTCCTGGTCCCTTTTCTCCCCCGCCAACTTCGGCGTGACCGGCAGCGGGTCAGTTCGATGGAAACCATCTCTCGGGGGCTAAATGTCGTGTCTCGAGAGGTTGTTGTCATCGTGCTCGGGCATTCGTTGAGGCGGGTTATGGAAAAGCTGGAAAGCCGAGGAACGCTTTCCACTTTCCCACAACCCCTACGGCTGCTGCTTGAATAATCTTCAAGAAGATACCGAGCTGCCCTCAGGGGCTGAAGCCCCGCTCTTATTTGGCGCATCTACGGCACCCTTCGGCTTCGCTCAGGGCAGGCTCTGAAGCCGTGCCCTTTCAAAGCCTTTTCAAACTGCCCCGCTACTGCGTGACCCGCAGCCTTGACTTCCGCTGCGCCTGGCGGTAACGTGGGCGATCATCCCTTTTGATCTGCTTGGGCTTTCTTTTGATGAAAGCCGGAGTGTGTACCTTTTGGACCCTGTAGAGTCTCCCGCACTTGGCGGGCCCTCCGTCGCGATCAGGTCGCAGCATGCACCAGTCGCGTCCGTGTCACATCCCAAAAGCTTGCGCGCGCCGCAGCCCGCCGCACCTCCTCTTGATGAGGAGCGCCTGGCTTGGCTGGCGATGGCTCTATCGCCCGGCCTCGGTCCCAAGCGCATCCTCGACGCTGTGCAGCAGATTGGCGCGGCCAACCGCATTTTCACCATGCCGCTGACAGCGCTCGAAGGCCTGCGTTTTCCCGCCGCAGCGGCGCAGTTTCTCTATGATGGCGAGGGCCGCCGCGCGGCCGAAGAGGAGTGGGCGCGCGTGACTGCGCAGGGCGCGACGCTCATCGAGCTACGCCTGCGCGGATTATCCCGAGCGCCTGCGCGAGATTTACGATCCTCCGCCGGTGCTTGTGGGTGCGCGGCGACGTGAAGCTGCTTAGCCGTCCCGCGATTGCCGTTGTGGGAACGCGGCATCCGACTCCCTATGGTTCGGGCGTGGCGGAGATGCTGTCGCGCGATCTGGCCGCGCGGCGCTTGCTGATCGTGAGCGGCATGGCGCGCGGCATCGACTCCTGCGCGCACAAAGGGGCGCTGGTGGCGCGCATGCCCACGCTTGCCGTCTGGGGTACGGGCATCGATATTGTGTATCCCAAAGAGAATCGGAAACTGGCCGAAGAGATTCTTGCCGGGGGCGGAGCCATCGTGAGCGAGGTGCCCATGGGGACGTTTCCCGCGCCGCAAAATTTTCCTCGCCGCAATCGCATCCTGAGCGGGCTGAGCGTGGCCGTGCTGGTGGTGGAGGCGGGCGAGAACTCGGGCACGCGCGTGACCGCGCGCTGCGCCGCGGAGCAGAACCGCGACCTGTTCGCCGTGCCGGGCAACGTGACCAACAAAGGATCCTGGACGCCTAACACGTTGATTAAACAGGGGGCTAAGCTGGTTGCCACCTGGGAAGATATTTGGGAAGATCTACCCTCTCCGGTGCGCCTGGAACTGGAGGCCGAAGCGCTCGTCTGCATCCAAACCCGAACTCGGAGCATCCTTATTGGCTGATCCTGTGCTGCGGCCGCAGGAGGCCATGGTGCTGGAGGTGCTCTGCACCGACGAGAGCCTGCAAATCGACGAAATTCTCGATCTGTTGGAGACGCAACTCACGTCTTCTGAGGTGTTTACCGCACTTTTTGAGCTGGAAATGGCGGGCCGCGTGCGGCAACTGCCGGGAAAGAACTACGTGCGGACGATGTAGGGGCAGGGAACGAGGGACCAAGGGGCCAAGGGAACGAGAAGCCGGGGACCGAGGGGCCATGGGCGAAGGAGCAGCGAGAGGAAGGGATTCGGACCGGCCGTAGGGGTTTTCGCACACCTCACCGCGAAAAATCGGAGGTTCCCCTTCACCGTTGGGGCCGCTTTGCGGTAAACGTAACGATCTGCAAAGGTTTTCGGGCCGCAAGAAACATCTTTCGCCCCCGGAAATGGGACGGCGGATGAAGAAAATTGCGCTCCGCTGGTGGAAATGCCATGGTGTTCCATGGTAGGGTGCATCACTTGCGGCCCATTTTTTCTTCAGTCTGGAAGTGGGCGCGCATCAATATACGGTTTTGAGCTGCGCAGGAGAGAAACCGAAGCGCGCAAAACGAGTCCAAAGCAAAGTTGCGCTGGGTGCGCGGCGAGCCCGGAGGAAGGTTTTTCCCGGGTATTAAGAAAGCAAAGAGGGAATTGGGTCAGGAATGGCAACGAGTAAATCATTAGTGATCGTCGAATCGCCCGCAAAGGCCAAGACGATCGAGAAATATCTGGGCAAGGGATTCGATGTGCGCGCATCGGTGGGGCACATTATGGACCTGCCCAAGAACGACCTCGGCGTGGAGCTGAAGAAGCGGACATTTGAGCCGCATCTTGTGGTATCGCCGGGCAAGGAAAAGGTTGTCGATCAGTTGAAGAAACTGGCGGCCAAGGCGGACGAAATCTATCTTGCGCCTGACCCGGATCGCGAAGGCGAGGCGATTGCTTACCATCTGGCGCTGCAGTTGGGAACCAACGCCAAAGAAAGAAAGAAAATTCGCCGCGTCACCTTTAACGAAATCACAAAGAAGGCCGTGCAGGATGCCTTCGCCCACGCACGCGACATCGACCAGCATCTTGTGGATGCGCAGCAGACGCGCCGCGTTCTGGATCGTTTGGTGGGTTATCAGATATCGCCGCTGCTGTGGGACAAAGTGCGCCGCGGGCTTTCCGCCGGGCGCGTGCAAACCGTGGCGCTGCGGCTGATCGTAGAACGCGAACGCGAGATTCGCGATTTCCAGCCCGTGGAATATTGGACGCTGGAAGCGCTGCTCCATCCGGAAAAGCAGTCCGATCAAAAGTTCAAGGCAAAGTTCATCGGCATCGAAGGCGAGCCGGCCCGCGTGGCGAATGGCAAAGACAAGGACGGCAAAGAGCAGTTCATCGCGAACGCCGTGCCCGACAAAAAAGCCATGGACGCGATACTTGCGGCCCTCGAAAAAGCCGCGTGGACCGTGACCAGTGTGCAGGCCCGCGAGCAGCAGCGCCGGCCGCTGGCGCCCTTTATCACCAGCCAACTGCAACGCGACGCCGCCAACAAGCTGGGCTTCAACGTACGCCGCACCATGGGTGTGGCGCAGCGGCTCTATGAAGGCGTCGACATCGGCGCGGAAGGCACCACGGGCCTGATCACCTATATGCGTACCGATTCTCCGCGCGTGGCACCCGAGGCTATTACTTCGGCACGGGAATGGATTGGCAAGGAACTGGGCAATCAGTATCTGCCCGGCTCGCCCAATGTGTACAAAGGCAAGAAGGACGCGCAGGACGCGCACGAAGCCATTCGGCCTACCGATGCCGGGCGCACCCCGGAGTCCCTGGCGCGCTACCTGAGCGAAGAGCAGCTCAAGCTCTACACCCTCATCTGGCGGCGCTTTGTGGCCTCGCAGATGGTTCCGGCGGTCTTCGACGTGACTACGGCCAACATCGCTGCGCTTTCCGCCAAGACCGGCAAGACCTACGATTTTCGGGTCAGCGGCTCGGTGATGCGCTTTGACGGATTCCTCAAGCTGTATGAAGTTTCGGAAGACAGTAAAGACGACGATGAGTCCGCAAACCGGCTGCCCAGCCTTGACGGCGTGAAGACGCTGGAGCGCGACGAACTTCTTCCCGATGGGCATTTTACGCAGCCGCCTCCGCGCTACAACGAATCTTCGCTGGTGAAGGAGTTGGAAGAACGCGGCATTGGCCGACCTTCCACCTACGCGTCCATCATCAACACCATCCAAGACCGCGAATACGTGGTGAAGCACGGCGGCTCGCGCGGACGTTTCTATCCCACGGAGATCGGCGTGGTGGTCTGCGAACTGCTGGTCAAGAACTTCCCCTACATCTTCGATACCGCGTACACGGCCAAGCTCGAAACCGAGCTAGACGACATTGAAGAAGGTACGGAGAAGTGGACCGATCTTCTGAACGGCTTCTACGACTACTTCGAGCAGGAATTGAAGGATGCCGGCAAGAAGATGGAAAACATCAAGCGGATGGAGCAGAAGACCGCGGAGAAGTGCGAGGTCTGCGGTTCTCCGCTGGTCTTGAAGTGGGGCAAGTTTGGCACCTTCTACGCGTGCTCGGCCTACAATAAGAAGGACCCCACAAGTTGCACCTTCACCAAGGAAAACATTGCCGCCAAGCCGGACTTGAATACGCCGGAGGCGCAGGAAGCGGGCGACACCGAGGAGTATTGCGAAAACTGCGGCAAGGTGATGGTCATGCGCCGCGGGCTGTTCGGTCCCTTCATGGCGTGCCCTGACTACAACGCCGATCCGCCGTGCAAAACATTCCGCAAGCTGAGCTCGAAGCAGCAGCAGAAGCCGCCCGAGCCCACAGGCGAAGCTTGTCCCGAATGCGGCAAGCCGCTGGTGTTGCGCCAGGGCGCGTACGGCGAATTCGTCTCCTGCTCGGGATACCCCAAGTGCAAATACGTGAAGCAGAATTTGATCGAAGGCCTGAAGTGTCCAAAATGCGGCGAGGGGAACGTCGCGGAGCGTCGCGCGCGCCGGGGGAATGTCTTCTGGGGTTGCACAAATTATCCCAAGTGCGACTTCACCTCGAATCTGAAACCCGTGGCCAAGAAGTGTCCCAAGTGCGACAGCCCCTATCTCGTGGAAAAAACGCTTAAGTCGGGTGTTTATTTGGAGTGCCCGAACAAAAAGAAGTCCGCTGAGGAAGAGACTGCGGCGCCCAAGAAGCGCGGCAAGAAACCCGCCGCGGCTTCCGCGGAGGGGAGCAAGGTGGTGTGCACCTACTCCAAACGCATCGGGGACCCTCCGCCCCCACCAACGGCTGAGACGCACGGGCCGGTGGTGGAAAAGAAGGATGAGAAGCGCGAGCTGCAGCCGGCATAAAGCCATCATGAAGCCGGCTGGCGCTCTCAGCCGGCACCGTCCAGCGACACGTCCCCGCTGATTCCTGTACTATGACTGCGGAGATGCCCCTTATGGAACGCATGCTGGCCACACCGGCCGACGCAGAAATCATTCTCAAGCTCTATGAATTGCGCACGGAAGCCGTGATGCGCCAGGCGCGCGCCTGGATCGGCGGCGAATTCTGGCCGGAAACGCTGGAAGAATTCAGTGCCGTGGCAGATAATCCGGCCGACCCGCACAATGCCTGGTTCCGGCAAGTCATTACCTACTGGGAGATGGCTGCGGCCATGGTGCTGCACGGCGCCGTTTCGGCTGAGCTATTCGTCGATTCCAATGGCGAGGGATTTTTCCTGCTGGCCAAGTTCGCGCCGATTCTGGATGCCATCCGCGAGAAAAACCCCTACTTTATGAGCAAGACTTCGGAAGTGATCAACCGCTTTTCCGCAGCGGCGCAGCGCTACGAGATCACTCTCAAGCGCGTCAACGCCACGCGCAGCGCTCGCAACGCAAAATAGGCGGAGCGACCCTGCTCGCCGCGGCCGACAACTTGCACTTGTGAAAATCGGGCGGGGGGAGCATCATAGGAGCCAGCGAAGGTTCGTCCCCGGAGGTCCCCATGAAACGAAGCATTTTCCTGTTGGCGGCTTTGTGCGCCATGGCCGTCGTGGCGGCGCAGGCTGCCGGCTCAACTACAAGCACGGGTTGGATATCCGACTCCATGTGCGGCGCCAAGCACATGGGAACCAATACGGCCTGCGTGAAAAAGTGCATTGAAGGTGGATTGAAGCCGGTGTTTGTTGACCCCGATAAACAGGTGTGGGCCATCGACAATCCCGACGCGGTGAAGCCCGACTTCTATGGCGCTCACGTGACCGTCACGGCGACTGAAGATCCAGCGCACAAGAGCATGCATATTGAGTCGATTGTCGCGGCCAAGTAGGGCCATCGCGACGCAGGTACCTCATTAGGACTCGCCACGCCGCCGAAAGTCTGGTAGTGTCGTATCGGTTCCCCTTGCCCGGCCGGTTCATGTTCTGGCCCGGGCAGGGGTCGAACGATTGAAAGCGACCGGAAAATCCATGGCGCGAGCAGTTTGGAACGGCCGAGTCATTGCCGAAAGCGATCAGACTATGGAAGTGGGCGGGACTGTCTATTTCCCCGAAACCAGCCTCAAGCGCGAGTGCTTTCGGCCCAGCTCCACAACTTCAACCGATCCCGCGACCGGCCAGAAGCGGTATTTGACGGTGGTGATCGACGGGCAGGATAACCAGGATGCCGCCTGGTACTACCCCGACCCCAAGCCCGCGGCGCGCAAGCTGAAGAGCTATGTGGCCTTCTGGCGCGGCGTGGAAGTGATGAAATAGCAGGGACCAAGGAGTCGGCGCGTGCGCGGGACCTGAAGAATCCGACCGATTCGTCTGCCCCGGTCGCCCCTACCTCATTCGCAGGTCAATTGAACAGACTTCGTGACGGGAGCCGGAACCAGTTGTGAAAAGGTTCCCGTGAGCGTCACGGCGCCGTTTGTTGGTGCGTTACACACCGCCGTTCCGTTTGTGGAGTCGTTGGCGCTGCTGATCGTGATGTCTGTGGGATCTGGATTCGACCACGTCCCGTAGACAATCGCCACCCACTCAGGGACAGGGCAGCCCGGCGGCGCAGTCGGCTGCCCTATCCCAATAAACTGAATCTGGTTTGCCGGCGGCGCGGCGGCGTGGTTGACGGTCGCGGAGGTTGGGCTGACAGCAATCTCCACGCTGCCGACACAACTGATTTGCGAGTTGCCGCCGCATCCGCAAACGACCGCCGCTGCAGCAAACGCGACGACAAGCAAACCGGCTCGAATGAACGTTCGCATAGGAGCCCCCGATGTTAGACGTGAAGGGATGGCGTCGGTTGACTTTGTGCGGATGGCCGCAAGCACGAGCCGTGGCGGATTTTCAGTACGCCTGCAGCTGATCCAGCGGCAACCGCACGCGGAAGCACGTCGATCCCGGCTCTGACTTCACGCTCATATGTCCGCGGTGCTTGCGCACGATGCGCATGGCATTGTCCAAGCCCAGTCCGAGCCCCTGGCCGGGCGCCTTGGTGGTAAAGAACGGCTCGAAGATGCGCTCCTGCAGCTCGGGAGGAATGCCCGGCCCGGTGTCCCAGATCTCCACCAGCAGCATCTCAGCCTCCAGTCGGCAGGCCACGCGCAGCTTGCCCTGGTTCCCCAACGCGTCCAGCGCATTGTCAATCAGCGCCGTCCACACCTGGTTCAGCTCGCCGCCATAGGCGCTGATGCGCGGCAGATCTGGTTGATAATCGCGCTCGATTTCAACGTTTGTCATCCGCGAGCGGAACATCTGCAATGTCGCGTCGAGACCGGCCGGCACGTCAACTTCGAGAATCGGTGCGCGGTCCATGTTGGAGTAATCCTTGACGGCGCCGATCAGGTTGAAGATGTGCGCAGTGGAGTTCACGATGGTCTCGGCCGCCCGCGCCGAGCGCACGAAGCGGGCGAAGTACTGCAGGCAGACGCAGATCGCGTGCTCTTCCAGGAATTCGCGCATCTCCTCAAGATCGGCGGTCGTGACGCGCTGCTCCGCCAGTTGCGCGGCCACTTCCCACGCGTCGGGGCAACCAATGGCGGTGAGCCACGCGCGCGCCGATTCTTCGCGGGAGATGAATCCCAGGGCATCCGTTTCCTCAGCCGCCACCGGCGTTTCGCCGGTGCGCCGCAGCATTTTCTCCTCCCACGCTTCGAGCTTTCGTACCTGCTCCTCGGTCATACAAAGCAGAATCAGCTTCAGGCGGTTACTGCGATTGGCGCGCAGGGCCGTCAGCAGGCTGGCAGCAGCGCGCTGCGCGGCAGAAGCGGGATTGTTCAGTTCATGCGCGAGATTTCCGGCCAACTGGCCCAGGGCGCTGAGCTTTTCCGCCTGTTGCTCGATGCGCGTCACCTCGCGCACGCGGTCAAGCAGCGTGGAAACCACCCGCTGTGCCATCGAAGGAATGGCCGCCAGCATTTCCGGAAACACCGAGCGGTGAATCAGCAGCGCCCAAACCGGCGACACGGCAAATCCCTGTCCACCGTAGCCCTTCATGCGCGAGAAAGGCAGCACGCCGGTCATTTGTCCCATGCGGCCGACGAACAGCGCCATCGGGCCTTCGTGCTGGCGGCGCACGTGAATCTCGCCCTTGAGGATCAGCACCATGTGTTCGGCCGGCGCGCCTTCTTCAAACAGAATGTCGCCGGGATTGGCGACGACTTCCTGGCCGTGACGCGCCAGCCACAGCCGATCTTCCTGCGGCAGGTCGTGCAAGGCGCCAATATTCACGATGGCCGCCGCGACCTCTTCCACCGGCGTCGGTGTGGCGGGCGGGGCGGCGATGAGGGAGAGCATGCGCGAACCTCCGGGGAACAGATTCAGGATAGCGTGGAAACCCTTCGCTGTTAAGAATCCTGGTTGAAATGTAGCTGCGTTCAGGCGCGTTGGGAGGATCAAGAGCTGTACTTGACCGGGTTGTGTCTACCCGCGTTGAATGGAGAAAGCGCCGCAACCAAAAGCAATCGCTTGAACGACTCGGTTCCGATCAATCAGGAGAAGCAATGGGCTCAATCAGGAGAAGCAACTGGCCAAAGAAGCCACCGGGATTGCCAGGAACAAGAATAAGTCCATCACTCGAGAGCGGCGAAGGATCGGCAAAATGAAGTTGAGCACCATGCGGGCCGTGGATTACTGGATTGGCGTGCCCCTGTGCTTTTTGTGTACCCAGTTGATGCGATTGCTTGGCGGCCGCAAGGGCCCGGAGAAGCCGGAACGGGTTCTCTTTATCGAGCTTTCAGAGATGGGCAGCACGGTGATTGCCAACCCCGCGCTGGAGAAGGCCAAGAAAGAGTTGGGGGCGGAGATCTTCTTTTTAATCTTCGAGCGAAACGCGGACAGCTTGCGCCTGCTGGATACAGTTCCCAAATCAAACATCATAACCATTCGCGATAACGGGCTGACTTCATTGACGCTGGACTCGCTTCGCTTTCTGAGGTGGGTGCGCAAGGCAAAGATCGATACGGTAGTGGATCTGGAGCTGTTCTCGCGATACTCCGCTCTTTTGGCCGGCCTGACAGCCGCACGAAGGCGCGTGGGCTTTTACCGCTTTCATTCCGAGGGACTCTACCGCGGCGAGTTGATGTCGCACCGCGTGAATTACAACGGCCACATCCACATGGCCAAGAATTTCGTGTGCATGGTGAATGCGCTTCTGGCTGAGAAGCCGGAGGTCCCGTACTCCAAGACCCGTGTTTCCGACGAAGAGATCCGCGTGCCGGTGCGGCCTGTGCCGGAGAGTGAGAAGGAGTTTGTGCGCGCACTGGTGCGCGAGGTCTATCCCGCATACGAGCCGGAGCATTTCCGCATCGTGCTCATCAATCCCAACAGTTCGGAAATGCTGCCGCAACGGCGTTGGCCGAGGGAGAATTTTGCCGCGCTGGCCAAAATGGTGGTGCAGGAGTGGGAGGATGCGCTGGTGCTGATTACCGGTTCGCCCAGCGAGCGCGAAGAGGCTCTCCGCATGCAGGATGCGATCGGCCATCCGCGTATTCGCAGCTTCGCAGGAATGCATAAGCTCGATGCCCTGATTCCGCTATACAACATATCCGCTGTTTTGGTGACCAACGATAGCGGCCCTGGTCACTTCTCGGCCATCACGCCCATCCGGTCGATTGTGTTGTTTGGCCCGGAGACGCCAAGGCTCTACGGCAGCCTGGGCAACACGGAGTCGATTACCGCGGAGCTGGCCTGCTCACCTTGTGTGACCGCCGCGAATCAGAAAAACTCTGCCTGCAATGATCCCGTTTGCATGCGCATGGTGACGCCGGAGCGCGTAATGGAATCAATCCGCGGAGTGCTCAATGGCGAAAGAAATGCGGAGCGAGAGTTTGTACAAGCATCGCCAGGTGGCGAACGAGAGCCGCGATGATCGAGCAACTGAGCGAAGTCATTCACGAAATCGAGCATTCGTGGGCCACGAAGCACGTGCTTGCGGTCGGCGACGTCATGCTCGACAGGTACATCTGGGGCGAGGTGGGGCGCATCTCACCGGAGGCGCCTGTGCCCGTGGTTCGAGTCACGTACAGGAGTGCCCGTCCGGGCGGCGTGGCCAATGTGGCCATGAACATGGCGTTGCTGGGCGCGCAGACCTGCGTCGTTGGCTTTACGGGCGATGATGAGAACGGGAAAGACCTGGAGGCGAGCCTACGCAGCCACGGCGTTGCTTCGGACTTCATCGTCTCCGAAGGTTTTCCGACGATTGTCAAGACGCGCATCCTGGGAGGCCAGCAGCAGATGCTGCGCCTCGACACGGAACGCTCGGACCCCAGACCACAGGCCGACTACGACCGGCTGATTCAGCGTGTACTGGCGCGGCTTCCCGGGTGCGACGCGCTCGTGCTCTCGGACTATGCGAAGGGTTCTTTCTCCGCCGAGGTCTGCCAGGCTCTCATCCAGGCGTCTCGCGAGAAGGGCATTCCAGTCTTGGTGGATCCCAAGAGCCCTGACTTTTCGCGCTATCGCGGCGCAACCACGATTTGCCCCAACTTGGCGGAGATTTCCGCAGCGGCTCGGGAGCGGGACTGGGCGCGTGTGCACGGCATCGAGGAACCGCTCTGTGCAGCGGAGTCGATGGTGCGGGAGTTGAATCTGGATTTCCTTACCGCGACTCTGAGCGATAAGGGCATTGCCCTGGTGCGTCCCGGCAAGATCTTCACGGCGCCCGCAGTGGCGCGCAAGGTGTTCGATGTCTCCGGCGCAGGAGATACGGTGATCGCGGTACTGGCCTTGTGCCTGGCGTCCGCGCTTTCACCGGAGACGGCGGTGCAGCTCGCTAACCTTGCCGCCGGCATTGTTGTGGGCAAGGTTGGCACCGTGCCGGTGGAAAAACACGAACTGCTGGCCGCGTTGGCCCCTGAAATCGCCCGCTCCGCCGCGAACAAGGCCTTGAGCCGTGAGGAACTGGCCGACCGCGTGGTGATGTGGAAGGCCAGCAACGAGCGAGTGGTGTTTACCAACGGCTGTTTTGATTTGCTGCACATCGGCCACATTACCTTGCTGGAACAGGCCCGCCGCTACGGTGACAGGCTGATTGTCGCCGTCAACAGCGACGCCTCAGTACGCGCGCTCAAAGGCCCGAACCGGCCCATCGTGGGCGAGCGCGAACGTGTTGCGGTTCTGGCCGCGCTGGCCGCCATTGACGCGGTGGTGGTGTTTGACGAGCCGACGCCTCTGGAGTTGATTGTTGCCGTCAAGCCAGACGTGATCGTGAAGGGTGGCGACTACAACCTGAATACGGTGGTCGGCGCCAAAGAGGTGGAATCCTGGGGCGGAGAAGTCCGGATCATTCCACTTGTCGAGGGCCGTTCCACCAGCCACCTTATTCAGAAAGGGGCAGGACAGTAGGTCCTGTCTCTTTTTCGGATCGAGCCGGCATCGCGCTCCACCAGCGCGTGGCTGCTCTCAGCCCGCAAGCGGACTCGTATATCCTTGAATACAGCGATGATTACAGACTTTAAAAGAAAATCTTTCCTATGTAATCGCAACCAGCGGTACTCTCGTCAAATCAATAAAGTGCAAAATGCTGACTGAGACAGTTCCAACTCCCCCCGCGGAACGCCGAGCCAAGACTCGGCGCATGCTGGCCTTGATCATTTTGATCGCGCTTGCTCTTCGGCTTGTCGTTATTTTGGCGCCGAACTTCGAGAATTTGATGGATGCCGACCATATCCATGGTTGGGAGCCGGGGAATGTAGCCGAAGCGCTCTTGGCCGGCCGGGGCTTTGGCAGCTCCTTGATGTCGAACCAATCCTCGGCTATGTTGCCTCCGGTTTATCCGCTCATTGTCGCCACCTCCTTCTATTTCTTCGGTATCCATACTGCGGCGTCGATCTTTGCCATTCATGCGTTTGACTGCCTGATTAACTCGCTGGCCTGCATCCCCATTTTTCTCATGGCGCGCCGCAGCTTCGGCGAGCGCGCGGGCTGGTGGGCGGCATGGGTCTGGGCAGTCTTCCCCTACGGCATCTATTTTTCGGCGGCCTGGGCCTGGTCCACGCACTTACTGCTGCTCTGCATGTGCTGGCTGCTCGTGCTGGCGCAGCACATGGAGCAATCTTCGCGGTTGGGCTTGTGGGCAGGCTTTGGCCTTCTCGCAGGCTTTGCAGGGCTCAGCGAGCCCTCAGTGCTGGTTGTGATTCCATTTCTGCTGGTGCTCACCTGCTGGCGGCTCTTCCGCGACGGCAAGCGCTGGTTCCTGCCGGGCTGCGTGGCTTGTGTCACCATGGCCGCTGCGCTTTCTCCCTGGATGATTCGCAACGCACTGGTCTTTCACCGCTTCATTCCCATGCGCGACAACATGGGCCTTGAGCTCTGGATGGGTAATAACGGCTACGATCTGCGCTGGACCAGTGACGATTTGCACCCGCTGCATGACGCACAGCAGCTTGCTGCCTACAATTCCATGGGCGAACTGGCCTACATGGATCTCAAATCGCAGCAAGCCAAGGCCTATATCCACGACCATCCGGCTTGGTATGCGTGGATGAGTTGGCGCCGCGCCGTCTACGTCTGGACCGGCTACTGGAGCTTCAATCCCGACTATCTCGCGCTCGAGCCCATGGATCCGGCCAACATTCCCTTTGCCACCACCCTTACGTTGCTAGGCCTTCTCGGGATCCTGTTCGCATGGCGCGACACACCCTTCGAGGCCATCCGCTATGCGGGCGTGCTCTTTCTCTTTCCGCTCATGTATTACTTCTCGCACACTGAGCCCTACCAACTGCGCGCCGTCGATCCGATCATGGTAGTTCTCGGCTGCCAGGCCATCCTGGTGCTGCGCGAGCGCGTCAGGGAGCGCAGCAGGGCACGGGAACCCCTGCCCGTTCCCGCGCCGGCCGAAGCCGCTGGAATGGACTAGCGTCGCGCCTTTGCTCACTGCGGTTCTCTACGGTTCCTGCACGGGCGCATTCAGAACTGGCGAGGTCCTTCCCGCGACGGTTCGGCCCGGAGCACCGTCGAGATCGAAGACAATGACTTCGTTTGCTCCCGCATGCAGCCACGGACCCGGCAGGTAAAGCGTCTTTTGCGGCCCGACATTCCACACCCGTCCCAGCGCGTGACCGTTCACCCAGACTATCCCCTTCACGAAGTTGCTAGTGTCGAGGAATGTGTCGCCGGGGTGGTCGATCTGCAAGGCTCCGCGATAGAAGCACGCGCCTGTGCAATCGGCGGTGCGGAAGGGAAGTTTCTCCGGATCGCTCATGGGCAGCGAGTAGATCTGCCAGCTCATCAGCGGCTTGCCATTCAGCGTCACCTGTTTCGTAATGCCCGCGCGTTCGCCGCGCATCTCCAGGCCGTAGTTCACCCGCCCTGTGTTTTCCACGAGGATGTCGAGTTGCGTCTTCGGCTCCTGCAAATCAACGTGCAAATGATTCTGATCGAGACGCCGGTCGAGCGTTCCCAGCAGCTTGCCGTTCGCGTAGATTTGCGCGTAGTCGTGGAGTTCGTCAAGAACCAAATCGCCCGCGACCGGGCCGGGAACTGTCGTCCGGTAAAGAATGTAGCCGTAGGCCTGGTTGAGATCCTCCATCGACACCACCTGCTCTGACGCGAAGGGCTGCGGCAGCGTTTGCCACAACGAGGCGGACTCCTTGAATTCCACTGCGGGCGTCGCAATCGGCGGATCGACAACCGGAACCGGCGGTGGTGTCACGCCCGTGGCCTTGGCGATGGCGTCGCGGAACGGGAAATATTTTGTGCCCGGCCGCCCGCTCTCGTCGATCGCCGAATCGTAGTCGTAGCTGGTCACGTCCGGCTGGTACGGCGTTTGATTCACGCTGGCGCCATTCATCCAGCCAAAGCTTGTCCCGCCGTGCACCATGTAAATGCTGATCGAGTAGCCTTGCGCGAGAATCCATTGCAGCTCATCGGCCTGCGCCTTGGGGTCGGACGTGTGGTGCTCTCCGCCCCAGTGATCGAACCATCCGTCCCACCACTCCGTTGCCATGAACGGGCCTTCGGGGCGCAGCTTGTGCAGCGTTGCAAAAGCTTTCGGCGCATTGCCGGGCGCAAAGTTGATGCCAGCCGGCAATCCCGGCAGCGAGCCATTCGGGATTTGCTCCGGCCCATCCGCGGTGTAGATCAGCGACTTACCAAATCCTGCATCCACAATGTCCTGATGAATCTGTTCCATGTAGCCGTGGTCGTTGCCGAATGAGCCGTACTCGTTTTCCACCTGCACCATGATGATCGGCCCGCCATTGGCGAGCTGCAGGGGCGCAAGTTCCTTGCCCAGGCGCAGCAGCCAGCGCCGCGCAGGCTCCGTGAACTTGGGATCGGCGCTGCGCACCACAGTGCTGTGGTCCTTCAGCAGCCATGCCGGAAATCCGCCAAACTCCCACTCCGCGCAGGAGTAAGGGCCGGGCCGCAGATTCACCAAAAGTCCCTCGCTCTGCGCCTCGCGCACAAACTCCGCCACGTCGTGCTGTCCCGTGAAGTCGTACACGCCGGGCTGCGGCTCATGAAAGTTCCAGAACACATAAGTCGTGATCGTGTTCAGCCCCATGGCCTTGGCCATGCGCAGCCGCGCGCGCCAATACGCGCGGGGAATACGCGCGTAGTGCATCTCACCCGCGACGATCTGGAACGGCTTGCCGTCGAGCATGAATTTCCCGCCTTCCACCCCAAAAGTGTGGTGTGCAGGGGCCACGACGCCGGAGCCCGATGGGCCCGCAGCTTGCGCTACGCATGCATCCGCAAGCGAAACAGACATAGCAACGACGACGAGAGCAGAGAGCAGGTTGATTTTGCCGATCATGAATGTTTTTCCCGTGATACGAACTTGGAAGTTTTGCGTCGCGCCACGCCGATCATGTACATGCGCAATCCATGTACCGGTCTCCTTGGCGCGCCCACCTCATCATATTCCACGCGGGCGTTAGCCTGTGCCCGCCGGCGATGCGCATAGTAGACTGGGCGTTGATTGCGCAACGGGAGATCGCTCGATGCAGATTGCGTTTGCCGCCTCTGAAAGCACGCCGCTAGCCAAGACCGGCGGACTGGCCGACGTCGTGGGTGCGTTGCCGCGCGAACTGGTTAAGCTCGGGCACCAAGTCACGGTCTATCTGCCGTTTTATGCGCGCATCCGGCAGCACATCAAAGGCGAGCCACAGTACGCGGTCCGCTCCATTACCATCCCCTTCAGCTACTACAACCGTTTTGCCGGCGTCGTCGACGGAGGCAAGCGCGACGGCGTGCAGTATTACTTTATCGATTGTCCGGAACTCTTTGATCGCAAGGAGCTTTACGGCACTGCCGGCGTCGATTATGCCGATAGCGCCGAGCGCTTCGGGCTCTTTTGCCGTGCCGTCATTGAGGCCTCGAAACTTCTCGGCGTGCCCGACGTCTTCCACGTTCACGACTGGCAGGCCGCGCTCATTCCCGTCTATCTGCGCACCACTTACCTCGACGATCCCCTCTTGCGTAGCGCGGCCGCCGTACTCACCATTCACAATGCCGCCTACCAGGGAAAATTCCCGCCCAATACCACCGAGCAACTCCTCTTTCCCTGGGAACTCTTCACCATGGACAAGGTGGAGCAGTTCGATCGCTTCAACTTTTTGAAGGGCGGCGTGGTCTTTTCCGATCT
This sequence comes from uncultured Acidobacteriota bacterium, assembly GCA_963729915.1. Taxonomy (GTDB): domain Bacteria; phylum Acidobacteriota; class Terriglobia; order Terriglobales; family Acidobacteriaceae; genus Telmatobacter. The sequence continues at coordinate 246,787 of CAVSQE010000019.1, read as the reverse complement.
GCTCACTACGGTGAGCCGCAAGTATGCCGAGGAAATCCAGACAGCCGAGTTCGGCGAGCTGCTGGAAGGCGTGCTGCACCAACGCGCCGCTGACCTGCGCGGCATCCTGAACGGCGTGGACTATACGCAATGGAATCCCGCCGTCGACGGTCACCTCGCCGCCCACTACACGCCTGAGAGTCTCGACGGCAAGCGCATCTGCCGCGCCGATCTGCTGCACGCCTTCGGTCTTGAAAAGATCGCGGATACCACTCCCGTCATCGGCATAGTCTCGCGCCTGGCCACGCAAAAAGGATTCGGCATCGTGGCCAAAATTGTCGAAGAGCTGGCGGACCGCGATCTGGCTGTGGTCGCACTGGGCACCGGCGATCCTTACTATGAAAATCTCTTTCGCGGCTGGGCCTTCCGCCATCCCGACACCGTGGCCGTGCAGATTCGCTACGACGACACCCTGGCGCACAAGATCGAGGCCGGCGCCGACATGTTCCTCATGCCTTCACTCTACGAGCCCAGCGGCTTGAACCAGATGTACTCGCTCAAGTACGGCACCGTGCCCATCGTGCGCGCCACCGGCGGCCTCGACGACACCATTGAGGAATGGGACGCGGTGAAGGGAACCGGCACCGGCTTCAAATTCGAGGGCTACGCTCCCGAGGCCCTGCTCGCCGAGATCGACCGCGCCCTCGAGGCCTTTCGCGACAAGAAGGGCTGGATGCGCCTGATGCGCAACGGCATGGCCCGCGATTATTGCTGGTCCGGCCCGGCCAAGGAATACGTGCGCGTCTACGAAGAAGCCGTGCAAGGACGGACGTAGGCGCCGGCGCTATCTTCCGCGCCGCGCAAGCCAGGCAATGCATTCCATCGCCACAGCAAACTCCGCGTACACTCCAAGGATCACGATGTCAACGGCAATGACGGCTTTCAGGAAGGCTGTGATGTCGCTCCTGCGCCGCAGCTCACGGTAAATGAGAAGCGCCGCGACGGCGCCGATGAGGATTGAGAGCGTGATCAAAGTGATGGCGTGCGGGTTTCCGCCCGCGTAGTCGCAGGGACAAACGAGGAGCGCGGCCGTGGACGCCGTGATGAGGCCGAAGATCAACGCACGGCCGCTCCAGAGCCGCCATCGGGACGCCATCGTCGTCAGTTCTTCCCCGCGAAAAAGTGGGCTGTCCTGCATTCGTTTTGCGCCGGCAATCCTGACCCCTTCGGCGGTCGCCGGCTCCTATCTCTCTTGGTCTACCGAATCGCGTCCGGTTTTTTCCACGGGAAAATCCACTTAAGGCCTTGAGAGCGATGCGATGCATTCGATAGGCATTACATTGAATCTAAATCCAGCCTTTCAATCTGTTAACCTGTGGACTCGCGTAGAGGACACTTTACCCGGAGGTTTGCGATGCATATGCGGTGGATGGCGGCGTGTTGTTTGTTGGGTCTGGGTTCGCTGACTGCGGCGGCACAGATGGGTGGCGCGGCGAAGGGGCCTGAGCAGGGAACCATTGCCACGCCGGCTGAGGCTTTCGATTCGCAATTGAGCGTGATTGAAGGCGAGATGATGAGCGCGGTGAAAGCGATGCCCGCCGACAAGTTCGACTTCGCTCCCAGCCAGGCGATCTTTGTGCCGGGGCAGAAGACGGAGTTCGCCACGGTGAGGACCTTTGCGCAGCAGGCGACCCATGTGGCGGAGGCGAATTACTTCTTCTACGGCATCATCAGCGGGCTGAAGCCGGATGTGGATCCGCAGGGAATCCTGAAGCTGACCAAAAAGGACGACGTGGTGGCCGCGCTGGCGGGCTCATTTGCCTTTGCGCACAAGGCTATTGCCGCGCTGACGCCAGCTAACGCGTTTGAGGTGATCAAATCGCCGGAACCGGGCTTCCAGACGCGCGCCACGCTTGCCTCGTTTGGCATTTCGCATTGCTGGGATCACTACGGCCAGATGGTCGAATATCTGCGGATGAACGGGATTGTGCCGCCGGCGAGCGCGAAGTAGCGGATCGAGGTATACGGATTGCGGGGTTGAGCAGGCACCGGGACACCCGCATTCGCCGCCAGGGCTGCTGAAAGCTGTACACACGCCGTATACGATTCGATTCGCGAACTCACCTGGAACAAACAAAGTTGTGCATAAGTTTCCGATTCCCTGCGGCGATTCGGTGGTAGTCTGCGCCTGTAGTTCAATGTCCTGGAGGTATGAGATGAAAAGGTTGCTTTTTCTCACAGGGCTCGCGGGCTTGCTGATACCGATGATGGCGGCAGCTCAGAGCGCCTTCAATGGTACCTGGAAGATCAACATGAATAGAATCGATTTTCCGAAGAAGCCGGATGTTTACTTACTGCAAAACGGCATGTATGAGTGCAAGACATGCGTACCAGCCTACACTGTGAAAGCAGACGGGACGGACCAGCCAGTGAGCGGCCACCCGTACTTTGATAGTGTGGCAATCAAGGTTGTGAACGACCACGAAATTCAAGAGACGGATAAGAAGGGCGGCAAGGTCGTAACGACCTCGACCACGATTGTTTCGCCGGACGGAACAACTGCCAAGTTCGAGTTCAGCGACAGCAGCAACACCAACGGCGGACCCCCGGTAACCGGCCGCGGCGAAGCGGTTTGCGTGGCGAAAGGACCGGCGGGATCGCATGCGATTTCGGGCTCATGGCGAACCACGAAGATTGAAGGCATCTCGGACAATGCCACCACGTTTTCGTACAAAGTGAATGGGGACGAGATCACCATGAGCAGTCCGACTGGCCAGACTTACACCGCTAAGCTAGATGGGACCGACGCGCCGATGATGGGCGATCCGGGCACCACCAGCGTGTCAGTAAGGATGATCGGCAAAGCCACGCTGGAAGAGACGGACAAGCGCGACGGGAAGGTGATTGGAGTCTTCAGGATGACTGTCGCTGACGACGGGAGAACCGCTAAACTCAGCTTTGAAGACAAACTGCAGAACCGGACTACCAGCTTCGAAGCAACGAAGCAGTAGATGGAGTCTCGCGGGATTTTGTGGAGGGGTCGCGCTCCATTCCGGCGCATGCGTTAAGAGGTGGCCCAGGTTTCGGAACGCGGCAAAGCCGCGAGCGGCGGGCTCCGCGAACGGAAGCCCTTACTGCGTTGAACCTGTCTGCGGCTTCCGATTCAATCGCAAGCGGCTAACTGTGCTTTCCCTTCCATTCCACGTACGGCCCCTGGAAGTCCTCGATCTCCTTGTCGTGGAAGATCCACATGCGCGTGGCGACTTCATCGATCAGGTCGTGGTCGTGCGTCACCAATAGCACCGTGCCCTCGTAACGCTGGAGCGCAATGTTCAGCGCGTTGATGGATTCCAGGTCGAGATGGTTGGTCGGCTCGTCGAAGATCAGAATGTTGGGCTTGGTCAGGATGAGCTTGCAAAACGCGAGCCGCGCCTGTTCGCCGCCGGAGAGCGCCTTCGTCGGCTTCGAGCCCTCTTCGCCGCTGAAAAGCATCTGCCCCAGAATCCCGCGAATGTCTTCAACGTGCGCCGCCGGGTCCCAGCGGTGCAGCCACTCCGAAACCGTCAGTCCGTGCTCAATCGTCGCGCCCACATCTTGCGGAAAGTAGCCGACCTGCGCCTCGTGGCCCCAGAACACCGTGCCCGAATCGAGCTTGAAATCCTTCTCGGCAAGCCCGGGATAATTCGCCAGCAGGCACTTGAGCAGCGTGGTTTTGCCCGCGCCGTTGCGTCCCATCAGGCAGATTTTTTCGCCGCGCAGCACGTTCGCGGTAAAGCCATCAATGACTTTAAGATCGCCGTAATACTTCGTCAGGTGCTTGAACTCAAGAACGTGCTTGCCGCTGGGCCGCGCCTGGTCGAGACGGATGTACGGCCGCTGGATGTTGGACCGCGCCAGATCGTTGGTTTGCAGCCGCTCCACTTCCTTGCGCCGGCTCGTCACCTGGCTCGACCGTGTGCCCGCCGCAAACCGCGCGATGAAATCGTTCAACTGCGAAATCTTCTTCTCGCGTTGCGCGATCTGCGCCTCCAGCGTGGAGCGAATTTGCGTCTTGGCCATCACCATGTCGTCGTAGCCGCCGGTGTAGGTGATGATGGTCTGGTAATCGATGTCGGCGGTATGCGTGGTCACGGAGTTCAAAAAGTGCCGGTCGTGCGAGATGGCGATCAGGGTGCCGTCGTAGTTCGTCAAAATATCCTGCAACCAGTGGATCGAGTCGAGATCCAGATAGTTGGTCGGCTCGTCGAGCAGCAGCGCCTCCGGCTTGCCGAAGAGCGCCTGGGCCAGCAACACGCGCACCTTTTGCCCGCCCTGCAACTCGCCCATCTTGCGTTCGTGCAAGGCTTCGGAAATGTCCAGGCCATCCAGCAGCACCGCGGCGTCGCTCTCGGCCGTGTAGCCGTCCTCGTCGCCAATCGTGCCTTCCAACTCGCCCAGCCGCATGCCGTCTTCGTTGGTCATTTCGGGCTTGGCGTAGATGCGGTCGCGCTCTTCCAGCGCCGCCCACAGCGGCTTGTTGCCCATGATCACGGTATCGATGACGCGATAGGCGTCAAACGCAAACTGATCCTGGCGCAGCACGCCCAGTTTGCGCGGGCGCACCACGGTGCCCTTCTGCGCCTCCAGTTCGCCGGTCAAGATTTTCATAAAGGTGGACTTGCCGGACCCGTTCGGCCCAGTAAGTCCGTAGCGACGCCCCGGCGTGAAAGCAGTGCTCACGTCCTCGAAGAGAATCTTCGAGCCGTAGCGCATGGAAACATTGCTGACGCTGATCATTCTTTGCGATTTCCTAAAAGTGTTTAAAGTTGCCGTGTGTGGTCCGCAACTCGGCATGGGCCGCGCGGACCGGGTAAAAGTCAAAGTTGGAGCGAGGTTTCGGGATGCTAACGCAAGCAGCGCCCGGAGAACTTCTGCTCTTCCAGTTTCTCATGAGCGCGGCATTTTCTGCCTATAATGCCAATATGCGGCGTGGTTGGCTGGCTAATTTGGCGGTGATGGTGCTGGTGGTGCAAGGGTTTGCGCCGAGCCGGGCGGTGTGCCGTTGCTGCCAGACGAAGAACCCATACGGATGTTGCGCACCCATGGCTCGCATGCACGCGGATTGCTGCGCAAACCTGCGTGAGGCTTCTGCGCTCGCACCAGCGGCACAGAAAGAGGCCGCTACTGTGCCTGGCGCTGCATATCGGACGGAAATCACGCCGCAAGCGGCTGGCAGCCAGACCGCTTCGCTTCATCCTGCCCAGCGTCCGCCCGGTTTCGCATCGCCTCCCATCGTTCTTCGTATCTGATTCCTCCCGAAGCGTGCAGAGTTCCGCCGCATGCCCGCGGCTGCGTTGCGCTCTATTGTGCCAACTCCCAGGAGGAATCCGTGTTGCGTTGTGTCCCGATTGTATTGGCGGTGCTTTTGTCGTCGTCCGCGTGTGCCCAAATGACGATGAATGTGGGCGATTCTGTCGCATCCCTGAAGGAAAACGTTCTGCGCCACACCGCGTCGGGCACGAGTCTGGAACCGGCCTCGAGCGCACCGCCAATGCTGATGCGCATGAGCGGCAAATGGATGGAGATGCTGCACGGCGAGGCAAACGTGGCCGAGCAGCAGCAATCTGGCCCGCGCGGCCGCGACAAGCTCTTCAGTGTGAACTGGGTGATGCCGATGGCGCAGCGGCCCACCGCGCATGGCCAATGGACCTTCGTCAGCATGCTCAGTCTTGAGCCGGCGACCATTACCGGGCGCTATTACCCGGAGCTTTTCCAACAGGGCGAGACCGCCTTCGGTAAGGCCATTGTCGATGGCCAGCACCCGCACAATCTCTTCATGGAGCTGGCTGCGATGTACGACTTGAACCTTGGCAAGCAAGGCCTGGCGTCGTTCTACGCAGCTCCTGTGGGCGATCCGGCGTTAGGGCTGGTTGCGTTCCCGCATCGCATGAGCGCGGAGAGCAATCCGTTGGCGCCGTTGGCGCATCATTTGCAGGATTCGACGCACATCGCCTACGACGTCGTAACGGGCGGCCTGACGCTTGGCCCCATGCGCATTGAGGTTTCAGGATTCCACGGACGCGAGCCCGGCGAGAATCGCTGGACGATCGCAGCCGGCGCGATCGACTCGTGGTTGACGCGGATGACAGCCGCTCCGGCGCGCGACTGGATCGCACAGTATTCGGTCGGGCACTTGCATTCGCCGGAGTTGTTGCATTCGCAGGAAGGCGCGTTGCGGCAAACGGCGTCGATCGGCATGCACCATGCGTGGACGGCCGTCGAGCTCGATGCCACGGCAATCTGGGGCCGCAATCACACCATCGGCACGGACGTGAACGCCAACGGCTACCTGCTGGAGGCCGAAGCGCGCCTGCGAGCAAGGCAATCGTTGTGGACGCGCGTCGAGAACGACGATCGGACCACGGACCTGCTGGGCGCGCAAGCGCCGCCCGAGGAAAGCGTCGTGGGCCGCGTGCAGGCCTATACCAGTGGCTATGCGCACCGCATCTTCAGCACCGATTGGAGCGCGCTGGAGTTGGGTGCGCAACTCACGCTGTACACCACGCCGCCGCGGCTCCTGCCGCTTTACGGCGCTCATCCCATCGGCATCGCGGGAGTGTTGCACTGGCGAATCGGGCGGTGAAGTACCGCCGCCTATTTTGCGCCGCCTCCTAATTTCATCGGAGAATTCATCGTTGCGCCGGAACCGCTGCATACTTGCCGGCCTTCACCCACAAAAGGTCAGAGCTCTCCGTCGGCCCGCCGTAGTCCTTCACCACTTCCAGCAGAACGGTGGTCGGCGCAAAGCATTGCCGATACACCAGCCCCTCTCCACTGCCGTGGCCCGGCCGGATCAAGTTGACATCCAGCATGAAGTAAGCCGGCGGAGTTCCCAGGCTCACCACGCCGTTGTGCACCATATTCGTGATCTCATGAATGCCGCCACCCGAGAAAGTCTCCGTCCCGTCGTTATGCACTCCGGACTCGTAATGTGGCGGGTTGTCCACGTTGTAGGTGGTGTCGATCGCCACCTGGATGTGCGTGATGGGCGTCATGGTCTTGGCATTCACCACCCGCAGCACAACGGAACACGAATTCTTCGAGCCCGGCCCATACATCCCGTTCACGTAGTTGGCGGGGTTATCGCCAGTCTCATAGGCAATGAGCTGAGCCGGGGTTGGTGGCGGCTTGACGCCGGCGCACGCCGCCGGCAGTGCGAAAACCGAAGCGGCTGGTGTTACGAACGAAACCTTGGTCACATCCGTCATAATCATCGCGGCCGCTCCGGGCGCACTCACTTGAACCCGAATCACGAGGCCATCCTTCATGTCGATCCAGGCCTTCACACTCGCGCCCTGTGTGGTGCCAGCGTACACTTGCGTCGCAATTCCATTGATGGTCTCGCTGCCCGCCGGCTTGAGGTCGCCCTTCGAGATATCGCTTTGTAGCTCTGCAGTGCCCGCGAAGGGATCGCCCCAGTCGCCGGAGAAGGTGCCAGCGTTGCACCCGACGGCGCTGTTGTCCGGATTCCAGGTATAGTTGATGCCCTTTGCCAGATCGTAGAGGTTGAAGGTTCGCGAGGCCGGTGTGGCCCCTTGTGCGGGAGTGTTGAAAACCATCAGTGCCTTCGAGCCGCTGCGATAGATGGTTGTCGTCGCACCTGGCGCGCCTCCCGATTCTGTGATTGTGTAGGCCGTCGGGGGTGTCTGTGCCGTCAAGCACGCCGCGGCTGCAAGACTCAGACTCGCAACAATCCTTGTAATCGACATGTGGTTGCTTTCCAAAACAGAGATAAAGATGCCGGAATAGTGGGAAGAACTTGGCCCTAGGGAGTGGCCCGGAAGTAGTGCCATCATAGTGACCGCACCAATGGCAGTCAATCGTGAATTTGCTCGCGCTGCAGTTAGGCTTCGACCCAGGCCTTAGAAAATATCGCGCAGCTTGGCGAACGCGTCCAGCTCTATCAAATGCTGGCCCTCCGGCGCGGCATCCACCTCGGCGTGTTCCAGCACCCACGTGTCCTTGTGAAACAGGAACACAGCATGCAACCCTGCGGCCAGCGCGGGATTGATGTCGCTCTTGGGGCTGTTGCCGATCATCCAAGCACTGCGTGCGGCAATCTTTTGGCGAAGGATTACATCACGGTAGGTGGGCGGATCTTTCTCTGCCACAATCTCGACTGCGGAAAAATGTTGCGCCAGCCCCGATCGCGCCAGCTTGTCGGCCTGTTCGGCGTGGTCGCCCTTGGTCATCAGGATGAGATGATGCCGACTTGCGAGCTCCGCCAGCGTTTCTGCTACTCCGGGCAGCAGTTCAATCTCCTGTTCCGCAATGGCGCGCGCAAATCCTCGAATACGCTCGCGCTTTTCTTCCGTCACCGGCGTCTGGCTCAGTCGCTCGAAGCAGTCGACCAATGAGCGAGTGAAGCTCGTAAGCCCGTAGCCGTGCGCAAGGATTGTCTCGCGCTCCACGGCATTCAGCGCAAGCCGCACCTCGCCGGGCGAGTACTCCTTGTGGTCGAGGAATCCAATGAACGCGGCGATGGCGCGCTCAAAGTAAATATTGTTCTCCCACAAAGTATCGTCTGCGTCGATCAACAGGGTTTGTCCGGCAGGGAAGCGGGGCATAGATCGATGGTAAAGGCTGCCCGGTCGCAAGTTTTCAACCGTTCGCCGCGGGCTGTTTGTCCTCAGGCGCCGAGTTCCGCGCGGATCGCCGCGGCAATCGCTTCCGCATGCCTGCGCATCGCCTCTTCGCTCTCGGCCTCGATCATCACGCGCGCCAGGGCCTCGGTTCCGCTGTAGCGAATTACCACGCGGCCCGTGTCCTTCAGCTCTTCCTCTGCGGCGCGGATCGCGGTGACCACCGCCGGAATCACATCCAGCGGCTTCTTTTCGCGCACCTTCACGTTCACAATCACCTGCGGGAAGACCTTGAGATCGGCGGTCAGTTCGTCGAGGGATTTGCCGGTGCGCGCCAAGAGATCGAGCACCACCAGCGCCGTCAGCAAGCCATCGCCGGTGGTCGCCAGGTGAGGGAAGAGGATGTGACCGGACTGTTCGCCACCGAGGGCCGCACTCAGCTTTTGCATCTCTTCGAGCACGTAGCGGTCGCCTACCGCGGCGCGCACCATGCGGATGCCGCTGCGCTTCAACGCCGCTTCCAGTCCCATGTTCGACATGGTCGTCGCGACCACAAGATTGCCGGTCAACATGCCGCGCGCTTGCAGGTCGCGTGCCGCCATCAGCAGAATGGCGTCGCCGTTGATTACGTTGCCTTGCGGGCCGGCCAACATGCAGCGGTCGGCGTCGCCGTCGAAAGTGACGCCCAGATCCGCGCCGCGCGCCTTCACTTCGCCGGCCACGTGCTCCGGATGCAGCGCGCCGCAGTTCGCGTTGATGTTGCGTCCGTCGGGCGCGATGTGGAGCAGGGCAATGTTGTTGCGTCCATCGCGGTCCAGGCGCCGGAATAGCTCGGGCGCAATGGCCGCCGCCGCCCCGTTGGCGCAATCGGCCACAATCTTCAAGTGAGAAAGCGAAAGGCCGGGAACGCAGTCGATTAAGAATTGAATGTAGTCGGCTTGAAGCGCGCGATTGTCCTCGACGGTTGGAAAGCATCGAGGGTCGGAGATCTGCACCTGCGCGGCGTGGTAGAAGATTTCGTCTTCCATGGCCAGTTCCACAGCGTCGGGAAGTTTGAAGCCGTCCGCGCCAAAGAGCTTGATGCCGTTGTCTTGCCAGGGATTGTGCGAAGCGGAGATCACCGCGCCCGCGTGGAAACCGTGCGTGCGCGCGAGAAACGCGACCGCCGGCGTGGTCACAATGCCCGCGCTTTCGACCTGTGCGCCTGCCTGGCGCAGGCCCTCTGCCAGCGTAGCCGCGATCCACGGCCCGGACTCGCGCGTGTCGCGGCCCAGAAGCACCCTGGGTTGTTTCACAGTCTTCCAACCCACGGACGAAGACCTGTCCGTGGGGACCCCGGTCTTGCGCAGCGAGTGCGCCAGCGCCAGTCCCACACTATAAATTGTCGTCGGGTCCAGCGGTGCCTGGCCCGCGATGGCGCGAATGCCGTCAGTGCCGAAAAGTTTACGTGCGGAAGATGCGGTCATGATGTCGATTTCTTGCCTCGTTTGCCGAAGGTGGACGATGAGGGCGCGTTTTTCGGGGCCGTGTGGGGCGCGCCGGCCGTCAATTCAACGCGGCTCGAAAACGAGCCATCGGCCAAGCGCGTAGTCAAGCGGTCTCCTACGGCAATCTGCGCCGTCGAGCGCACGAGGGCGCCATCGGCCGAAAGCACCAGGGCGTAACCGCGATCGAGCACTGCCAAGGGCGACAGGGAATGCAGGCGCGCGTCTAGAGCATTGAGTGAAGCCGCAGAAGACTGCAACAGTCGCTCCAGGCAGCGGTCGATGCGGGCGCGGAAGTCGGCCAGGTGCTCGCGCGCATGGGCCAGGCCCTGCCGTGGATCGTGCCGCAACACCGCCGCTGCCAGCTCCGCAACGCGATTCTGCCGCGAGCGCAGCTGCGCGGTCAGCACAACATCCAGGCGCTGGGCCGCGTCGTCGAGCCGCTGTTCCAAACGATGCAAAAACGTGGTCACGCGCGATTCGGCGCGGCTCACCGGCAATCGTGTCAGCCGCTGCCGCGCCTGCAATAACTGAAAGCGCGCGGCGCGCTCCAGGCGATGCGACTGCGTGGCCAGATGCTCGGCAACTTTGTGCTGCGCCTCCGTAATCAGCTCGGCTGCGGCCGAGGGCGTGGGCGCGCGCAGGTCGGCGACGAAGTCTGCGATCGTGAAGTCGGTTTCATGCCCTACGGCTGAGACGACAGGAAGTCTGCTCGATGCAATGGCGCGCGCTACGCGCTCGCTGTTGAAGGCGGCAAGGTCTTCGAGCGAGCCGCCCCCACGCGCCAGCACGATCAGATCGACCAGTCCCCCTGCGTTCAACTCCGCCAGGGCACCTTCGATCTCGCCGGGCGCCGATTCGCCCTGCACGGAAACCGGGCAGAGCAGAACGTTCAAACCCGAGTGACGCCGGCTGACGATATTCAAAAAGTCCCGGATCACGGCTCCCGTGGGCGAAGTCACGATACCCACGGTATGCGGAAACAGGGGCAGAGGCTTCTTGCGGGCGGCATCGAAGAGACCCTCGGCCTTGAGACGTTCCTTCAGTTGCTCAAAGGCCAGTTGCAGCGATCCAGCGCCCACAGGCTCCATGGTCTCGGCCACCAACTGCAGTTGGCCGCGCTGTTCGTAGACGCTCACCCGCCCGCGCACCAGCACATGGAGTCCGTCCTCGGGACGAAAGCGGAGAAGCAAGGCCTGACGCCGGAAAAGCACGATGGGCAGTTGAGCGTCGGCGTCTTTGAGCGTGAAATACACGTGACCTGAGGGCGCAGGGCGGAAGTTTGAAATCTCGCCCTCTACCCAGATGTCGCCGTACTCCTGCTCCACCAACTCGCGTACTTGCGTTACCAACTCGCGCACGGGCCAGATGCGGCGGGTCGCGGGCGCTGCGTCGAAGTGCAGTCCGAGCTGATCTTCAAATGGCGCAAATGGATCGCGAGTGGTCACTGTAGATGAGTGTAATTGTTGAGACGTCAGGCCGAGGGCTGGGGGCCCAGGGTGTATCGACATATACGTAGAGCGCGAAAGCCAGCTTTCAGGAGAGATCCAGGTACGGGAAGACAAATGCAGGTCCTTCGACTCGTCCCGGCACGCCGGGACTCGCTCAGGATGACATCCGATTCTTGATCGCTCAGGATGACCGTCTGCTCTGCTTGTGAAGTCAGCAAGGTAGCTGCTGCTTGTGAGGTCAGCAAGTTAGCTGGCCGATATAGGTCGATACGGCCTGGATCAGGAGCACTACCGCACTTCGAGGGTTACGGTCGTGGAATGCGCAAGAGGGCCGTTGGGTAGATTACTTGCGCCGGTTACGACAATTGAGTACGTTTCTATGGGCGGCGACAAAATCAACGTAGCGTTGCAGCCGGCAACTACCGTGCAGAAAAAGGCGAGCAATACCGCCAGGAATCTCTTGCGGCGCAGACTGCCTGGGATCAGGAAAAGAACACACAGCAGCGGTGCAACTACACCGTAACTCCGCAAGAGGTGTGAGCTTTTGCGGGATCCGGTTACGGCTGCCTGGTTTGCATTGGCGAGCCGAATGACTAATTGAGAGGAGCCGACGCCATTCTGGATCGTCGATGGGGAAAAGTTGCAGGATGCGCCGGTGGGCAAACCCGAACAACTGAGTGCGACCGGTTGATTGAATCCTGAATGTGAGGCGACAGCGATCATAAATGTCGCGGTTCCGCCGGGGGAGATCGATCGCGATGCGGGCGTGGCAGAGAGCCCAAAGTCTGATGCCACGGTGACGGTGACCGCATTCGATGTGCTGGTAGAGTAGGTCTGGTTTTGAACGAACTCCGCGGTAATGGTGTATGTGCCGGCATCAAGCGAGGTCGTGGTTAAGCTCGCTGCGTCGTTGTTTAAGTTCGCAGCTCCGAGGAGATTGGTTCCATTGTCGTAAAACACGACTCCGCCGGTTACTGGACCGCTGCTTGCAGAGGATTGCACATCCGCCGTGAACGTGACACTCTGCCCGAAGGCGATGGAATTTTGCGAAACGGACAGAGTGGTTGTTGTGGGGTACGTGGAGACGACCTGGCTGACTGCGTTCGTGATGCCTGGTGGAAGGTCGGTGTCACCGGAATAGACTGCATAGATCGAGTGGGCGCCGACCGATAAAGAGCTGGAACTGAGCGCCGCGAGGCCCGCTGTACTGACATTGACCGTCCCCAAGACGGCTGCGCCGTCGCGGAAGCTCATGGTTCCGGTGACTGGCGATTTTGCTGCTGAGGTATTGAGTGTTGCGGTAAAAGTGACGGTCTGCCCGACGTAGGAGGGATTGGCGCTGGAAGTGAGTACGGGGGAATTGGCCGTGACCGGCTGATACTCGTAAACGCCCAGATCGATCGTTCCGCTGGCAATTCGCGGGAACCCATCGAAATCGGTGGCGGGAAGATCCGGCGCTGCCGTATTGCCAGCGGCGATAACCGGTGATGCCGCCGTGAGATGAAAGTTGCCTACTGCAGGGGCGACAAACTGCGGATCGGCAGAAATGTTGGTGAATCCGCCGCAACTCGCGAAGGGGGAAGAGCCGCCTATGACATCATTGTACGAAAATCCGGGGTTCGACCCGGAAACACAGTAAACGGCCTGCGCATAGTTCGTGCTTTCAAAGATGTTGTTCTCAATGGTCGATTGCGCAGGGTATTCCCCGACGACAAACTGCTCCGCTCCCGCGCCCACTCCGCTTTGGTTACCTATGATCGTGTTGTTGACGACTGTTAGCGTCCCTGATGGTAGGTGGTTCGTGAGGTCAAGCGTCATTATGTCAACGCCAGCGGCGAAAGGGCCAGCGACCACATTGGAATAGATCAGATTTTGAATCAACTCCAGGTCCTCGATGCCCGCCACCTGGATGCCGCCCACTCCGCCGGGTTGATCGTTTGCTCCCACAAGTCCGATATTGCCGTAGATCGCGTTATCTTCGATCATGAGTTTCGCAGCGCCATATGCCCAAATCCCCCCGCCACCCCAGGTGCCATCCTGGGAACCAGCGTTGTTGCTCTGGATCGTATTATTCGATATCTCCACTGAGCCAACGTCCGATATCTCGATCCCAATTCCGCCCCACAGCGGACACTCCTCAGTGAGGCAAATGGGGCTCAGAGGAGTCACACCCGCACCCACAACGTTCCAGCTGATATTGTTTCCTCGAATCGCCGGGCTGGAAGAAGGGCCCGTCATCCAGATGCCGTCTCCGCTGTTGTAAATGATCGAGTTTCCGGTGATCGTCGGAGAGGCGCCGGAGATGGAAATACCCGAGCCGAAAGTGGCCGGGCCGCTGGGAAACGGATGTGTAATGGTGAACCCGTTCAATATTGCGGTCGGCGGCTCATTACTCTGAAAGGTGACTGTCGCCCCACCCGATCCCATGATGATGGTATTCGCCGCACCGGCACTGCTTGAGTTCTCGCTCGTCACCGTGATGGATTTTCCTGCGAAGTCGATGTTTTCGTTGTAGGTCCCGGGTGCAACCAACACGGTATCGCCGTTCTTCGCCTCGTTGATCGCATCCTGGATAGTGGGCACATCGGCGGGAACGTGGATTGTCGTTTGAGCGACCGCTGGCCTGGAAATGAGCAGGAATAGCGGCAGCAACACGAACAGCGGAGCCCACACCTTCAGTGAAACTTGCATCTTTTCGCCTATCGAGAACCAGCGGCCGCAGCCAATACCGCCTGATTTGGATCATGAAGAGTATTAGACGGGTCGATTCGCCGTATGGGAAGCGCGGGCCCAGCGGCTTGGCGCGATTGGGCTATGGAGCCATGCCGGCCTATTTCCGGTTTTCCACCATGCTGCGCAATTCCGCGGCAATTTCGGCGAGCTTCGCGCCCGCATCGCGGCGGGGTGAGGATTCGCGAGCGAACGTCAGCTCCAATTCGCGCGCCAAGACCGTGCCTCGCGTGAGGCCGAAGGTGCCCAGCACGCCGGCCAGCTTGTGCGCGGCGGCTTGCGCGGCTTCGCGTTGCTTTCCCGTGAGCGCGCCTTCGCGAGCGGCCTGGGCGGCTGCCTCAAGTACCGCCACGCGCTCCGTGATCTCCGGCAAGAAACGCACCCACAAGCCGTCCATCGCCTGCGAGAAGGCCGCATCGGGTCGGCTGCCGGGTTGGGTAGGAGGTTCCATCGCAAAGTATGTTCAGCGTCGAATCAACGAATGCGTTAGAGAAGCACTTGGGATTGGAAATCATCCCTCAGGGGCTAAAGCCCGCCGTTTATTTTTGCCCCATGCGGCACGACTAAAGTCGTGCCCTGACACTTCGTGCCCGCGGCGAATTTTCAGCAAGCGGTTGAGTCGAACCCTTTCAGGAAATCATTCATGAAAAGCGCTCTACTTCCAGCCCAGCGCAGTAGCAATCTGCGCGGAGAGCGTCATCGGATCGAAGGGCTTGAAAAGCACCGCCTCCACGCCGAGATCCGCAAACCGCCGCTGGTCGGTGCCTTGCACCTTGGCCGTCAATAGCAGCACTGGAATTCCCGCGGTGGCCCGGTTCTTGCGCAATTCGCGGAAGGTTGTGGGCCCATCCATCCCCGGCATCATCACGTCCAGCAGGATAGCGTCGGGCTGATGTTCCTCGGCGCGCGCCAGTCCCTGCGCTCCCGAGCTGGCCTTGACCACCTCCCAGCCTGCTACGCTTTCCAGGCTCAGCGCGGCTACTTCGCGAATATCGTCTTCATCGTCGATGATCAGGATCTTGCGGGCCATTCTTGAAAGGCTCCTTGCCGATTATTGCTCTTCTCTCTTGAATCCGTAGCCGTTTTCCGACGGGTGCGGGTCTGGAGACCCGCACTACAGCCGGTCTGGAGACCGGCGCTACACGTAGTTATTGTCCGATGCCCGCGCGGCGTTGTCGATGGAGCGGGGCGGAAAATAGATTATGAATCCGATACGGACGATGGCTCCGTTGGCGCTTCGTGCGTTTGCCGCAGGGAGCGTAGCATGGTGAGCACCAACGCCTCAAGCTGCTGCGGCTGCACGCGCGTCTTGGCCATGAAATATGTTGGACCCAGGGTGAGATGCCGCCGTTCCGCGGGTGACAGCTCGCGGCCCGAGTACACCACCAGCGGCAGGTGTGCCAGGTTATCGTGCTGGCGCAGCCAATCCACGACGTTGAAGCCGTCGCCGTCGGGCAGCCCGATATCGAGCACCAGAAGGTGCGGGTCGAAGGCCGAGCATGCGTCGATCGTCTCCTGCAGCGAATGCGCTGTCTGCACGGTGATACCCTCGCGGGCAAACACCTCGCCGATCACCCCCGCCAGGTCGCGATCGTCCTCCACAATCAGAATTCGGGCCGTGTCGCCCGTCCCGCACAGTACGCGCGCTAACTCGGTGAGCAGTGCATCTTCTTCGAGCGGCTTCGGCACCCGTCCTTCCGCGCCCTCGGGCAGTGTCTCAGAGCTCTTTGGATCCTCTACGCTCAATAGCACCACCGGCGTGCGCGCGGCGGAATCCAGGCGCCGCAGCAGGGGAAGAATCGCCCATCCATTCATGCCGTCCAGCGACGTATCCACGAGGATGGCGTGCACTCCCTGCCGCGCGGCCGAAAGCGTCTGCTCCACAGTCGAGGTCTGTACTACCGAGTAGCCGTGGCGCGCCAGTTGCGCCGCAATCCTCGGCCGTGACTCCGCGTTGGCGTCGGCCAGCACGACTGTGCCGTGTCCGATTTCTGTTTCCGGCGTGCCGCCCTGTGCCGCCCCGGGCACCGGATGGTAGGGCAGGAAGATGCGGAAGGTCGATCCGCGCACCGGATTCCGCTCCGCCCAAATTCTTCCCGAGTGTTGCAGAACAATGGTGCGGCAGATGGCCAGTCCCAATCCCGTGCCGCCTTTTTGCCGTGCATCGGAAGCGTCCACCTGCTGGAAGCGCCCGAAGACCGTCTCCAGCTTGTCGGCGGGAATGCCGCGCCCGTGATCGATGACAGACAGAATCACGCCCGTCACGCCCGGCCGCAGCATCACGCTCACCGGCGAATTCGGAGGCGAAAACTTGACTGCGTTCGACAGCAGGTTCGTGATCACCTGCAGCAGGCGATCGGGATCGGCGGTAATTTCCACCTTGGTGGTGTCGTGCAGCAGTTTCACGCCGGCGGCATCGGCCATAGGCTGCATGTCGTCCGTGGCCTGCTTCACGATATCCGCCAGTTGCACCGCGCGAAAGGCCAGCGGTTCACGTCCGCTTTGAATGCGTTCCAGATCGAGAATGTCGTTGATCAAGCGCACCAGCCGGTCGGAGTTGGTAAGCGCGATGCGTAACAGATTCGACGATTTCTCGCTCACCTCGCCAAGCATCCCCGACGTCAGCAGTCCCAACGCGCCGCGAATCGATGTCAACGGTGTGCGCAGTTCGTGGCTCACTGTGGAGATGAACTCATCCTTCATCCGGTCCAGAGCGTAACGCTGGCTGATGTCGCGAAAGCTCAGCACCCATCCTGAAAAACTGCCGCGCCCGTGGATGGGCGTCAGCACATACTCAGCCGGGAAGGAGTTGCCATCGGCGCGGAAGAAGTTTTCCTCGCCCGCTGCGGAGACGGATTTTGCCGCGGCCTTGCGCAGCGGGCAATCCTGGCTGCATGCTCGGTCGGCCGGCGCGAATCCGTGCAGCAACTCGTGCAAGGGTCTGCCCGTAAGCGCGTCTGGCGGCGCGCCCATCAGCCGTCCCGCCGCCGGATTGGCAAATCGTACCTGGCCCTCGCGGTCCAGCCCGCAGATCCCGTCAGTCACTGCATCCAGCAGGATCTCCTGCTGCCGTCTCAGGTCGTCGGCGCGGCCGCGTTCCTGGGTGCGCGCCAGCGTTTGGCCCAGCGATGCGGCCGCAATTTCCACTGCGGCGATGGCCTCGCGGTCCTCGCGCAAGCGGAATCGCGAATAAAACTCCAGCACCGCCAGCACCTTATTGGCGGCGCGCACCGGCACTGCCCAGCCTGAAACCATCTCGTGATGCAGCGCCTCGGCCGCGCGTGGGCTAGGCGGCGCGGCCGCAAGGTCGGCGAGCCAAACCGGCCGCCCTTCCTTCCATGCACGTTCCGGAAGCTCGGAGCCCTTCGCCAGCGCCAGTCCCATGCTGCGCTGGATGAGCTCTTCCGCCCGCTGCCCAGGAACTCCCCAAGCGGTCCCGAATTCCAGGTGCAGGTGCTCGGTATTCACCAGCCACTCGATGCCGAGCTCCCATCCCTGAGAGATGCAAAGGGCTTCAAGGATACGCATGCCCGCCGACTCGCCCGGCGCATTCTCGCCCACGATCTGGCTCACCGCCAGTTGCAGCGCCAGCCGATTCTCGCGCTGCTTCTGCTGCGTCACGTCGCGCAGCAGGCAACGAACCGCCAGCGCATTGCCCGCCTTCTGGCGCCGGCTCAGGCTCATCTCGAGGTCGAGCACGCGCCCTTCGGGAATGTGATGGCGCACCGGCGCGCGTTCCACCTGTTCGCCGTCCAGTGCGCGGCGGAAGAGCGCAGCCACCGCGGCGCGCTCGCTGTTTGAAAAAAGCTCGTCGAACGAATGCAGGGCCAGCATCGCCGTGCGTTCCAGTCCAAAGCACTGCTGCCATGCGGGATTCGCATAAAGAAACTGGCCGCTCGGGCTCAGCGTCGCAATCATCTCGCTGGAGTTTTCGAATAGATCGCGGTATCGTTCCTGCGACTCGCGCTGCGCCTGCTCGCGCTGCGGAATCGAGCCTTGTTCCACGGCTACGGCCACCATGCCTGTCAGCTCGGCCATGGCATCGCGCAGTGCCGAGACGTGCAAGGTAACCGAAATAATCGAGCCGTCTTTGTGGCGTACCTGCGCCGTGAAGCTGGGAACCATGCTGGGCGGCAACATGCGTATGCAGGCCATGTACGCGGCCATGCGCCCGGCAGGCGTTGGCTCGGGCGGCCGGGTCACCTGGCAGATCTTCTGGATCTCCGCCACCAGCCGCTCGCTCTCTCCCGGCGCCAGAATTTCTGTCCTGCCCCATAAGTGGATCAGCTCCGCGGCGCGGTAGCCCAGCAATCGTTCTGCCGCGGGATTGCAGTAGAAAAGCTCTCCCTCGAGATTCATGGCCACGACCGCAGGTCCCGCCGAGTCGAGCAGTTCGCGCAAGCCTTTGCCGATGGCCTCTTGCGCCGGCGCCTCATGCGAGGCGCGCACCACCAGCCGGTTCACCACGTAGGCGAAAACCACCGTACCTACCGCGGCTGCCAGGATCGCAAGGGATTGCCATTGGAATGCAGGTAACACGCGGGCCAGCGCAGCGCCGGCGGCGAGCGTCAGGAGGAAAAGAGGCAGAATCAGCCAAAGCTGCGAGAAGCCGGTCCCGCCCCCGTCCGCTGGGCCGTCGCCGTGCACATCCCCGCGCATTTCCTGGCCCTCCGGCAGCTCGTTCATCGGCTCTTCCTTTTCCCCTTTTCGCCGGCTTTGGCCCTGAACCACTGAGCGGCCAACCGCAAGCGTTCTCTTACCCGGGGCTCTTTCCCCGTGCGCAGCAATGATTCAATGTTCGTGCCAAACTCTCTTCGCCCGGCGCTTCGATTTATCGATTGTTCATACAGGCGCAGCGTTGCGAGTTGCACGTAGTATAAGCGTTTGATTCCGTGCGCTCTAGCGAAAACAGTACCGCACCCGCACCCAAGACGCCATCCAGTTACCAGTCCGGAAACCACCTGCTCCTTTTCGCCGCCTGAAGAGGGCCGCTTCCCCCAACGCTTCCCCCGTCCTTAAGTCCCTAGTCCATGCTTTCCCGCTTTATACTGGCTGCATGTTTCAGCACATCGTCAAAACCATCTCTCTCCGCGTCGTCCTGCCCGCTGCCGGACTCATTTGCCTTCTTCTTCCTTCACAGCCCGCCCACGCCTGGGAGCAGGATGGCCATCGCATGATCAACAAGCTGGCCGTCAGCAACCTGCCGGCCGATATGCCGGCCTTCCTGCGCTCGCAGGCAGCCATCGACGAAATCGAGTACCTGGGTCCCGAACCCGATCGCTGGCGCTCCAGAGCCGAGCCGGAGCTGAGCGCCGCCCAGGCTCCGGAGCACTTTATCAACCTGGAGGCCGCTGACGCGCTGGGCCCGCTGCCCCACAAGCGCCTCGACTTCGAGGCTAAGGTCTTCGCCGCCGGCCAGCGGCCGGAAATCATCGGGCTGCAGCCGTGGGAGACCGACGAAGTGTGGGAGCGCCTGAAAGCGGCCATGCGCCAATACCGTTTCCTCCTCGCCGCCGGTCAGGACACGAAGCCGGTCGAAGATGCCATCCTGTTCTATGCCGGCTGGCTCGGCCATTACGTCGGCGACGGTTCGCAGCCGCTCCACGTTGCCGTAAGCTACAACGGCTGGACCGGCCCCAACCCCAACGGCTACACGACCAGCCATCAGATTCACCACCAGTTCGAGGGTCCGTTCGTCGCGGCCAACATGCATGCGCCCGATGTGCAAGCGAAGATGACGCCGGCCAAGGTCATCGATGGCGACATGTTCGATGCTTATGTCGCTTATCTGCGCCACACCGGAACGTATATCGAAAAGGTCTACCAGCTCGAAAAGGCCGGAGGCTTTGTTGGCGCGGGTACGCCCGAATCGCGCGACTTTACCGCCGCGCGCCTCGCCGACGGCGCCAGCATGTTGCGCGACATGATCTACACCGCATGGATCGACAGCGCCCAGCCGGTTCCTGAAGGCCGGCCCGCGTATTAGAGCGCGCTCGGGCCGCCTCGCACATCACGAGTCGGTGCCCTATTCTTTCCGCGCTTATTGCGGAAAGGGTGGGGTGTCGGCTAAATCTCATGGAATCAGCGTAGATGTTCGTTTGGATGGTGCGTTTATCCGGCCAAATGTTCGCTTAAGTGGTGTCACTTGACCCCGAAATCTTCGCTTAAGAGGTTACGATTCTTTGACACATACACCGGGAAATTAGCTATTTAAGGTGTGTTTGTAACCAAAGAATTTCCCGCATTTGCGCAAAGGGTTGCAGAGAATTTCCCAAAAACGTGTCAAAACAGGGGATAGGTGCGTGTTTTTGCGCCATTTTGCGCGTGTTTTGCGTGCAAATTCGCGTCTGTGAACTGGCTTTTGGCGATCAGCCGTAGGCTTTCGTCCAAGCGTGTGGCCCTGTCTCCCACAATCTGGTGTGATTTAAATCACTGCCTTAAATGCCGACCTAATTTGTCGTATATTTAATGAAGACCAAATTGGTCGTATATTACGGCCCTCTGAGAACGGCCCGCCCTACGGCTCCTTCCAGAGGCGCTCCCCAACCGAAGGAAAGCCGCTTGCGTCTGTCGAAAATCAATTCTGGATTTACCACCATACTGGCTTTATTCTTGCTGTTTCTTACCCCATCTGTTTGGGCTGCCGTTGCCGGAAGCATCTCCGGAACGGTGCGGGACTCATCCGGCAGCGTCGTACCCGATGCGGATGTGACCGTCCGGGAACTTGAAACGGGGATCACCCACGAAACGCACACCGACGCCAAGGGAAATTACACCTTCCCGGTTCTGCCGATGGGCCGTTATGAGCTGGATGTCGAATCCGTGGGCTTCGAGACTTATCAGCGCAAGAACATTGTGCTCGATACTGATGCAGCGCTTGCCCTGGACGCTACGCTTGCCATCGGCCAACTCACCGAGACCGTGAGCGTGAGTGACAATACGCTGCACGTGGAGACGGTCAGCACGCAGTTGGGCGAAGTGATCAGCGGCCGGCAGATGACCGCCGTCCCGCTCGACGGGCGCAGCTTCACCGATCTGCTCTCGCTGCAAGCTGGAGTGACTCCATCGACCACCATCGGCTCCAACATGGTGCAGGACGTGGGAGCGACGATTCTCGATCCCTCCGGAACCCTGAACCCCGGCAACCTCTCCGTCAACGGGCAACGGGAAACCTCCAACTACTTCGGCGTGAACGGCAGTGACGCGGAAGAAGATGTGAACGCCGGCACCGCCATTATTCCCAATCTCGATGCCATTGCAGAGTTTCGCATCGTGACCAGCAACTTCGACGCCGAGTATGGAGAGTTCAGCGGCGGCCAGGTCAGCGTGGTGACCAAATCCGGCAGCAACGGATTGCACGGGAGCGCATTCGACTTTTTGCGCAACACCGATCTGGATGCGCGCAACTACTTTTCGCCCACGCGCGGAGCCTACAGACAGAATCAGTTTGGAGGGACGTTGGGCGGGCCGATTCGGCATGACAGGATTTTTTACTTCGTGGACTATCAAGGCACGCGCCAGGCGCAGGGCATCGATACGGGCGAGATCAGCGTGCCATCGACGGCGGACCGGACGGGGGATCTTTCAGACTTTGTGGATAGCAACGGCAACAGCCTGCTGACCGGAAGCGTGGGCGGGCCGTACTTTGCCAGCCTTCTCACGCAGAAGCTCGGTTACACCGTTAAGCAGGGCGAGCCGTACTACTTCAACGGCTGCACGCAGACGGATGCGCAGTCGGGACAATGCGTGTTCGGCAATGCGCAAATTCCGCAGAGTGCGTGGTCTGTTCCAGCGCAGCGCATGCTCCAATACATTCCCGCTCCCAATAGCGCCAACGGCTTTGCCACTTCTGCCTACAATCAAACGCTCGAGGACGACAAAGCGGGCGGGCGCGTGGATGCAAATACGCGCTGGGGCCTGCTGTCGGCCTACTATTTCTTCGACAATTTCAATCTCGATAATCCCTATCCCACGGCGCAGGGCGGGGCCAGCGTTCCGGGCTTCAATGCGCTGACTACGGGCCGGGCGCAGCTTTTGGCGCTCAGCTTGACCAAGGTCATCAACGCCAGCACGGTGAATGACGCGCACATAAGCTACCTGCGCGACATTACCAACCTCGGCCAGCCCGTGGGCGGCAGCAACGTAAGCCTGGTGTCGCAAGGATTTGAAAACTCGAATGGCACACCTAGCATTGTGGCCCTCGATCCCAAGGGGCAGAGTGTGGAGAATCTCAACTTCAACGGCTATTCCACCGGCGCCGCGGCCAACCAGTTGATTCAGACCAACGACACCTATCAAGCAACGGATACTTTCTCAAAAGTGCTGGGCGCGCACACCGTCAAGTTTGGGGCTGAAGTTCACGCCGACCAGGTGAATGCCCATCCCATCGCGCAATTTAACGGGAGCTTCGTCTTCAGTGGTACGGAAACCGGCGTGGATTTTGCGGATTTCCTGATTGGCGTGCCGAGCCAATACAACCAGAGCCAGCTCAATCCGTTCTACGCGCGCAACAAATATGCAGGCCTGTTTGCCCAGGACAGTTGGCACGCGCGGCCGAGCCTGACGCTGAATTACGGGTTGCGCTGGGACCGCATCGCGCCCTGGTCGGAAAAATACAACCAGATTTCGACTTTTGAGGCGGGTGCGCAGTCGGTGGTGTTTCCCGGCGCTCCGGCAGGCATCCTCTATCCCGGCGATCCCGGAGTTCCGCGCACGCTCGCGCCGATCGGCAACCTGGGTTTTTCCCCTCGTCTTGGATTAGCCTGGTCGCCGAGGGCAAAGAACGGCAGCGCATTGGGCAAGATTCTTGGCTCTCCCGGAACCACCAGCATTCGCGCCAGCTTTGGCACTTTCTACACTGCTATCGATGCGCTGTCGATCAGCGTGCTGGCGGCCAATGCGCCTTACGGAACTACGTACACCAGTCCCGCTCCGCCGCTATTCGCCACGCCCTTTGTGACCGCGGCCGATGGAACGAACTACGGCCAGCCATTTCCTTACACGCTTGCGCCGCTCGGCTCGTCGCGGAGCCATCCCGACGCGAACTTCGACTGGAGCAGCTATGAGCCCATCAGCGGCATTCCGGGGTACGACATGCATAATCGCGTGCCCTATACGAACGAATGGATGTTTTCCATCGAGCGCCAGGCGGGGCCTGAAACGGTCTTCAGCGCGAGCTACGTGGGCACCGCCAGCCATCGCCAGCGCGTATTGGTCGAGCCCAACGCGGGCAATCCGGCGCTGTGCCTGAGCCTGAGCCAGCCCAGCGAGGTGCAGCCCGGCACGCTCACCTGTGGACCCGGCGGCGAAGACACGGTCTACTACCCCATCGCCGGCGGGCAAGTGAACGGAACGCGCGGACCGCTGGGAGCAAACTTCGGCAGCAACGCGCTGCAATCGAACATCGGCCACGCCAACTACAACGCACTCGAACTCAGCGCCCGCCACACCAGCAACCGTTTGGAATTCTCCGCGGCCTACACCTTCAGCAAGTCGCTGGATCAATCGTCAAACATCGGAGAGGAGGTCAATCCCTTCAACCCAGCGCTGAGTTATGCGCTGTCCTCGTTCGACGTTCAACAGAACTTCGTTCTGAGCTACGAGTACAAGCTGCCCCCCAACTTGTTTATCGACCAGCTTCTGCATTCCGGAAGAATGAGCCGGCAATTGGCTGAGGGCTGGTCTGTCTCCGGCATTACGCGTTTCGCCAGCGGGTTTCCCGTCACCATGATCAACAACGGAGACAATTCGCTGATCGGCACCAATCCCAACGGGGTGAACAACAGCAGCATCGACGAACCCGATTACAACGGCGGTTCGCTCCACCTGAATCGCAATCCCCGCACGAATGGCAACAACTACTTCGATGCCTCAGATTTCAGCATGAATGCGCTGGGCACTCCAGGCAACGCGAGGCGCCGATTCTTCTTTGGTCCGGGTGCGAATAGCTACGATATGGCGCTCGCCAAGAGCCTCACGCTCGGCGATTCAAAATCGCTCCTCTTCCGCGTCGAAGGGTTCAACGTTTTCAATCACACGCAGTTCAACGGCCCCGGTGCGATCGACGGCAATATCGGCAGTTCGACATTCGGAAACGCGATCAGCGCTGCCCCTCCGCGCATTCTGCAGGCAGCCATCAAGTTCAATTTCTGATCACGAAGAAGAATGCCAATAGCCTGTAGCCAGGAGTTGAAAGCTGCTATTTGCTTTCCATTGCAGGGATGCGGCGCAGCATAACCAATAATGCGGGGGTCATCAGCGCTACGGCGGGAATGGCTACCAGCAGCCATGCCAGCAGGGCCTGGCCAGCCATGTCTCCCATGCTCGCGGCCAGGTGGAGGACGGGCAGATGCAGCAGGGCGTGCGGGGCAAAAGCGGGACCGATATGCATGGGGGCGGGACCGTTGTGCGTGGGCACAAGCCATCTGCCCAGGCGCACAAACGGAACAATGAGCGCCAGTTGCAGCGGCATGGCGACGTAGTTGGCCATCTGGATCGCAGGCAGGTTGAGGCGCAACGCCATGGCCAGCGCGGCGCAGAGAACTGTGGGAATGCCGACCACCGGAATGCAGCCGACAGCGAATCCCACAGCCAGCGTCAGCGCCAGGCGGCGCGGCGAAATCCCCTGGCTCAGCCAAAGGAGCGCGTTGCGCTTCGCGGCTACTGGAACCTTCGCCAAAATCCCCCCAAGCCCCATTCGCACGATTCCCCTCCAAGGTATCGACACTTGGATTCGCGGTTTGTTTTCCTGTGATGAAATTTTTATCGAGGAACCAAACTGGTTACCGGCCAACCTCTTTGTTGGTTGGATGCGCCTCGCACCCAATCGGCTTCCGGCCGGTTCACTTCCGGTACTGCGGTTGTATTCGTCACAGGTCGCTTTAATCCGGGCCTAAAGGCCCCCGCATTTTGGCGGTTTTTCAGGGGCCTAAAGGCCCCTACTCCCTCCGGAGTTGTTCCCCGCAACTGTGGGGCCTATGTCGCTATGTCCTCAGTCCCTGCCACTTCATGTTAACTGCGGTAAACTTGGACCGCATGAAGGTATTTGGCATCGATTGCGGTACCGAGGTAACGGGGTTCGGCATTGTGGAGTCGGATGACGGCGAGCGGCAGCCGCGGCTCACGTGCCTGGCCATGGGAGCCATCCGATTGTCCAAGGCCCGTGCCTTGCCCGAGCGGCTGGACCAGGTGTTTCGCGAGCTGACTGCGGAGCTCGAGCGCTGGCAGCCCGATGCGGTGGCAATCGAAGAGGTCTTCTACTCTGTGAATGCTAAATCGGCTCTCAAGCTGGGGCAGGTGCGCGGCGTGGCGCTGTTGGCGGCGGCGCGGCTGGGATTTCCCGTGGCCGAATACGCACCCCTCAAGATCAAATCCAGTGTGGTGGGCTACGGGCTGGCCAAAAAAGAGCAGGTACAGTTCATGGTGGCGCGGCTGCTGGGCCTAGCCGAGTTGCCGCAACCCGCCGACGCCGCCGATGCGCTCGCCATCGCCATTTGCCACATTCATACGGCGCAGACGCTGGCTCTGCAGGGGCTGGCGCGATGAGGATGGGCTGGTTGGCGATTTTGCTGCTTGCCGTTGCCGCGAACGTGGCGGCAAATGGGCAAGCGCCTGCCGCGGCGGATCCCATCTTCCAGGTGGACTTCTCCGACCCCGGTCTCTCGCCTTCGCAATGGACGCTGACTCTTCGGCCCGACGGATCCGGCCATTTTCGTTCTCAGCCGGGCACACCTTCCGATGAAGCCAAGCCGGGGATTGTGCCTCCCGCCGTGGACCGCGACATCCAAGTGAGCGCGGCCTATGCCAACCGCGTCTTTGCCGCAGCCGCACACCACAGGTGGTTCAACGAGGCGTGCGAAAGCCATATCAAGGTGGCCTTTCAGGGCTGGAAAACTCTCACCTATACCGGGCCGCAAGGACGAGGCTCCTGCACGTTCAACTATTCGAAAAACAGGGAGATTCAGGATCTGGGAGACTCGCTGGAGGCCGTTGCAGAGACGATTCTGGAGGGTGCGCGCATGGAATTGTTATTGCAACACGACCGGCTGGGCCTGGACGCGGAGATGGAGTTTCTTGTCGAGGCCGTAGACGACGGCCGAGCACAGCAGGTTTGCGTCATCCGCGATCTGCTGGAGCGGCTGGCGCAGGACGATACCGTGTTGGAAAGGGTAAGGAAGCGGGCTAGCATGCTGTTGATGCGGAGTGCGACATAGAGGTTATGCAGGGATTGGCACAAATCTTTGGCGAAAAGCGACTTTTTCTCCCTGAAGAGTGTCAAATCTAGTGTTGGGATGCCGATGAGCGGAGATGGGGTTCGCCGCAAGGCACGGGAAGGCGGGGCACCGTGAATCTCATGGGGAATCGCAAGGTAAGTGCAGGGCTGGCAGCGCTGGCCCTGGGGGTCGCTTCTCTGGTGGCCGTGGCTTCGGCCCAGGATGCTCAGCAAGGCACAGGGCAGCCCGCTCGCGCGGTGCGGCTGAGCTTTGTTGACGGCCAGGTGAAGCTCGCGCAGGGCAATCAGGTGCTGGCCGCGCAGGCTGTGGCCAACACGCCACTGTTTGAAGGCATGCAACTGACGACTGCCGACAGCGGCAAGGCCGAAATCCAGTTTGAAGACGGCAGTGTGGTCCGGGTTGCGCCCGACAGCTCGCTGACGTTGCAGGTATTGCGCGGCGCGGGCACTACGGCCGACGCTGAGTTGACTCTGAACTCCGGGCTCGCCTACTTCGAGTTTCAGGGCGGCGGGCAGGCAGGCCAGATGAGCGTGCATTTTGGCTCCAATGTGGCCACTGCGAGTGGGTTTACTGTTCTGCGCGTGGCCATGGACACTCCTCCCGGGAGTGTTGCCGTTTTTTCAGGGAACGTGCACCTGCAGATGGCTTCGGCAAGTGGAGCGGCGTCCGCATCCGATCTGCATGGCGGCGAATCGATCACGCTCAACGCGGCCGATCCGAGCCAGTACGCTCTCGCTGAATCGATCGAGCCGAATTCCTGGGATGCGTGGAATTCCGACCGCGACCAGGCACTGACGGCAGAGGCGGCAAATCAAACGGGAGCGCCGTCGAATCTGGGTGAAGCGCAGAACCCGGCGTGGAATGATCTGGATGCCAGCGGCAGTTGGTACGACGTGCCCGACCAAGGTTACGTGTGGTCTCCGTATGAGGCGTCGGATGCTGATTTCGATCCCTACGGAAACGGCGAGTGGATGTATACGCCTGCTTACGGCTACGTGTGGGCGTCAGGCTACTCGTGGGGCTATATGCCCTACCAGTGCGGAGCGTGGAACTTTTACAACGGGTTTGGTTGGGGATGGGCGCCGGGCATGGGCGGCTGCAGGCCGTGGTGGGGGATGGGATTCTACGGCGGCCCCAATATCGGCCATGGGCCTGGAGG
The DNA here is from genome assembly GCA_963729915.1 of uncultured Acidobacteriota bacterium. Classification (GTDB taxonomy): domain Bacteria; phylum Acidobacteriota; class Terriglobia; order Terriglobales; family Acidobacteriaceae; genus Telmatobacter. The sequence goes on along the minus strand of CAVSQE010000019.1, from coordinate 219,130 downwards.
GTATCGCCCGATTCCAAGACCGATGCCACCGCACGGGCCGATCGGTCACAGGCCGATTCCGATGGTCGCGGTGAACCGGCACACGGCGTTTGCAAACACGAGTTTGCCCACGCGAGACAAGAATACACAAGTGACGATTGCAGGAAGGCCAGTACAGGCGATGCACCCATTGCCTTCACGCCCGGTGTATTCACAAGAGGGCTTTACTTCCGGAAGCAATCGCACCACGCCTGGCAACGCCGGAGCAGGGACGACCGGCGGGGTGGTCGTCACCCCGCGCTCGAGCTATACCAACGGCCGTCCTGGAGGCGGGACGGTGACGCCGCGTTATACCCCTCCGCCGCGGCCGGCGCCGGAGCCAAGATATGCTCCTCCGTCGCGGCCAGCACCGGAGCCGCACTATAGCCCCGCGCCTTCGTATTCGCCTCCGAGGAGTTCTTCGAGCGGTGGTGGGTCAAGTCACCCGGCCAGCAGTGGTGGAGGTGGGGGCGGCGGCTCGCACAGCGGCGGTGGTGGTGGCGGAGGCTCGCACAGCAGTGGTGGTGGCGGCGGTGGGGGCGGAGGCGGCGGCTCGCATGGCGGCGGCCACCGCTAGAGCGCGCATTCCTGCAGCGCCGCTTAAGCAAACGTAACGCGATACTGCGAGGCGGCGCTCAGGTTTAATTGCGCGGTTTGCGCGTTGACAGATCCGAGAGGGACTTCCTTTCCAAGCCGCGTGACGCGCAGGATGCGCTGCCCTGCGGGCGCTGCCAACGCGATACGGCCGTCGGCATTTGCACGCAAAGTCGCGATGGTCGCTTTGCCGTTGTGCCATGCGCAATCTACTTCGATGTTGCCGCGCGCGCGCAAGCCGCGAAAGCTGCCTGAAGGCCAGGCCGAGGGCAGTGCGGGCAAAAAACGCAACACGCCGCCGTGGCTTTGCAGCAGCATCTCAATGACTCCGGCCGTTCCGCCCAGGTTACCGTCGATCTGGAATGGCGAGTTGGCCTTCATTCCGCAAATGTCAAAGAAATTCGGTCGCGTGCAGTTGCGCAGCAGCGCCAGCAAACTGCTGTGCGCAGCCTCGCCGTCTTCCAAACGCGCCCAGCAATTCACAATCCACGCGCGGCTCCAGCCGGTGCTGCCGCCTCCGTTCGCCAGGCGGCGCTCGAGCACGGCGCGCGCGGCTTTGGCGAGATCGGGTGTTTCGCGCAGTGTGATCTGGTGGTCCGGGTACAGCGCGAAGAGATGCGAGATGTGGCGATGGCCGGGCTCGGTCTCCCCGTAATCTTCGTTCCACTCCTGCAACGCGCCGGTCTTACCGATTTTGAAGGGCGGCAGGCGCTTGGCCGCGGCCTCAACCTGAGCGCGCAGTGCGTCGTCGACGCCGAGGATCTTGCTGGACCGGGAGACGCGATCGAAGATGGCGCGAATGATTTCGGTGTCCATGGCGGGAGACATGCACAGGCTGGCCGTGGAGCCGTCGGGAAGTTTGTATTTATTCTCTGGCGATTGGCTGGGTCCGCTGAGGAGGGTTCCATCGGGACCGGGGACGAGATAGTCGAGAAAAAACTCCGCAATCTCCTTTAACCGTGGGTAGGCGCGATCCCGCAGAAAGGCCGCGTCGAGCGTGTACGCGTAATGTGAGAAGAGATGCAGCGAGATCCACCCGGCGCCCAAAGGCCACACGCCGGCTTGCACGTGATCGACGGGGATGGAATCGCCCCAGATGTCGGTGTTGTGATGCACGACGAATCCGCGAGCGTTGTAATACTTGCGCGCCGTAGCGGAGCCGAAGGTGCGGGTCGAATCGAGCAGGTCGAATAATTGCGTGTGCAACTCGCTGAGATTCGCGGATTCGGCCATCCAGTAATTCATCTCGGTATTGATGTTGACGGTGAACTTCGAGCCCCACGGTGGATCAAGGCTCTCGTTCCAAATGCCTTGCAAGGTGGCCGGCAGCGTACCAGGGCGGCTGCTGCTGATGAGCATGTAGCGGCCGAATTGAAAGTATGTGGCGATGAGGTTCGGATCGTCCCCGCCATTGCGGAGACGCAGCATGCGCTTGTCGGTGGCAAGGTCGCGCAATGGGTCCGGACCATCGAGCAAGCGAAGATTGGCGCGACTCGCATAGCGGCGGTAGTCGGTCACGTGCTCGCCGCGCAGCTCCCTGAAAGAGCGGCCGGCAGCGGAGCGCAGATTGCGAGCGCAGGCTGCTGCCATGCCGACGGCATCGTGCTCACGATAATCGGTGCATGCCGTTAGGAGCAACGTGACGGCGCGGGCATTTTCGATGCGCAGCGTGTTGCCTGCGGCGCGTACTGTGCCGCCTTCGGGGATGGCCTTCAATTCAGCGCGGAATGCTACTCCAACCTGGCGCTCTTGTGTCGCCGGATCGGTGGTGGGCTTCACGGGCCGCGCCGCGCCCGTCATCACGAGACGATCGCTGGTGGCCGCGGTGGTTTCGCTATACGCGGGGCGGTCGAGCCGGAGGGTAAGCGCGAAGGGACGCGTGGATTCAATGCGCGCGACGATCACATTGCGCGGCGCAGAGCTGAAGACCTCACGGGTCCACTGCGCACCTGCGGCGCTGAAGCGCGTCTTCACCACGGCTTCGTCAAGATCGAGTTCCAACCGGTAGTTGTTTACGGCGGCGGGGACGTTGTCGAAGTCCAGCCAAAGATCGCCTAGTGTCTGGTAGCAGGGCAGACGGTCAGGAATGCCCATCATGACCTGCGCGGCAAGGGCTTCAGCCTCGTGCACCTTGCCGGCCATGAGCAGCTTGCGCACCTCAGGCGTGCGGCCGGCCTGGGGATTGTTGCGATCGCGCCGCTCACCCATCCAGACCGTTTCTTCATTCAATTGCAGCCGCTCATTGGCCGGATTGCCGAAGACCATGGCGCCGAGCCGTCCATTGCCGACGGGCAATGCGTCAGGCCACGTGGCTGCGGGCTGGTCGAAGAAGAGAATGTGCTCGCTGGTGATGGATTCTGTGGGGATCTCTGCATGCAACGCGGAAAGGGAACCGTGCTGCGTCAGCACCGCTCCTGTGAGGGATGCGTCGCGCAGAAAGCGGCGGCGGCTCCAGTTTTTTTTACCTCGTGCCATGATTTCCCCCTTTATCCTTCCAGCAGAATCGCGCTGTACGCCGGCGCGTGCAACGTGCCTTTGCGCAACGTATTTGCGTTGCCTTCGGTAAGTGTGACGCCTTGTTTCGCATCGATCGCGGGCCCTGTGAGTAGCCATTGCCGGTGCGCGCGGTGTAGCGTAGTGCGAATCGCCGCGGGCTGATCGGATTTGTTGATGACGATCGCGAATGTGGATTTGGCATTGCGAGCCGCATAGGCGCGCACGCGGTCGTTGGCGCAGTCGAGAGTGCTACGGATGAGAGTTGCGCCCGCGAATTGCTTGATGAGTTCCATCCCGAAATATTCCGGACGGCGCTCGAAGCCGGCCGCAAGGCTTCCAGCGATGGGCGTGTAGAAGCCGTTGCCGCCACCGTGGAGATTGACGCCGGCGCAGCCGAGCGAAGCAAATTCCAGCATCATATCCGCGACCCATAAAGCGCTGGCCAGTGTATCGCTCACACCCGGCTGACCGCCGTTCCAGCAGGAGTTGCCCTCGCTCATGCGATAGGGCAGGCCCGCACTGTGCGCTGCGGCCATAGCGATTTTGAGATCGCGTTCCAGCTTGGGATCGGAGGAGAGCAGTTTGTCGATGGTCATGCCGGGCGCGCCTGCCGGGCCCATGGCGTAGTAGTGCGACGTGAGCATTACCACGTCCGGTGCGCTGCGCTTCACGTCTTCGGCAAAGCCGGTGACGTAGGCCATTTTGTTCGATACATCGGGACCGGCGAATTTGGCTTGCGGCACGCGCGCGACAACGGCGGAATGCGCCGCAGACCATTCCTTCCAGTAGTCGGCGTAGAACCATGTCGCGGGACGATAGCGATTGCGCCATGCGTCCGGCTCGTTGCCGAGTTGGAAGGCGATGAGGCGCGTGCCAAGAATGTTTTGAACGTAAGAGGCTTCTTCGACGGCGCGTGCCACGGGGCCGCGGCCGAGATTGAGGCCGTAAAGGCAGCGCCAGCCAGTGGCATCGAGAAACGCGCGCAGGTTGCGCAGGCTCCTGGGCGTGATGGGCGTGTCGGATTTTACGTTTTTGCTGGTGTCGGGACCGACGGCGTCGAAGAGCGCGGCAGCCGGAGATTCTTCTGTGGTGAAGGCGGTAAACTCGCTCGTGCCTCCGCCGAGACGCAACACGCCTTGATCGCTGAGTTCGCGAAAGAGCGCGACGAGTGCGGTGTTTTCGGCGGAAAAGAAGGCTGGGTTCGCGAGTTGCGCCGATTCGTAGCTGAGGCCGATGAAGTCCTGCGGAATGGTGGCGAGAGTTGTGGATTCGTCGATGGTGAGTGTGCCGGAGATGGGCGCGCCGCTTTGCGCATGGAGAAGATGAGAGGCGAGGCATGAGGCCGCGGCTGCGCTCGCACTCGACAGAAAATCACGACGCTTCATTCGAGTTCGAGCTCCACGGTGCGAGGTTTGTCGAGACTCAGACTGAGCTCGGATGACGCGGTGGTTGATTTGCCATCGATGCGGACAAGTGCTGCGGGCTCGAATGGGAAGTGGAGAACGAAATCACGCGACACTCCATGTGGATCGATCGTGACGCGCCAGAGCGGCGCGGTTACGTGTTCTACGCGCAGGCTCACTGTGCCGCCAGTCGTCACCGGCGCATTGTCAAGGGTGAGCGTTTTTCCCTCGGGCACCCAACTCACCAGCAGGCCGGGAAGCAGATACAGCTTGCCGTCGCGCTCGTTCAGCAGCATGTCGCGCAGCATGAGCACGAGATTGGCGTTGCCCCAGGCTTCGGGCATGTCGCCGGTACCTTCCATGTTGGAGCGCTTGCTGTGCGGCGTGTCGCAGGCGCGCGACGCATCGACGTCGACGAGGATTTCTTCCTTCCACACATTCGTGGTGTAGCTGTGGTTGAGCGCGGCAGCGAGCATGTCGGCGGCCTTCTGTTTTTCGCCGCGCAGCAGATAGGTCTCCGCCATGTTCATGGACTCGCCTGGCCAGACGCCGGCATATCCGGCCCAGGCGACGTTCGTGGGCAGACCCTGCTTCTCCTCATGCTCCATGCGCGTGATGAGGCCGGCGACGAGTGGATCGTCGGGCGCGTAGAGGCCGGTGGGATAGACGGCGAGGAAGGTTTGCGAGTACGCGCCTTGCGGATACGTGGGCATGGCAGGCAGATAGGAGGGCGTGATGGTTTCGAGGGTCACGGCGCGGTTTACATCTTCGTGAATGGCAGCCGTGAAAGCGGCGTACTCGCGATCGAGCCATGCCGCATCGTTGGGATGACCGAGCACGGTTGCGGCCTTGCTGGTGACTTGGAGCGCGTAATCCGCGAGGAAGTTGTGCGAGAAGGAATGGCCCTCAGGCAGGCCCGAGTCGCCATAACTCCATGGCAGCAGGCCGTACCAGTAAGTTTTCTCGCCGGGCTTAAGCGGAGGATCGGGCTCGGGGCGGCATTTGGAGGGAAGCATGCGATGGATGGGACGCGCGCCGTCGGGAATGCCCTCGACACCTTCAAGCGTGGACTCTTCGCGATGATCGCGAATCCAGCTTGCGGACTTGAGTAGATCGGGATACGCCTTTGCGAGCCACTGCTTGTCGCGCGAGAAAAGGTAGTAATCCCAAACGGCCGCGGCATTGCCGCCGGAGTTGTCCCATGCGGGCCAGCCGCTGGTGGGAGGGAAGTCCCACTCGCCGTCGTCGTTTATGACGTGGAAGGAGTGCTCCACGCTGAGCCGCGCGGGCGTCATGAATCCCGCGACCTCCATGGCGCGCGCCTGAAAGTATTCGCCGCGGCCCCAGTACTGGCGGTAGACTGCGGGACCGTCGAGCGCCCAGAGATCGCCACGCGCATCGAACTCGGTGAGGATAAGCACGTAGGCGATCGATGAGTCGTAGAAGTCGGTCAGCTCCTTCTGCGGGAAGTCGATTCTGGTTGCGTGCGCCCACAAACCATCCCACTGCGCGACAGCCTTGGCAAGTAACGCTTCGCCGCTTTCGCGCGAGAGTTCGGCGTTGCGGGCGACGGGCCACTCGTAGGGGAGTTCGATTGTTATCGACTTTTTGTTTTGCGCGGGAATGGAAAGATGCAGTGCGAGGGTAAGTCCCTTGTCTTCGGCGGCGACGGTAGCGCCTTCGGTTTCGGTGACCAGCGCGACGTCTTCGCCAGCGCCGTTTTCGAGCATCTTGCCGACTACGTGACCGGGGAGATTGCGCTCGCGGCCGCTCAGCTTCAGCGTGACGTCCGCTGCGGACGCGCCGCTATTGCTGATCGTAAGACGCACGACGTCGAAAGCCTTTGTGCCCGAGTGGGCGGTGGGGATTTCGCCGGGCTTGGCATCGGGGTCGACGGCAAAGGCGAGCTCTTCGAGGGAGAGGCTGCCTGAATTCGCCGTCGAGACAATGAAGGGATAGCGCCCGTGATAGAGCTGCTGGGTGCTGACTTTGAGCGGATCGATATTAGGCCGATCGGGGCCGGCGAATGCCTGGATGGCGAGTTCGCCGTCCGTCTGGCTGCTGAAGCCGATGGGCGTGTCGAGCGGTTTGCGCTTCAGGCTCCATTGCGACCATTTGAGATCGCCCTGCTTGTCGACGATGGTCTTGTGGCTGCCCATCGGCAGGCCGATCAGGCTTTGCGCGTCGGTGTTTGTGTAGTGATGGTCGATGACAACCTGCGCGGAGACCGCGGCCGAACCGACCAGCAAAGCGAGAATTACGGAAAGTGTTCGATGGACTGACATAATCAGGTTCAATAATACGGCTAGAAATTCGTGCTGAGTTGGCTTCGTAAAAATGCAGGTCCTTCGACTCGGTCGCTTCGGCGACCTCGCTCAGGATGACAGCGTTTTGAATAAGGTTCGTGCTACCCCACATCTCAAAACCGAGATGTGGGGCACCCATTCTTCGTGCTGGGCGAGGATCATTCAGCCTTGATGGTGGAGAGGACCACGATTTCTCCGGGCTCGACTACCACTTCTGCCGGGACGGTGGAGACGGCATTCTCTTCTTCGAGGCCGGTGCGTTCCATCTCGACCCAGGGGTGGGCGGCGCCCTCGACCGTGAGCTTGCGCGCGGTGGCCGAGCGGTTGATGACGACCAGCGTCTGGTGCTGGCCATCGGCAAATGCGGTTGCGAGCAGGTCGGGATCGGCGGTATCCACGCCCACGCGCTGCATTCCTTTGAGGATGTGGCGGCTGAATGCGCCCATCACGCGCAACTGATAGCTGGTGGGCACGGGAATCCAGCCGCGGGTGCGATCGGGGGCGAGCAGCGAGCGCGAACCGGCGAAGGTGGGCTGCTCCACGTCGAGCAGGAGCCAGCAATACATCAGCGCCACCGCGTCCATCTCGGTGAGATTCTTGTGGTAAAGCTGCGCCACGGCAAAGGCGATACGGTACGACGGCTCCTGGTAGTGCGGATCGTTGATGCAGATTTCCGTGGCGAGGAAGGGCTTGCCATCCGCGGCTTCGTGCATCTGCTTCATGCGCGCGTCGTAGAGGTCGGGGTTGGCGAGGAACTCCTGAAAGTCGTACTCGTGCACGGCGGCGTAGTCGAGGGCCTTCCACGCCTCGGGATTCTTGCGCAGCTCCGTGGCGCGATCGATGCCGAGAAACATGTAGCTGGCGTCGGCCATGTGGATTTTAGTCGCGGTGAATCCTGCCTTGTCGAGCTCGCGGCGCAGGGCGAGCGCCATTTGGCTGAACACCTCGGGCGGCTGGTCGACTTCATTCTCTATGCCGACGATGGCCGGCGCGGAGCCGGTGGCTGCCTGCGCCTTCTTGCAATACGTGACGATGAGGCGCGCGTACTCGTCGGGATTTGCCACCTGCTTGATGGGCTTGTTCCAGGTGTCGGTGGCGTGCGGGCCGTTGTTGGGCACGGTGGCCCAGGACGGTAGCGCCCAAAGCTCGTAGATGACACTGCCGCCCAGATCGAGCACATGACGGCTGTAGTCGAAGCTCGACAGCTCGCTGTTGGGGAAGTTGTCGCCGTAATAGTGCGGCGTGGCGTCGGCGGGGTTCTCGAGATCGCTCATGTCGGGCTTGAGCTGCGTGCCCATCGGGTACTCGCGGGAGAGGAGCAGGTTGTAACGCTTGAGAATCTGCCAGTAAGCGCGCTTGCCTTCGTCGCTCAACTCCGCATAGGCGGGAATGCTGGGGCTGCCACCGAAGCCGAGCATCGTCTGGTGGATTTCAGATGGGTTGATCGTGATGGTCGCGCTCTTGAGATCGGGCTGGAGCAGCGAGCCGGAGACGACCAGGTGTGCAGTGCGCGAGGCCACGAGCATAAGTTGATGGCGCGTGAGGTCGAAGAGCAGCGGAGCCTCGAGGATCTGCTGGCCGTTGACCAGAACGCGCACGGCGAGATGCGCGTCGGCGATGACGGTGAGCGAGCGTGCATCGCCTGTGAACTGGCGCTCGTTGGTAAGAGTGGTCTTTTCAGGGAAGTTACCCTGGCCCTCGTAAAGCGCCATGGAATCGTAGTAGCGTTCCGCGATGCGGACCTTGTTGGAAGTGAGTTCGACGGTGAGGCCGGCGTGCGGGCCGGTGAAGATCCAGCGCAAGGTGCTGCGCTGCGGAAGGGCGGCGTCGAGCGTGAGCGTGCGCGCAAAGAGTGCGGTCAAATTCTCGTGAAAATATTTGCGGGCGATTTCGTCGGGACGGCCCCATCCGGGACCGGCTGGGCCGTCGGAGACGAAAGTAAAGGTGTCGGCGACCCGCGCCGAGACGGCCGGAGGGGGCGGAAGCGGAACCGCTTGTTGCGCGGAAGCGCCTGCGGCAAGGGCCAGAGACGCGAAGAACAGAATCCATCGCATGGCCTCGATTATCCGAGGCAGCAGGCTTGGGGTGTCAAGCGGGACGGCAAGTCAGCGAGTCAGCAAGTCAGCGGTTTAGCGTGCGCTGCCCCACGTTCGCGAGTTCGCTGTTCCGTACGGCGCAGGGTAGACGTGGCACCGGTGACCCACTGAACAGGGTTGACCAGTTCGTTTCCGCATATGCATTTCGCCGCGAATCCTGGCTTGCGGATTGATAATCTAAAGACTGTGAACGAAGCGCAAGATTCACGGTTGCGCATCGCGGCGATTGATTTTCTGAATCCTGCGCCGCTGATGTGGGATTTCGAGCACCCGCCTCTTTGCGATGAGCTGGCCAAACGCTACCGCATCGATCGCATGATGCCGGCGGAGTGCGCAGCGAAGCTGGCCACGGGACAGGCGGATATCGGCCTGATTCCCATTGCCGCGCTGGCCACTTCTCCGGACCTACGCATTCTGCCGGGCTGCACCATCGCCTCAAAGGGCCGCGTGCGCTCGCTGCTGCTGGTGCATCGGGCCTGGCAGCCGCTCACCGATTTGCAATCGGTGGCCGCCGACACCGCCAGCCGCACCACGATTGCTTACGCGCACATCCTCTTCCACAAGTGGGGTAATCCGGGGATCCAGTTTGTGCCGATGGCTGCCGATCTGGACCTGATGCTGGAGCGCGCCGACGCCGCCATTTTGATCGGCGATCCTGCGCTGCTGGCGCTCGAAGAGCGATTCAACCGCGCGGTGCGGACGGGCGAGGAGCTTGTGTATCGCGATCTGGCTGCGGAGTGGAAGGTGCTGACGGGCTTGACCTTCGTTTCCGCCGTCTGGAGCACTGGCATTGCATGCAGCAGGCCTTTGGACGAGGGCATTGCTGGGGATTTTATCCATTCGCGGGACCACGGGCTTGCGAACATCGACGCCCTGGTGGCCGAGTGGGCGAAACGGACTCCCATTCCGGAGGAGACCATCCGGGCGTACCTGACGACCAACATTCACTACGTGCTCGACGAGGAGTGCGTGGAGGGGATGCGGGGGTTCTTCCGCATGGCGGCCGAATGCGGGGTTTTGCCGCCGTACACGGTCACGGTGGAAGAGCTGGCGAGCCGGTAGGAGCGCGCGGCAGAGAGCAAAACCCTCGAACGACAATCCTTCACGCGGCGGCCAGGCGCGTGAGGGTCAGGACGGTGATGTCGTCTTCCTGCCCGAATACCTGGGCCTCATGAACGATGGACTCGGCCGACTGGCGGGCAATGGCGGCGGTGCGCTCGAATCCGAAGAGTTCGCCAAGGCCGTTGCGGGCTTCCAGAACCCCATCGGTCAGCAAGGTCAACTGTTCACCGGCGGCCAGCCGGAATGTGGATTCGGCATAGGTGGTGCCTGGATTGAGGCCCAGGGGCATACCGCTCTCGACGGGAACTTCCTTGCCCTGAAGGTACGGAGCGGGGTGGCCGGCATCGGCCAGGGTCACGGTTCCGTCGGGGTCGACGCGAAGAACCAGGCAGGTGGTGAATCCTCCCTGGCTGCGTCCCCACATACGCTCGTTGACGGAGGCAAGAATCTCACCCGGCTTTTGCGTGTAGAGAGCGAGCGTGCGCACGGTGCCCACCAGCAGGCTCACGGTCATGGCGGCGGGGGTGCCCTTTCCGCTTACGTCTCCAATCACTGCCAGAACTCCGCCGTTTTGCAAGGGAAGGATTTGAAAGAAGTCGCCGCCGACTTGCTGTGCGGGGCGATATTCACTTTTCACTGTGAATCCCGGAACCGCCGGAGTGGTTTCGGGGATGAGCACCTGCTGCACCTGGCGGGCCTGCTCGATTTCAAGCTGCAACTGCAACTTGTCGCGCTGACCGCGGATGAAGCGGCGCATCATAAGGGCAGAGATGATGGCCAGCATGAGGAGGACGGCAATAACGCCGTAGGTAATCGTCACGCCAGAGATTCGGACGATTAGCGGAATGTGAAGAACTTGCAGTTCCTCCTGGTAGGCCCAAATGATGGTGAGATAGAATGGGGGCCAGCGCGAGCCAACCGTCCGCGGTGCGTTTGCGCATGCCGCGATACGTGACCCAAAGCAAAAGCACGCCGAGCGACAGCTTGAGCACAAGCGTAAGGGGAAGCAGCCAGACGGAAGCTTGAACGGGAACGAACCTCCCGAAGAGGGGCGAGCGAACCGTAGACATGCCGATGCACAAAAGGACAGTAAGGGTCCACGTAATGCGCGCAATTTTGCGGATGTGCTCCAACTTGAACCAATAGGCCCAAAACAGCGCCCACAAGCCCAGCGTCAATGGGCCCAGGAAGACATCCTGAAGAAGGGTTCTCAGGCACCATGGGCAGAATGGTGGAGTAATACCCCAGCATGACCGTGCTTCTCTCCAGAAAGCCCACGAGCAGACGGCGCCCAGCCACAAGTAGGCAGGCTCGCTGCGATCGAGCCAAGAGAGCGCGAATCCCAGCATGGCCGCGAGAAATAAGAAGTATCATCGCCAGCAAGGCCGCCCATCTGCGTCCGGTTGACGGCATCCCATTCCAGCCGCAACATGGCATTGATGGCCGAGGACTCGCCCAGAATCGGCGGTCCGTGCAATCCCGCCAGCATCCTCGCTTGCCAGTGGAGTTCCGTATCCATCCACAAATCGGATAGCGATGGTGAGCACGCCATTTGCGGCGCCGCCGGCAGCGGGAACGATCAGCGGCTGGGCGTTGTAATAAGTCGACTGACTTGGGGCCGAAGCGACCGAATTCGCCGATCATGTTGACCATTGACGAAGACCTGGTAGGCATTGTCGAAGTTCATGGGCATGGTCAGCGCCAAGGGTGGCATTTGGACTCCGGCGCCAGTGCCCTGCAACTGAACGCGCAGCCGGTACCATGCGAAACCGGCGAGCTTGGGGTAGCGTTGTGCAGTCCAGCCGGGAACAAAGCCACTGGAGCCCGTGGTGGGATCGTAGGATCCCTGTGGCGGAGTCAGATCCTGCGTGTCCCAGCTCGAGTCGTCAAAAGAGGAACTGGCCCAGGCCATATCGTCGCCGGGATGGAACTTCCACGGACCGTTGAGCACCAGCACCGGTTCGCCAATGGTGCCTTTGACGAAGCCGGCTTGCGCCGGGGCCTGGGCGGCGGAAAAGAGTGGAAAAATCGCGAGCGAAAGGGCGCACAGCAGAATCGGGCGATGCGAACGGTGAACAGGGCATTTCGAACCCACGCGGTGCCTCCGGCGTATATGAAACAAAACCATCCGATGCTGGAATTGTAATCAACACACCCCACCGCCGCGGCAAGTGCAGCGCAAACGGCGCGCCGCGACGCAACGCAGCGGATACTGGTTTTGCGTTCAGGAGGCGTGCGCGGCTTATCGAGAGGACTTTTCGTCAGGGTTGGGGTCGATAGTTGCCGGGCTGCGGGCGGGATTTGCGGTAGACGTTGGCGACGGCGAGGGTCCAGAGGGGAACGAGGTCGACGCCGGGGATCAGTTTGCCGGCGAAGGAGGGCAGGAACTCCCAGTGCCAGCCTAGGAGCCAGGAGAGGATGCCGGCCATGCAAATGTCGATGATATCGTCGGGAGGAAAAGCTGCGCCCTCGATGTAGGCGGGGAGTATAAGCAACTGGACGATGTCGGCCAGGATGGCGAGCGCGAGAGCGACCTTCATGCGCGGACCGGGTGTGATGCGGACGGCGCTCTGGTCTGGCGGAACGGTCTGCGGGGTTTCGGCCATAGAGAGAGTATCCAGGAACAGGGACCGAGGGAACAAGCCACCCCATCGGGCACAAATCGCCCGCTGGGGACCCCGGCAGGGACCGAGGGACTGTGGGGCTTGCGGGGCGTGTTTGAAGTTCGCGGTATAGGCCGAAGCCCCGAAATGCAGGTCCTTCGACTCGTTTTGGTGCAAAAGCACACCAAATCTCGCTCAGGATGACCGATCAATTGTCGGTCGCTCAGGATGACAAGCGATTGCTTGTTGCTCAGGATGAACAGTCAAATCTTGGCCGCTCAGGATGGCGGAGCGAATTGGACGCGAACCCAGTGGAGAGACCGCAGGGGACAGCCCACTGAAAGTTTTGGCGGGAGGGAGGGGTACGTTTTCAAGAACCCGGCGCTTGCCAGCGAATGGCGCAGCATGACAACCTTTTAACAGGTGCGCACATTTCGCACACGAAGGAGTACCTCATTCCCCATGCCCATCCAAACCACTGAGAAGATCTGGCATAACGGCGACCTGATTCCGTGGGAGCAAGCCACCATTCACGTGATGAGCCACGTGATCCACTATGGCTCCAGCGTGTTCGAGGGAGTTCGCTGCTACGGGCAACCGCACGGTTCGGCGGTCTTCCGCCTGCCGGAGCACATGCAGCGGCTGCTCGACTCGGCCAAAATCTATCGCATGGAAGTCCCGTTCACACTCGAGGAGTTGTGCGCGGGCGTCGTGGATGTGATTGAAGCAAACGGCGTGGCGCCGTGCTATATCCGGCCGATCGTGCTGCGCGGCTACGGAGAGATTGGCGTAAGCCCGAAAGGCTCGCCGATTGAGGTCTACATCGCCAATTTTCCATGGGGCAAATACATTGCCGGACACGGAGGCGCCGACGTGTGCATCTCCAGCTGGAACCGGCTGGCCCCGAACACCATGCCGGCGCTGGCCAAGGCGGGCGCGAACTACATGAACTCGCAACTGATCCACATGGAAGCCGAAATCAACGGCTACCAGGAGGGGATTGCGCTGGATGTGAACGGGCTGGTGAGCGAGGGATCGGGCGAGAACGTTTTTGTCGTGCGCAACGGCGTGCTATTTACGCCGCCGCTGGCGAACTCGGCGCTATCGGGGATTACGCGCGACAGTGTGCTGACCATTGCACGCCATCTGGGATTGACGGTCACTGAACAGTCCATTCCGCGTGAGTTGCTGTATATCGCCGACGAAGTCTTCTTTACCGGCACCGCGGCGGAAGTTTCGCCGATTCGCTCCATCGACCGCGTAGTGATTGGAGATGGCAAGCCGGGCGAGATTACCAAGAAGATCTCTGACGAGTTCTTCGGCATCGTCAACGGCCTGAAGCCGGATCGGTTTGGCTGGCTGACGCCGGTGAAGGTGGACTCCAGCGAGACGGTGACGGCGTAGAGGCAGCTTCTAGCTGCTAGCCTCTGGCTTCCAGCTCTAAACGACGGGCCCTCCGGTGCGAGCCGGAGGGCCTTTCTGCGTCTGGGTGAAGCGCACAGCGGCGCTTTGGGCGGGCGGGTATCATGGACGAGAGCCCGCGGAAGTTTGCAATTTCGTGCGTGCGGCAGAAAAGTCTGCGGATATAAAGGAAGACAGGCGCCCAGTGAAACCCGACATGCGAGTGCGGTTGGCCGGACTGGAGTTGGTGAATCCAGTGATCGCCGCCAGCGGTACCTTTGGCTACGGCATCGAATTCGAAGAGATTGTTTCGTTGGAGCGGCTGGGCGCGATCGTCACCAAGGGCATCTCGATGGAGCCGATGGCCGGGCACGCGTCGCCGCGCCTGGTGCAGACGGCAGCGGGCATGCTGAATGCGATCGGCTTGCAGAACGTGGGTGTGCGGGAGTTCATTGAGCGCAAACTGCCCCCGCTGAAGCGCTATCCCAAGTGCAAGGTCATCGTGAATATTTTTGGGTATACGGTGAACGAGTACGTGGGAGTGATCGAGCAGCTGAACGACGCGGAGGGGATTGCGGCGTACGAGCTGAACGTGTCGTGCCCGAACGTGCACGCCGGCGGCATGGCGTTCGGGGCGGATGCGGGGTCGCTGGAGTACCTGGTGAGCCGTGCCAAGGGGGCAGCGGGGCGGCCACTGATTGTGAAGCTGACGCCGAATGTGACTTCGATTGCCCACATGGCGCGCGTGGCCGCGGATAGCGGAGCCGATGCCGTGAGCGTGGCGAATACATTTCTGGCCATGGCGATCGATGCCGAGGAGCGCAAGCCGCGGTTGAGCAATGTGACCGGAGGGCTGTCAGGGCCGGCCATTAAGCCCATCGCGCTGCGCCTGGTTTGGGAAGCGTCGCGGGCTGTGAAGATTCCTGTGCTGGGGATGGGCGGAATTGTGACGCCGACGGACGCGGTCGAGTTCTTGCTGGCGGGCGCGACGGCAATTCAGGTGGGGACGGCGAGTTTCGCCGATCCGCGCGCGACGGAAGGGCTGGCGAAGGGGCTCGAATCGTGGTGCAAGAGTCACGATGTGACGAAGGTGAGCGAGCTGACGGGGGCGTTGGAGATACAGGGACCAAGCCACCCCAGCGAGCAAAGATCGCTCGCCGGGGGCCCGGCAAGGGACTAAGGGACCGAGGGAACAGGGACCAGGGACTTCGGGAGTACGGGGTCAGGAGGATTGAGCGTCGCCTGACGTGCGATCCTTCAGCTCCTTGACGACACGCTCCAGGTCGTTCACGATTCGATTCGGTCGGATGGGCGCGAAAGACTTTCAGGAGCTCGTCGAAATACCAGAGCTGTTGATCCTTCCCACGCTTAAAGCGATCGAAGACTTTGAAGCCGATATCCCTGAAATCATCCAGAATTGCTTTTGCGTTGTAGAGCTTGTCGGCGGCGGAGATGAGCAGGACGTCGTCGGGCTCGTTGCGCAGCCGCATAATGTAGTTGGTTTTGCGCTGCCCATAAGGTTCCTTTTTGCCGGGGTCCTCTGCGAATGTGTCGGAAAGCGCTGCGACCATGCGGGCCACGTTGAGACCGAAGCGCTGCTCAATTTCGCGCAGGCGCGGCGTGCCGCCGTGGTCTTCAACGGCGTCGTGCAGCAGGGCGGCGATCACCATGTCCTCTGTCACGGGGACGCGGCCGCCGGCTTCGCCCATCACCAGCGCGGCCACGCCGATCAGGTGCGCCATGTACGGAATGTCGGTGCCTTTGCGGTACTCCGTGTGCAACTGGCGCGCGTATTCGACGGCCTCGGTAAAGCGCTTGGTCAGAACGAGGCGAGGATTCTCGGTCATGCGGATGCACCTCGAGAGGGAAGTGGTAAGAGGGTAGGATAGCGCAGGCGGGTGTTTGCGAGATCGGTAATGGGTCAGTTTGGAAGAAACCGCCCCTCAGGGGCTAAAGCCCCTCATTCATTTGCCGGTCCTTGCGGCACGCGACCCACCCACTGGGTGGGTTCCCCGGTCGTGCCCTGACACTTCTTGCGGCCCCTGAAGACTTGTTTCCGCAGCCTGTAAGATCGTGCCCTTTCACGACGGCTTCAAACTGACCGACCGCCGGGACATTCGCCATCGGGAGGGAACGAGCCGACACCCTGGGTGTCGCTCTTGGCCTCGTTGAATGTGTAGTTGCCGCTCAACGTGAGTTTCTTGAGCTGCAAGGCTGAGGAGAGAATGATCTGATTTTGCCGGTAAAATCCGCCGGACTGGAACTGGTAGTTGTAAGCGGCAGGCGTGGGACCGGTGATGGTGTAGTCGGCTTCGTCGAAGTCGGGCGCGGTGACGTTGTTGGTGAGGTATTGATGGACGCCCTGCGTGTAGAGGTAGGTGATATTCGACGTGACGTGTTTGCCGAACTGATGATCGACGCCAATGCCGCCCTGCATGTCGAGCGCGGCGTGGAAGTGCGGATCGACGGAGTGATAGGTGGGAATGGAGGAGGCAGTCGAGGTCAAAACCGAAGACGGTTCAGCGGCGTTGGGGTTGTAGAAACTTGGATTGGCGACGGTGTAGCTCTTTTGGTTGATGAGATTGTCGTGGATGGCCTGAATGATATAGGGTGTGCCCGCCGCGTTGAAGGAAGAGGGCACAATGAAACGGTTGAAGAACCATCCGTAACCAGCTCGAACCACGGTCTTTGGAGGATTCTTCCCGGGATGGCCCGGAGTCCATGCGAGCGCCAGACGCGGCGCCCAGTCAGCGTGGTCGTGAATGAAGTTCTGACCCTCGTAGCGGAGGCCGAGGCCGAGGAGGAAGCTCTTGTTCACGCGCCAGTCGTCCTGGGCGAAGACCGAGCCATCGAAGAAGAGGGCGCGGGCCGTGGGATTGGCGATGACGGTGGCGGAATATTGCGAGGGCGTGCCGGCCTGGTAATCGGCGACGCTTGAGAAGAAGTAGCTGCCGTTGACGCCGGTGGTGGAGTAGTTGGCGTCGCGATAGGAACGCGCACGTACGCCAAAGCGGAGGGTGTGGGGTCCGGTGGTCGCGGTGCCGTAGATTTGCAAGTTGAAGACGTCTTCGTGGTCCCGCACCGTGCCGACGCTGCTGCCACCGTTGGTGAAGGCACCTTGAACTGTGACCGCGGGCGTGAGGAGGCTCGGAATCTGATTGTTGCTGATGCGTCGCCAGAGAAAGCGCGGCTCCAGCAGCAGGTGAGGATTGATGACCCAGGTATCGCCGATCATGAGATCGTTTTCGTAGTTGACGGAGCTGGTGGATTGGTCGGGAAGGCTGAGCGTGCCCACGCCGTTGCCATGGCCGGAATAGCGTTGAAACGAATCGCGGATGCTGATGAAGTTGTTCTTGGTGAGCTGGAAGTTGACGCGGGGATTCAGATTGAAAAAGCTCATCGGGGCGGGCCAGGCCTCGGTGATGTTGCTGGTGAGGGTTGCGGGATTGAGCGCATCAACAATGTTGGAGTTCTGGCGGGTGATGGTAAAGGCGTTGAAGAAATACGACGAGGTCTTGGTGATGGGGCCGCTGATGTTTCCGGAATAGGAATAGAGGTAGTAGCTTGGCTGCTGCGTGATCAGGGGATTGCCGGAGTTGAGGGCGGAGTCGTTACCAAAGCTGTTGATGCTGCCCTTGAACTTTTGCGAGCCGGGCTTGGTGATGATCTCAATGCGGCCGTAGCCGATGCGGTCGTACTCGGCAGAGAAGGGATTTTGATTGACGCGAATTTCGAGGATGGCGGACTTGGGCGGGATTTGGCCGCCTTCGAAGCCGTCAATGTAGATTTGCCCGCCATTGGGGCCGGCCGCGGGACCGGCGAGCGCCTGCAATTCATTTTGCAGCTCGGTGGGATCGTCGGAGAGTGCGTCGAGAGCGCTTCCCTTGATGACCACAGCGTTGGAGTTTTGATCGGGATTGATGCTGACGCTTTGACTCTGGGCATCGACCGTGACTTCCTGCTGCTCGACAGCGATGGCCAGCGGCAGATTCAGTTCCTTGGCCTGGCCTGCGGCGACGGTGAGGCTCGGGATGGTAAGCGGCGCGAATCCCTTGGCGGTAGCGGTGATGGTGTAGGAGCCGGGAGCGATGGAGCGGAACGTATATTGGCCATCGGCAGCGAACGTGGTTTGCAGGGGCTGTGCGCCGCCTCCGGTTAAGGAGACGGCTGAGACAGTTGCATTTGGTACGACCGCGCCACTGGGGTCCTGCACTACGCCGTGCAACGTGCCGGTCTGCGCTACGGCATGTGTAGGCAGTGCCACGACAGACAGAAACAGGCAAAGAGCGGCCAGGCGCCAAAGGGGTTTCATCATCACCTTCTTATGGAGCAAATGGTCTTTGTCTCAGCCGAGCCGCATGTTACTGGCCATAGTGTTACCGATTGTAACACTTAGTACGGAGAGGGTCAATGATGTTCTTTCAGAAGACCGTCTGTCGATATGTTGGCTCACGTATTTTTGTTAGACCGGTAACACTTGTTGAAGGAAAGCAGACAAAATGCCTTCGTTGGTAAAACGGAAAACTGCGCGCCTGGTTAACGGGGTAGTACGCGGAAAAGACGCAAGAAGTTCCGTGAGCGTTCGCAGTGAACCTGTTTTTTGATTACGGAATTTCGATCGTTAATTTCCGGTAGCGTCCGAACTGTGCGAGCTTTCTTATTCTTCTTTCCGCAGAAACGCGCGATTTGGGATACAGAATCTTGAGAAATTAAAGAGCTCCGTTTTCGTGCTGGGTTGTATGGGCGAAGAGCACATGCAAAAGCAACCGCAGGTTCTTCGACTCGTCCCGGCGCGCCGGAACTCGCTCAGAATGACATGCAATTTTGGCCGCTCAGGATGACATTCGAATTTCATTGCTCAGAATGACATGCGATTTTGGTCAATCAGGGTGACAGCGATGGATATGTTTTGAAGCGCTGAGGTCAGGATAGCCGCTTGATGAAGGCGAGGGCCTCTGCGAGCTGGGGAAAGCGCGCTTCTTCGGCTTTGAACTCACGGGAGTGGACGCAGCGGCGCAGACCGCGCGTGCGAACGGGATGCTTGAGGTGCAGCATCTCGTGGTAGAGCAGGTATTCGATGGCGTAGCGCGGGCTGGAGGGGCGATCGAAGACGCGGCTGACGACGATGGTGTTGTGCGCGGCGTCGTAGTGGCCCAGCGAGCGCTTGGCGTGGTGCTCGCTCCAGGTGAGATCGGGGCGACCGAGCAGCCCGCCAAAGAAGCGCGTGTTGAGCGCATCGAAAACTTCATCGAGATGAAAGTAGCGGCCCTCGGGTCCGAAGAAGCGCTTGGTGCCGCGCGCGGTGCGGATGAGGTCCGTTTGGCGCGTGACCGCGGCGCTGGAGGCGAAACGCTTGTAGCGCAGGTTGTGCGCCCGGTCGATGGGCTTGCGATAGAGCTTGGCGAGAAGGATGTGCGCGATGGCGTGGAGGACGGACTCCGGCGCGCCTTCAAGCAGATCGGAGAGTGAGGCAAAAATCTCACCCTCGCGCAGGCGAATGGTGGTGTTGAGCGAAGTGAAGCGCCGGAAACGCACATGGATGGGCGGCATGGGCGCGCGCGGGCGAAGGGCGCGGTACTCTGCCTGAAAGATGGGAGCGACGTCGGGGGGCATCAATGCCGAGGATAGCAGGTGCGATTTGGGAGCTTCTAGCCTCTAGCTCCTAGCTCTTCTTGCGGAGACTGCGGCAGGTTGCATAAAAGCAGAAAGACAACCGCAGGTCCTTCGACTTGTAGGCCGCGCGAAACGCGGTCCACTTCGCTCAGGATGACACCCGATTCATATTGCTCGGGATGACAGAGTATTTTTGACGCGAAGTTTGGCTGCATGGCGCTAACGGCACATACCTAGAGGCTAGAGGCTAAGAGCTAGCGGCTGCTTTATTTCGGTTCGTAGCGGTCCTGGCCTTTTTCGTCGGGATGGGCTTTGAAATAGGCTTCCTGGTTGACGGTGATCTCCTTGGCCTGATCGGAGAGATCGTTGGCGCTATCGATCGCCTCCTTCAAGGACAGCTCAAAGCCGGGTTCGCTGGGGAGGTCGTGCAGGACTGTCTGCCAGCGCTGGATGGACTCGTTGAGCCCTTTGAGCGACTTGCGAAGATCGGCTTTACGCTGGGAGAACATGTCGAGGTTGTCGCCCAACTCATCCATCAGGGCGGAAAAGTCCTGCAACTCGTCGTCGATGCGGCGGCTGCGGGCGGCGGACTTGGCGCGTGGGACCAGCCCTTTGATCGTGTCGCAGTAGTCATTGAGGAACTTGACGTACAAATCGATGCGGGCCACCGGGTCGATGCCGGCTTCCTCAATCTGATCCTGTTGCTTTTCCGTGAGAGGATCGCGTTTTTGCCGTTGCGCGGCGAGGGGCACTGCTAACAGCAGACAAAAGAGACCGGCCAAGAATGGACGCATGGCGACGTGCCTCCTGCGATTCTATTCAAGCACAAAAGACAGGGAATAGGTAGTGGGGATTGCGGAGCAGTGTGGTGTGTGAGTGTGAGTGCGAGTGTGAGTGTGAGTGCGAGTGCGGTTATACCAGTCCGGCGCACTCACACTCCACACTCACACTATCCCCGATCACTAGCTACTGATGGCTAACGGTTATTTTTGGAAGACATGCATCAACGTGGCATTTTGCGCCTGGGTTACCTGCGCCAGGGTCTGCTCCACCAGCGGGCGGTCTTCGATGCTGCTGGCATGCAGCATCTCATTGAGGCGGAAGGCCGTGTGGCTGAGCATGATTTCGGCGTTCTTGAGGCGCTTGTCGTTGTCACCAAGGGAGAGATGGATTTTTTGCGCGATCTGCTGGATCCGTTTAAGCAGATACGTGGCTTTTTCGGCGTCGCCCGCCGCGTATTGGCGAATGCTGAGCTCGGTCATCTGCTGGACGAGCTCCGCATAGAGGAAGCATTGTTCGCGCGGTTGGGCCTGGTTGGCGCGCGCTTCAAGCGCGGCGATGGCATCTGGATCCGGCGGCTTGTTGTCGCCCGAGAAAGCGCGCACAGATGCGACAGACAAATTGAGTGTGAGGAAGGCGATGATTGGAACTACAGCCCGCATAAGGAACCTCCTCCAATGCGGCCTTACCCCCGAATGTGCTGATAGTACGCACATTTTGCAGGCGTCTGCAAGGACAAAAGCATGAAACTTTGATGCCGTAAAAAACGGCGGTACCAGAAAGGGCGGCGGAGCGAGATGAGAGAGAGCAGGGAGCTGGAGTGGCCAGTCAGGGATTGCGGAGACGCGCGAACGGCTATTTCTCAAGGATTTGCAGGCGCTGGCGGGCCTGCCATTCCTGATCGGGAAATTTGCCGGCCGCAGCCTCAAGGAAGCGGCGATAGTAGGCGGCGGCCTGTTGCTTTTGGTGCAGGGTGTCGTAAGCCTGAGCCCAGAGGAACAGGGTTGCGGGGTTCTCAGGCAGAGCTCTTGAGCGCATGGTGAGCGCGTGCAGAGTGACGTCGGGGCGGCTGGTGCGGAAGGCGGTAAAGGCCAGGCCGCTCCACGCGTCGCCGTTGGCGGGGTCGATCTGCGTGGCCTTGTCGAAGACGGTGAACGCTTCAGCGAAGCGGGCCATGGCGGACAAGGTTCTGGCCGTGGGCAACGAGCAGATCGACGTCCTGGGGATTGGCGGCGAGCAGATGGAGGTAGAGCTGATCGGAGCCGGCATAGTCACCGGCGACGGCCAGCACCTCGGCCAGCATGCGCGTGATGGCCGGATCGGCCGGGTGCGCGTCGTGGAGTTTTTGGAGGAGCGGCACGGCTTCAGCCTTGTCCTCTGCGACGAGCACCGTGGCCAGTTGCGCGTTGAGCGTGGGATCGTCGGGGGCGCTTGTGAGCGCGGCGCGGAGGAGGGTTTCGGCATCGGGATATTGCTTGCGCAGGATCAGGAGATGCGCCAGGCCGGCATTGGCGGGGACAGAGTGAGGATCCTTCGCCAGCACGCGGCGATAAGCGGCTTCGGCGGCGTCGTTCTGGCCGGCTTGTTCAGCCAACTCGGCGGCAAGCAGCGTGTCCTGAGGAGTTTCCGGCGAAAGCTTCAAGGCTTCGAGCAGGTCATTCGAGGCGGCAGTGGGGTCGGAGGCGCGATCGATGCGCGCCAGAGCACGCCAGGCGCGGGCCTTGAGTTCCGGACCGGCATCGCCGGGATCGAGTGTTGTGGCGGCGGCAAGTTCGGGACGGGCTTCGTCCAGCTTGTTCTGGCGGGCGAGAAGCAGACCCAGCGAGAGATGCGCCTCAAAGGATTTGGGATTGGCTGCGATGGCGCGGCGATAGAGGGCGGCCGCGTCGACCAGGCGATCCTGTGAATCGGCAACGTAGCCGGCGTCGAAGAGAGCGCGCGCGTCGGTGGGATGGGCAGTTAGGTAGGAATCGAGCTTGGTCTTGGCGGTCTTCCAGTCGGAACTGGCGATGGCGGTTTCGGCGGCTGCGAGTTCAGCGGGGATGGACTGAGGCTGCGCGGGCTCTGCTGACGGCCGGGGCGAGGCGGCGGCGGGTGGCGAAGCAGAATTCTGAGCGGAGACGAGCGCGGGGCTGGAGATGAGCGCAAAAAGCAGGGCGAAAAAGGCGATACGAAGCACGAAGTTCCTCAACTAACAGTGTAACTGGCAGGGAAGTCCCAGAGCGGGAGGCCTCGGCTGGATTCGGCGAATGGAAGCTCGGAAAAGCACCTTGAGGAAAACCAGTGGCATGGGCGCGGCATCTATGGAAGTCACAGCCTTCAGAAAAGAGGGCCACATCCACAGGAGGGGACTGAACATGAGCGCAGTATTTGGAGACATGGATTCGCAGTTTGAAAACCCCGAAGCGTCGAAGCTGGAGGATGAAACCAACGAGGATGGCTCGCCGCAGAAGCGCGTGGATCGCCTGGCCGAGAAACTCGCTGAAAAATCCTCACAGGTCGAGCAAGACTCCGACGAGGACTCATCGATCTTCACAAAGTAGCAAGCACTCACTGAATTCATTCCCACGGAGCGGTCGAGATATGAACCTCCGGGGGCAAAGGTTCGCCTTGAGTCTACGCGCTTGCCGGGCTGGAGCGCACGCCACCGGCGTGGGGGTAGCTGTGTGAGGATTGCGACGAGGCAGCGCGCCCGACGGCGAAGAGGGTTGCTGAGCGACTGTGCCGGCAGGGACAAGAAATGCGGCGGAAAGGAACGCAAAAAATACAGAGTGAGACAAGCAAAACCTCAACAAATAGGGTGTGTTAGCAACACGTTCCTGGTTTAGATGGCGCGAGAGCGATTTGGCGATGGCTACCACTTGCGTAATCGGCCAAGAGCGCGCCGGTAACCGCGATGGGTTAACTAAAGGGCCCTCGCGCGGACTCAAGTGTGAGTGCAACTCTGGAATATTGCGTGGCATCCTAGTGGCTGTGCAAGAGCGTGCGGAGGACAAAAGATTGCACGCTCGTGCCGAACGCCGGAAACTGAAGGTGAAGCCATGAAACTCATCACCATGCAGCACATCCCCTTGGCGTCTGCCTACTTATGCCCGGACTGCAACTGCATTGGCAACTGCGCGGAGCATTGCCCGGCATGCGCATCGCCGGTTCTGCTTGGACTTGCCAATGTTCTCGATCGCGAGGTGGAGAGCAATTCGATCGATTTCGCATCCGCGGACAGGCGCGCTCTGGCGGCTTGACTTTTCGGAAACAGATCGATACGGAGACGCATCGAAATGCGTCCGCCGGCTCGATTGGGGTGTATCGTTCTCGCGAGCGGACTTGCGGCGCAATTTATAATAGAGAATGGACGGTTGCGCTCCGAGCCTCGCAGAGGCGTCTGTGTCGTCGCCGGACCTTTTCATGCCGGCAGACTTCCTCTTGAACGATTCCATCATCATCCGCAACGCGCGGACCCATAACTTGAAGAACCTCTCGTGCGATATCCCTCACGGCAAGCTGACGGTGATCAGCGGCGTGTCAGGATCGGGCAAGAGTTCGCTGGCCTTCGACACCATCTATGCCGAGGGACAGCGGCGGTACGTGGAGTCGCTTTCCGCCTACGCGCGGCAGTTTTTGGAGCGAATTGAGAAGCCGGATGCCGACGTGATCGACGGGCTGGCGCCGGCCATCGCCATCAAACAGAAAAACACCACGCGCAACCCGCGCTCCACGGTTGCGACGGCTACGGAGATTTACGATTACCTGCGCCTGCTTTACGCGCGTTGCGGAGAAGTGCACTGCATTTATTGCGACGGGTTGGTCAAACGCAATTCGGTAGACGAGGCGGCCGAAGCGGTGCTGGCGATGGGCGAGGGAACACGACTGAATGTGCTGTTTCCCGCAATGAGCGTGGCTCCTGCAGCGGAGACGGAAGCCAAGCCGGAGACAACCGCAGGCCGTGCGGCAAAAAAATCGGCGAAAAGCAAGACCGCGGCGAAGGCTGGCGACGCGGCGCATATCGAAGTGATGAAGGCGCGGCTGGCGGACTTGCGGTCGAGCGGATTCAACCGGTTATGGCAGAACGGAAGAATTTTCGAGTTCTCCACGCCGGAGTCGCTCATAGATTTGGATCTCGGAGCTCCGCTCTTTGTCCTTTTGGACCGGATTGTTGTGAGTGCCGACAACCGTCCGCGCATTGTGGACGCGGTGGAAACGGCGTACCGCGAGGCGGGCGAGGTGGTTTTTGAAGAAACACCGCGCGACGAGACGGCAGAGCGCAGGCGGTTGCGGTTTTCCGGGTCGTATGAATGCACGAGCTGCCATCGGCCGGGGCGCGAGCCGGAGCCGCCGCTGTTCAGCTTCAACAATCCCTTTGGCGCGTGCCCGCGCTGCCAGGGATTCGGCAACACCGTGGACTACGACCTGAACCTTGTGATTCCGGACCCGGCGCGGACTTTGTTGGGCGGCGCGATCGACCCGTGGAATCGGCCCAAGTACCGCCCGTGGTTTGGCGAGTTGCGCAAGCGCGCGGCAGAGCTGGGTGTGCCGCTGGACGTGCCGTGGCGCGAGATGCCGGAAGCGGCGCGCGAGACGGTGCTGCGCGGCAAAGATGGATTTGCGGGCGTGATGGGCTTCTTTGCGCAGATGGAACGCAAAAAGTACAAGCTGCACGTGCGCGTGATGCTGTCAAAGTATCGTGGCTACGCGGAGTGTCCGGATTGCCGCGGGCAGCGGCTGCGCGCCGAGGCGAGGGCTGTGCGCATAGATGGCAAGAACGTTTGCCAGGCGACGGCGCTGACCATTGCGCAGGCCCAGGAGTTTTTCGACGCGCTCAAACTTTCGCCGATGCAGGAGGAGATTGCGGGGCCGATCCTCACGGAAGTGCGGCAGCGGCTTAGTTTTCTAGTCGCGGTGGGGCTGGAATATCTGACACTGGACCGGCTGGCTTCGACGCTGAGCGGAGGCGAGGCGCAGAGAATTCAGCTGGCGACTTCGCTGGGATCGCGGCTGGTGGGCGCGCTCTACGTGCTCGACGAACCCTCGATCGGATTGCACACGCGCGACACGGCGCGGCTGATTCATATTCTCGAGGAGCTGCGCGATTTGGGAAACACGATTCTGGTTGTAGAGCACGATGCCGATATTTTGCGCGCGGCCGATCACTTGCTCGATCTGGGACCGGGTGCGGGCGAGTTCGGCGGCAAACTGCTGGCCGAGGGCGTGCTTGCTGAGATCGAAGCCAATCCGGCATCGCTGACGGGACGGTATCTGAGCGGGAAGATTGCGATTCCCGTGCCCACGCGACGCCGGGAGCCGGGCCGCGAGAAGCTGGTGCTGCGCGGGGCGCGGGCCAACAACCTGCACGGGCTGGACGTGACAGTTCCATTGGACATGCTGGTCGCGGTGACGGGAGTTTCCGGATCGGGCAAATCGACGCTGGTGCACCAGGTGCTGTATCGCGCGGTGGCGCAGGCGCTGGGGCAGACGGATGGCGGCGACCCCTCCGGGGTTTTTGCTTCTTTGACTGGCGCCGAGCGCTTAAATGACGTGGTGCTGGTGGACCAGACGCCCATCGGGCGCACGCCGCGGTCGAATCCCATCACGTATATCAAGGGCTTCGATCTTGTCCGCGAACTGTTTGCTTCGCAGCCGGAGTCCAAGCGGCTCTCGCTCACGCCGGGACATTTCTCGTTCAATGTGCCCGGCGGGCGCTGCAACACCTGCGAGGGCGACGGCACGGTGACCGTGGAGATGCAGTTCCTGGCCGACATAGAGCTGCCCTGCGAGGACTGCAACGGAACCCGCTACCAACCCCGCATTCTGGAAGTGCAATACAAGGGCAAGAACATTCACGATGTGCTGCAAATGACGGTAAAGGAGGCGCTGCGCTTCTTCGCCGGGCAGACCAAGTTGCTGGAAAAGCTCGCGGTGCTGGATGAAATCGGGCTCGGCTACTTGCGCCTAGGACAGTCGGCGACGACGCTTTCAGGCGGTGAGGCGCAACGCGTGAAGCTGGCCGCGCATCTGGCCTCGGTGCGCGCCGTGAATGCGACGGCCAAGCCTTCGCAGGCCAGCCGCGTGCTTTACATTCTCGACGAGCCGACGACTGGACTGCATTTCGACGATGTATCGAAGTTGCTGACGGCGTTTCGCAAGCTGATCGACGGCGGAGGTTCGCTGATCGTGATCGAACACAATCTGGACGTGATCAAAAGCGCTGACTGGGTGATCGATCTGGGTCCGGAGGGCGGCGAGGGTGGCGGAAAAATCGTGGCCGAGGGTCCGCCGGAAGAGATTGCGAGTAACTTGCATTCGCATACCGGAAAGTGGCTGGCGCGGGTGCTGTGAGGATGTTTTCCCACCCTAAACGCAAAAATGCGTTTAGGATGGGGCAACCTCGCCAACTGGCAAAAACTTGCGTGTTGAGGTTCGTGCTTTCCCACATCTCAAAATCGAGATGTGGGGCACCCCTTTTTCGTGCTGGGTTGATAGAGGTGAGTTGGGGTTCGTGCTTTCCCACATCTCAAAATCGAGATGTGGGGCACCCTTTTTCGTGCTGAGTTGATAGAGGTGAGTTGGGGTTCGTGCTTTCCCACATCTCAAAATCGAGATGTGGGGCACCCCTTTTTCGTGCTGGGTTGAGCGCATGATGGCTTGGATTTGTGCTTTCCCACCCTAAACGCAAAAATGCATTTAGGATGGGGCACCCTGATGTTGTGCGGGGTTCACACGCGCTCGACGGCGATTGCGGTAAGGCGTGAAAAGCACCAGCCCTTGCCGTGCAGCCAGCAGGATTCGTCCTTCGCGTGAACATCGCAGCGCAGAGAGCGTACGCCGGCGCCTTCATCGCGCTGAAGCGCCTGGGCTAATTCGCGGTTGATGGCGGGATCGCGCGCTCCTCCGAAATCGACAAAGAAAACCGAACCTCGCAGCGTAGCTGCGAAGAGGTCCGCGCTGGTGCGGGTGAGGTGCGCCATGGTCCCGGGGCCTCGCGTGGAGGTGAGTGGAAAGAGGAGCTTGCCTGAAGGTTTGACGGCGGCGAGCCATGCAGGCAGAGGATGTGTGGCGCCGGCGCTGACGACAATTACATCGGCGGGCTCGAAGGGGCCGCGTGAGCCGTCGGCATGGATCACGGTGACTTGCGGCCATGGCTCGAGTGCGACGCGCGCACGGGCTGCAAGGCCTTCCTCAATTTCGATTGCGGTCACTTTGCCGCCCGGACCGGTGAGCTCGGCGAGGATCGCGGTGTAGTAACCGGTGCCACAGCCAAGGTGGAGAATGCGATCGCCGGGCTGGATTTGGAGCAAGTCGAGGTGAATGGCCCACAGACTGGGCTGACCGTTGTTGAGGCGCTTGGCTTCGTCGAGCACGATGAGAGCGTCGCGGTAAACGTGGGTGGGGTCGGCGTCCGTGGTGAACCAACTTTCGCCACAGCTTTGAATGACCCACGGACCTGGTCCCACGAAGCGCTCGCGCGGAACGCTTGCGAAGGCGGCGAAGATGGCAGGCGAGGAAACGCCATTGAGGCGGCACAACTCTTCGGCATAAAAGCGCCGTGCGGATTCGATGGAGTCGGTCATGCATGTGCGGGTCTAGAGACCCGCACGACAGCCAGTCTAGAGACTGGCGCTACACGAGCTTGGAGACCGGCGGTACACCGCAAATTATAGGCGCGTCGTAGGCAATGGCGGCTAAATAGGAGCGGTGCAATTCGCGGCGGAGTGGCCCGTGATTCCTTGCGGGAGTAACGTTAACGCGAACGATTACGAGTTTGCCAGTACAAAGGCGGATTCGATACAAAGGTGAGTGCCTACTCAGAGGGAACAAGCAGGTCGCTCTAAATAAAGATAGGGCTGGGAGCCGGCGTCTCTACGCGGACTGCCGGACAGAAGGAGAAGTGCATTTTGAGTTTTTCCGTCGGGCCGACAGATACGCGCGACACAGGGCAAGGAAACTCGCCGTCGCAGCATGAAGACATTGAAGCCCCGTTGATTCCAGCGGGACGGCTGCTGCCGTTTCTCATGGTCACTGTGCTGTTTTTCATGTGGGCGATTCCGAACAATCTGAACGACATCCTTATCCGCCAGTTCATGAAGTCGTTCAACATCAATCGCTCAAGCGCGGCGGGAATCCAGATCTGGTTTTACCTGGGCTATTTTCTGCTGGCCATTCCGGCAGGGCAGTTGATGCGGCGCTTCGGCTACAAGATGGGTATTGTGACCGGCCTTTGCCTGCTGGGCACGGGATGCCTGCTTTTTTATCCCGCGGCACAGGCGGGGCTTTACACGTTCTTTCTTGTCGCGCAGTTTGTGATCGCCAGCGGACTGTCGTTTCTCGAAACGGGATCGAATTCCTTTATTGCGCAACTGGGGCCGTCGGGTTCGAGCGAACGAAGATTGAATTTGTCGCAGGCATTCAATCCGCTCGGGTCGATTAGTGCGGGCTTGATCGGAACGGTCTTCATTTTTTCCGGGGTCAAGCTGACGGACGCGCAGGTTGCAGCCAGTCAGGCCGCGGGAACGTATCAGGCGTACCTGCACTCGGAGACCCTGCGCGTGGTGACACCATACGTTGTGCTGGGTTGCCTCGCATTTGTCTGGGCACTACTGATTCTGCTGACGAAGTTTCCCGACCTGGGAGCTGAAGACACTTCAGAGAAATCGCCTACCGGCGAGATGCATGTGCGACTGTGGCAGCCGCACTTTGTGTTCGCCGTGCTGGCGCAGTTCCTTTACGTGGGAGCGCAGGTGGGCACGTGGAGCTACTTTATCCCCTATGTGGAGTCGGCTACCGGGGTGGGGGACAAGGCCGCGGGCTACATGCTGACCGGAACGTTGGCGGCGTTTGCAGTGGGGCGGTTCAGTTCGGCGTGGTTGATGCGTCATTTCCACGCGCGCCTCATGCTCGTGCTCTACTCCGTGATCAATGTGGCGTTGTGTTTGGTGGCCGTGGTGCATCCGAGTTGGCTGGGCGTAGGCTGCCTGCTGATGACGAGCCTTTTTATGTCGATCATGTTTCCAACGATCTTTGCCCTGGGACTGAAGGGCATGGGCGAGAAGACGAAGACCGCCGGATCGTTCCTGGTGATGGCGATTCTGGGCGGTGCGGCTCTTACGAAGGTGATGGGAATGCTTCCATTGCTGACGGCGTATCTCGTGCCTGTGGCTTGCTACATCGGCGTGGCGCTTTACGCATGGCTGTTCGCGGAGGCGAAAGAGGGCGAGGCAACAGCGTAGAGAGACAGCGAGTCGGCGAGTTAGCAAGTTAACGAAGAGGCCCTGGCGGGGCCTCTTTTGCCTGCAAAGAAATTACTCGGCCACAACCGGATTCGTCAGCGCGCCGAGGCCCTCGATTGTGACTGTCACAGTCTCGCCGGGCTTGAGCCAGCGCTGCGGCGTGCGGCCCATGCCTACACCGGATGGCGTACCGGTGGAGACGATGTCGCCCGGCAGCAGCGGTGTGATCGACGAGATGTATTCGATGAGCTCGGGGATCTTGAAGATCAGTTCGCGGGTGTTGGAGTTTTGCAGAATTTCCCCGCCGATGCTGAGAGAAATGGCGAGCTGGTGCGGATCGGGGATTTCATCGGCGGTGACGATGGCGGGGCCCATGGGGCAATACGTGGGGAAACTTTTGGCGAGCGACCACTGCGAAGTGGCCCGCTGCACATCGCGCGCGCTCACATCGTTGATGATGGTGTAACCGTAGACGTGCTCGCGCCACGCCGTTGCGGGGACGCGATAGCCGCCCTTGCCGACGACGAAGGCGAGTTCGGCCTCGTAGTCAGGCTCGCTGGAATTGCTGGGCAGCACGATGGCGTCGCCCGGGCCGATGATGGCGGTGGGCAGCTTGAAGAAGACGACGGGCGCGGAGGGCAAAGCCATCTTCGCTTCGGCAGCATGGTCGCGGTAATTCAAACCGATAGCGAAGATGCGCGGAGGGTCCGCGATCGGCGCGTGCACATGGATTTCATTGAGCTTGTGGCTGGGATAGGCGCTGGGCTTGTCGATGGTTGCGATGCCGGCGGCAATCACGGCGAGAGTATCGTCGTAAGCTGGGCCGAGGTCGATCACCATTCCGCTTTCCTGAAGCAGTACGCCGGGACGCGGCACGTTGCTGTCTGCGACGGAAAATGAAACGAGCTGCATAAGCGGTCTCCTGCAATGGTTCGATGCGCGAAATCAGGTGGCGGTCCAGCCGCCATCGAGGGTGAGCAGCGATCCGGTGACGAAGGCGGCTTCGTCACTGGCGAGATAGCGAATGGCGGAGGCGACTTCTTCGGGCTTGCCGAGGCGACCGACGGGCTGGCGGGCGCGAAGTTCGGCGCGCATCTCTTCCTTGTTGTGCTTGTGGAATTTGTCGAGGTAGCCCTCGACAAAGGGCGTTTGCACGGTGCCAGGGCAGACGGCGTTGACGCGCAGGGTCTTCGGGTACTCGACGGCGAGCTGGCGCGTCATGGCGACGATGGCGCCCTTGCTGGTGCAGTAGGCGAAGCGCTGTTTGATGCCGACGAGGCCGGAAACGGAGGCGACATTGACGATCGCACCAACGGCCTCGTGACGCTCGCTTGCGGCGAGCAGCAACGGAAGAAATGCGCGCGTGACGAGATAGACCGAACGGACATTCACGTTCATCAGGCGGTCGAAGTCTTCGGGCTCGGTGGTTTCAATGGAGCCGACGTGGCCGATGCCGGCGTTGTTGACGAGAATGTCGAGGAATTCGAGTTGCGCGAGGGCCGCGGCGATGGATTTGGGGTTGGTGACGTCGAGATGCAGCGCGCGGGCAGAGGGAAGTGAGGCGGCGAGGGCTTCGGCAGCGGGGAAGTTGATGTCGGCGATCCAGACCTCGGCGCCTGCGCGCGCGAACTCTTTCACGGTGGCTTCGCCAATGCCGCTGGCGCCGCCGGTGACGAGGGCGATGCGGTGGTCGAGGCGAAATGGATCGGTCTGGGCCGGCATATTCGTGGACGCGTTAGCTTTTGCGCGCGTCGGCAATCACCTTCAGATACGCGCGGGCGGTTTCGGTGATGGTTTCAGGATGTCCCGCGTCGACAGCGGCGAGATTCACGAGGTCGCTGCCCACGCCGAGGGCACGTGCGCCGGCCTTGATGAAGCTTTCGGCGGTTTGCAACGTGACGCCGCCGGTGGGAATGAGCTTGAGATGCGGGAAGGGCGCGAGCAGTGACTTCAGATAGCTTGCGCCACCGACTGCGGAGCAGGGGAAGATCTTCACGTAATCGGCGCCGGCGTTCCACGCGGTGATGGCCTCGGTGGGCGTGAGCGAGCCGGGGCACGATATTTTGTTGTTTTTCTTCGTGACGGCGATGACTTCGGGATGCAGGCTTGGGCTTACGACGAACTCCGCGCCGGCATCGATGGTGGCCTGGGCCTGATCGGCGGTGGTGACGGTGCCGGAGCCGAGCAAGAGCTTCGCTCCGTATTCCTTGTTGAGCTCCTTTAGCAGATCGACGGCGCCGGGAACTGTCATGGTGACTTCAACGACGGTGACGCCGCCGGTGATCATGGCGTCAACTACGGCGCGGCCCTGGGCGACGCTCTTGGCGCGCAGAACGGGAATGAGGCCGACGCGCTCGAGGATTTGCTGGGTGGTTTCGGACATTTGTTCCTTTCAATAATCAACACATAAGGCTAGCAGATGCGCACGATTCATTTGCTCGCTGGTTTAGCCTGGGAAGTCCAAACATTTAGATCATGCAGCGCGTGTTGAAGGCCTGAGAGAGTCTCCCACGATTGGTCTTCGGGAGCGAGATCTCGGAAAGTTCGACGCCATATCACGTGGTAGCTGCCTGAATGGACGCCCTCCAACAAGTAACTGCCGCCATCCGTGTATACGATCCGCGGTTGCTTGTCCTTTGCTGGAGGTAGGTCCCTTGCTGGGAGTGGCCTGCTGCTCATCGAATAAAACTGCGCCCAGTTAAGAAATGAAAGGATCGCTTCAGCATGCTGCGGGTCAACGTGTTCTTGAGCTTTTTCGATTCGACCGTCATTCCATCTGCGAGCTGCGAAAGTATCGATGGAGCCGTCGCGTCGGACGATGATCCGCACCGTGGCAAAGGGCACCGCGGACACGAGGGCGAATGCAGAGAACCTGTAGATCGACACATTGTCGGTATCGGGTTGGTCGGGTAATGTCAACTCGCCAAGCTCTGCGAGCTTATTGGGCCAGAACTTTTCTAAATTCGAGCATTCCTGCGCTCCTGAGTCCGCAGGTGTGCAATCTCTGAAATAGGCGGCTTGCGGTCCGATTGTGGGCGTGGCGGAATCCTGCGTGCGGCCTAGGATAGGAAAAATAGCCAACACGAGAACGGGCGCGTAAATCCATCTTCGGTGTGCGGAATACATTGTTGCGATTCTCATCGCGCAATTCTCGCTGA
This sequence comes from uncultured Acidobacteriota bacterium, assembly GCA_963729915.1. Lineage (GTDB taxonomy): Bacteria > Acidobacteriota > Terriglobia > Terriglobales > Acidobacteriaceae > Telmatobacter. The sequence continues at coordinate 186,379 of CAVSQE010000019.1, read as the reverse complement.
GCCGCCTTTCATGATGCGTTCGACTTCTGGAAGCGTGGCCATGCTGGTGTCGCCGGGAGTGGTCATGGCAAGAGCGCCGTGCGCCACGCCGCATTGGACAGCCCATTCGATGCCTTTGCCGGCGAGCATTCCGTAGATGAGGCCGGAGGCGAAACTGTCGCCGCCGCCGACGCGGTCGAAGATGTCAATTTCGCGCTGCGGAACGTGGACGATTTTGTCCTCATAGAGTGCGATGGCGCCCCAGGCATTGCGGCTGGCGGTTTGCGCGGTGCGCAAGGTGCTGGCCACGAGCTTGAGGTTGGGATACGCCGCGGCAACCTCGCGGAGCATTTCTTCGTATCCGGCGATGGGCAACTCGGTGAAGTCCTCGCCCACGCCCTTGATGGCGATGCCGAGCATTGAGGAGAAATCTTCCTCGTTGCCGAGGAGCACGTCGAGCTTGCCCACGAGGGCGCGATTGACCTCCTGCGCCTTGGCCTTGCCACCGATGGATTTCCAGAGTGAGTCGCGGAAGTTCAGGTCGTAGGAGATGGGCGTGCCGTGTTTGCGCGCGGCATCCATGGCTTCCACGGCAACTTCGGCGGTGGACGCGGAGAGTGCGGCGAAGATTCCACCTGTATGAAGCCAGCGTGAACCGTTGTTGGCGCCGAAAATCGACTCCCAATCGAAGTCGCCGGGCTTGATCTGGCTGACTGCAGTGTGGCCGCGGTCGGAACAGCCGGCGGCAGCGCGCACACCAAAGCCGCGTTCCGTAAAGTTGACGCCGTTGCGCACGGTGCGGCCGACGCCGTCATAGGGGACCCAGCGAATGAGCGAGGTGTCGACACCGCCCTGGAGGATGAAGTCCTCGACGAGGCGGCCGACGGGGTTGTCGGCGAGCGCGGTGGCTACGGCGGCGCGCAAACTGAAGCAACGGCGCAGGCCGCGCGCTACGTTGTATTCGCCGCCGCCCTCCCAAACCTGGAAATGGCGCGCGGTGTGGATGCGCATGTCGCCGGGATCGAGGCGAAGCATGACTTCGCCCAAGCTGAGGCAGTCCCAGCGGCGGTTGGAATCAGGAATCGTAAGAGAGTTCATGGTCACTCAATACTTTAGCGCAGGAGGGTTGGTGCGGTCAGTGGGGCGATTCACGCGCGACCGTAATCGTACGGATCATTTAGGCTAGGAATGTTTAAAGGATTACTGGCAGCGCTGAGCGCTGTTGCGGCGCAAGACATACGAAGAAGCGGCCTGTGCGGCTCGCGGGAGGATGCATTGAAGGGGCTGGAGGTTTTTGATTTGAGTGGGCGCGTTGCAATGGTGATTGGCGGGACAACGGGTCTGGGCCGCGAAATAGCGCTGGGGTATGCGGCTGCCGGCGCAGACGTGGTGGTCTCCTCGCGGCGGCAGGAACAGGTTGACGCGGTGGCCGCGGAGATTGAGGGTCTGGGGCGTCGCACACTGCGCATCGCAAGCGACGTGCTGGACCGCAGTTCCATCCAGCGCCTGCATGATGCGTCGATTGCGACCTTTGGCAAAGTTGACATCCTGGTGAACGGAGCCGGCATGACGAAAAAGCTGCCGACACTCGAAGCGGACGAGGCGGATTGGTCGAAGATTTTCGAGACTAATTTGACAGGAACTATGCGCGCCTGCCAGATCTTCGGCCGCACCATGGTAAGCGCGCACTATGGGCGCATCATTAACATTGCGTCGATCACGGCGTTTCGCGGGTTTTATCAAGTGGCGCCGTATGCGGCGAGTAAGAGCGCAGTGGCGTCGCTGACCAAAACGCTGGCCGTTGAGCTGGCCGAGACAGGCGTGAACGTGAATGCGCTTGCGCCGGGCGTGTTTCCCACCGATATGAGCTTGCCGCTCGTCGAGGGTACGCCACGTGGCAACGAGATCCTGATGCGCACACCGATGCACCGGTTTGGGAAAGGGCGCGAGATCGTGGGGCCTGCAATTTTTCTTGCATCGGAGGCCGCGGCTTTCATTACTGGGCAAGTGATCATCGTGGATGGCGGTTTCCTGGCGAGCGGTGTGAACTGTTGAAAGACAGGGAGCGAGTGAGCCAGGGAGCAAGGGAGCGAGGAACTGTGGCGGAAGTACGCAAATTGCGCATGGGCATGGTGGGCGGAGGACCGGGGGCCTTCATCGGCCCGGTGCATCGCATTGCCGCGGAGCTGGACGGATGCATTGAGCTCGTTGCGGGCGCGTTTTCACAATCGGCGGAGCGGTCGCGGGAGGCGGGAGTAAGCTTTCGCATCGATCCCGCACGCGCCTACGCGGACTATCGGCAAATGATCGAGGCCGAGAGTAAGCGGGACGACGGAATCGACTTTGTGGCGATCGTGACGCCAAATCATGTGCACCTGCCCGTGGCGCTGGCGGCGCTGGAAGCGGGCATTCCCGTGATGAGCGACAAGCCGGCGACTGCGACGTATGAGGAAGCGCTCAAGCTGGAGGCAGCGGTTGAAAAGAGCGGTTTGCCGTATGGATTGACGCACACCTACGCGGGTTACGCGATGGTGCGCGAGGCGCGGACGATGTGCGCGGCGGTCAAGCTGGGAGCGATTCGCAAGGTCGCGGTGGAATATTTTCAGGGCTGGCTGAGCAGGCCGCTCGAGAACACTGGGCATAAGCAGGCCGCGTGGCGCGCCGATCCCGCACAGAGCGGTGCGGGCGGCGCTATAGGCGACATCGGCACGCATGCTTTTCACTTGCTTGAATACATCAGCGGCCTGAGAGTGACGGCGGTGAACGCGACTTTGCGCTGCGTTGTGTCGGGGCGCAGGCTCGACGACGATTGCAACGCATTTCTGCGCATGAGCAACGGCGCTGCCGGCACGCTGGCCTGTTCGCAGGTGGCCGCCGGCGAAATGAACGAGGTGCATCTGCGCATCTATGGCGAGAAGGGCTCACTGGCGTGGCGGCAGCAGGATCCGAACCGGCTGATTGTGAAGGCTCTCGACGAGCCGGAGGAGATTCATCACGCGGCGATGAACTATCTCAGTGCCGACGCGAGGGCGGCGACGCGTGTGCCGGCCGGACATCCCGAAGGGTACCTCGAAGCCTTTGCCGTGCTCTATCGCGAGTTCGCCGACGCGCTCGTCGCGTGGAAACAGGGACAGGCACATCCGCTGCCGGCCACGCTGCCTGGGATTGAAGCGGGCGTACGCGGCATGCGTTTCATTGAGCGCGCCATCGAGAGCAACCGCAAAGAAGGCTGGGTGGATTTCTAAAGGTGGCTAACAGCTCCCGGCTTGTATTGCTTTCTGGGAGAGAAATGTCCTTGCACCGTCCCTACGGGACTCCGGAGTTCATTTGTTTGAACCGACTTCCCCACGCTGAAGCGCGGGGCTAACAAACGCTGCGCCTGCGGCGCGACAGTCAGTACATCACCTATGCAGTTTTCAAGTGCATAAAATTCTTGGCAGCGGTCTCCGCTTGGAAGGTGGCACCACGGATGCGAAATTGCGCAATGATTGCCGGGATCGGCCTCGTGTTCTGCGGCGCGATGATGATCGCGCAGAACGCTGGCGTTCCGCCTACGGCTACGCAGGAAGCGCCGACTGCTCCTGCGCCGTGGAGCTCACCGAACGGAGGCGAACCTGAGTTTGAGGTTGCGACCATCAAGCCGAGCGATCCGGGGAAGTGCTGTGCTCGAGGCTGGTCAATGAACGGCAGGCGCTTCCTTACGATCAATATGAATCTCAAATACCTGATCCAATGGGCATGGGGTTTGCAGGCGAAGCAAGTCGTGGGCGGACCGCCGTGGATGGACGATGCACGCTTCGATATCAACGGCGAGATCGATGGCGATGGCGTTCCGAACCAACACCAGTGGAAGATCGCGGTGCAGAAGCTCCTGATCGAGCGGTTCCAGCTTCAGATCCACCACGAAAAACTGGAGATGCCGGCGTTCGCGCTGGTGATCGCTAGAGGAGGGCCCAAGCTCACACCGGGCGACGGTAATGTCAAAGTCCACCAGAGCATGGGCCTCAGTGGCGCGCCCGGGCAGACGATGTACGGGCGGGGCGTGAACGCTTCCATCGGCGATTTTATTGGCGAGTTGCAGCGGATTGTGATGAACCGGCCCATTGTTGACGAGACCGGACTGACAGGCGTCTACAACATCCAGATTGCATTCACGCGCGAGGAGCCGGATGCGCTGGGTATGACGGAATTGCCGGATACGGCCGCGCCCAATCTTTTGGAGGCGTTGCAGCAACAGCTTGGGCTGAAGCTTGAAGGAAAGAAGACGCCGGTGGATGTGATCGTGATCGACCATGCGGAGGCGCCGGAAGCCAACTGAGCCGGGCGCGCGAAGCTCGTTGTGGCTGCTATACTTCCCTGCGATCTGAAAGTGCAAAAAATTCGGGAGACGGCGATGCGAGTGCGGCTAGGGATCTTGATTGTGTTGGGAGCATGGTGCGGTTTCGCGCAGGCGCAAGCCATGAAGCATCCCGGCGTGCTGGTGAGCCGGGAACAACTGAATTTCATCAAGCGGCAGGTGCAGGAAAAGAAAGAGCCGATCTACGGTGAGTTTCAGAAGGCGGTCGCCAGCCAGTATGCCGCGCTGGACTACAAGATGCAGGGTCCGCCAACGACAGGCATCATTGAATGCGGATCGTATTCCAGGCCGGACCATGGCTGTCACGCCGAAGATGCCGATGCGACCGCGGCGTACCTGCAAGCGGTGTTGTGGTGGATTACCGGCAACCATCGCTACGCGGATAACGCGATCCGCATTATGAATACTTACAGCCATCTGTTGAAAGGGTACACGCTCAGCAATGCTCCCTTGCAAGCGGCCTGGACCGCGGAGATGTGGCCGAGGGCGGCGGAAATTATCCGCTACAGTCATGCGGGATGGAAGCCCGAAGACGTGCAGTCGTTCATTGACATGCTGACCAAGTTGAATCTGCCGCTGATCCACGATGGATCGCCCAAGAACGGCAATTGGGAACTAAGCATGGTGGAAGCCATGATGGGCATTGCGGTATTCACAGACGACCGCTCATTGCTGGACTACGCGGAGAAGATGTGGCACGAGCGCGTGCCGGCGTACTTCTACAATTACAAGCTCGACGGCGATCATGCGAAACCACTTCCGCGCGGGGACGTGAAAACCACCTGGAATGGGCAGACGATCTTCGACGCGAGCACCAGTGGCATCGCACAGGAGACCTGCCGCGATCTGGGGCACACGGGCTATGGCATCTCTGCAACCTTAAACGCGGCCGAGACCGCTCACATCCAGGGGGACGAGCTCTATGAGAGCGAGCAGACCCGGCTGATGACGGCGATGGAATTCGACGCCCATTTGCTGTTGAGGAAGGAACCAGTGCCGACCGCAGTGTGCGGCGGAAGAATCCACTACGGGGATGGAAATACGCTGGGGATCGGATACAACGAGTACCGCAATCGCCTCGGCCAATCGCTGCCCGAGACGCGGCAGTGGCTGGATCATGTGCTGACCTTGCCGGAGCCGGTGGATTTTCATATGGTGGTTTTTGAGCTTCTGACGCAAGGCGAAGACGCGAAGAGCAAAGGCACTGACGTTTCCGTTGCTCCTTAGGAATTGAAGATAGAGGAACGAACTATGAAGACCATTCAAGGGCCCGCAATTTTTCTGGCGCAGTTTGCCGGCGAGCAGCCACCGTACAACACGCTGGAGGGCATGGCGGGTTGGGCGGCGAAGCACGGCTACGTGGGCATCCAGATTCCGAGCTGGGATCGAAGGCTGTTCGATCTGGAGCGCACCGCTGAAAGCCAGGCGTATTGCGACGAGGTTAAGGGGATTGCGGCGCAGGCCGGGCTCGCGGTGACGGAGCTTTCCACGCACCTGCAAGGGCAACTGGTGGCGAGCCATCCGGCCTTCGACACGCTGCTTGATGGCTTTGCTCCGCCGGAGCTTGCGGGCAATGCGAAGGCCAAGTCGGCCTGGGCGGTGCAACAGCTGCTTTGGGCAGCCCAAGCAAGTCGTCGGCTAGGCCTGAAGGCACATGCGACGTTCTCGGGCGCATTGGCGTGGCCCTTCTTTTATCCCTGGCCGCAACGGCCCACGGGCCTTATCGACGAGGCTTTCAAGGAACTTGCAGCGCGCTGGCTTCCGATTTTGAACGCTTTCGATGAGGCCGGTGTGGATGCGTGCTTTGAGCTGCATCCGGGCGAGGATTTGCACGACGGCGCAACCTTCGAGCGCTTCCTCGCCGCGGTGGGCGATCATCCGCGCGCCTGCATTCTTTATGACCCTAGCCACATGGTCTTGCAGCAGATGGATTATCTGGCTTTTCTCGATCTTTATCACGAGCGCGTACGCGCGTTTCACGTGAAGGACGCGGAGTTCCGGCCGAGCGGGCGAGCGGGCGTTTATGGCGGCTATCAGGACTGGATCGACCGGCCGGGGCGGTTCCGCTCGCTGGGCGATGGGCAGATCGATTTCCGGCAGGTGTTCAGCAAGATGGCGCAGTACGACTACCCGGGATGGGCCGTCGTGGAGTGGGAGTGCTGCATTAAGCATCCCGAGGTGGGCGCGGCCGAGGGCGCACGGTTTGTGCGCGAACATATCATTCGCGTGACGGATCGGGCGTTTGATGATTTCGCCGGGGGTGGCGCAGATGCGGGCCGCAACCGGAAGATCCTCGGGATTTAGGTATCTGACATCGAGATTATGAGGTCGTTTTCAATCAAGTGCGGGCGTGGACGCCCGCACGACAGCCGGTCTGGAGACCGGCGCTACAAAGAGACCGGCGCTACAACTGAAAATCTGTTTCCCCGATCGACGAAGGGGTTTTCCCTGGCGCGACGATGCCATATTTCCGATCGAGAAATTCCTGTAACGCCTCGGGAAGCAGAGCGGCCAGCTCCTGCCAGGTGAGCACCTTCAGACGCGTGCGCAGATCGGCGCTTTTTACGGCGGCCATTACCTCGAACCACTCTTCGCGGAGGTCAGGACGGCGCTCGTCGTGGAGGACGCAGAAGCTGGCGCCCGCGGCATGCGCAGCCAGCACATTACGGATGAGCTGATAGCCGGCGTAACCCTCTTCGCCGGGTGAGCGAAAGCTGGTGTCGATGGCTGAATAGAGAGTGGGGTCGACGATGAGGCTCTCCAATTCCTGCGATGCGTTCTCAGGGAATTCGCTCGCCCTCATCCAGCGTGTGGCGGCAATTTCGGCGCGCGGCAGCCGGTCGCGGTCGAAGACTTCGTCGAAATCGCGGTAGGATTCAACGATCGCCGCGGAGCGCGATTGGAAGTCGGCTTCAGTTAACTTCGCCTCCACGAGCAGCGGACCAAAGCGCAGATCGACCTCGGTGCGGTCGACTTTGACGCGGTCGGGTTTTCCGTTGGCGAGCGGAACGCGGGCCTTCCAACCAAAGATTGGCTCCGTGGCATCTTCGTCGAACGCCGAGCATGGCCCGGACCGCCGAGGACTCGGCAACGCCGGGCGTGCAGAAGATGTTCATCAGCAGCGCATCGGAGCTCATAGAGGAGTCGAGCTCGCGCCAACGCCGGGCGGTATCGAATTGCGGTTTGGGCAGCGAGCGGGCCGCCTGGGCATGGATCTTGTCGAAGCGGCGCATCCATTCGGGCCGCGCCAGGATGGCCGCGTAGGCCACGTCGAAAAAATTACCGTGGTGGCCGCCGTCCGGTTCGTACACGATGACCGGAGCGCTGCCATAGCTTTCCACATGCGCGCGCCCGCGCGCGTAGATGCGATTGCGGGCGGCGATTTCAAGTCGGAGCTGCGTTGCAAGGAGAGCAGTCGAGTGGGCCATCTGAAGATAGGCTACTCCCACTTGAGAAGAAAAAAGGCCTTCCGGCGAGGGTTCGCCGGAAGGCCTTTGGTCTTGGGCCACGATTGCGTTATAGCGCTCGTGGCGGGTGAGGCCGATCTGGAAGCTGATCATGTTCGCGCGGCCCGCTTGCTTTTCGAGGGAGTCAGCCCAGCTCGGGCTGTAGAGTTGCTGGTTCTGCTTGACCACGAGGGCACTGTTTACAGTCGTCGAAGTCAGTGTGGTGCCGTCGTTGGCCGCGCTGTTGGCGACGATGCTGTGGTCGTCGAAGAGGTTGTCGATGCTGAGCTTGATCTTGGAGCCATCGAAGATCGAGTGGCCACGGACGTTGTAGTTCAAGAAGATGTTGCTCATCCAGAACGGGTCCAGAGGAACGTTCTGGTGATAGCTACCGATGTCGTTCCAGCGGCTGCCAATGCGCTTGCCGAAGATGCCGAAGTCCAAGCCCATTTTCTGGATAGGTCATGCCCAGCGATTCAGTATCTTTTGGGGCGAGGGCCACCCAGGCTGCGGACGTTGGGCCGACGGCCGGGGTGATGATATTGCCGCTCCCGTCGAGGACAGCGGGGGATCCGGCGGAAGCCTCGTACTTGGCGACCCCCAGGGTGCCGTTGGCGTTGAAGCTCAGGCTGTTGGTCACGGCGTAGTTGCCCTCGGCTTCGAAACCGATGGTGTCGGAGTTGGGGTTGGCGTAGTAGTAGGTGAAGCCGTAATTGGGGTCGCCAACCGTGGAGTCAGTATAGGTTGAGTAGGTGTTGGTGAAGTGGATGTGATAGAGATCCGCATCCCCGGCGAAGCGGTTCAGCTTGACCACGGTACCGCCCTGATAAGTGGAGGCGATAGTGGGCGGCGGGGTAACGGCAACCTCCGCGCCCGTGGTGTCGAAGACGGCGCTGAAGGGAGCGATGCTGCCGCGACCGTACTGAAGGTAGACAGACGCGACGGGGTTGAGGCGGTAGTTGGCCTCGATCGAGGGCAGGATGGAGTTGTAATTCTGGGCGTGCTGGGCGGTGGCAGTGCAGTTTGCAGCCAGAGTGGTGGCGGCTGTGGGACAGGTGAGCTGCCCAATGGTATGACCGTCCGCGTACTGGGTCAGGTTCATGCGAAAGAAGGCGTCCTTGACGCCGGCCGTGACGGTCAAATCCGGGATGGAAACCCATTGGAACTCGGCATAGGGCTGGACGGCAGTGGTGTAGAAGTGCTCGTGGAATTTGATGTTGCTGAGATAGATCGAATCCGCCCAGGTAATGGGGTCGGTGTAGATCTGATAGCGGAGAGTGTTGGTGAGTTCGTACCAGGAGCCGGTGCGGAAGACGCCCCACCTGGTCGCATAGCTCAGGTCCTCGATTTCGCCCCCGCGGGCGTATTGATTCAGCTTATCGACACCGGTCGGCTGAGCGACGTAATTAGGCGCAGTAGTAGGCACGTCATCGCCGCCGACAACCTCATTCTTTACGGTAGTCAAAACTGAGTCGGTGATCAGATCCTGATCGGTCTTGTTCTGGTAGTGCTGGTGGTTGGAGTAGCCGTAGCCGTAGGTCTTTGTAGTGAGCTTCCATTTCGCGCCGAAGTCGTGGTTCAAGGAGACGATGTCGAAGAAGCTCGCAACGTGGTAGACGGAAAAGCGCCAGAACTGCGGGTCGTAATAGTACTTGGAGGTCGACGTGTAAGCAGAGTTGGTCTGGGTGTTGTCGTAAAGGTAGCTGTCGCCCGAGTGGAGGAGCTGGCGGCGGGTCGGATCGTTGTTGTTGAAGGCGTCGACGATGATGTTGGTCCCAATCACAGTGAGGTTGGTACGGTCGCTGAATCTGTAAGCGAACTTGGCAGTGGCGGCGGTGTCCTGTTTGGGCGAGAAGGTCTGGTAGCCGTCGGAGCTTTGGTGGTCGGCATTGAGCCAGAAATGGGCCTTGCCGTGCAAGAAGACGCCGGAATTGATGTCGCCCAGGATCTGGTTGGTGTTCCAGGAGCCGTAGGTTTCTTCGAGACGCACATGGGGCTCGTCGCTCAGTTCGGGCGAAAAGAAGTGAATGGTGCCGCCGAAGTTAGAGGTGGCGATATCGGAGGCGGTGCCGGGGCTGCGGTCAAAGTCCACATGGCCGATCGCCGCGGCGGGAACGTAGGCCCATGAGTGATGGCTGGGATCGTTTGAGTCGTTGAAGGGCACGCCGTCCCAGGTCATGGAGTAGTCGTCGTCGATGAAGCCGCGGAAGTAGATCTTGGCCTGGCCATTGCCGATACCGTCGGTAGTGAAGCTGACGGTGCCGGGGGCAGCCTGGATGATGTCGGCAAAGTCGGTCACCGGCGAGGTGTACTCGGAGACGTAGTTGCTGGAGATCTCGGTACGGGCTGAGCCGGCGTCGAGTACGGACTTCACCGGCGCAAGTTGCGCGGCAAGGGAAGTATCTCCTTCGGCCTCTACCGTTACTTCCTCAGAAACCGATGCGACGGTCAAATTCACCGGCAAGCTTACGGTAGCTCCCGCTGCGACGACCACTTGATGCCGAACCTGTGTGGAAAAGCCGGTTGCCGAAACCTCGACGGTATAGGTGTCGGCGGGCAGTCCAGTTGCGACAAACTTGCCGTCCCCACCGGTGACGACACGCTGCACTACCCCGGACTCGGTTACCACGGCCACGTTAGCACCCTGCATCGCTTGCCCGGACGGATCCGTGACGGTGCCCTGGATGGTACCTGTACTGCTTTGGCCATGCAGCCGGCTCATGCCGGCGGTAAAAGTCATCAGGCACACTAGGAAAAGTGTTGCCCACAGACACTTCTGCACAGATTTTTGGTTCATGAATTGCCTCCAAGAGGGATGTAAGTGGAATCAGGGATGAGGGGTAACCCGCCCTTAATCTAAGTAGGCGAAATGAATGTACGGTTACTCTCGAGTTAAAAAATGCCGATAGCAACTCTTCCAAAGGGCGCAGTTGTGGGAAAGGCAGGGCATGAAATTGTGCGGGGACGAGGGGGCCGGGCGAACGGAATCGTTCAGCACGTTGGGCTGAACACACTGGGCATTCGACAGAACGCGCATTTAGAATAGGCGGGCGTGCCCACGGGATGGCGGAGCGCCAACCCTGACCTCTGAAGCGAGTGCTATGTCAGCACGGGAACGTCGGCCAGGCCGGCGACGCCAAAGACACGCCGGTAACGCTCGACTTCTTTCGCGTCGCCAAGCGCCTTGGACTCATTGTCAGAGAGTTTCACTGCGGGCCGACCCTCCACCTCAGTGAGTTTGCAGACCAGGCCGACGGGATTGAAGCCGTCGTTGCCCTGGGGATTGCAGTTGCGGAAATCGTTGGTGAGTAGCGTGCCCCAGCCGGCGCTGAAGCGGATGCGCCGGTTTGGAACCCAGCGGCTGGCGTCGTGAAAATCGCTTGATGAGCGGAAATCGTCGGGCGTCGCGCCGTTGCGGAGGGTTCCGGCGAAGTAGGCGTGCAGGCCGAGAATCTGCTCCACGTCGAGTGCGTCGCTGGCGATCAGGCGTTTCTGGCGCGGGTCGCGACCGTGGCGCTCCAGCCAGGCAATGTATTCGTCGCCGGCTACGTAGGCATCCTTGCTGTCGATACGCTGGCCGGTCCAGTTGGCCACCCAGTCCGGCGCGTTACGCAGGAACTGCGTGGTGCCGAAGGTGTCAGGCAGAAGAATCTGCAACTCGCCCTGGTAACTCTGCTGCCACAACTCCAGCAAACGATATTGCGCGTTGCGCAACTCGTCGTCATCGCGAGCCAGCGCGGCCATGGCCATGGGCAACTCGTGGCCATTGGTGCCGATGGCTTCAAGATCGTGCTTGTAAGCGAGGAACGCATTGGAGGTTCCGGCGAAACCTGCGCCGAGAGTGTCGCTCATGGCGTTCACGACGTATTCATGCCAGAGAAAGCTGTGCCTGCGGCGTGTGCCGAAGTCGCTGATGCTCAGATTGGGGACGCCGCGCAGACGCTCCAGCTTTTCCCAGAGCCGGGTTTTCGCGCGCGCGTAAAGAATATCGAGCTCCAGCTCGCTCAAATGCTTGAGCGCGGCGCGCGTCTTCAATTCGCCGATCTGGGCGAGTGCGTAAATCTCCCACATCGATGTTCCCGACCACAGCCCCTCGAAGCGAAGATGCAGTTGTCCGTCGCGCACAGAAAGTTCGTAATCGGAGAAGCGGAAATCGTTCTCCAGCCAATCGAGGAAGGCCGGCTCGAAGATGCCGCGGCGGCCAAAGAAGCTGTTGCCCGCGAGCCAGACCAGCTCCGACTTGCGGAAACGCAGCTTGCGCGTGACTTCAAGTTGTTCGCGGAGTTGGGCCACGCCGACCATCTCGCCCAGGCGCACCGAAGTCGTGCGGTTGATGAGCGTGAACGTGGCGCGAGTATTGGGAAAATGCTTCCAGATGAACTGGAGCATGAGAAGTTTGTAGAAATCCGTGTCGAGCAGGGAACGGGTGATGGGATCCATCCCCCAGTTGTGATCGTGCGCGCGCCTGGCCAGATCGATAATCACGATACTTTACTTTACGCGAGTTGCGCGCCGACTGGAAGCAAGTTGCAGCATGTATACTGGCGCGGTGTTGGCGAGGACGCCGCGCAGAGTTGAGCGGCAAGGGAAGATCAGGGAGACGGAACATCGCAATGAATCCAGTGAACCGGCGTCGATTTCTTCTGGGCACGGCAGCCGCGGCCGCACAGGCCGGCGTGACGGCGGCCATGGCGCATGCCGAGCCGCACGTGGGGCAGGGAAACGAGCCGGGGGCGCGGAAACAGCCGAACATCGTCATCTATCACTCCGACCAGTTTCGCTGGGATTTTGTGGGCGCGAATGGGCTGAACAGTTCCACGCATACGCCGAACCTGGACACGTTGGCTGCGAGCGGCACGAATTTTACCTGCGCTGTGACGAATCAGCCGGTATGCGCGCCATCGCGGTCGGTGCTGATCACGGGCCGCTATGCAACCGAGACGGGCGTATGGCGGAACGGGCAGGGGCTCCGGCAGGATCTGCCGACGCTGGCGACCGAGTTGCGGAAGGCCGGATACACGGCGAATTACATTGGCAAATGGCACATGGCGCCCGGCTCGGAGGCTGAAGGCGGCGGACCGGGAGCGGTGAAACCCGAGCATCGCGGTGGTTTCGCAGATGTGTGGGAAGCAGCGAATGCGCTTGAGCACTCCAGCCATCCGTATGAAGGGACCATCTGGGATCGCGACGGCAATCCCATCACGTTTAAGGATGAGTACCGCGTGGAATTCATTACCGACCGCGCGGAGAAGTTTCTGCGGCAGAAGCAAGAAAAGCCGTTTCTGCTGATGATTTCGCAACTGGAGCCGCACCAGCAGAACGATCTGGGGCGCATGGTCGGACCGAAGGGTTCGGCGGAGCGATTCATTGATGCTTTTGTCCCTGCGGACCTGCGCACCTTTTCCGGCGACTGGCATAAACAGTTGCCGGACTACTACGGCGCATGCGAAAGCATCGATGCTTCCGTGGGCCGCGTGCGCAAGGTGCTGGAAGAAGAAGGCCTGAGCGAAAATACGATCTTCGTATTCATGAGCGACCACGGATGCCACTTTATGACGCGCAACCAGGAATACAAACGCAGCACGCACAACAGCAGCTTGCGCGTACCGCTGCTCATCGAAGGGCCGGGGCTCGACAATGCGCGGCAGATTCAGGAGATTGTGGGAATCATTCACATTGCGCCGACGCTGCTGGATACGGCGGGCGTGCCGGCGCCTGCTTCAATGAAGGGAAGAAGCATTTTGCCGTTGCTGCGGGATGCGAAAGCGCGGACCGAGTGGCCGAACCGCGAACTGATTCAAATCAGCGAGTCAATGACGGGGCGCGCTATCCGGACAAAGGATTGGACGTATTGCATCGCAGACCCGACCGGCGCGACGGACAAACCCACCAGCACCAACTATCATGAGTACCAACTCTACGATCAACGCAACGATCCGCACGAACTGGTGAACCTGGCCGGCAGAAAAGAATACCGTGCGACTGCGGATGAACTGCGCGAGGAATTGAAGGAGTTGATGGCGCAGGCCGGAGAGACGGAGCCGGAGATTGCGCCGGCGAAGCTGTATCCCTAGGGTAAGAACGGAGTACGACGTGCAAGGCCCAAAGAACGGTCTCGAAAAATGGTTGGTAAACGGTGTCCTGATCAGTGATGGCGCGTGGGGAACGCAATTGCAGGCACGGGGATTGCCCGTTGGAACCATCCCTGATACATGGAACCTATCGCATCCCGAACAAGTGGAAGCTGTGGCGCGCGCGTACGTGGAAGCGGGTAGCCAGGTGATCCTGACCAACAGCTTCCGTGCCAATGCGATTGCCATGCGCTCAAGCTCCGCAGCCGATCTTGAAGCGATCAATCGCGCCGCCGTGGAGCTTTCGAAGAAGGCCGCGGGCTCGCAGGCGCTGGTCTTCGCATCCATCGGACCGGCGGGCAAGATGCTGCTGTCCGGTGAAGTGAGTGCCGAGCAATTGATCGCGGCATTTTCCGCGCAGGCGCAGTCGTTGGCAGCCGCCGGAGCGGATGCGCTGCTGATTGAAACCATGAGCGATCCGGAAGAGGCGCGGCTGGCGGTGCAAGCGGCAAAGACGACCGGGCTGCCGGTGATCGCGTCTTTTGCGTTTGACTCGGGAAAGAATAAGGATCGGACCATGATGGGCACGACGCCCGAAGTGGTTGCCGCCGCAATGGTTGACGCGGGCGCGGACGGCGTAGGAGCCAACTGCGGCGTGGGTGTGGAATTCGCGGCGCCGATTTGTGAGCGCCTGCGCGCGGCGTGCGACTTGCCCGTCTGGATCAAGCCCAACGCGGGCTTGCCGGTGATGGAAGGCGAAGCGATTCACTACGCAACAACGGCTGAGTATTTTGCTTCGTTCTTTAGCGCGCTACGCGACGCCGGCGCATCGTTTGTTGGCGGTTGTTGCGGCTCGACGCCGGAATTCATTTGCGCGCTGGTGGCTGCGCGCGCGACTACGTAGGGTGAAACAGAGAAGGTGTGCGGGCCGGAAGGCCCGCACTACAGCCGGTCTGGAGACCGGCGCTACAAGGGGACGCGGCCGTCACGACGCGGCACTCAATGCGTCGGCTTGGGATCTACGGGGTTGAATTGACGCGCCAGGTCGGGCGTGAATTGCACATCCGTGGCCGATGGATCAGCCTTTGCGACCTCGACGCCGAAGACGTAGCTCGGTCCAAACATATTGCTGGTAAAGATGACGAGCTTTTTATCGGGCGAGAAGCGCACGTTGGGCTCCTCGCGATAGTTGTGGTGCGACATGTTGACGAGGTGCTCGGCGTGGAAGACGCCGGGCTGCCAGAAATCCGGGCCGTTGAGCGTATCCGCAGTGACCGTCAGCATGTGTGGGTGAAGGAGTTCGATCCACTCGCCATTCTTGGCGCGCGCCACCTGTCCCGGATCGCCACCGTCGTCGCAGAAGATGTCGAGGTCCTTGGTCAGATTGAAGTGGATGCCCCAGTCGTCGCGCTCCATATGAAACGCGGTGCGTTTGCCGGTCTTGAGGTCGTAGCTGGCCAGATAAAAGACCTCGCCCTTGGGGTATTGCCAGTCGTACCAGATGGTTTCGCCGTCGAGCCCCCAGAATTCATGGCCCGCAATCTCGTCCGCCATGGTGCGCTTGTGGATGAGCGTGTTGTGCGTGCCGTCGGTGTGGATCATCCAGATGCGGTCGACCTTTTGCCATGGGCCTTCGTGGCAATACATCAGCAGTTCGGGATCGGCGGGCGAAAACAGCAGGTGGTTGATCCAATCGGTGGAGTGCAGCAGAACTTTGATGTCGCCGGGCATTTCGCCGTTGGGGCCGGGCTCAAGACGGATGGTGAAAAGCTGCAGCGGCAGATGCGCGGCGAGACGCCGCTCCATCATTTGGCCCTTGTCGAGCGGCTGATAGTGCGGTCCCTGCTCCGGGCTGGCTACGCGATTGTCGCCGCCTCCCGTAGACGATGGAGGGCGCGGCGGCCCGTTTTGCCCGTACTGCTGGTCGGGCCGGTTGCTTTCATCAAACGTGCCGGCGGCGAGGGTTTCATCAGCATTGATGCAGACGATCATGTGCCGCGCGGGCAAGTCGATGAGCTTGCGAATCGCGCCGGTATACACGTCGGCCTTGTAGACGGAAGTGACATTTGTCTTGGGATCCGTCTGGGTGTAGAAGACGCTGTTGGTTTTGAATCCTGCCACGAGCGCGTGGACGCCAAAGCGGAAGAAGGCACCCGGCCCCGGGGGTGCGTCGGCGGGGCGCGGCGGATTGGGAACCAGCAGACGCGTCTTCATGCTCTCCATGTCCATGGCATGGATGCCGTCGGGCGCGGTGTAGATCATGGTCTTGTGGTCGGGGGTGTAGCCATTCACGTTGAAGTAGAAACCGCCGGAGTTGGGCTCATCGGTGAGCCGCCAGACGCGATGACCGGTGTCCTTGTTGACCCAGGTCTTCGGCGGGGCGGTCTGCGTAGTTTGGGCGGCGATGGGAAGGGCTGGTGCGAGGGCAAGACAGGCAAGGGCAGGGAGAAGTCTGCGCAGCATGAAGATGAGCTCCTTTGGGCACTGCGTGCGACAGGCTTTTGGATGAGATCTTCATCCGGCTGCGGCGCGCCAGAGATTTATACACCCTGGGGGTTACAGTTGAAAACAATTTATCCACCGAATTTTCCGGCACGATGCCACAGACCCGCAAGGTGGGCCTGTGATGAGAGTCTCTCGGCTGCCGGAAATTCCGGCAAAGGATTCTAGTAGCTCAACTCCAGCACATTCACCGAATACGGCGGGAACGTCTCGGTGAATTTGGGTCCGGCGACGGGCACTTTGCGCGCTGCCGGCACAATGGCATCGGGATGCGTGATGCTGTTGGTGGCGTTGGGTGTTTTGCCGCTTATGGTGGTGAGCGTGGCTTGCGGAGCTAGTTTGGTGACGCCAGTGAGAGTAATAGCAAGCGGCTGGGCGGTCGAGGTTGCGTTGACCACTTTCACAAAGAGCTTGTGCTTTTTGCTGTCACGCGTGACGGATGCGTAGACGCGCGCGGGCGCGTGGTCGAGCGTGCTCGCGACGACCTCGGTTCCGAGATGCGTTGAGAACATCTCCTGCGTCCAGTAGCTGGGCGAGCCGTAGCTCGTGAGCGCGTCGTAGCCGATGAGATCGGGAGCCCACTGCATGCCGCCCGGATTCACGTTGACGAAGAGCGGCGCATAGCTGGACATGATAATCAGATCGCTATTGCGTTCGAGACCCGTGAGCCAGGCCGCGTCGGCAAGGGCGGCTTCGAGGTTGGGCGTGGGGTCGCCTTCGCGCGTGGCCCACTCGCCCACAAAAACCTTTGGGCCTTTGCGGTCATAGGCGTCATAGTGGTGCGCCTGTGAGAAAGATTCCCCGGCTGACATGTAGAAATGCTCATCAAGCACATCAGGCGTGACGCTCTTTACATGCGTAGTGGCGATGATCTGCAGTTTTGGGTAGCGCTGCTTGATGGCGTTGTAGAACTGCGCAAAGCGGCCGTCATACGAGTGCGAGCGGTCGAACTGGTCCTCGTTGCCCACCTCGATGTAATGCAAAGGGAACGGGGCCGGGTGACCGTCTTTGATGCGTTCAGCGCCCCACTTGGTGTCGGCGCCGCCGGTCACGTACTCAATCTCGTCGAGCGCGTCCTGGACGTAGGGCTCCAGCGCGGGGCCAGGATCGACGTGGTCCTGTGCGAGAGAGTAGCCGGCATACACCGCGAGGACAGGCTCCATCTTCAGATCCTCGCACCACTCCAGAAACTCCAGCAGGCCCATGCCGTCGGAGGAGCGATACCGCCAGGGGCTCTGGTGCGTGGGGCGGTCGGTCCACGGGCCGATGGTCTTCTTCCAATCGAAGCGGTCGGCGATGTGGTCGCCCTCAAGATAATTGCCGCCGGGCAGGCGCAGGAATTTCGGCTGCATGGCAGCCAGCTTTTCCATGATGTCGGTACGATTGCCGCTGGGCCGCGCATGATAGGTGGGTGGGAAGAGCGAGATCAGGTTGAACCACACCGTGGCCGGTTGCGCGATGGTGAGAATGAGATGGTTGTTCGATGAGACCGGCACGTCGCCGGTTTTGAGCGTGTAGGTGTATTGCTTCCATGCGCCGGTGAGGCCTGTGACTTTGACCGAGGCCGCGACGATGCCGGTCTGATCGTTTTGCAAACTCACGGTGACGGGAATGCCCGGTGCATCGATCTTGGCGTAGAACGATCCGGTGTACACGGTGTGCGGGCGCACGGGGATGCCCCAATAGCCGTCGTTCTCGACTCCTGCGGGCGAGTCCGGAGTGGCTGCGGAGACGGTGACCTTGAGGCTGCGGGTGAGCGTGGCGCTGGGGCCGGTGGTCTCATCGGACGAAACATTCACGACCGCGTTGCCGCGCGCCACCATGGGCCAGTGGCTGAGGGAGCCGAAGCCTCGGCCAAGGGCGCGATCACGCACCAATTCACCGTAGATTCCTCCGTCGTAGGAGTAGTTGATCTCCTCGGTCATGAGGCCGTAGAGGGTGGGGCTCACGGTAGCGGTGGGGTGGTCGGCCTGAACGGTGAAGGAGGGCGCCTGGGAGGACAGGCTCAAGGGCAACACGAGTGCGGCGAGAATTGCGACGACTGCGGAGGGCTTGATCATGACCCCGCCATCGTACTGCGGGAGCGGAGTGATTGACAATCTGGAAAACGCTTACTGATAGCCAACAGCCAATAGCGGATAGCCAGTTGCCCTGACTGCGAGAATGGGTTTGTGGGCGAATCGGTGCGGGCGTGGACGCCCACACGACAGCCGGTCAGGAGACCGGCGCTACATGGGGCTACTGGCATCTAATTTGCCGTTTGCTCGATGGCGAGCGTAATTGCGCCACGTATGGCGTCGGGCAAGGCGGGCATGGCGCCTGATTGTGAAGCCATCCAGCCGCCCCAGCGGTTTCCGGCTTCGTTGAGAGTGGCCAGGCTGGCTCCGTGCAGCAGGTAGTGCGTCATGGCCGCCGTGAACGCGTCGCCCGCGCCGATGCCGTCGGCAACTTTTACCGGAAACCCGGGATGCTCGTCCCACTCGTCGCGCGTGACCAAGAGACTGCCGCGGCCGCCGCGCGTGGCCGCAACCAGTTGCAAGGAGGGGAACTCGGCGAGCAGGCGCTCTGCTGCTGCGCGCAAATACTCCGAGGTCGATAGCGTCTCGACAGGGCCTGGCGCTTCTGCGACGGCCAGGCCGAGCAGGTCCAGCACGAGCGGCGCCTCCGCGTCGTTCATCTTGACCACAGTGGCCAGTTCCAGCGACTCGCGCACCACTTCAGCCGAGTAGAAGGGTGCGCGCAGGTTCACGTCGAAGACGCGTATGCAGGTGGAAGAGGTCTCCGCAGCGAGCGTTTGAATGGTTTGCCGCGCCTGCTGGCTGCGCTGCGCCAGCGAACCGAAGCAGATGGCGTCGGCGCGCTCAACGAGTTGCACCCACTTGTCCGAGAGATCGAGAAAATCCCACGCCGCCGGCTCGTGAATGGTGTAGTGCGGGTCGCCGTCGGCAAGACTTACCGTGACGCGGCCGGTTTCGTGGAGCGGATCCACTTGAAGGAAGCTGGTGTCCACGGGCATTGGTTCGAGGCGTTCGATGGCTTGGCGGCCTAGGTCGTCACGGCCCATGCGGCTCAGGATTGCGGCATGATTGCCGAGTCGGCCCGCCATCACGGCGAAGTTGGCCGGCGCACCGCCCAGCCGCATGCCGTCGGGCACAATGTCCCACAGCAGTTCGCCGATTCCCAGGATCAGATGCGGTTCTGTCATGCAGTCTCCGTGCCATTCCAGCGGTAGATCGAGCAGTCTTCCCAACCTGGTGCTGCGTATTCGCCGCCGGGCTGCTGCGTGAGGATGGTGCGATCAGTGACGGCGTCGGCGTGCGAGCGGCGGATCTGGCCGCGAAAGAGACGCTCAAATCCGGGTTCACAAGCGAGCACGTTCTTCTGCTCGTCATTGACGTACAGAATATCCAGTTGACCGGCGTGCGCGGCAGATTTTTGTTTCCACGCCTTCAACAGCCGCTGCAGCACGGGCGCGCCAAAAGGATTGAAAAGAAAAACCAGGCACGGCCCAGGCGGAAGCGGGAAATCGACGGCGTCGCGGCAATGCATGCGCATGGGCACACGGGTACGGCCGGCGGCGCGCCACAGCGCAAGATTTCTGCGCGCGATCCGCGCCAGTGTTGGGTGCAATTCGACGCCGACGACGGCGCGAAAGGGATATGCCGCGGCCAGCAACAACGCGCGGCCCATGCCTGCGCCGAGATCGACAAATGTGTAGGTATCAATGGGCGCGAGAGGCCGGCATCGCCGCCAGCGCACCAGAATCGCTTGAAAGACCGAAGGCGCAACTGCGTAGTAGGCCGTCACGTGCCGATCGTGCCGGTGCCCGGCGTGGAGATGGCGGCCGGCGACGAGCCCGCTGGTGCGCACGCCAAACTCGAGGTCGAAGGGGTGGCGGATCAGCCCGTCCTTGACCGCCAAACCCGGCAAAAGCCGCGGCTTTGCGCTCTTTCTTTCGGCTTTGCCTGGCGCGCCAACGCTCACGCTTGAACCTTAGCACAATGAGAAGGGAGCACGAGACTGCCATGGATTGCTGAGAAGTTGATTGCAATGAAAGAAAAGCGCGGGGAGACCCGAGCTTTCCACGGTACGGCGCAGAGGGAAGGCCAGATTTTTTCTTGACTGTGCCAACGTGGTTCTGCAAGACTGCGTTCGCACTTTGGCGCACGCACGATGCAGTACGGCCCCAGGGCGCGGACGGCGTTGCAGGGTCTTGAATCCCCTAACGTTTTTTCACATCACCGAGGAGGAAGCATGAAGAAATACTTCGCGGAACTTGTGGGCACCTTCATTCTGGTGCTCTTTGGTTGTGGAACCGCGGTCATTGCGGGCGGCACCGTTGGCATTGTAGGCATTGCGCTCGCATTCGGACTGGCGCTCATCGGCGCGGCCTACGGGATCGGCCCCATCTCCGGTTGTCACATCAATCCTGCGGTAAGCCTGGGAGTGTGGCTGGCGCGACGGATGAGCCTCAAGGACATGATCGGCTACTGGGTAGCGCAATGCGCGGGCGCGATTCTTGCGGCCTGGTCGCTGCTGGTGATTGCCGTCGGTACTGCGGGGTATAACCTCGCGGCCAACGGATTGGGGCAGGACGGTTGGGGGCCCGGCTACCAGGGCGGATACAACTCGGCATCGGCCATGCTGTTTGAATTTTTCGCCACCTTGATTTTCGTGATTGTGGTTCTGGGCTCGACACAGAAAAGCGCGCCCGCGGGTTTTGCCGGATTGGCGATCGGCATTACGCTGGTCGCAATCCATCTTTTCGGCATCCATATTACGGGCGTGAGCGTGAATCCGGCGCGTAGCCTGGGGCCGGCGCTGTTTGCCGGTAGCCATGCGCTTAGCCAGGTGTGGCTGTTCCTGTTGTTTCCCAGCGCGGGTGGCGCGGCGGCAGGGCTGTTGTTCCGCACCAAGCTGCTGGCTGCCGACTAGCGACGCCAGCGCAAAAAAATCGGGGAGCGGCCTGAAATGGGCTGCTCCCCGATGTTGTTTGTGAGGTTGGCGGACGGGATCACTCTGCCTTCGCCGTCTCAAGCTCGGCAATGTAATCAACCACCGCTTCGCTCCAGCCGTCGATGTGGTTCCACGCGCCGTAACCAACACCGTTGCGGCTGGAGGCCACGTTGATCACGTAGCCCTTGCCGCGCGGCGCAGGCACGCTGTCGTGCGACTGCTCATCGGTGATCACGATGAGCCGGTCGTAGCCCGAGCGGCTTTCCGTCTCAACGTGGGTCAACGCGTGGCCGAGGTTTGTGCCCGAATGCGGCTGGCTCACTTCGAGAGCGTCGCGCAAGGCCATGCCGCGCCGCGGCGCCACCAGCTTCGCCTGATCCGAGAAGGTGTAGATCGTTGCCTTCTCCGCGATCTCGCGCAGCAAGATGGCCAGTCCGTAGGCAGCATCGGTACGCCGCATCTCCGAACGGCTTGAGAGCGGCGCTTCCATGGAGCCGGAGACGTTGACCAGCAGTACGGTGTGCCCGGGCAAGCGTGCGGTGCGGCTCTCGAGGGCGCGGAACATTGCGAACTCGAGCGGCTGCTCCCACTGGGGCGCGCTGCGCGCGGCAGCCAGAAAACGGAAGGGCAGAACGCGGTCCGTCTTCATGGCCGCGAGCGCAGCCAGCACCAGATCTTCGCTCACGCCGGCCTGGCGCAAGTTGCGCAGGTTGCGCAAGAGAGCCAGGGCTCCGAGCTTGCGGTCGGTGAGCAAACGCTCCCACACGTCGCGCTTAGCAACTTCGCGATCGCCTTCGGGACCGTCACCGCGTCCGGCAGCCGAGAGAGCAACCTCCCAGGTGTCGGGCGTGGCCAGCTGGTTGTCGACCAGCCGCTTCCACAGCGCTGCCTGCGCCTCATCAACGGGACGCGCATGGCAAAGGAACAGCACGTCGCGCAGGCGGACGGCGCCGGCGCGGTCGTACTTGGCCAGCGCGTACTCGTCGAACTTGCCGAACGCAGCCGCCAGGCCCTTCTTCACCTGCGCCGAGAGGGGCTGGCGGCCCATCGCCCAGTAAATGGCGACAAACTCGCTCAGCTCGTCGGCGCGCTGAATCACGCGCTCGAGGGTCTCGGCGACAAGGCCGCGATGCGTCGCGTAGCGCGCCATTTCGCGCACCAGCAACAGCGGCGCGTGGCGCAGCTTCATGCGCTCGCGGGCCTCGACGGCCAACGCGGCGACCTTCTCGGCTGCGACCTGCGGCACCAGCTCGTGAATGCGGCCGGCGATCTGCACGCCATCTTCGTAGAACTCGCCCTCCCACAACATGCAGGAGAGGACCGAGCGGCGCAAAGTCTGCTCGGGCGTGATGACGCGGGCCTTGGCTCCCTCATGGGTGCGCGGGCGCGGCTTGGGCTTGAAGATGTTCAGGCGCATCGTGCGCCTCCTTTCGTGGTGAACCAAGAATATATCCCGCCGGGGAATTGTCGGACGCGGAACGCATCGAAAAAAGAGCTTTGCGGCAGGAGTCGAACCTGCGTGCCTCCAGAAGTAACCGAGCCCTGCACCACCGGCAGATTTTTCCCAGCTTTGGTTTGAGGTCAGCGAGTGATGGCTGCCTCGTCCTCTACACTCTCGCGTTCATTTTCGGCGACCGCGGAAATGCGTGCGAAACCGCTGTCGCGAAAGCCGGCAATGGCCTTTCTGCGGCACCCACCGAAGTTTAGCGCCAGCTTGGTCATCGCCTCATAATCCGGGCGATTGCAGTCCCAGAACCCAGTGCATTCATACACGGGGAACGGGACCCGCAGCGACGGGCTCGAGTTGGTGCAGATCACCAGCACCTCAGATTCGCGATAGCCGACGGTGAACTGGCCATTGCTGCAGTTGCGGCAGAGATGGACGTTGCCCTCCGGCGTACCATTTTTCACTTTCAATTTGCTCATGACCATTCGTTTCTAATCCGGACCTGCCGGAGGTTATGACCGGGGAACAAATGTAACGGTGTTGCTCTCGGTGCTCGCCGATCGAGCATCCGCGACCCGAAGGCCCCGGGCGGGATTCGAACCCCCTGCCTCCCTCAGGGAAGCGTCGAAGTATCCGTTACGACCACCACCGGTCGATTTGTTGGTTTTGGGCAAATGTATCAGCAATGCAAAAACCGGGGAACAAACGGCAACAGCACATAAGCGAATGTCCTACCATTAGACGACGCGGTTACGACCGCGGCGGGATTCGAACCCGCATCCTTCGCTCCCGAAGTATCTGCTGCCTACACCACCGGTTCTTTCCTGGTTGTGGACGAGAGTCTCGTCGGTTGAAAATTCAAGCCGGGGAACAAACGGTTGCGGACTTTTTCGGCGTTCTGCCACTGAACTACCAGAGCTCGCGCTCCGGGCGGGCATCGAACCCGCGTCTCCGGCTTAAGTGGCGAAGTAACCGCAGCCTACGCCACCGGCTCTGTTTTCTGGTTTTGGGCGAATGTTTCGCTTACTTACTAAGTTCCGAGTTAGAGACAAAGATCTCCTCATGACGCCGCGAGAGTTATCACGACGCCAGCGGAAAATGCCGCGCACAATGAGTAGTCCGATTTCCCCGAGGGAACAGACGAAGACAGCGTGGCGTTGAACAGACGATGAAGCTGACTTCTACGCCACTCGGGAAGAACCAATGTTCATACGGGATGCGCAGGATGCTGACCGCAGAGGGTTACGAATGAAAGAGACACGACGCCCGGCAGCCGGATGGTTCCAGCCTACGCACCGAATTTTGCGTTTTGATTGTCATCGGGCATTCTCCTATGCAGAAGATACTTTGCCATAAGTGAACAAGAAATGCAAGTGAATTAGCGAAGTATTGAGGCGGTTCGTGGGAAGTTAGACGGGAACTTAGTTCACGAATGAAAGATGACAAGCGCGTGCCGGAATCAGACTGTTGCGATGAAGCGCAGTCGCACATAATCCGCTGTCCATTGGCCTTCTTCGTCGCACAAGGCCGGCGCGAGCAGAGCCACGGTTTCCGCGACGGCGGTTTCGCGGAGATCCTCGGGCAGAGCATCGAGCGCGCCGCGGCAAAACGTGTTCAGCCAGGCAGTCATGCCGCCTGCGCCGAGCGGAGTGAGGCGCGGAAAAAGAATCATGCGCGCGACCGTGAAGCCATGAGACGTGAGACGCCGCGCGTACGCCTCGGGAGTGGGATAGTAGTTGCCGCGTTCGCCAAGAGACGCGTGGCCGAGGCGCGCAAGCACGGCAGCGAAGGCGACGCGGATGGCGGCGATATTGCCGAGGCCGCCCATCTCGGCGACAAAACGCCCGCCGGGGCGCAGCACGCGGCGCACTTCGCTCATCATCGCGTCCTGTCCTCGCACCCAATGCAACACCGCATTCGAAAACACGGCATCGAAGGAATGATCCGCGCAGGGCAACGACTCTGCAGAGCCTTCCTCGGCGGCGATGCCACGCGCGCGCGCCGCGGCGATCATGTTTGGCGAGGCGTCGATGCCGGTCACGTTCGCTCCTGCAGCAACGATGCGTTCCGTCAGTTGGCCGTCACCGCAACCGAGGTCGAGGATGCGCTCGCCGGCTTGCGGGTCGAGCCACTCCAGCGCGCCGCTACCAAGCTGGGGAACGAATGCCGCGTTGCGGCTGTAGGTTTCTGGGTTCCAAGTCTGCGTCATAGACAGACTGCCAGTTTACGGCATTTTTTGAGATCAACCGGCCGTGAGACGAAGGCCGGAAGCCTTGGGAACGAGTGCGGTGTACTTTCCGCTCTCGAGCCGGCCCGACTTCGCCGCTCGGGTGATATGAGCTTCACGGCTCTCGACTGACGGTGCATGCAACGACTCGATCTCCACGACCTCCGATTTGGCAGCGCCAAAGTCCAGGCGCAGAGCAAGATCGTTTTCCATGTCCTTGTTCAATACGATGACAGATGTTTGTCCGCCCTTAAGCATTGCGGCATAGGCGGTAGCATTGATTCCGGCGGCCTGAAGCTGCGAGGAGAGGTCGGCCTTGACGAAGACGCCGCCACTCATCGAACCAGCGAACTTGAGGCCGTAAGCGACCGGTTCCAGGACGTAGTCCGAGCCGAACGATGCGATTGGCGCGTAGTACGGATGCGGGTGCGTTGCAATCTGCTCCGGCGTCGCGCCCTGGTCTTTGAGAACTTCGTCGCCGAACATGACTCCGCCAAGGCCGCTCGCGATAATCGGCGCGGTGCCGCCATGCAGATTGATGCCGGAATAGTTGTTGGCGGCGAGGAGGAGCGAATAATCGGCGGCCCAAAGAGCTGCAGCGAACACGTCGGAAACTCCGGGCTTGCCCCCGCGATAACAGGTGTTGCCTTCGGTCATTCGAACGCGGATGCCCATCTTCTTGGCGGATGCTGTTGCCGTGTCCGCCATGCCCTGGGCCTTGACCATGGATGCGGGCTTGAGCATGTTGGGGATATTGACTTCGGGATTCGATGGCGGACCGCCTAAATAGTAATGGTGCGTAAGCGTCGTGACGTGCGGAGGGTTCTCAACGGAACCCCACGCGTTAGCGATTTGCGGCAGCCAGGACAGATCGGAGTTGATGTCAGGTATGCCGAAGCTGGCCTGCGGGACGCGGGCAGCGACGGCGCGTGCGAGTGCGAGCCACTCGGTGAGGTAAGTCTTGGCGGACCAGGTTTGAGGGTCGCGCAAGTGGCGGCCAAACAAGTCAACTTCATTCCCGATCTGAAAGTATTCGAGACGCGGTCCAAGGGCTTTGGCGGCGAATTCCGCTTCTTCGGCGGCGCGGGCGGGAGTGTTCGTTCCCATGTTGATGCCGTAAAGGCAAGTCCAGCCGGTCTCTTCGAGAAAGGCCGCCAGGTTGCGAACGGCCTCGGGTGTCACCGCATAATACTGAGCCTTGGGCTCGCCCACTACCTCGCGCGTGCGGGGGTGCTCAGGCTCGGGAGAATCGGGAGTGGGTTTCCACCAGCCGAATTCGCCGGTGTTGCCACCCAGGCGCAAGACGCCTCGTGAGGAAACTGCTTGGAACGCGCGAATCAACGCGGCGTTCTTTCGAGAGAAGAAGGCCGGATCTTCAAGCTGTTTCACTTCATAGGAGAGACCGACAAAATCGGCGGGCATGTGCGGGCCCGCGGCCTCGGCTGGAATGACGAGATTGGCTTGGATCTGTTTTCGGTTCTGGGCACAAAGGCGCGTGGCGGCAAGAGACAATGCGGTAGTAGCAAGGAATTGGCGGCGACTGACTTTCGTTTTCATGATTCGGTGCGGACTTCCTCTCGAAGAAGGCCGCCGTCCATTCTAGATGGACTGGACGGGCAACAGGGTGAGATCGTCCACCAGGCCGACTTCCTTTTGGACAAAGGGTTCGCCGTAACGCACACCGGCCAGCAGGCCGTAGTGACGCGCCTCGGCGAAGGTGCGCTCGCGAATCTCCTCCTCGGGGACGAAGAGGCCGCTGCCGGCGGATTGATTCGCATACTGCGATTGGTAGGCCATCAACGCCTGATGGCGCTGCTCGATAAACGGCGTGATGTTGACGACGAAGCTGGGGCGCACGTCGGCATAAAGGCTGGCGTAGACAATTTTGAAGGGCCGATGCGGCTCCGCACCGGTGTCAACCTTCTTGATGCCCGCGCGAAAGCAGGCGTCGTAGCCAAGCGTTCCGGTCACGGCGTGATCGGGATGGCGAGCCTGCCAGTAGGGAAGAATGACCACTCGGGGACGAAGCAGGCGAAGAACGCGAGCCACGGCAACGCGATTTTCAACAGTATTCTCGATGGCGCCATCGGGCAGAGTGAGCGCCCGCCGCCAGCCAACGCCCAAGATGCGTGCGGCTTCTTCGGCCTCGCTGGCGCGCTCCTGAGCGGTGCCGCGAGTTCCGGCCTCGCCCTGGGTTAAATCGAGGATGGCGGTGCGCAGGCCGCGCGCCGCCATGCGCAGCAACGTGCCACCGCAAGTCTGCTCCACGTCGTCGCGATGTGCGGCGATGGCCAGGACGTCGGCGCGGAAGTCGATGGCCTCAGTGGGCATCGGAATTAGTAGACGGTGTTGTTGGCGTCGGTGATGGCGTCGATGTAGGCCACGTCGTACGCAGTGCCCGACACGGTCACGAACTCATTGTTGATCGACGAGCCATCGACGGTTGAATAAATGTACACCTGCCCGCCTTCAGCCGCGTAAAGCTTGTGCAGGCCCGTAACCGCGGCAATGCCGGTGGCATCGCCGATGTACGGTTCAATCAGCGTCACTTTGTTGGTAGAGGTGTTGTACATCGTCAGGCAACCGTAGCCACTGATGGGATTGGTCGCGTAGCGCACACCGGTCGTACATCCGGTCATCGCGATCCACAGAGTGTTGTCATCGGCCTGGAGGATGCGGCTCATGGCGCCGGGCTGCCCGTCGCTGATCGCAGTGCTGCTCGCGATGGTGTTGTTTGCCAGATTGACCACGGTCAGATTGCCGCCGAAGAGCGTTTGTCCGTTGATCAGCTGCGGCTTTTGGCCCACCACGTACATGATGGAGGAATTGACCAGTGCATTGCTCGCCCCGCCGGGAATGGGAACCGTGGTGCTGGCGAGAGCGCTGGTGGTGGGCAGAAGCCCGGACGACTGGCCCTGTAAAAAGATCATGGGCGCTACGGGAACCCGCGTGTAGGCCGCGGTGGTGCCTCCGCACTCCGGCCCGCAGCTCAGGATGTATGCCGTGCTGCCGTCGGACGAAAAGACAGCCTTGATCGGGTGATCGAAGGTGAGCGGTGCGCCATAATAGTTGCCTGTCGCGTCCACGTTATCGGGGCTCTGCATCTGAAACAGGCACCAATAGGGGGCATTCTGCGGCTCGCAGTTGACTGCGGCCTTGGGCCACGTGGACGGACCGCCGGAAAAGTTGACCGTTTGCGCGGCGGTGAGTTGGCGCAGGTAATAGACGTATGGGGAGTTCTGCACAAAGGCCAGAGCGACCGATCCGCCGGGATTGACGCTTACGCGAAATACATTGGAAAGCGCCAGACCGATGGAACTGCCCTGGGCTTGATTCACGATGGTGAACTGATGCGTCGATTGGCTGACGGCAAAGACGAAGGCCTTGTTCCGGGTAATGAAGATGCTGGAAGAGAGACCCGGGAGGCCGCTTACGGTGCCCGAGGTCTTTTCTCCTGCGTAGTCGGCGAGAGTGAGGCTTCCATCGCCTGCGCCGTACACAGCGCCATATTGCTCTTCGGGCATGTTTTGAATGGTGATGGGCAGCGCGCCGCCGAATCCAGCAACGGAAAATGAGCCCGGCGTACCGTTGTAACCGCTGCGCTCGTCGTAGTAGGCGTTGACAATCTGAAGCGCCCCTTTGGACAGGACGCCGGGGTTCTGGATGGCGATGACGACGCGGTTCACCAGCCCGCTGGGCGGTAGCACGCGGCCGTCAAAATAGTAGGTGCTGCCGCAACCCGCCAGCGCGACGGCTGCTGCCAAAGCTGCACTGGCACTGATCCAAAGGCTCTTCTTCTTCAAAATCCCAACCCTCGATTGATGGAGCGGCGCAATCCGCCGCCGCGACGTAGAAATAGCAATGCGTGCACACGGAAATCGTTCAAATTACAGTGGCCGAAACAGATTTCCACGCAGGTTATGACTCCCGAAGTATAACAAAGCCACCCGGTTCCTCGCGGCCCGGGAGCGGCCCTGGCAAGAGAGTTGCCTCCGCGTCCTATTCCCGCCTTGGAAACAGGGGCGAGCGTGGCCAGGAAGGAGGCGGCAAGCCGCGCTGAAGTCTGGCAGGAACCGCGATGAGGTTGCATACAATTCCGCCGGCAATGCGGTAGCATGACAACAGAATGACCCGCTTTTCCGAGCTTTTTGCCGACCGCCCCGTGCTTGCCGACGGCGCTATGGGCACTGTGCTCTACGCGCGCGGCATCTTCGTCAATCGCTGCTACGACGAGATGAATCTTTCGGACCCCAACCTGATCCTTGGCGTGCATGAAGAGTATTTGCAGGCGGGTGCGGAGATTCTTGAAACCAATACCTTCGGGGCCAACCGTTTCCGGCTGGCGCGTCATGGGTTGGCGGGAAAGATGGCCGAGATCAACGCCGCGGGTGTGCGCCTGGCGCGGCAAGCGGTGGAGCGGCTGAAAGAGAAGCAGGCGGGCAATGCGGAAATTGCCGCGTGGGTTGCCGGCTCGGTCGGGCCGCTGGGTGTGCGCCTGGAGCCGCTGGGCAAAACCGGTTTGGACGAAGCGCGCGCGGCGTTTGCCGAGCAGATCGGCATCCTGGCCCAAAACGGCGTGGACTTTTTGATTGTGGAGACCATGCCGGCCCTGAACGAGGCGCATGAGGCGCTGGAAGCCGCGAAGGCAGTGGCTCCGCATTTGCCTGTGCTGGTGATGGTCACGGTGGACGATGAAAGCGAGTGCCTGGATGGCGCTTCGCCCGCGCAGGCAGCGGCTTTGCTCACCGAGTGGGGCGCAGACGCCGTGGGCGTGAACTGCTCCACCGGACCCGCGACGGTTCTGACGGCTGCGGAGGCTATGCGCGCGGCGACGGCCTTGCCACTGGCGGCCATGCCCAATGCGGGTGTGCCGCGGGCTGTTGATGGCCGCAATGTCTATCTCTGCTCGCCCGAGTATATGGCCAGCTTTGCGCGCAAGGCCGTTGCCGCTGGAGTGCAGATTTTGGGTGGGTGCTGCGGCACCACCCCGAATCACATTCGCGCCATGCGTTCGGCCATCCGGGCCATGGACGAGCAAACGCACGTAACGGTAACGGGCGCGGCGCCGGAAGTGAGCAAGGAGACGCCCCCGGCAACCCTGGGACAGCGTTCGCGGCTGGGCGCACTGCTCGCCGAGGGAAAGTTCATCAAGCTGGTGGAGTTCGTGCCGCCGCGGGGCATCGATTGCTCCAAAGAAATTGAAGGCGCGCAACTGCTGGCGCGGCTGGGCGTCGACGCTGTGGACGTATACGACGCGGCTCAGGCCTCGGCGCGCATGAGCGGGCAAAGTCTCTGCATCCAGATTCAGCAGCACGCCGGGATGGAGACGATTCTGCATTACACCTGCCGCGACCGGAATCTGCTTTCGATCCAGTCGGATCTGCTGGGAGCGTCGTCCATCGGTTTGCGCAACATTCTATGCGTTACCGGCGAACCGCCCAAGCAGGGGGATTATCCTGATGCATCTCAAGTCTTTGACGTGGATTCCATCGGTTTGGTAAACATCGCCAACCGGCTGAATCACGGACTCGACATCGGATCGAATTCCATTAACGCGAGCACGAACTTTACCATCGGCGTGGCTGCCAATCCCGGCGTGCCCGAAATTGAGAACGAGCTGCGGCGGTTTGCCTACAAAGTAGAGGCGGGGGCGGAGTACGCCATCACGCAGGCGGTCTTCGATCTGCGACTGCTGGAAGAGTTTCTGGAACGGGTAAAGGACCATCGCATTCCGATCATCGCCGGCATCTGGCCGCTCACTAGTTTGCGCAACGCCGAATACATGAAGAATGACCTGCGCATCGCCATGCCGGAGGAGATCATGCTGCGCATGGCGCAGGCGGATACGCCCGAGGCTGCGCGCGCAGAGGGGATCCAGATTGCCCGCGAGATGGTGGAGGCGGTGCGTCCGTACGTGCAGGGCGTACAGGTGAGCGCGCCGTACGGCAACTACGACGTTGCGGCCGAGGTGATTGCCGGGGCACTGCCGCAGGGGAAATAAAAGCAAGAGGTGAACGCCATGCCATCCTTTGAAGAATCGCTCAAGAAGCTCGAAAGCATCGTCGAACAACTAGAGAAGGGCGATCTGGCGCTCGAGGATTCGCTCAAGCTCTTCGAAGAGGGCGTGAACCTGTCGGCCGCCTGCAAGCAGGAACTGGAAACGGCCGAGGGCAAGGTGCAGATGCTGGTAAAGCAGCGCGATGGGAGCATGAAGCCCGAGCCGTTCCTGACGGAAAAGCCGTTCTGACGCTCTGACCTTTTGATTTTGTAATCCCCCTCCGACCGCGCGGGTCTGGAGACCCCCGCTACAGCCGGTCTAGAGACCGGCGCTACGCCTTAGCATTTCTGCGCGCGCCGATTTGCGCGGCCAGCGCCAGCAGCGGCTCGTCGCAACCGCGCGCAGCAGCCAATTGCATACCGCCGTGGGCGCAGGGGATGGCAACCGCGGGTACGCCGGCCAGGCTGAACGGCGCAGTGTAGCGCAGCAGACGGCTGCGCGTCTGGCTGTGATCGGCCCCGGCCGCCAGGCGCGCCACCGGAGTGCAGGGCAGTAGAATCAGTTGGTGCGCGGCGAAGAGCTCATCCATGCGCGCGCGGTAATCGGCGTGACGCTGCCGCAACGAGGCAACTTCACTGGGCGTAAGGCTTGCGCCCCAGCCCAGGCGGCCGCGAATGGCCGGCTCGCAGCGATCGAAGTTGCCCGCATGCAACAGTGCAGCCTCCGATGCCTGCAGTGGCGCGAAGATCTCGACCGAATCCTTCCACCACTCGGGATCGACGGATTGGGCTTCGAGCCCAAGCGCCTGCAGTTCGCCGATCACGCGGCGAAAGCCTTCCATCACCTCCGGCTCGCAATCGTGGAGGAATTTACCGCCGAGAAAAGCGAAGCGACTGAATGAAATGCTTTCCTGGTTTTGGATAGGGGCGTACGGTGCAGCCAGAAACGGTGCATCTTCAAGGTCGCGGAACAGCCAGCCCATGGTGTCGAAGGTGACGGCCAGGTGCGCGCCACCGCGCCAGTCGCCGCGGCCGATGGTCGCACGGTATCCGGCCAATC
Source organism: uncultured Acidobacteriota bacterium (assembly GCA_963729915.1). Lineage (GTDB taxonomy): Bacteria > Acidobacteriota > Terriglobia > Terriglobales > Acidobacteriaceae > Telmatobacter. Next base: position 154,337 of record CAVSQE010000019.1, on the reverse strand, counting down.
CGCCGAGCGCCGCGGGTGCGCGCACGGAGCCGCCGGTGTCGGTGCCGATGGCGGCCACCGCCGAACCCTCCTGCACGCTCGCGACTGCGCCGCTCGAAGATCCGCCGGTGAGCGCTCTGGAGTCGCATGGCTGCACGCAATCGCCAAATTCCGGATTCTCTCCGGTGATTCCGTAGGCCAGCGGATGAAGATGGGTTTTGCCTACGATCAAGGCGCCGGCGGAGCGGAGTTGCTCCACCAGCCATGAGTCGCGCGTGGCTGTGCCGTTCAGATCGCGATAGAAGCGCACACCGCAAGTGGTCGGCGAGCCGGCGAGGTCGAAGCAGTCTTTGACTGAGATGGGCAGGCCCCACAAGGCAGGGCGGCCATCACCGAACGGCCCGCCGCTGGAATGCGGCATGGCCTCGGCGCGAGCTGCTTCCGCGCGGGTCCACGCAGCATCCTGCCAAAGGTACGTGTTGCGGTTGACACTTCCGTTCGAACGCGCGAGCGCCGCTTCAGCCAGTTGCGAAGGGGTTGTGGTTCCATTGGCGAGGGCGTAGCGAAGAGCGCGGAGAGTCCACGGAACGGCGGTCATACAGAGATTGTAGAGGTTGGACTGCTACCGGGGTTCGTGCGGGATTGAGAGAGTTGAGTTGGAGTTCCTGCTTTCCCACATCTCAAAATCGAGATGTGGGGCACCCGGGTTCGTGCTTGGTTACCAACGGTAGGTTGGAGTTTGTGCTATCCCACCCTTTCGCCCCAAAATCGGGCAAAAGGATGGGGTACGGAAGGTTTCTTATGAAGCGGTCAGTGTACCAGCGCGCAACGAAAAAGGCGGCTCCGTGAAGAGCCGCCTTTGGGGTGTTCACGGGCGATGCGGATCAGAAGTCCAGATGCAGCGCCATCTGAATCTGGCGCGCGCTGCCGATGGCGTGCTTGGTGATGCCAAGACCCGCGGGACAGTTATAGAAGCCATTGTTGGCTCCAGTGTTGGTTTGGCAGTTGTTGGTCGGCGCCGCCTGCGCCGGATATCCGCCGAAGCCTGTACCGATGGCATCGGGCACGTTGTTGAAGGCCTGGTTTTGATTCACGTTGTTCTGCGGAATGTCGAAACTCGATGTGTTGGTGAGGTTGTACACGTCGAAGTCGTAGGTCAACTTGAATTGGTTGTGGATCGGCAATTCTTTGGTCAAAGAAGCATCGGCGCGGCGCTGCCAGGACTGGCGGAAGATGTTGCGCTGTCCGGTGGTGAAGTTGGTTTCGAAGGGATCGCCTGCAGGAACGCCCATGGTGCCCACCGGGATCAGCGGGAGGGTGAAGCAACTTGCTTTGAGCGCCGCGCCTGTCTGGGTCGTCGGATTGTAGAAGGCGCCGTTGGCGCCGGTAAGCGCGTTTTTGCGGTTGCAGCCGGCGGCGTAGTTCAGGGGCACGATCGGGTTGGTGATGCCGTTGAATGTGCTGTAGAAGATGCTGCCAACGGCTCCCGAGTAATCGATGATGCTGTAGGGCTGGCCGCTCTGGATGATGGCGAGACCGTGAATGGCCCAGCTGTCGAGAGCTTTGCCCGCCAGTGTGCTTTCGGGGAGAAACTTGGGCAGCGTATAGCTATAGGTGAAATTGAGTACATGGGTGCGGTCGAAGTCGGCGGAGCCGTAGCCCGAGCGCAGATTGGTGGGATTGTTGCCGTTGTAGAAGAGGCCGAGGCCGCTTTGTTCGTCGGTGGCGTGGGAGTATGTGTAGGACACGCCGGCCAGGAACCCGTGGCTGAGCCGCTTTTCCAGGTGCGACGTGAGCGCGTGATAGGCCGCAATTCCAGCAGCGGTGTAGGACTCGGACTCCGAGGAGTAACCGATGTACGGCACGCGCAGATCGACGTTGCCGCCCTCGAAGTTATTCTGCATCGGGCCATCCGCGCAGCCCGGATCGTTATTCACGCAGATGGGGTAAAAGCTGTTGGGGTCATACACTGTATAGCCGTAGCTGTAGTACTGCGTGGCCAATCCGCCAGGATGGGTGGGACTGCCGGGGGTTGCGATCTGCGCCTGGTTGAAGGGTACCGGGATGACCTGGTGACGGCCGAGATTGCCCACATAGCCGACTTCGATCATCAGATCGTTGCGCGGCTGGTATTGGAGATTGAGCGTGAAATTGATGCTGTAAGGCAGTTTGTTGGCGCGATTGTAGACGCCGAGAATGAAGGGTTGCTGCGCGTTGGAGCCCGTCACCGTGCCATCGATAATGTCCGCGGCGTTGGGGAGATATTTGTTGACGTCTGATGCTTTGGGATTGGAAGGCCCGGCGCCCCGTGTAGGTCCCCAGGGAGTTGAAAGGGTATAGTTGCCGCCGGTTGGCGGCGTGAAATAATCTCCGCCGCAGATTGGGATGTAATTCAAGTAGAGGAAGGTTGGGTCGGCGGCCTGGAAGGACGAGGAGTACGGGCAGTGCTGCTGGGTGACGAAGGGAGGCGTCTGCGCGATGCCGAAGGGACCGCCCTCAACTTCGCCTGCCGCATATCCGGGCGAGAGATAGGTGTACAGTTCCCCGCGGTCGTAGTAGAGGCCGCTGCCGCCGCGCACCACGAACTTGGAGTGGAAGGCGGACGGCTGCCACGCAAAGCCAAGGCGAGGAGCAATGCCCCACTGGCGTCCGGTCAGGGTGGTCTTGCTCACACCAGTCGTGCCGTTGGCGTTGTTGCCGGCGATGATGAAACCGGAGCTGGTAATGGTGTCGGAGGCGACGTTGTAGCTGTACTGCGACGGATCGAAGTTGATGATATCCCCGTTCTTCTCCGTCAGGCCGCCATTCCAGTCGTAGCGAACACCAGCGGTGATGCTCAGGGTTGGGGTTACCTGGAACTTGTCCTGTGCGAACAAGCCAGTTTCATTGGCGCGGTAATAGCGATTGGCGTTGCCCTGCAGGTAGGTTGAGGCCGTAAAGTTCTGCGTGGAGTAGGGCGTCAGCCAGTTATCGAGGAAGGAGACAAAGTCCGGCGAGGCCACACTGCCCGTGCCCGTGCGGCGATCACGCAGATTCAACTGCGTATACGTCCAACTGCCGCCGAAGCTGAGCGAATGGCGCCCTTTGGACCAGATGGCCGTGCCCGAGGGTTCAATGCGGTTCTGAAACACGCCGGTGTTTTCGGCTTGGTATTCCGCATCAGGCCCAATGGAAAGCGAAGGAGCAACACCACCATAAAGCGGACCGGTTGACGAGTCGTATTGATCGCCGATGGCGTCGTTGATGGTGAAACCGGGAAAGTAACCGCCGAAGGCAGCCGTCAAACCTGCCGCCGGCGTGTTTAGCTGGCCTGGCGCCCAGGGCTGGTCGTTGGTGGCATACGCTTTTTCGCGGAGCACGCCAACTGTTTCGGAGATGCTCAGGTTCGATCCAATGGTTTGCACGTTGTTGATCGAACCCAACTGCGAGCCGGTATCCATGTGCGCGGTGAACCCGGGGACGTTGGAGTAGGCGTAGGGCGAGCTCGAGGGATCGTGCTGGTAGTAGTACTTGATCGCAACAATGTCCTTGGCGCTCACATTCCAGTCAAGATCGGCAACGCCCATATCGGAAGTGAAACGCGACGTGCCGGGAAGGAATGCGTTATAGGGCGAATAGACGTTGGGGCTGGCGGTGGCAAGGGGGCTTGGGACGAGATAGTTTCCGGGCTCACCGGGTAGCGACGGTGCGGTGAGCAGGTTGTAGGCGACAGGGTTTGTCCCGGGGCCGAAACCGTTGTATGTGCCGCCGAAGGTGGGATCGAATCCCGAGCTCTGCTCATAGCCAATATTGCTCGTCCAGTTGTTGTTAGCGACCGAGATCAGGTTAGCTACGCCGCGGCCGGTTGGAGCCAATCCGGGCGGAACGTCGAGGAGTTCATCGCCGGTCTCCTGGTCGGAGATATGCAGGTGCTGATAGCCGACAAACCCAAAGAGCTTGTCCTTGATGATCGGCCCGCCGATGTCGCCACCCAGAATGTAGCGGTGCAACTCCGGGTTCTTGTCGCTCGCCGGAATATTGTTGTCTTTCTTGAAGAAGAACGGTGCAGCGTTGATCCAGTTGGTGCCGCGATGGGCGTAGACGCCACCGTGGAACTGGTTGGTGCCCGACTTGGTGCTCATGTCGATGTGCGCGCCGCTGTCGGAGCCCTGCTGGGCGTCGTACATCGAAGCGTTGACGCGCACCTCCGCGATGGTTTCTGGCGCGGGCGTGGGAATGGCGTTGCCGATGGCAAGATAGACCGAAGCTGCGCTGGGAATTACGCCGCCGGCCGCGTTGTTGGCCTGGCCGGTGTTGTTGACGACACGGAACGAATCCACCTGGCTGGTGCTCTTGCCATTAAAAAGATTGCTGGCATCGACGCCGTTCACGAGAAATGCATTCGACGTATCGCGCTGGCCGTTGGCCCAGATGGGCGCATTGCCCAGGCCGGAGTTGGCGCCGGTTCCGCCGGGCAGCTCGGCATCCACGCCGGGCGAAAGAATCGCCAGCCCGGTGAAGCTGCCAGTCGGCAAGGGCACGGCGTCGATCTGCTGGGTTTCCATCACGTAGCCGTTGGTGGTGTCCACGGCATTCATCAGCGGCGCGGCTTCAACCTCTACCGTTGTGCTGGCCTGGCCCACCTTCAGTGAAGCGTTCACCGTGGCCGTGCGGTCGGCCTGCACCGTAATGTGCGGAGTCTTCTGCGCCTGATAACCGGCGGCCGTATAGTTGAGCGTGTAAACGCCAATGGGCAGGTTGACGAAGCTATAACTGCCCGAGCCGTTGGTCTTGGTGGTGCGGGTAAGAGAGGTCTGCTCCTCCGTCACCGTAACGGCCACGTTGGGAATCACGCCGCCCGAGGCGTCGGTTACCTCGCCGGTAATTCCGCCGAGAGTTTGTTGTGCATTGAGCGGGTGGGTCGAGAACATCGCTGCCGCGATCATCGCCAGCAGAGCAGCGATACACAAAGAGGACGTGCGTATGGATTGCTTCAAAGGACTGACCTCGAAATAGAGATTTCCCGTGTGAAGTTCTGGGATTTCAAAAATGAAGCACTGGTAAATGTGAGATCCGGCGTTTGTGTGCGTGCAACTTCCAAACTGAAAAAGTTAAGGTTTCGAACGTAGGCCGTTCAAAGGCTTGGATCTGCAACCACGCGGGTTAGTGGCATGGTAATGTCTGCAGCATAAAGTTCATGTAAGGATTTGATGTAAATCGCGCTCATTAGGGGCGCGTTTTCCACATAGCGTCAACGATTTGCATGCATCGTCCGCCGCACCCAGAACCAGACCAGCCCCGTTGCGATGTAGACGAGATAGATATATGGGATGCGCGCGTGCAGCGAGTCGGAGGCGGAGTTGAGGTCGAAGATGGCGATCAGAACCACGACGGCGACGGTGAGAACGCTGACAGCGGCAAGCACGTGAGAATGCCTGCCGAGCGCGCGTCGCGCGAAGGGAAGCGCTAACGCCACCAGCGCGTAAGTAGTGAGAAAACCGAAGACCGAAAGCGAGCCGAGCAAGTCGTACATGGTGGAGCCCGTGGCGCCGCGCAGGGCAAAGCCTGCCGTGGCCGCGATCATGAGGGCAGTGGAGAGCGCGACCGCTGCGCCCGGGGTTCCATGCCGCCGGCTGGTGTGCTCAAGCGCAGCGGGCAAAAGTCCGTCGTGGGCCATGCGCATCAACACGCGCGCGGCCGCTGTGGAGCAGGCGAGCACGCATGCAAACATGCTGATGAATGCGCCGCAGTCGATGGCAACGCCGAGCGGCGAAACGCCTGCCTTCGCGGAAAGAAGATGCAAGGGACTGGTGGTAACGCTGAGCGCAGTGGAATCGCCGCGGAAGCCGACCACCTCAGAGTAAGCGCAGAGCATAAAAAAGACGCCGGCGAGCAATGCGCATTGCAGCACGGCGCGGGGAATCGTCTTGAGAGGCTCGCGCGTCTCGCCACCCAACGTGGTCGCGCTTTCAAATCCGGCAAAGCTGAAGATCGAAAGCACGAGTGCGGGTCCCAACCCTTTGAACGAGGCACCCTGCAGCCGGAATTGGCTGGTGTCGATATGCGGTCCCACATGGACAAGCAGGAGAATGAGCACAATCAAGACGAGGCTCACCGAGACCGCTTCAATCCAAAGCATCACCTCGGCCGACAATTTGACGTCGCGATAGGCAATGTAGCCTGCAACGAAGCAGACCACAACAAGGGTGGGGATGGCAGGCGGCGTCCAATGAAAGAACTGCCTGCAGAGCACGGTCGCGTAGTAAAGAGCTCCGCCGGCAACCGATGCGCCCGTAGCAAGATAGGCAAGCAGCAATCCCCATGCGGCCGCGACGCCAAACGCGGGCGGCAACGTATCAGCCGTGTAGCTGTAGAGCGATCCCGGCGAAGCAGAAAGCTTTGCGAAGCGGCTGATGCAAAAACCCACAAGAAACATGGCGCCTGTGGCCAGCAGATAGACAAACCACGTGGCGTTGCCGGCCAGCGCAAAGACCAGCGGAATGGTGAGCGACGCCGAAGTGCTGGGCGCCATCGCCGAGACGGACTGCGCCAGCGTTTCTACCGGGCCCAGCACACCTGCGCGCAGGCCATAACGTTCGGGCGCGCCTTCCTGCGCATACACCTGGCCTTTTGTGGTCGTTGTGCCGGTCACGTGCTTGCCTTGTATTGGTTGTGCTTGAATTACCGCTCGACGGTGGCCTCGATCGTACCATGCGGCTCATCGATGGGCACGAAAATGTGATTTGGATTTTCGAGGCCGAAGGGGCTCAAGTCGGCAAGCAGATGATGCAGGTTGGGCATGGAGAGGTGAATGCGCGCGATCTCCGGCGCAGCAGCCAGCGCGGCTTTCCCCATGTCGAAGAGCGTATGCTGCACGCTCATGCTGTTGTGACTGGCAAATTCTTTCAGCAGCGCCGCCAGAATTCGCGCGCGCACCTCGGCATAATCCGGCGCTGCTGTTGCGTATTCCCACGTCACCGTGGCGCGCGTGCCGAAGATGCGGTCGGTGGCCGGCTTGAGCGTGGTCAACTTGTTCTCGATGTAGCCGGTAAACGCAGACTTGGTCGTCTTGAGAATGGTCAATCCATCTACGCCCGAGGTCACATTCCAGCCGCTCCCTCTTTCGCGCTCGGCGTGCGCAGTCTGCAACTCCGGTCCGCCCAACTTGAAGGTCGTGGTTTCCGGCGCGCCGTCAACGATCATGCGCTGCCAGGCTTTTTCCTGGACTTCGATGCAGACCTTTGCCACCTGCGGCTGGTTCGAGAGGAAGTAGTCGCCCAACTCGTAGGCAAAGGCTTCGATGGTTTCCGCCTTCGAGCCGCGCGCCACGTAATACACGGTGTTCTTCATCGTGTCGGTGGGCAGAACTTTGCTGTTGTCGGCCTGAGTGTAACTCGACTCGAAGTCGCCGTACAGCATGACGTGCACGGTCCACTCGTTGAACTCATGCCGATCGCTCAAGCGCGTGATGCGCGACAAGCGCACGCGGGACTTTCCGTAGCGATTTTCACCAAGTCTTGCCATTGGTTAGCTTCCTCGATAGGTGGTGTAGCTGTTGTCGCTGAGCAGGAGCGGCAAATGGTAATGCCCCTTGCCGTCGCAGATGAAGGTAATAGCAATCTCGGGGTAGATGCTGGCACGGCCCAGACGCTTGAAGTAACTGCCAGTCGAGAAGGTGAGCCGGTAATTGCCGGCCGGCGCATCGGCCGCAAGATCGCGACAGCGGCCATCGGCGTCGGTCACGCTTGCCGCAATTTCAACCCAGCTGCTTTCCAATTTGTCCAGGCGCACGGCAATTCCCGCTGCCGGCTTGCCCAGAACTGTATCCAATACGTGCGTTGTGATTGCGCTCATTCGATCAACCACTTTCCCAAACGAATTTGCATGATTTGCCGCTGCTGCTCGGCGGCTTCGCGTAACTCGATTTCGCGCGTCGATCCCAGCCGCCGCTTCAGAATTGCCAACATCTCTTCCGCGCTCTTGCCCGTGGCGCACACGATGTATGTGAATCCGAACAGCTCTTCATATCTCTGATTTCCCTCGGCAATTTCGGCCAGCACGTCGTCGTTCGCCGAGTACGTCTGCGCTTGCTCAGCCTTTGACCACGCGGCCGGTTGCACGCCCGCATGCGCCAACACCTTGCGTTCGCCGATGCGGGGATGACATGCAAAGGCCTCAAGCCAGTCGGCTTCCTGCATCGTGCCCCACACGCGGTCCGCCTCCTCGCTCAGCGCAAATACATCCGCGATCGGACGCAGGGCGACCATCGCATTGGCCCACCGCTTGGCTCCGCAACAGGCCAGCATCGCATTCCTAGCCTCGGTGTCGCCGGCCGCGTTCCAGGCCGCTAGCGTAGCATTCACGGTCGCAAGTCCTCCCGGCGCAACTCGAGCAAGAATTCTTCGAGCAGATTCACGGCCACGCGCCGCCGGTACTCGGCTGTGGAACGGATATCGTCGATGGGCTGCACTTCGGAAAGCAGTGCGCGCCGCGCGGCCAGCACGGTTTCACGCGTGAGCGCCTGACCCAGCAGTGCGGCTTCGGTTTGTTTAAGCCGTGTTGGATAGGGCGCAAGGCTTGCCGCTCCGAGCCGAATTTCGCGAATCACGCCTTGCTCCAGCAGCGTAGTGGCCCCGAGCGCCACTTTGGCGATTGCCATGGCGCGCCGCGTTCCTACCTTGCGCAGGTATTGCCGGTGGCGCGCGAATCGCCTGGGCAGATGAATGGCGTAGAGCAGCTCATCGGCAGCGAGCACGTTGCGCTTGTAGCCGGTGTGAAACTCGGAGTAGGGAACTTTGCGGCGGCCGCGCACGGAGATGGTTTCAATCTCAGCATCGTACGCCAGCAGCGCGGGCGAAGAGTCCGCGGCGGGCGAACCGTTTACCAGATTTCCGCCGAGCGTGGCGCGGGTCTGGTTGGCGACGGAGCCGATCCAGCTTGCGGCTTTGGCGAGCAGTGGCAACTCCGCGCTGATGACGGCATGCTTGCGCAGATCGAGAAACGTGGCCGACGCACCGATGGCAACGCTCTGCGGCGTCACCTCGATGGTGCGCAGATCGGGAATGCCCCACAGGTTGACCAGCTTGTGCGCGTTCAGCCGCCCAGCGGAAAATGCCACCATCAATTCCGTGCCGCCTGCGATCGGTGTCCATTGGCCCGGCTCGGCGGCAAGCAGAGCGAGCACGGCAGCGAGGCTGCCGGGCGCGACAAGTTCGTGCATCTCCGCATTACCGCGCATGGTGCGTCTGCTCCACGACTGGTTCTTTCGCCAGCTCCGATTCTGCTTCGCCGGCCGCGGCTGCGACGGACGCGAAGATGCGCATGAATCCCGTGCAGCGGCACAAATTGCCTGCCAGGCCTTCGCTAATCTCCGCTTCGCTGGGATGTGGGCGGTGCGCGAGAAGCTGCGCCGCTGCCATCAACATGCCGGGCGTACAAATGCCGCACTGCGCTCCGCCATTGTGCAAAAAAGATTCCTGCAAGGGATGAAGGCCGCCGTCGAGCGCCAATCCCTCCACAGTTTGAATTTGGGCGCCCTCGGCCTGCAGCACGGGCACAAGGCAACTGTTCACCAACTCGTCATTCATGCGCACCGAACACGAGCCGCATTCGCCTTCGCCACAGCCTTCCTTGGTTCCGGTCAGATGCAGATCCTCGCGGAGCACGTCAAGAAGCCGCTTCATGGGCGGCACATGCACCGAGCGGATTTCGCCGTTGACAGTAAAGTTGATCGCTGGCCAATGTGCGTCCGTCCGGGCCTTTCCGTTAGCGTTCATGGCAAGGCCGGCTCCTCGACCGGTTGAATTGCAGCGAGGCCAGCATAAAGATCCTCGGGCAAAAGTGGAATGGCAGTAAAACTCACGCCGGTCGCGTCGCGGATAGCATTCAGAATCGCGGGCGCGGGGCCGTCATGCGGCAACTCGCCGATGCCCTTTGCACCATACCCGCCATGACGAAAGGGAATCTCTTCGAAGTACACGTGGATCGGAGGCACATCCTCCGCCGTGGGCATGATGTAGTTCGTCATCTGGTTGTTGGCCATGCGGCCGTCGGCGAGAACAACCTTCTCGTAGAGTGCGTAGCCGATGCCTTGCGCGATGCCGCCCTCAATTTGCCCCGCGGCCATCACGGGATGCAGCACACGGCCCACTTCCTGCACAGCCCAGAAATCCTCCACCTCCGCCGAGTACGTTACCGCGTCCACGGCGACCTGTGCCACGTAAACTCCCCACGCATACGCGCCGTATGCTTCGCCATGATATTTCTCATCGTCCCAGTAAATGCCCGGCGGAGCTTCATAGCGGCACATGGAAGAGACTTCTCCATGGGCGCTACGATAACGTTCGCAAGCGGCGAGGAATTCTTCGCGTGTGTACGTCGCGCCAAGGCCAGCCTCCTCGCGCAACATGGAGAGAAGCTGCAGGCAGGCGCGCTCAACAATATGGCCCACTACCATCGAAGTACGCGAAGCCACCGTGGGTCCGCTATTCGGCACCATATCGGTGTCCGGCGCGGCCATGGTCAGGTCGCTATATTCGACGCCCAGCGCTTCGGCCGCAATCTGCGTGAGAATCGTGTTCGTGCCCTGGCCGAATTCGGTGTTGGAAACCAGAACACGTACCTTTCCCTCCGGTGTAACGTCCACGCCAGCCAACGAATTCAGATACAGCTCGCCCGAGCCGGTGAATCCCGAGCCGTGATAAAACGCGGCGATCCCCATGCCGCGCTTGATGGGATTCCCTGTGTTTTCGCGAGCAAATTGCGCACGCTTGGTGTGATAATCGCTCTCCTGCAACGCGCGATCGAGCAACTGTTCGAGGAACATGGGTTCGCGCATCAGTTGCTCTGTGGCGTTCGTCTCGCCCTGATGGAGAAAGTTCCTGCGCCGCAATTCGACTGGATCCAAGCCGATTGCCGCGGCGATTTCGTCCATGTGCCGCTCCATCGCGAAAATCGCCTGCGGCGCTCCGAATCCGCGAAACGCGCCGTAAGGGACGAGATTCGTCGCCCAGGAACGCGCACGGACGCGCACATTGGGGCAGAGATAGGGGCCAGTGGAGTGCAGCGTGGCACGCGAGAGCACCGTGGAAGAAAGCGTGGCGTACGCGCCGCCGTCGGTGTCGAGATGGATTTCCATCGCCAGCAGCTTGCCGTCTTTGTCGAGCGCGGTGCGATGGCGCACGCGCGCGGGATGACGCTTGGTGGTTGCCGCCAGATCCTCCATGCGGTCGTAGACCATCTTCACCGGGTGGCCGCTCTTCCTCGCGAGCAGCGCCGCGTGGCACGCGAGGACGGAGGGATAATCCTCCTTGCCGCCGAACGCGCCGCCGGTTTCAGTCTGGACCACGCGCACCTTGTCTTCAGGCAGATCGAAGACGCCGCGCAACGCTTTAAAGACATAGAAGGGGCATTGCAGCGAGCCCCACACCGCGACTCCGTCTTGCGCGCTGTACTCAGCGATGACCCCCTGGTTTTCGATATATAAATGTTCCTGCGCGCCGGTGCGGTATTCGCCTTCAACGATGTGCGCGGCGTGAGTCCACGCGGAGTCCACATCGCCCTTTTCCAGCAGAAAACTCTTGAGCAGATTGTCCGCGCCCCAGACGATCTGATCCTGCCGCTCGCTCTCTTCGATGGTGAAGATCGGCGGCAGCGGATCGTACTCAACCTTCACCGCGCCCAGCGCTTCGCGCAGTTTGTGTTTATCGGGATGCGCAAGGAGAACGATTGGCTCCTCGCAGTGATTCACCTTGCCGTCAGCGAGGCAGGGCTGATCCGCGATGATGAGCTGAATGACGTTTTCGCCGGGAATGTCCGCAGCGGTGACCACCGTGAATTGGTTCCAGTCGATGCGGCGGTCGAAGGCGATGGAGCGAATGAGCCCGCGGGGAATCGTGCTGCGCACCGTGGCTCCGTACCACATGCCCTCGCGTTCCATGTCGTCGATGTAGCACGCGCGTCCCATCAGTTTGTCCACGCCCTCTTTTCGAGGAACGGGGGTACCAACGATGCGGGTTGTCGCATGCGCGCTCATAGGTGCAGACAATGCCGAACGGGTTGAGGGATAGCATACAAGGCGCAGCGCATTTTTGAAAGCGCGCGGCCTACTCCGCCAGACGCGCCAGGGTGCGCCCCAGCACGTGAATGCCGCTGCCGATCCACTCCGGCGAAGCGTATTCGTCGGGCCGATGGCTGACTCCGCCGCGGCAAGGAATGAATAACATGGCGACGGGCGCGATGCACGAGACGAACGATGAATCGTGGTAGGCGCGCGCCACCATCTTTTTGTATTTCTTGCCGGCCGCGCGCGCGGCCTCTTCGAGGGCTGCCAAAATCGCTGGATCGCAGGTGGTCGGTGGATCGGCGTTGATTACTTCCGTGGTGATCTTGACGCCGCGGCGCGCGCTGACGCCGTGAATAGAAGCGTCAAGTGCGACCAGAACGCGGTCACGGCGCGCGACATCGATGTCGCGCACGTCGGTGGTGATTTCGACGCGCGAGGGAATGCTGTTCACGGCATCGGGAAACACGTCGCACACGCCCACGGTGCCTACGGTATCGATAGCGCCTGTCGATTTCGCCGCCGATTCCAACGCCAGAATCAATTCCGCGGCGGCGGCGAGCGCATCCTTGCGGCCCGGCATCAATTTGCCGCCCGCGTGACCGCCCTCGCCTTCAATCACGATTCGCTGGCTGGCCGGCGCAGCAATGTGCGTCACCAGGCCCACATCGAGTCCTTCCTGCTCGAGGTACGGCCCCTGCTCGATGTGCAACTCGACAAATTTGTGGAAGCGGCCGCTGGGTACCGCGATGGATTCGAGCGAACCGGTGAATCCGGCTTGGGCGCGCCACTCCTCCAGCCCGCGGCCGTCCTTGTCGCGCAGGGCGAGCGCCTGCTTCGGAGTGAGCACGTTGGCCATCATGCGGCTGCCCAGGCAACCGATGCCGAAACGCGTGGGCTCCTCGGCAGTAAAAATCACGAGCTCGATGGGGCGGTGCGGCTTGACGCCGAGCTTCTTGAGAACGCGAATCGCTTCCAAACCGCCGAGCACGCCGACGCATCCGTCGTAGAGACCGGCATTGGGAATGGCGTCGATGTGCGAGCCGGTGCCGACCGGCGCGAGCGTGGGATCGCTGCCTTCCCAGCGCGCGAAGGTGTTGCCGACGGCGTCTTCGCGCACGGTCAGCCCCGCTTCCGTGCACAGGCCCTTCACATACGCGCGGGCGCGCATGTCCGCTTCGCCGAAGACTACACGCGTCACCACTGGCGGCTCAGCTTCTGAAATTTGCGCCAGGGCCATCAACTCTGCCATGAGGCCGTCGATCGAAAGATCGGGCTGGTTGGTGGTCATATGCCTCATTCTCCTAGAGGATGCCGACGCCAATCTTTGTAGATCAGGTATTTCGCCGGCTTCTTGCCCAGCGCGCCGAACCATTGCGGGCAATAGGCGCGCATCCAGATAAAGTCGCCGGCATGCACCGGGTACCACGAGTCGCCGAGACGGTAGATGCCGCCGCCTTCGAGCATCAGCAGACCGTGCTCCATCAGGTGAACTTCCACCATGCTGAGCGACGCGCCGGGGTCGTAAGTCATGGTGTTCACGGCAAAGTCGTAGGCGGGGCCATCGGGCATGAGCGCACGCACGCGCAATGCACGATCGCCCATGAGCGCGACGGGAGCCACGTCGTCTTCATCGGCGAGCAGGATCTCCGGGGCGGCTGTGCCGGCCAATGGCTCGTAGGGCTTCTCAATGACTGCGACGCGCGCAATGCCCGGTGCGCGCACCGTGTGCGAAGCGCCTTGCGGCAGGTACGCATAGCCGCCCGGCTTGAGGACGTGCCGTTTTCCACCGGCTTTGAGCTCGATCTTGCCGTCGAGAACGTAGAGAAAGCGCTGCGCGGGCGCCGCAGCGAGCGATCCCCCGGCCACAAACTCCGCCGTCATCTGCGTAAAGCGCGCGCCCAGTTGCGGCGCGGCGTGAATGATGAACTCCACGCCCTCCGCGCCAGGGAGTGGCGAGCGAACAAAAGTGTCTGGCGTCTGCAGCAAATGGTCTGCCTTCAGGCTGCTGCGAGTGGATCCTAAGTGATGCACGTGCGACCTCTTCAAAGGGACATCAAAAAAAGTGGAATCGAGCAAAGTTCCTAACTCATTCCGCTGCCCGATTCTATCCGACCTCGGCGGCAAGCCGCTCCAAAAATTTGCGGCACACGTCCAGAGCAGCCGTAACGTCTTCTTCGAGCACGGTTTCATCGGGATGGTGGCTGATGCCGCCGGGGCTGCGGAGGAAGAGCATTGCCGTGGGCACGCGCGCGGCCATCACCATGGCGTCGTGACCGGCGCCGCTCGGCATGCGATTCACGGGCAATCCCGCAGCATCGATTGCTTCCGCGAGAAATGCCGTCAGCCGCTCGTCCATCGGCACGGCCGGTTGGTCCATCTGGCGTGTGCATTGCAAGATCAGCCCGCGCCGTGCGGCGATGGCTTCGGCCTGCGCGAGCAGAGTCTCTACCGCTGTCTTGCGCTCAGTGTCATTGGCATGGCGCACATCGAGACTCACGCGCACCGCGCCTGCGATCACATTGGCCGCATTCGGTTCCACATCCACGTGGCCCACTGTGGCCACGAGGCCCTCGGTGCGTTGCGCGATGGATTCCACCGCAAGCATCCACTCCGCAGCGCCGGCCAGCGCATCGCGGCGCAGGTGCATCGGCGTGGTGCCGGCATGGTTGGCGTGTCCCGTCCACGTGAGAGTGTGCCGTGTTTGGCCCACGATGGCGGTCACAGCGGCAACGCGCAGATCCTCTGCCTCCAGAGCCGGCCCCTGCTCAATGTGTACTTCTAAAAAGCCCAACGCGTCCTTGCCGATGGCCGCCTTGTCAATCTCTGCGGGATCGAGCCCGAAGGCGCGGATCGCAGCCTCCAGCGTGACGCCGTCTGCGTCCTTCAGCTTGAGGAGCGCGGAATCGAATCGCCCGGCGGCCGCGCGGCTCCCAATAAATGGCACGCCAAAGCGCACGCCTTCCTCTTCGCTGAAGGCAATGATTTCGATGGGCAGCGGGAGCTTGAGTTCCTGCACGATCTCTGCACACTCTAGCGCCAGCGCGACGCCGAGGATGCCGTCGAAGGCGCCCGAGTTTGGAACGGTGTCAATGTGCGAGCCGAGAATCAAGCGCCTGGCTCGCGACCCCGGAGGTTGCCAAAGTCCGCGCAGGTTGCCGACAGCGTCTACGCGCACTGTCATGCCAAGAGCTTCCATGCGCTCGCGCAGCAATCTATGCACTTCGCGTACCGGACGAGTGAGAAACCTTCGCGTGGTGCGATCCGGCTCCTCGCTCATGGTGGCGATACGGCGACACTCGGCAATGGCTCGCCGGGCGCGGTCCGGCAGCGGGCGGGTGCTCATGAGAGCACCTGCTCTTCGCCGCGTGCCTCGCCTATATGCGCTCCGGCCTGAAAGACGGGCGCGCCGCGCAACCAGGTTTCGAGCACGCGGCCCCGCAGTTCAGCGCCGAGATACGGCGAGATTTTATGCCGAAAGCGCAGGTCGGTAGGTGCGACGGTCCACCTGGCTTCGGGATCGAAGACGGCAAAGTCCGCGTCGGCTCCCACTGCAATCACGCCCTTGCGCCCGCTCATCCCCGCCAGCCTGGAAGGCGCAGCCGCCATCCATTCTCCGATCCGCTCGAGCGCGATGCCGCGTTGTTTCATGCCGGTCCACAGCACCGGCAGGGCCAGGCCAAGGCTTGCGATGCCGCCCCACGACTGATCCCAGCGGGCAATTTTATCTTTGGATTCGCCGTGCTTCATCTCCGGCAGGCAAGGGGAGTGGTCGGTAGTCACCATTTCAATCAGTCCTTCGTTGAGCGCACTCCACAGCGCCTCGCGATTCCGGGCGTCGCGAATCGGCGGCGCGCATTTGTACTGGGTGGCGCCGTCAGGAATCGTCGCGGCTTCGAACCAGAGATAGTGGGCGCAGGTTTCTACCGTGACGGGCACGCCCCGCTCGCGCGCATCCCGGAGCAGCGGCAGCGCCTGGGCGCTCGACAGATGCACGATATGGATGGGGGTCTGGAACTCTTCGGCGAGGCGGATGAGCAACGCAATGGCCTCAATCTCGGCATCGTCGGGACGAGAGCGCAAATAGGTGGAGTACTTGTGCCAGTCCGCGCTCATTCTATCCAGCGCCTGCGTTGCCGCACCTACCGGGCCGGCCACTTCAGCGTGCGCCAGCAATGGCAGTCCCGTGCCGCGCAGCTTTTTGAGCGCCGCGCGCAGGTCCGTTTCATCCACGCACGCAAAGCCGTCGATTCCGGAGTGAATGAGAAAGCATTTGAACCCGGGAACGCCTGCGCGGACGAGCGAGGGCAGTGAATCGGCGTTGCCGTGCACCACCCCGCCCCACGCCGCCCAGTCCACCCACGCTTTCGCTTGCGCTGCATCACGCTTGGACTCGAGTGCCGGCACATTGATGGTTTCCGGAACGCAGTTCAACGGCATATCGACCAGCGTGGTCACGCCGCCTGCCGCCGCGGCTTGTGTCGCGGTCTCAAATCCTTCCCACTCCGTGCGGCCGGGCTCATTGATGTGCACGTGCGAGTCCACCAGGCCGGGGAGCAGTACGTGGTCGCCGAAATCGAAGAGCTCCGCGTCTGCCGGCAATTCATTCCAGGCGTGCAGCGCAGCGATCCGCTCGTGATCTACGATCACTGCTGCGGGTGCGATGCCATCCGATGTCAAGACGCGCGTCGAACGAAGGGCTTTTGCCATCCTTTGAATACTTTCGCCGTTCGGGGATGCCGAAAGCAAGCAAAAGGAATTCCGCCGGACGCGGGGCCCGCGCCTTAGAAGATGGTAGGAGCCTTCACGCCCTTGGGGGAGCGAGCTCGATGAGTCTCTGGGACGTCGCTGAGTCCAATGAATCGCAATCAGACGCCCCCTTGATTGATACGCAGATTGCCGGTTCTAGAAGTCCGGCTTCCATCCACCGCACTCGACCGAAGTCTGCGGGGACGAACTGTTGCCGATGATGTTGGCGTCTACGCAAACGAATCCGTGATCGATGACTTGTTGATTACGCCAGAGCACGTCGGAGTACGATTCGCTTGGGTCCGTTCCGTCATATGGGTATCCTGCTGAGCCGCCGGGCCCCGGATTGTAGCCGCCGCCGAGGCCCGGTCCATCGTTTGCGTTCGCATTCGCGGCGCTGGGATATCCCGAGCCGCCGGGTCCTGGGTTTGTGTTCACACTCGCGCGGCTGGGATATCCTGAGCCGCCCGGTCCCGGATTGTAGCCGCCGCCAAGGCCCGGTCCATCGTTTGCGCTCGCATGCGCGGCGCTGGGATATCCTGAGCCGCCGGACCCTGGGTTATAGCCGCCAGCGCCTGGTCCACCGCCTGCGTTCGCATGCGCGGCGCTGGGATATCCCGAGCCGCCCGGCCCTGGGTTATAGCCGCCGGCGCCTGGTCCAGGGTCTGTGTTGGCAGTCGCGCGGCTGGGATATCCTGAGCCGCCCGGCCCTGGGTTATAGCCGCCGCCGGAGCCCGGTCCCTCGTTTGCGCTCGCAGTCGCGCCGCGGGGATATCCTGAGCCGCCCGGCCCCGGATCTGTCGAGTTTGCCGGGGTATAGGGAGAAAGAATCATCTGTGTCCAACCCGGAGCTAATTTGTAGCTCTTGAAGACGGCCTCAACCCTAGGCACAGTCTGGGCGGCAATCGTCGTGGGGGCCGATCCATACATCAAGAAACTCTTGAAGAATTGTGCGGAGCTGTCGCCAAACGAGCAGAATATGCCCATTCCGTCGTTTGGATTGGCACCCCCGGTGGCGCTGATCGCAAACATGCCGCATTGGCCCATACCTGATGGTATTTCGATGGGCGCCGCATAAAGGTACTTGAGCTGTGGAACCGGCATTGCGTTGAGCGCCGCTTGCTGCTCGAGAACCATGACGAGCTTGTCAGACAGTTTTGCCGAGGAGGGCATGGTCAAATCGGCGCCGTTGGGGCCCTTCTGTCCGAGCTGAAACGGACCGTCCTGCGCGACGATTACTTCGACGTTAACGGCTTCGCCTTGCGGTCCTGCCATAGCGATCATGCCGCTCCCAGCATTTGTGACTTGCCATCCGGAAGGCACACCGGCAGTGACGCTCTTGTCGGGCGCAGTGTAGGGCTGCAGTTGGACGGTCGAGGCAGCGGGCGACGTTGCCTGCGCCCGAGCGGTGACAACGACTGGGATCCCGAAGGGAATCAGGATCACAGACACGGCGGCGATCCGCAGAGATTTCATGGCGTCGCAGATTTGCATGATTTAGATCCCTCCGACCTGGTTTTGGGCACTATGCCTTGCACGGGAAGCGAGCAGCGGGAATTCTGCTCGACTGAAGGCATCGGGGGCAGGTGCAGAGTAGCACTCAGGAATTGCCGGTGTCTATTGTCTTTTGAACTTGAGGGCAGGGGACAAAAAGAGCGAATCGGAAGCCGCCGGGAGGAGGAAAAGGGAACCGATGAGCCGGACGATTCGAGCTATGCGCGCAACCGGGCCAGAAGATCCTGGGGATGGACAGGTTTGGCGAGGATGTCGAATTCGTAGCCGTCTTTGCGCGCTTTTTCCAACAGGTCGGCCGTGGCTGCCTGGCCGGAAAACAGCAGAATCTTGATCGACGGCAGCAATGCGCGAATGCGGATCGCCGCATCGATGCCGTTCAGGTCGGCCATGATCACGTCGGAGATCAGCATGTCAGGCTGAAAGGATTCGGCAAGCTCGAGGGCTTTCTCGCCCGAGTAAACGGCGCGCGCTTCAAAGCCGCTTTGGTTCAGGATCATCGCCAGCGTGTCGGCGATGACCCGCTCGTCGTCCGCTACCAGAACCCGCGGTTTTTCGGTGGTCGTGGGCATACTCTCCTCAGTGCCGGGGGATGGAGAATCATGACAGGCCGTTCTCAAATTGTCACGGTCTACCGCATCAACTTGCGAGCTTCCCAGCCATACATTTTCCTTACAGCATGAATGGTACGCTTAGGTAGTGTAATGCACCGCGTTCCCTAAGCACCGGGAGCCACCAAGGGGACCCGGGGAGCCGTCCAACGGCTGTCTTCCCGGCCACTCGCGACACATTCACCGCGAATCAATTAATCATCCTTATACTGGCAGCAGCAGGCCGCAAACCGGCCAGCAGATCCCCACCCGGAGAAGCGGAAATGCCGGAATCGGTCAGCCCGAACCAGACCCTCGACGCCCCTGCGACCCCTCAAGCGAGCGATGACGCGATCATTCGCGCCGTGGGGATCGAAAAGTACTATGCGCAGCCGAGCCAGAATCGCATTCAGGTGATCTCGGCGACCGATTTGAGCATTGTTCCCGGCGAGATTCTTGCATTGCTGGGACCGTCCGGATCGGGCAAGTTGACAATGTTGAGGATGTTGACCGGGCTCTCCACGCCATCGGCGGGTCAGGTGTACTGGCACGGCAGGCCCATCGCCGGGGCCGAAATCAACGTCTCGATCGTTTTCCAGAGTTTTGCGCTCTTTCCCTGGCTCACCGTGCTCGAGAATGTCGAAGCGCCGCTGCAGGCACGCGGCGTGACTCCCGCGGCGCGCCGCGAACGCAGCATGAAGATGCTCGACATGGTCGGTCTCGACGGTTTTGAAGCGGCCTATCCCAAGGAGCTTTCCGGCGGCATGCGGCAACGCGTGGGTTTTGCCCGCGCCCTGGTCGTGGAGCCAGAAGTGCTCTTCATGGACGAGCCGTTTTCCGCGCTCGACGTGTTGACCGCCGAGAACCTGCGCAGTGAATTGCTGGAGCTGTGGGCGAAGAAGACCATGCCCACCAAGGCGATCTTCCTGGTGACGCACAACATTGAAGAGGCTGTGCTGCTGGCCGACCGCATCATCGTGTTGGGGCGCAATCCCGGCCACATCCGTACTGACTTCCGCGTCCAGCTTTCCCAGCCGCGCGAGCGCAAGTCGGAGGCCTTCACGCAATTGGTGGATTACATCTACAAGGTCCTCACCCGGCCCGACACAGTACCCGCCGAAGCGCCCAGCCAGCAAGCGGCGCCCGCTGTGCGCGATCAGCGCCAGATGCGCTACCAGATGCTGCCCCATGCCCGGCCCGGCGGCATTGCCGGTTTGCTTGAACTGCTCCTCGACAAGGGAGGGCGCGACGACATGTACCGTCTGGCCGACGATCTGGCCTTCGAGGTCGACGATCTGTTGCCCATCGTCGACGCCGCGCAGCTGCTGGCCTTCCTCAAAGTTGAAGAGGGCGACGCCGTCATCACTCCCAGTGGCGAGGAGTTTGCCAACTCGGAAATTCTTCGCCAGAAGGAGCTCTTCCGCAACGCCGCCACCGAGAATGTGCTGCTGCTGCGGCAGATTCGCCGCGCACTCGACACGAAAAGCGATCACACCGTGCCCGAAGACTTCTTCCTCGATATGCTCGACGAGCAGTTCAGCGACGAAGAAAGCCAGCGGCAGATGGAAACCGCTGTCACTTGGGGCCGCTACGCGGAGCTGTTTGACTTCGATGCCGCGCGCCGCCGCTTTGTGTTGCCCGACGCGCTGGAAGAGGAGATCGTTTCGAGCGAGGACAAAGTGTGAACTTCCAACGCCCGCTCGCTCGTACTCTCGTCACGGTTCGCACGACACCTTTCCTGGTCGATCTGGGCGTGGCTGCTTGCGCTTTGGCGGTCTTCTTCGCCGTCGTCAGCACCGGCGTCTACTGGTTCCAGAAGCCCATTCCGGTGGTGGCCATTTCGAGTTCCATCGGCGCTCTGCCGCTCTACGCCTTCTACTCCATCGTGCGCATGGCCATCGCTTATTTCCTCAGCCTAGCGTTCGCCGTCACCTACGGATACATCGCCGCCTACAACCCGCGCATTGAGCCATGGATGGTCGCGGTCCTCGACATTCTGCAGTCGATTCCGGTGCTCAGTTTTCTGCCTCCCGTGGTGCTGGCCATGGTCTCGCTGGTTCCCGGCCATCAGCTCGGCATCGAGATGGCGGTCATTCTGCTCATCTTTACGGGCCAGGTGTGGAATCTCGCCTTCAGCTTCTACTCCTCGCTCAAAACCATACCGCGCGAGATGCTGGAGGCATCGCGCATCTATCGCTATTCTGGCTGGCAACGCTTTTGGCAGCTCGAAATGCCCTTTTCCACGATCGGCCTGGTGTGGAACTCGATCGTTTCCGTGGCTGGCGGCTGGTTCGCGCTCATTTTTTGCGAAACCTTCACCATGGGCGACCGCAACTTCCAGCTTCCCGGACTCGGAAGCTACATCCAGACCGCGACCTATGAAGGCAATGTGCGCGCATTGCTGGCAGGCATCGCCACCGTGATCTTGATCGTCGTCGCTACCGATCAGCTCATTTGGCGGCCGCTCATCGCCTGGAGCGACAAATTCAAATTCGAGCAGGTGGAAGCCGCCGAACAGGTCACTTCGCCCATTCTCGAACTTCTTCGCCGCTCGAAAATCGTCCAAACGCTCCCCGGCCGCATTTGGGATCGCGTGGAAGAGCCGGTCTACCGGCATCTGGCCGAGAGCAAAGAAAACCGCGTGGTGAAGCCGCTCGACGAAACGAGATCGAGAAAAGTCTCTCCAGTTTTATGGGCTGTGGCTTTGGCGGGCGCGATGGCTGTTTGCTGGGCGGCCGCACAGGCCGCGCTCATGCTCAAGACCGTTACCTTGGCTGACCTACGCCTGCTGCTTGAAGGCGCGGCGGCGACCTTTCTGCGCGTAAACGCCGCGCTGCTTATCTCTGCCGCGTGGACGATTCCCGTCGGAGTGGCCATCGGCCTTAACCCACGGATCGCCCGCATTGTCCAGCCCGTCGCGCAGATTATGGCTTCGGTGCCGGCGACAGCGTTCTTCCCGATACTGCTGATGGGGCTGGTGAGGATCGGCGGCGGCCTGGGCATCGGGTCCATTGCGCTCATGTTGCTGGGCACGCAATGGTACATCCTCTTCAACGTGATTGCAGGCGCCATGTCGATTCCCTCGGACCTGCGCGAGGTCGCGTCGCTCTTTCACTTCACACGCTGGCAGCGCTGGACCAAGCTCATCCTTCCCGGCATCTTTCCTTACCTCATCACGGGCATGGTTACGGCCTCAGGCGGCGCGTGGAATGCCTCGGTTATGGCCGAATATTCGCGCGTGAAGGGCGTGACGCTTTCCACCATCGGCCTGGGTGCGCAGATTGACGCGGCAACCGACAGCGGCCGATTCTCCATGCTGCTGCTGGCCACGATCATGATCTCGCTTATGGTGGTCACCATGAACCGGCTGGTGTGGCGGCGGCTTTACCATCTGGCTGAAACCCGGTTTAAACTCGATGGCTAGAGAGGCAACTCCGGCTTTGAAAGGGCACGGCTTTAGCCGTGCCGTGAAAGCCGCATAAACATTGGGGCTTTAGCCCCTGAGGGACGCTGTTCGATGATTCGCGCAGGTTTGGTGGGTTTCGGCATGGCAGGCCGTGTCTTTCACGGTCCTCTGCTTTCGTCGGTGGAGGGGCTGGACCTGGCTGCGGTGATGGAGCGCAGCACGAACAAGGCCGCCGAGCAATATCCGGGCATCACGGTGTACCGTTCGCTCGAAGCCATGCTGGCTGACAAGTCTCTCGGACTTTTTGTTGTCGCCACACCCAACGCAACCCACTACGAGATCGCCAAACAGATTCTGAGCGCGGGTAAGAATGTCGTCGTTGACAAGCCGATGAGCATGACTTCGGCCGAAGCCGCGGAATTGATCGGTCTTGCCAAGAAGCACAAAGTGCTGCTTGCGCCGTTTCATAACCGTCGCTGGGACAGCGACTTCCTGACGATTCAGAAGCTACTGCATGAGGGCTCTCTGGGCCGCCTTGTTGCCCTCGAATCGCGCTTTGACCGCTGGCGTCCGGCACGGCTGACAGAACGGCTGTGGAAGGAAGACGTGGATTCCGGCGGCATGCTGCAGGATCTGGGGCCGCACCTTGCCGATCAGGCGCTGGTCCTCTTCGGCCTGCCCGAGTCGGTGAGCGCCGAGGTGCTCACCGAGAGAGATGGAGCAGGACCAAACGATTCGTTCACCATCCGCTTGCGCTATCCGAATCTGTTCGTCACGGTTGCCTCCAATCTGCTTTCGCTGCCATCAATGCCCCGTTATCACCTGCGCGGCACGCGCGGCGGTTACGTGAAGTCCGGCGTGGACCCGCAGGAGGCTGCGCTCACCAAGGTCACGCGCATTGATGACCCGGCCTGGGGCCAGGAACTGTCCGCCGCCTGGGGCTTGTTGTATGTCGACATTGATGGAGGGAAGGTGAGCCGTCCCGTTCCCGCAGTCACGGGCGACTACCGGCTCTACTATGCGGGCATTCGCGATGCATTGCTGGGCAAGGCACCTGCTCCGGTTACGGGATTGGACGGCTGGCGCGTGGCGCGGCTGCTCGAATGGGCCGTGGAGAGCTCCGAAAAACGCCGCGAGATTGTTTGCGACTGGAGCGACGAGCCGGAATAGCGCTGTGCATCAGCTAGTTCGGCGACGACTTCTCCGCGTGATCCACCACAAAGGCCTCGACGGGACCCTTCTGCTTTTTCAACTCCAGTCCAATCTCAGAGAGGAGCTGAATGAAGGAACCTTCAAAGTCGTTCTGTTGCGTTGACGGGTCGACCTGCATCGTCAACTTGTAGTCGAAGAAGCCGGTCAGACCCGTACGGTCCTGGACCGGAGCGTGCAAAACGTAAGTGCTCGCGAATTGTGCCAACTGCGGCATTGAAGTGTTAAAGAGATAGAACCTTCCGTTCGCGAAGTCGACCTCGTAACGTCCAGTATTGCCCCCCGGAACTGGATTGGCTTGAGCGGCCCTTGCCGTGTGCAGCGGAAAGGGCTTGCCGTTTCGTTTGAGGACGTAGACCGTTCCCGTCTGCGAGACGGCGTGAATGCGAAGCTGGAAGCGGTCCATTAGGAGCTCTTGCAACATCTGGCGCAGACGGGGATCGTCAATTTCCCAGAATGAATAATGCAAGTTGGAGATAGGCGGCTCCATGTCATCGGGCGGCTTGGCCTCGACGTCATAGTTCTCCCTTTCGCACCAGTCACTGCAGCCGGAGACTTGGCGGTATTCCGTGGCAAAAGCAATTTGGATGAGACCCTTCAGCGAAACATTACGAATCACCACCCTCCCGCCGGGAAAGATTCTCACGCCTGTATCATTCAACTTATTTTGATCGACGGGCTTGATGGTTGCGACGTCAAATGCGAGCGGTTGCCTCGAACCGCTTTGGCCCGGCGTCGCTGCTTCGGCGGGAGTTTCGCTTGTCTGCGCAGTTCCAATTGGGCAGGCTACAAGAATCGTGGCGAATGTAAGATGGAGCAGCTTCATCGTGTCGGTTCCCTTTCGATCAGCGGTACCCAGAAACGAAAGCGCGCGCCGCCGCCGGGAATGTTGGAGGCCTCGATGCCTCCGCCGTGAACGGTCATGATGGCGCGGATGATGGCCAGGCCCATGCCCGATCCTTTGCGCTGACCGGTGCGGTGCTTACCTCGGTAGAACTTCTCAAAGATCAATGGCAGATCGACGGCGTCGATGCCGGGGCCGTTATCTTCCACGCAAAACTCCAGCCGGTCGCCGTTTCGCGCGCTGCTCAACTTCACGCGGCTGCCGGGCGGCGTGTAGCCGGCCACGTTTTCCAGCAGATGGCGCAGAACCCGGCCCAGTAATTGCGGATCGAACCATGCAGATTCCGCCGAGACCGATTCTCCTGAGGCCGATCCATCGCCGCCGGAACGGTTTTCGTTCTCCACCACGATGCTGACCTTGTGCGATGCCAAAGTTTTGCGCGACTCCTCCACGGCCTGGTCGAGCAGCGCACGAGGATTCTGCGGCGACATCTTCACTTTCACCACGTTGGCGTCGATCTCGGCCATTTCCACAGCCTCGCCGATCAGCAGGTCGAGCCGCGCGGCCTCCTCGTCGATGATGCGCGCCATATCTAGGCGTGCGGCCTCGTCCAGGCCCCCGCTCTCCACCAAAGTTGTTGAAGCGGCGCGGATGGAGGTCAGCGGAGTGCGCAGTTCGTGGGTGAGAGAATCGATGAGCGCCGTACGCAGCCGCTCGCCTTCGCGGGCGGCTTCCACGCGGGCCGTAGTCTCTATCGCAATAGAACGCGCCACTGCAATCGAGACCTGGGCGCTGATGGCCGCGGAGACTTCTCGCGAAAGCGACTCCGGCCGCCACGCCAGCGCGCCCACGGATCTCATTCCGAGCGTCAGCGATGTGGAATGGTAGCCGGAAAGCGGGACAAGCGTCGGGCTCAGTTCTGCCGTCAGGGCCTGCATGTGCGCACGTACGCTGGCCGGCGCTTCGCCGCTTGAGGAATAAAAGCGGTCGTGATCGCAAATGTACAGAATGACGCCGTCGAGCGCGAAGATGCGGTCGATCAGGCCGGGCAGGTTGCGGATCAGCTTGTCGGCATCTTCAAAGAGCATCATCTCCTGGCTGAGCGCATACAGCCGTTCCACGTCTGCCTGCCGCTGTTCGGCCCGCACGGCCTGCCGCCGCGCGCGCTCCGCCAACCGGCTGACAACGACGCACCCGAGTGCGAAGGAAATCATCTCCACCCAGGCCTGCGCCCCGACCAGCCGAAGAGTGTGGACGGGAGGCAGAAAGAAATAGTCGAAAAAGAGCGCACATAGAGCCGCCATATACAGCGAAAGCGCGATCCCCGCCTGGCTCGCCGACCATACCACCAGCACCAGGAAGACCATTCCCGCGGTCGTGGAATTGGCGCCCAGCCAGGCCAGCAAAAATGTGGTGAACATGGCCGCAGCGGTAGCCAGGAGCCAGCGAAGAATGTGCCCGGAATAGGCGCGTACGCGCATCGGCTTCCCCATCGGAATCATAATTGCCTTTCGCGCTTTGTGAAACGACAAGCCGCAATGATGTAATCTTCGGGGGAAAGAAGAAGACGATGCCTGGACGAATTCTGGTGATCGACGACGAACCGCAGATTACGCGAGTGCTGCGCGCCGCGCTCTCTGCGCAGGGTTATGACGTGCGCATAGCCAACGATCCCGAGGAAGGTTTGCGCGTCTTCCGCGACTGGTCGCCCGACCTGGTGATTACCGATTTGATGATGCCGGGAATGAGCGGAGTAGATGTCTGCCGCATGATTCGCACGCGAGGCGTCCTACGCCGGTACTCGTGCTGTCGGTCCGCGAGCACGAGCGGTCGAAGGTGGAGGCGCTTGACGCCGGAGCCGACGATTATGTGACGAAGCCTTTCAGCATTCAGGAATTGCAGGCGCGCG
Source organism: uncultured Acidobacteriota bacterium (assembly GCA_963729915.1). Lineage (GTDB taxonomy): Bacteria > Acidobacteriota > Terriglobia > Terriglobales > Acidobacteriaceae > Telmatobacter. The sequence continues at coordinate 128,099 of CAVSQE010000019.1, read as the reverse complement.
TGCGGGCGCATCTGCGGCGCGCACCGGAGCGCACCACGGCTGCTATCGAGGTAGGGGACTTTGTGGTGGACTCAGTGGCGCACACCATCACTGTGCAGGGCAAGCCAATCCACCTGACACCCAAAGAGTTCGAACTGCTGCTGCATCTTGCGCGCAACGCAGGCAAAGTAATGACGCATCGCGCGCTCCTGACCACCGTCTGGGGTGCGCAATCGGCTCATCAGCCCGAGTACCTGCGGGTCTTTGTTGGCCAATTGCGCAAGAAACTCGAAGTCGAGACCGGCCGTCAATACATCCAGACCGAGCCCTGGGTGGGGTACCGATTCGTTCCCGAGGGCTGGACCGGCAACGAAGAGTAGACGGGTACACGCCGGACGTATCGCATAGCGAGCCAGAGCGCCCCCTCGCTTGCTGATTTGCAAAACCTTATTGCCGTTCGACGCCGATCCTTACGGTTTATTTAGGAAATCTTTTCGATACTCAAACGTATCGGAAGGCAGAATCAATTTCGGGTCAGCCGTTTGGCGAGGCCAGGGAGCACATCGTAGCGCGAATCCCTGTGCCCGCTCCGGCGGAACCGATGGACAACGAACGAAATTTGAGTTTTAGCAATCCCGCTGGCGCCGCGCCAGCCGGAATTTGGAGTTCCCGCATGCAAGACGTCGTCATGCTGCTGTTCACCGTGGTTTTCTTTGTCTTGGCGTTTCTCTATGTCAAGGCGTGCGAAAAGTTGAGGTAGCCAATGCACATGGATTGGATCTCGGCAACTGGGCTTGTTCTCTCGATTCTTCTCATGGTGTATCTCACCGTCGCGCTGCTGTTCCCGGAGAAATTCTGATATGTCGGTAAACGGCTGGCTGCAATTCGCCATCTACTCTGTCATTCTGCTTGCCACGGTTCGGCCGGTCGGCATTTATCTGACGCGCGTGCTGGAAGGCGAGCGCACCTGGCTCGATCCGGTGCTTCGCCCAGTGGAGCGTTTGCTCTACAAGCTTTGCGGCGTCCATGCCGACAAGGAGATGAACTGGCGCGAGTACGCATTTGCCATGCTGGGTTTCTCGGCCGCAACGCTTGTGCTCACCTATGGTCTCGAACGGCTGCAGGGCCTGGTTGCGGGTTGGGCCAATCCGCAGCATCTTGCCGCCGTGGGGCCCGACCTCGCGTGGAATACCGCCGCCAGCTTTACCACCAACACCAACTGGCAGTTTTATACGCCTGAGTCGACTATGAGCTATCTCACCCAGATGGCCGGTCTGGCGACACATAACTTCTGGTCGGCAGCGGCGGGCATCGTGGTGGCCGTAGCGTTGATTCGTGGCATCAAGCGCACCCAGTCCGCCACGATCGGCAACTTCTGGGTCGATATGACGCGGACGTTGTTCTACGTGCTGTTGCCCGCCTGCCTCGTCTACGGTCTGGTGCTCGTCTGGCAGGGCGTGCCACAGAACCTGCATCCCTACACCACCGTGCACACTGTTGAAGGCGCTACGCAAACCATCGGACAGGGTCCGGTGGCGTCGCAAGAAGCCATCAAAATGCTGGGCACCAACGGCGGCGGCTTCTTCAACGCCAACAGCGCCCACCCCTATGAGAACCCGACGCCGTTCTCGAACTTCGTGGAGATTTTCTCGATCTTCGTGATTGGCGCGGGGCTGACGTACACGCTGGGCCGCATGACCGGCTCGCCCGGACACGGCTGGGCTGTATTTGCAGCCATGTATCTGCTTTTTGCAGCCGGCTTTGCTGTCTGCTATTGGGCCGAGGCGCAGCCGCATCCCCTGATTCACGGGGCCGCGCAAACTCGCACTGCAACCGCGCCCGGCGGCAACATGGAAGGCAAGGAAGTACGCAACGGCATTGCCGAGAGTGCTCTCTTCGCCACCATCACCACGGACGCGAGCTGCGGTGCCGTCAACGGCATGCACGATAGCTTTACGCCGCTCGGCGGCATGGTCCCGCTCGCCAACATCATGCTCGGCGAAGTAGTCTTCGGCGGCGTGGGCGCCGGCATGTACGGCATGTTGATCTATGTCGTAATCGCGGTCTTTATCGCCGGCCTCATGGTCGGCCGCACGCCCGAGTACCTGGGCAAGAAAATCGAGTCCTACGACGTGAAGATGGCTATGCTCTACGCGCTCATCTTTCCGTTTATCATCCTCACTTTTGCGGCGATCTTTGTGCTGTTGCCTGTCGGTCAGTCGGTGATGTCCAACCCCGGTCCGCACGGCTTTAGCGAAGTCCTGTACTCGTTTGTTTCGGGCGCGGGCAACAACGGCTCCGCCTTTGCGGGCCTGGGAACCAACTGGTGGTACAACGTCGCGATGGGCTGGGACATGCTTATCGGGCGCTTCCTGATGATGATTCCCGCGCTGGCACTGGCCGGCAACCTCGCCACGAAGAAAAGCGTGCCGCCCTCCCCCGGCACGTTCCCGGTGAATACGACACTGTTTGCGGTGCTACTCGTCGGCGTGGTGTTGATCATCGGTGCACTGACGTTCTTCCCGGCGCTGAGTCTGGGACCGATCCTGGAGCACCTGCTGCTGCACACTGGAAAGCTGTTTTAACCCGAACCGAACTCGCATCAAAACAAGGCGAAACGGACTGACATGGCAGAAAAAATAAGCATTTGGGATACAAAGATCATTGGCCCGGCCATCGTGGATAGCTTTCGCAAGCTCGATCCGCGTGGCATGGTCAAAAACCCCGTGATGTTTGTGGTGGAAGTGGGCAGCGTGCTCACCTCCCTCCTGCTCATCGAAAACTACCGCCATCACCACGTGTCTTTCGGATTCAATCTTCAGATCACGCTCTGGTTGTGGTTCACGGTGCTGTTTGCCAATTTTGCTGAAGCCATGGCCGAAGGCCGCGGCAAGGCGCAGGCCGACACGTTGCGCAAGGCCAAGGGCGAGACCATCGCCCAGCGCTACAAGGCCGACGGCAGCTTTGAAGAAATCGTGAGTGGATCGCTCCGTGCCGGAGACGTAATTTACGTTGCGGCCGGCCACTACATCGCGGGCGATGGCGAAGTGATTGAAGGCGTGGCGTCTGTCGATGAGTCGGCAATTACCGGCGAGTCGGCTCCCGTGATTCGCGAAGCGGGCGGCGACCGTTCGGCCGTTACCGGCGGCACTAAGGTGCTCTCGGATTGGATCAAGGTGAAGATCACTTCCAATCCCGGCGAAACTTTCCTTGATCGCATGATCGCGCTCGTGGAAGGCGCTACGCGCCAGAAGACGCCGAACGAGATCGCCCTCAGCATTCTGCTCTCCGGCCTAACCATCATTTTTCTGCTGGCGGTGGTCACGCTGCAGCCTTTCGCCATCTACGCGAGCGCGCCGCAAACCGTCTTCGTGCTGGTCTCGCTGCTGGTGTGCCTCATTCCCACCACCATCGGCGGATTGCTCTCGGCTATCGGCATTGCGGGCATGGATCGCCTGGTGCAGTACAACGTGCTGGCCATGAGCGGTCGCGCCGTGGAAGCTGCCGGCGACGTGAACACGCTGCTGCTCGACAAAACCGGAACTATTACTCTGGGCAATCGCCAGGCTGTGGAATTTATTCCCGCACCCGATGTGAGCCAGGAGCGGCTGGCTAACGCGGCGCAACTGGCCTCACTCTCCGACGAAACCCCCGAGGGCCGCTCGATTGTGGTGCTGGCCAAGGAACAGTACAACCTGCGCGGCCGCGATCTGGGCGGCATTCACGCGGAGTTCGTGCCTTTCACTGCACAGACCCGCATGAGCGGCGTTAATCTGCCAGGCACGCGCATCCGCAAGGGATCCGTGGACGCCATTGCCCGCTTCCTTGAGGAGCAGGGCCAGGCGCTTCCGCAAAAGGTTCGCGAGAGCGTGGAAGAAATCGCGCGCCTGGGCGGTACGCCTCTGGTGGTCGCCGAAAACTCCACGGCGCTCGGCGTCATTTATTTGAAGGACGTGGTCAAGGGCGGCCTCAAGGAGCGTCTTGCGCGCCTCCGCGCCATGGGCATCCGCACCATCATGATCACCGGCGACAATCCGCTGACCGCGGCTGTGATCGCGCGCGAAGCTGGCGTGGACGATTTCCTGGCCGAAGCCAAGCCCAAGGACAAGATGGATCTGATCAAGCGCGAACAGGGCAAAGGCAAGCTCGTAGCCATGACCGGTGACGGCACCAACGACGCACCCGCGCTGGCGCAGGCCGATGTGGGCGTGGCCATGAACTCCGGCACCCAGGCTGCAAAAGAGGCCGGCAACATGGTCGATCTCGACTCCAATCCCACCAAGCTCATCGAAATTGTGGAGATCGGCAAGCAGCTTCTGATGACGCGCGGAGCTCTGACGACGTTCTCCATCGCTAACGACGTGGCCAAGTACTTCGCCATCATTCCGGCCATGTTCATGGGAGTGTTCCCGGTGCTAAAGGTACTCAACATCATGCATCTGGCGACGGCCAACTCCGCAATCCTGTCGGCGGTCATCTTCAACGCCGTTGTTATCGTGGCGCTGATCCCGCTGGCGTTGAAGGGCGTCAAGTACGAGCCTAAGGCGGCCGACGTGCTGCTGCGCAACAATCTGTTGATTTATGGCGTGGGCGGCATCCTGATTCCATTTGTCGGTATCAAGGCTATCGATCTGTGCCTGGTTGCGCTGCATCTGGCGTAGGACGGTTTGTATCGGGGCATGACTTGAGTCATGCCGCAAGGAACGGTTTTGAAAGGGCACGAGTTTAGTTGTGCCGCAAACGCAGCAAAGAATCACCGGGGCTTTAGCCCCTGCTGTGAGGAGATCTACAGTGCATTCGGTTTGGAAAACATCGATTCTCTTTACGCTCGTCACCGCGGTCCTGTTCGGCCTGGGATATCCGCTGCTGATGACGGGACTCGCCACAGTCCTCTTTCACCATCAGGCAGATGGCAGTCTGATTCTGAGCAACGGCCAGGTTATTGGCTCTGAGCTGATCGCGCAGAGCTTTACGTCGGACAAGTACTTCCATCCGCGTCCCTCGGCCGCGGGAAATGGCTATGACGGTCAGGCCTCTGGCGGCACCAACCTGGCCCAGTCGAACAAGACGCTGGTCACGCGCATTCAGGGCGACATCGACAAACTGGCCGCGCAGAACCAGGGCAAGCCCGTGCCGATCGACATGGTGACAACTTCTGGCTCAGGCCTCGACCCCGACATCACGCCCGACAATGCCTATTACCAAGTTGCGCGTGTTGCGCAGGCGCGCGGCATCGATCCGGATCGGCTAAAGAAACTCGTCGCGGACCACACCACCTCGCGCCAACTCGGTTTTCTCGGTGAGCCGCGCGTGAATGTGCTGGAGCTGAATCTTGCTCTCGATCAGTTGTCGAAATAGTTTTTGACGCAGCGGCTCCTGAGGCCACTCGCATGCGGGACGCGCTAATCGGCCGTTCCGCTTTTTTTGCCGCAGGCCACAATTAGTAACTTCCGGATTGGCGACAATCTGAACTAAACTCCTCGGCAGGGCGCGCTAGGTCGCCGGACATAGGCTAAAGTAGTGGCGTACCGATTGATGATCCTATCGATTCACGGAGTCTTCGTTGCTTCACACTTTCAATGACAAAAGAACTGCGACCCGACGTTATCTCATCGGCACCGTGTCATCCCTGAACGACATTCCTGCGGCTGTAGAGCCGGCTTCGGCCCATTATTTATTGTTTCTGGCATTGGACGCAGTCTCCATTGAGGACGAAAGACTGAGGTTTCTGGCGCGAGCATTAATTGACAGGGGGATGGCTTGCCTTTGCGTTTGGGGTAACGACTGTTCCAGAGTGCATGATCTGTTCGATCTTGAGCGCGAGCCAAACGAGTCGGAAGGTCGAGTTGTGACGACTACGTGGCACGATGGCGAGCCGATTTCCGAGGCCCTTTGGTACTTCGCAAATTGCGCATATCCATCTGATGATTTCGAGGCTGACTGCACTGATTGGGTAGCTATATCCGTGGCAAACCAAGAATGGGAGCAGCAGATTACGCGGGAATTGGTTGAGATGAACCAAGGATTCCCGCCGTGATGCATGAATAACCGCCTACTCGTCATTAGCTCATCGGTAAATGCTTCCGCGCGTCCCGGCGCAGATGATGGCGAATCACATCAAGCAAGACGCCTTGGCGCGCCCCTGGGCGTACTTAAAGCTCTCGCCGTCCTTCGATCGCTCGCGCCATCGTCACCTCATCGGCGTATTCAATGTCGCTGCCGGCGGGAACGCCGGTGGCTATGCGCGTGATCTTCACCGAAAAGCCGCGCAACGCAGTTGCGAGCCAACTCGCCGTGGCCTCGCCTTCAAGCGTGGGGCTGGTGGCCAGAATCACCTCGTCCACTTCGCCGCGCTCCACGCGGCCAATGAGGGTCTTCGCGCGCAACTGGTCGGGCCCCACGCCGTGCAGCGGCGATAGCGTTCCATGCAGCACGTGGTAGACGCCCTGATACATTTGCGTCCGCTCCACGGAGGTGATGTTCGTGGGTTCTTCCACCACGCAAACCAGCCGCTGATTGCGCGATGGGCTTGCGCAGTAGGCGCAGGGATCGACGTCCGTGACGTTGTTGCAGATGGAGCAGAGGCGCAGGCTGGCCTTCAATCCGCGCACGGCGTCGGCCAGAGCGGCGGCGTCCTCGTCGCTGGCGCGCAGAATATGGAACGCGTAGCGTTGCGCACTCTTGGTGCCCACGCCGGGTAGTTTTTTCAGTTCCTCAATGAGCCGGGCCATCGGCTCGGCATAGCGTGACAATGTACCCGCCTCCTTGCAACTATTCGCTGACGCGTTCCGGCATCAGCTCATACCCGGCAGCTTCAGCCCGCCCAGCAGGCCTTGAACGCTCGACTTGATGGCGTCATCCGCTTTGCGCCCGGCTTCATTCACCGCGCCCACAATCAAATCCTCAAGCATCTCCACATCGGGCTGGCTGCCCGTCAAGCTCATCACTGCGGAGGGATCGATGTGGATCTTGAGCAATTCTTTTTTGCCGTTCATGGTCGCGGTCACCGCACCGCCTCCGCTCGAGGCCTCCACCACGGTCTCTCCCAGCTTGCGCTGAACCTCTTCCTGCATTTCGCCGGCTTTGGAAAGCATCTCCGAAATTTTGAGCGGATTAATCATTCTTGTCGTGTTCTCCTCGGTGCTCCGTCACTTCGACCGCAAATCGACCACACTGCGGACTTCGGCCTCGAAAATCTCCTGTGCGCGCTTCACCATTGGATGCGCCAGCGCCGCCTCCTGAACGCTGCCCACGAGCGCAACGGGGGCAGCAACTGCCGCCGCAACCACCACCGGAGCCGAGCCCTCGCCGGAGGACACGACAAAACGCGTCGGCGCGCCCAGCCGCTGCAGTTCCTGGCGCACAATCTTCTCTGCTGCGGCATTCACCGTCAAGCTGAGCATCTTCTTGCCCATTCCGGGTACGGAAACTTGCACGCTTGTGCTCTCCAGCCGCCACGCGCCGTTGCCCAGCATTTGCGCGGCCGAACCGTGGCCTGCGGTGGCCAGAGCACTCACAATGTCCTGGCGGATCAAGTCGACATCTAACCGTTCGGTGCTCGACCCTTGGCCTGTGGCTTTGGCGGCTTCAGGCGCCCTGGCGAGCGCGCCCTCGGTGAGGGATTCGGACGATCCGTTCCCCGCTGCCTGCGCACCAACGACAGGGAAGGGTGAAAGCTCTCGCGCGACTGTGCTGCCCGCCATCGTGGACGCGGCTGTCGCGGTCGATCTGCTCGCGACCGCGCCGGTTTCTGGTCCGGCGCTCTGCCTCGGAGGCGTTGTCGCACTCCAGCCGCTCGGTTCTCGCACCGGCGCACCTGCTGCATGCGAAGACGCACTTGCCGGCCGTGCGCTGCTTGCGCTCGCTCGCGGCGCGCTCGTCGGAATTCTCGCGCCCGCTACGCCACTGAGCAGTTCCTCGATCGGCAGCAGCCGCTGGGCGTGGATCAGCTTGAGCAGTCCCAACTCCAGGTGGAAGCGCTGTTCCTGGCGGTAATTCAAATCGTCGAAGGTGCGCAGCACAATCTGCAGGTTGCGCGTCAACTCTTCTTCCGTGAACAGCAGCGCCGTATGCGCCGCGCGCTTGCGCTCGTCGGCAGAGATTTGCAACAACTCCGTCTGCTCGCCGCCCAACTTGGCCATGAGGGTATTGCGCAGGTAACGCACCATCTGCCGTGCCAGCGACAGCGGGCTGTGCCCGGCGTTCAGCAGCGTATTCAATTGCTCCATCAGCGGAGCGCTCTCGGCAGCGGCCACGGCTTCGAGCAGTCTTTCAAACACCGTGCTCGGCACCGACCCCATCAGCTCGCGAATCTGCTCGATCGAAAGCTGCGGCCGGCCCTGCTCGAGCGGCGCCGACGCAATTGCCTGGTCCATAATGGAGAGCGCGTCGCGCATCGATCCGTCGCCAGCCTCGGCCAGCAGCGCCAGCGCTTCCTCCGAGCCCGCAACCTTCTCCTCGGCAGCAATCATCTTCAACTGCGCCAGGATGTCGTCGAACTTGACCGCGTGAAAGCTGAAGTGCTGGCAACGCGAGCGGATGGTCTGCGGAATATTCTCGGGCTCCGTCGTCGCCATCATGAAGATGACGTGCGCCGGCGGTTCTTCCAGCGTCTTGAGCAGCGCGTTAAACGCAGCTTCAGTAATCTGGTGCGCCTCGTCGAGGATGTAAATCTTGTATCGGTCGCGCGCCGGCGAGTAGCGCGCCGCATCGCGCAACTCGCGAATCTCGTCGATGCCGCGATTAGTGGCGGCGTCGATCTCGATCACATCTACCGCGTTGCCCTGACGAATCTCCGTGCAGGCCTCGCACACGCCGCAAGGCTCCGGCGTCGGGCGCTCGGCGGAGCCAATCGCGGTCCGGCAGTTCAGTGCCATGGCCAGAATGCGCGCGATGGTGGTCTTCCCAATGCCGCGATGCCCGGAAAAGATGTACCCGTGCGCAATGCGATTCTGCTCGAGCGCATTCAGCAGGGTGCGCGTTACGTGGTCCTGGCCGGCCACGTCGGCAAAGCGCTGCGGCCGGTATTTGCGGGCCAGAACCTGATAACCCATGCGAACGCGACTCCTGTAAGGCTGCCGGAGGGGAAACAACCCTCAAAGATTCTATCGTCAGATTCTATCGTTTCGGGGCGGGGAGGGGAGGCGCGTGGAAAATTGTGTCGTGAAAGTCCTTAGGCGCGAGTGCGAAGCGGCCCATTATGACCATTGAGCGGACGTCGAGTCCAAAAAGGGAGGCGTCCTGCAAGGCGCCAAGGCAATGGGCCGGATGAAATCACCTGCGCAACTATGCGATCCTTGAATGGGGAGCGGATTCTCCCTCTATGGCCATGGCGCGCAGGACGACGGAGTCCGATTTGCGACGCAGAGGCGAAGGATGATTGTGATGAAGCAGGGACTGTGGATGGCGCTGTTTCTAGCCTGCCTGACGGCAGGGCCGCAGCTCTGCGCCCAGGCTGCAAACGGCTCCAATGCGGGTCAAAGCCAGCCCGCTGCCGGTTCGCAAAATCCCCCTGCCACACAGACTCCGGCTCGCACGCAAACGCAGTCGGATCAAAACCCGTTTCCTGAAGACATCACCAATGTTCCCGTCATGCCGACGCGAAACTCGCCCGGCACGATCCCCGGAGACAGCGACGAATCCCGGGCCGGACGCATCCCCATGGCTGTCGACGACGGGGATCCGGTGCGCAGTCCGGAAGACGCGGGAGCTGCGGCCGAGAATCAGCAGGGTTCCAGTTCGAGCCTTTCGGGGATGAGCGGCCTGCTTCCTCCTTCTGACGACGATACGCAGCCGGGAAGACACAGTCGCAAGGGCGAGCAGAGTGTGCCCGAGCATCATGAAACGGCGGCTGAAGATGAAAATGTCGGGAGCTATTATCTCGACAACAAGGATTGGAAGGCGGCGCTTTCGCGCTACCAGTCGGCTCTGGTGCTCGACCCCGACAATCCCGATGTGTATTGGGGCCTAGCCGAGGCAGAGCGCCATCTGGGCAACTTTGCCGACGCCCGCGCGAATTACCAGAAGGTGATGGAATACGATCCCGGCAGCCATCACGCCAAAGAGGCCCGCAAGGCGCTTCAGGATCCTGACCTCGCCAAGGCCAAGCCGCCGCAACCCGAGCAGCTCCCAGCACCGCCGCAATAGGCAGCCGGGATCGCGTCAGAATCCTGCCCAGGCTTGATACGTCGCGAGGAGGTAGGGACCCCAAAAGGCGCTCACCGCCGCGCCGATGCACAGGAAGATTCCGAAGGGAAGCTTCGTCAGCCTCCAGGGATGGTTGCGGGTGCGTGCCGATGGCAGGGCGAGCATCACAAGCGCGAAAAGTGCGCCGAGAAGGACGGCGATTGCAAAGGCCAGCCCCGCGATGTGGACGCCGAGCCAACCGCCGATCATCGCGACCAGTTTGACGTCACCCATACCGATCCCCTCCTGGCCGCGGATCATGATGTACACCCAGCGGATGACCACAATTCCTGCCGCGGAGGCGACAGCGCCGATAAACCAATAAAAGACGGACAACGCGGCGTAGTGTTTCCATTCGTCGAACCCGCCGCCGAAATTCATGGATGCGTTAATACCGCCGCGCGCGAATGCCAGCGCAAATCCCAGGGCGATGCCGGAGAACGTGAGCCGATCGGGTAGCCACAGGTTTTCCGCATCCATCACGGCCAATGCCACCAGAATCCACAGAAAGAGGATGCGGGCGATGCCGTTCGTCAGGCAGATCACCGCGTCGTAGGTAAAATTCCCCGTGCTGAGTTCAGGCGACTCAAGGAAGGTGTGCCAGGCGGAAAACGCCCAAAGGGCGCCCACTGCCAGTTCAGCCAGCGGATACCGCCAGCCGATCCACGCTTTGCAGGTCCGGCAATGCCCGCGTAATGCCAGCCAGCTGAGGAGCGGTAAGTTTTCCCACCACGCCAGGGCGCGGCCGCAACTGCGGCAGTGCGAACGGCCTTTGACGATGCTCTCTTCTTCGGGCCATCGGGTTGCGCAAACATTCAGAAAACTCCCAAATGCCAGCCCAAGAACCCCCACAAAAGCGGTTATATATATCGGGATCATTCTAGACAAAGTATAGACGTTCAACGCGTCGTCCTGGCATGCGGTCCCGGCAACGGCTTTCGTGAGACGCACACCTGCTTGCTGCCACGCCCTGCAAGTTAAACTGGAGATGCATGGATCTTCCGCAAGAGAGCTCCAAGGCAAAGACCTCCACGCCGCAAACCCTCTCCGACCCGGCGCGGGCGGCGGCGTTGTTTGAGCAATCCGTGGCTATCATGGCCCGGCTTCGGGCTCCGGGTGGCTGCCCCTGGGATCGCGAGCAATCCTTCGACTCCATCCGCAAATACACGCTGGAGGAGGCCTACGAGGTCTTTGACGCCATTGAGCGCCGCGACTTCCCGCATCTCACGGAAGAACTCGGCGATCTGCTTCTTCAGGTGCTGTTTTATGCGGAGATGGCCGCCAACGAGGGCCACTTCACCATCGCCGATGTGCTCGACTCCCTGAATCGCAAGCTGGTGCGCCGCCATCCGCATGTTTTTGGCGACGAGGCTGCGCGTGCCGCTGGCAATCGCGCCGACGTCGACGCCAATGTCGAAGGCTCGGCCGATGCCGTCCTGCGCAACTGGGAGGAGATCAAAGCCGCCGAAGCATTGCATGCAGCGGACCCTTTGGATGAGGGTCACGCGAAGTCGAGATTGGATTCCGTGCTGCGGGCTACGCCAGCACTGGCTGAAGCCGCCAAGCTCGGCGGCAAGGCGCAGAAATCCGGTTTCGACTGGCCGACCTGGCGCGATCTGCTGCCCAAGATTGTGGAAGAGACGGCAGAACTCGAGGCCGAGGCCGCTTCCGCTGATCCTGCGCGCAAGCCAGCCGTTGAAGCGGAGCTGGGCGATTTGCTGTTTACTGTCGTCAACCTCGGCCGCCATCTCGGCGTGGATGCGGAGATGGCTTTGCGCAATTGCAATCTGCGTTTTCGCCAACGCTTTCGCGAGATGGAGCGGGCCGCACCGCGGCCTCTCGAAGAGCTGTCGCCGAACGAATTGGAAGCGCTTTGGGCGCAGGCCAAACAGAAGCTCGCGGCCGACGCTGCGGCATCGAAATCGGAAGAGCAGGTAAAGCCATGATCCGCATTCGCTCCTGCGCGGGAATGGTTGAGATGGAGGCGTGCGTGGACCTCCAGATCGAAACCTGGGGCTACGACGAAAACGACGTTATTCCACGCAAAACCTTTCTGCTGGCGCAAAAAATCGGTGGGCAGGTGCTGGGCGCATTCGACAGCGATCTCGCAAATGATGCGGATGCCGGACCCGATGGAATGCTGGTAGGTTTCGCCATGTCTTTGCCGGGGCTGAAATCAACTCCACATGGGCCTATGCCCTATATTCATTCGCACATGCTGGCGGTTCGCCCCTCGCACCGCAATCGTGGCCTTGGCGCGCAACTCAAATGGGAACAACGACGTGAGGCGCTTTCCCGCGGCATCCGTCACATGGAGTGGACCTTTGATCCCCTCGAAATCAAAAACGCTTTCCTCAATATCCACAGGCTGGGCGCCATTGCCCGCGAATACCGCGTGAATTTCTATGGTGTATCCTCATCTCGACTGCAGGGTGGTCTGCCAACCGACCGCCTTTTAGCGGAGTGGGAGCTGGATTCCCCGCGAGTTGAGGCCCTCATTACTCCGCGCCCGGCAGCCGCACGCAGCATCAAAGAACGCATTCTGGTTCCGGCCTCCATCGAGCAGTGGAAGGCCAGCGAAGCAACTCGCGAACGGGCTTGCGATGTTCAGTTAGAGAATCGACAGAAGTTTCAGCAGGCTTTTTCCAAGGGTCTGGCGGTACTAGGTTTCTCCCTCGATGCCGAAGGAAATGGTGTCTACGAACTGGGCTTACTCTCTTAACCCTGACGGAGCATGAGGAACGAATGAGAATTGATGCAATTATCCTGCGCGAACTGCACATGCCGCTGGTGCGTCCGTTTGAAACCAGCTTTGGCGTCACCCGCAATCGAAGGATCGTGCTTGCCGAGATACAGTCCGAAGGGTTGACCGGCTGGGGCGAATGTACCGCGGGCGAGCGGCCGTTCTTCTCCGGCGAGTCCACGGATTCCGCCTGGCAGGTGATGGTGAATGAACTGGGCCCCATGCTGGCTGCTGAGTCGCCGGAGCATGGTGGCGAGTGCCCACGCATTTTTCGCGCTGTGCGCGGCAATCCCATGGCCAAAGCCGCTCTTGAAAACGCCATCTGGGATCTCGAGGCGCAACGCGAAGGCATTTCTCTTTCCCGGCTTATCGGCGGCGTCCGCGACAGCATTTCCTGTGGCGTCTCTCTGGGCATTCAGTCCTCGATTCCCGAACTGCTGTCAATCATCGAGCGCGAGTTGGCCGCCGGCTATCAGCGCATCAAGCTCAAGTGCAAGCCCGGCTGGGATGTGGAAGTTTTCGAGCGCGTGCGTAGCCGCTGGCCCGGAATTCTGCTCAGTTGCGATGCCAACTCCGCCTACCGCTTGCGCGATCAGGATCACATCGAATCCTTCGATGCCTTCGACCTGCTGATGATCGAGCAGCCGCTCTGGCACGACGATTTTTACTTCCACTCCGTGCTGCAGAAGCGCCTCAACACGCCCATCTGCCTCGACGAGTCCATCCGCAACCGTCGCGACACGCTGGCTGCCATTGAGATGGAGTCGTGCAAGATCATCAACATCAAGCTGGGTCGCGTCGGTGGATTCTCCGAAGCCATTGCTGTGCACAATGCGGCGCTGGAGCGTGGCATTCCCGTTTGGTGCGGCGGAATGCTTGAGTCCGGCATTGGCCGCGCGCACAACATCGCGCTGTCTACGCTTGAAGGCTTTACGCTGCCCGGCGACGTATCCGCCTCGGCGCGCTATTGGACGGACGACATCATCGAGCCCGAAGTTACGGTCTCGGCGGAAGGCGAAATCGCCGTTCCCGATACACCCGGCCGCGGCTACGAGGTGCGAACCGACCTGATTGAAAGGCTCACCGTGCGCAAGGAAACCATCCGCGCGATGGCGCTGGTGGCCTAGGCAACAAGATCGTGACTGCGGCCCGGCTTGCCCGTGCCCGGTCGCTCCACCCCAGTCGCCCTCGATTGGCCCCGGCCTCTGACGGGAACTATTTCCTTCCATCTGCGTATGGTTTCTTTGACCGGGTACAGCCGCCGGCTATTACACTCAAAGATCGAATGTTAGGAGCCATCGAATGAATCGATTTTGTCGCATTGCACTGTTCGGATTGGTGGTCGCTGCCGCCCTGGCGCCTTGTGTGGCCGTGCTTCACGCCCAGACCACGAACTCCACGGCAAGCAGCGCTCCCCAAAAGGTCGAGCTTCTGCCGGGGCTCGACAAGCAGTTGATCGATAGCAGCGCAGACCCCTGTGCCAACTTCTACCAGTACGCCTGCGGAAACTTCAGCAAGCTCTACCCGATTCCGCCGGATAAGTCGTCGTACGGAGGATTCGAGATCGTCTATGACTACACGCAAGAAGTTCTGCGCGGACTGCTCGATCAGGTCGCTCAAAAAAGCGGGCAACATACCGCCAACGAGCAGAAGATCGGCGATTACTACGCGAGCTGCATGGACGAGGACGCGATTGATGCCAAAGGCCTGCAGCCGCTGCAGCCCGAGCTCGACCGCATCGCGGCCCTCAGCAGCAAAAAGGAATTGACCGATCTGCTCGCGCACTACCAGATGATCAACGTCGGCGCGTTCTTCAGCTACGGTGAGCAGCAGGATTTCAAGGACGCACGCAAGCAGATTGCGACCGTCGATCAGGGCGGACTCGGGCTTCCGGAGCGCGACTATTACTTCCGCACTGGCGACGAAGCCGAGAAGACGCGCAAGGAATACGTGGACCACGTGGCAAAGATGCTGGAGTTGCTGGGCGAGCCCGCAGCGCAGGCTTCGTCCGATGCGCAAAAGATCATGACGCTTGAAACGGCCTTGGCGAAAGTTTCAATGGACATCACATCGCGCCGCGACCCCGAGAACATTTATCACCTGTTGCCTGCGGCGAAGCTGACCGACCTGACGCCCGCAATCGACTGGCCCAAGCTCTTTGCCGACACCGGCGTGCCTGGAATCGCGGAGTTAAATGTGGCCAATCCCGACTTCTTCAAAGGATTGCAGACCGTCTTCGACTCGACCGATCTCGACACCATCAAAGCCTACCTGCGCTGGCAGCTGATCAGCTCCATTCCTGAGTACACGCTGCCCAAAGCGCTGAGCGATGAGGACTTCAACTTCAACGACCACGATCTGCGCGGGCAGCCGCAGCAGAGAGCGCGCTGGAAGCGCTGCGTTGCGGCCACTGACAGCGCGTTGGGCGAGGCGCTCGGCCAGGTGTACGTCGCAGAAAACTTTCCTGCCGCGAGTAAGGCCTCCACGCTACAGATGGTTCACGACATCGAAGCTGCGATGGGCACGGAGCTGGATGCGCAAACGTGGATGAGCGACCCGACCAAGCAAACCGCCGAGGCCAAGCTCCATTTAGTGGCCAACAAGATCGGCTATCCCGATCATTGGCGCGATTATTCGACTTTGACGGTGATCCGCGGCGACGCAATTGGCAACGTCCTGCGAGCAGTCGACTTCGAGATCAAGCGCGAGCTGAACAAGATCGGCAAGCCCGTCGATCGCGATGAATGGGGAATGAGCCCGCCGACGGTGAATGCTTACTACAACCCCTCGATGAACGACATCAACTTCCCCGCCGGAATTCTGCAGGCGCCGTTTTACGATCCGCACGCCACCGACGCGGAAATCTACGGCCACATTGGCGCCATTGTCGGTCACGAACTGACACACGGCTTTGACGATCAGGGCAGCCAGTTTGACGGCTACGGCAATCTGTCAGGCTGGTGGTCAACCGACGATCGCAAGAAGTTTGACGCGATGACGGATTGCGAAGTGCAGGAATATGGCAACTTTACCGCGGTGGGAGATGTGAAGCTCAACGGGAAACTTACGTTAGGTGAAAATACGGCCGACAACGGCGGTTTGCGCCTGGCCTATCTTGCATTCCTCGCCGATGCCAAGCGTAAAGGCATCGATTTGAACGCCAAGCAGGATGGCTTCACTCCCCTGCAGCAGTTCTTCCTCGCCTTCGGACAGAATTGGTGCAGCAATCAACGGCCCGAGTCGATTCGGCTGCAGGTGCAGACCGATCCACACTCCATCGATGAGTTCCGCGCCAACGGAGTGGTACAGAATCTGCCTGCATTTGGCGAGGCCTTCAGCTGCAGAGTGGGCCAGCCCATGATGCCGGCCAACGCCTGCCACGTGTGGTGATTGCCGCTGTTCAGGTGGGGCCGCGTTCAGGCTGGACGCGGCCTCGCATTACTGCTTTTGTTTACCCCAGTCGAAGTGCCGGCCCACGATCCCTTTCACGATCCAGTGGTCGGTGGCCGATGTCGGCCCGACGCCCACGCCGAAGTTGATCTCCCATTTCGGCGACACGTTCAGATCGATGGCAGGGAAGAACTGTTGCTGCTGGTCGTGCAGGCTGGCGATGTTCGTGATGCTGCCGTAATCGGCGTAGTATTCCAGACCGCCGGAAATCTGCTTGGTAAAGTCGTAGCTGATTTTTACTGCCGGCGAAAAGCCGATGCCTTGATTCACATCGGGCCCGTGCCAGGTGCGCTCCAGCGCCGGATTCACGGCAAAGTACCAACGCCCGGTGGTCTTGTCGATGATCGGACGAATTTCCCAGGTCCAGGTGTCGGGCGAGAGGAGTGCGCGCTGGTAGCCGACCTCCGTCGACAGGCTCACGCCGACCGGCCAGCGCCACTTTTCCGGCACGCGTACGCGCGGTCGAATATGATCGCCCACCCACTGCGCGCCCAGGCCGCTCTGCTCGCTGGTAAAGATGTAGAAGCCGACCTCGGACCAGTCGTTGATTCCCTGCGTGATCTCCACGGTCTCGTGCTCGGCGTGGTTGGTAGCCGCCAAGCCGACCATCGCGGGATGGCCTTCGGCGGTGAAGTTCGAGTGCAACTCCACCATGGTGCTCTTCGGAGCTACCGTGTCTGCGCCGTAGACCTGGATTTCATAGTTGCCCTGTGCGTGCGCTACCACGGCAGCGGCTGCAAGCGTAGCGCCAACGAGGACGAGGAGCTTCAGACGAATTAGACGCGGGGTTTTCATCAGGTCAAGAGCGTCAATTTACTCCGTCTGTCCTTCCGCTTGCCGCCACATATACGTGAGCAGAATTGCAGTCGCGGCAATCCACACAGCAATCGGAAAAGAACCGGATAAGAGTTGAGTGAATGCGGCGTGGCGTCCCGTCCTTTGCCACTCGATCAGCAAAGCCAACGCAAACGAAGCGCCAAAGAGCCCGACATATTTCCAGTGAATCTGCTTCTTCTTACCCCTCACGAGATGCGCGATGATTGCCAGCGGCAGAGCAGTAAGGAGCGCAACGAAAACCCGGTGCGTGATGCTTGACTCGTGGTGGGCCCGGTTGAATTCGTTGAAAAACGCCACGGCGAGCGCCCCCGCGAATTCCTTGATGGGTCTCTTCTTTTCGGATTTGTCGTCCATCATTCCTCGCCGTCTTGAAATGGTTGTTACGCGTAGCGAAACAGCGCCATGAATCCCGTGTCCATGTGATCCTGCTGATGGCAGTGAAAGAGCGTGTTGCCGGGGTTCGACGCCACCAGATCGACCTCGACTTTCGTCCCGGCCTCCACAATGACGACGTCCTTGTGCACGCCGCTGGTCGCCGCTCCGCGCATCGACACCACCTCGAAGTTGTGACGGTGCAGATGAACCGGATGGTCGTCCATGCTGCGATTTTCGAATGCAAGCCGGTGCCGCAACCCCTCATGCACGATGATTGGATCGGCATTGGGCCAGGACTTGCCATTGATCATCCACTCATCGAGCGCGCCATGGCCCTTGAAGCGCGAAGTGAAGACCATGGGATTCGTTACGTCCGGTGTGTGTGCCACAGGCGTCGCATCGCCAAACACGCGATAGTCCCAAATCAGTCTTTCGGCGCCCGGTTCCTGCGGCTTTCCCGTGCGGCCCGCGTATTCGATCACAACACCGATGCCCGCGTCGCGAAATTCTTTTTGCGCCTCGCCCAGCACCCACACGCCCGGCGCATCCATCGCCACCAGCGCCGTGATACGCTCTGCAGGTCCCAGGCGCAACGTTTCTACCGTGGCTTGCGTCGCCACCGGCGCTCCATCCATGGCCAGCACTTGGAACTTGTGCCCCGGCAATGCCAGCCAATGCGGCTCCGTGGCGCTGGCATTCAAAATCTGAAACAGAACACGCTCACCTTCGCGCACCCGAATCGGCTCGCCGTGGCCCAGCATGCGCCCATTCACCGATCCGCAAACGTAATTCACCATCATCGAGCCATCGTTGCTGGCGGCGTAGTAGGGCTCCCAATCATGCAGCACGATGAACTGTTCCTGATCGTAGTGGCCGAGATCGCCGCTCGCCGGATCGACGTGCAACACGCCGAACTGCCCGCTATACAGCCCGCGCTTCAAATCGCGGTGGGCCATGGCGTGGGTGTGGTACCAGTGGAGACCTGATGGCTTCGGAGAAAAGTGGATCAGTGTACTCCCTCCCGTAGGGATCATGGGCGAGCCTTCTTCCATTGCGCCATCCGCAGACACAGGAATCCATTGCCCGTGCCAATGCACGATCTCCTCGCGATCCAGCCGGTTCACGATCTCGATCGCAACCGGCTTGCCTTCGGTCAAGCGCAACAGCGGCCCAGGAATCTGCCCGTTATACGCCGTGGTGCGAATCTTCTTTTTCGGCGCAAGCTCCCACTCGATTTCGGCAATTTCGAGCGTGGTATCTGGCTTGACGCTTGGCGCAGCCGAGGGCAGTGAAGCACCCGGCATCGTCTGCGTCCATGCGAACGGGCTCCGCGCCAGCAAAGCGCCTGCAGCCAGCGGAGCCGTGGTCAAAAACGCGCGCCGGCTCGTCGTGCGTTTGCACACGCCACCCTGCGGTCTCACCTGGATCGTCGGCTTCATCGATTCTTTGTATTGTCGCTCAACTCCGGCCGAAGACCAGCGATTCTCATTGCGCATCCACCACGCAGCGGAATCCCACGCCGCCCGAGCGGTCATATCCCGGAGCCATCAGCAAGAGCTTCCCGTGCTCGGTATTCCGGTAAGCCGCAGGGAAATACCAGATGGAGCCTTGCGGCCGGTAGTATTCGCCGCCGCGCACAATGGCAGCGCGCGTGTGCTCGTCCGCGAACTCATCGGTCCACTGCCACACGTTGCCGGTCATGTCCATCACGCCGTAAGGGCTGGCGCCTTGCGGGTGCGCGTCCACCGGATCCGGGCCCCGCATGGTGCGCCCAAGGTCGGGCGTAGGCATGTTTGGCGCCTGCCACGTGTCGCCCCACGGATACGCGCGGCCGTCCGTGCCTTGCGCCGCCATCTGCCACTCCCACTCGTGCGGCAGCCGCTTGCCCGCCCACGTTGCGTAGGCCCGCGCATCTTCCAGCGACACCCACGTCACAGGCCGGTTGTCCCAGCCCTGCGGGAATTCTCCGTTCTTCCAATCGCGCAAAAAGTTGATCGCATCCCTGGGCGCGTAGTGCGTCGCGTTAAGAAACTGCTTGAACTGCGCATTCGTCACCGGGTATTTGTCGATGTAATACGGCGCCACATGAATGGTGTGCTCATGGAAACGCCGCGGCGAATCCTCCCACGGATATTGCACGTCGAGTCCCGGATACGCGCCGCCCTCGATCTCCACGCCTTCGACCTTGAAGTAGAATGCGCCGCCGGGAATGCGCACCATGCCAGCCGGCGCTTCGGCCGCCGGTTTTGTCGGCGCGATGTAGACGATGAGCTGCTGCAGAATCACCGGCTCATGCGCAAAAGCCGTCAATGGTTTTGCCGTCATCGCCGCCATGCGCTGCATCAGGTTCTTCATCGCCGCGCTGGGTTCGCCGGGCGTGGCCAAAATCGCGCCGTAACCGCTGGCTTCCATGGTGAAGCTGAGCACCGCGTCCTCGCCATCGATTTCGGGCTTCAGCTCCACGCCATGATAGAGGTCGAAGTAGCGCATCCCGGCAACTACGGGCACCTGCATCTGTTCGCCGCCCACGTCATACGTGGCGCGATTCACGATCGTCCATACCGTCTGCTGGCCGAGCGGCCAGCGGCTGGCGTATACGCCGTAATTGAACGTCGGATACAGCGGCTCCCAGCCGGGGCTCACCAGGAACTGCGCCACGCCGCGCTCCAGCGTCGCCATGCGTCGCGTGGCCTCGGCGTCGCGCGGATTGATCCCGTTCCAGATGCCCCACACGTTCTCCCAACTCTCCCACCCCACGCCGTTGAAGAACGCGAATTGCAGATCGTCGGTCTTGTCCTTCGCCCAGCGGTCGCTGATGTTCACCATGTGGCGCGTCTCCAGCCACTTGTACCGGTCCACCATGGGAATGAAGGGAAAGTTGTACTGGCCCCAGTTCATTACGTCCCAGCTCAGGTCCTCGTCGCTGGGGCTTTGCTCCGGCTCAAACGCCAGCGGATGCCCGATGGCCTCCGCCGCCAGCGAAAATCCCAGCGGCACGCCGTCTTGCGTGTCCCCATTGATGCCGTCCGCGCCAATCTCCTTCATCAACTCGGCAATGGCCTGCGGCCACGGCTGCGCCGGCGGATGCGTTCCCTCATCCCACATCATCATCGGAAAAAGCACGCGCACGCCGCGGCGATGAAAGTCCGCCACCATCTGCCGCACGCCGTTGATCCCGCCCGGTAAGGACTCCACCATCTGCAATTGGTTGCGGTCGTCGATCCCCATGTTCGGATACGTTGCCCACACCAGCACCGCATCGATTCCGCCGTAACGTTGATCAAGATCGTCGAGATAACGATCCACCGTGTAGCGCCCCGCCAAAGGATCGTAGAAATATCGATCCTGCACCATCATTTGCGGTTGGATAAAGCTCGACTGGGTCCATGCGATCGCGGGCGACTCGTAGCGCGCCGGATCGAAGGCGACGCGAATGCGCCGCTCCGCGCGCCAGTGCTCTAAATCCAGGAGCCAGCGGTAGTGTGTGCCTGGATTGCACGTCGGCTGCAGCACGTTCTCCCACGCAAAATGCAGTTTCATGCATTCTGGCGCGGGAATCTGCTGCCCGCGGGCCGGGTATTGCGTATCCTGCGCGGCCGCGGCAGCGGTCAATGCGACGGCTAGAATTCCAGGAACAATGGCGCGTAGCATGCGTATCGAGTCTAAACCGTTCGACGCGGGATCGGCTTGATCGGCTGCGCATGCAGCCTTATAGGAACCCTTGGCGGCAACACACAGCTCACACGCGAGCCAATTTGCGGTTGCGATAAAGAATGACCGGCTGTTGCGCCGCCACATTCACAGTGACGCTACGATCCAACATTTTGAATTCAACCGGGTCGCGTTTCCCGATGGAGAGCGCCACTGCTAACGCATCGGCAGGATTCCATCCCGCAGGCCACCCGGCGCTCAATTCCCGGGCCGTGAGCGCATAGAAGCAGATGCGGTCCGCATCCATCGGGCAAAACACGGCATCTTCGCTTGCTACATCGACTCCGCTCAAATTCACGCGATAGGTTTTCGCGCCGTTGTCGATCGCAATGCTGCAGTTTCCTTTGAGCCCAATCGTCACTTTGTCGCCGTCGCGCTCAAAGCTCTCGATCTCCTTCTGGTGCAAATGCATCCAGGGAACCAGATTGAGATAGAACACATCCGTGGTCTGGCGCCGATCGGTCGCTGCACGGATACTCCCGTGCATCACTGCGTTCCAAAAGAGGTGGCGCGACCGCATTGTGAAGCCGTCGCCGTTCGTGCTGCTCAGTCCCCAGATGGCGCTCTTGCCGTAGATCAGCGGCAGAAGCGGAACCGGCTTGCCGCCCAACGGGCTCGTCTCCGAGGGCTGCGCGTACCACACACAGCTGATCTTGCCGATCATGGGATACCGCAACGCCTCCGAGGTTACGTCCACGCCGTGCTTGGCGAACTCCTCGAGCACTCGATAGCGTCCGTGGCGGAGATTGCGAATGCCGCTGGCCGGACGTTTCGGGTCCCAATCGTTGCGAATGGCGTAGTAGGAGAGCACGTCGACATGCGTGGTTTGCGGCAGCTTGTAGCGCTCGCAGGTGTAGCGCACGCGTTCCACGCCGGGGCCCTCCATGAACTTCGCGAGGCCAAGGATATACGACACTTCGCCGGTCCACGAGCGGCTTTGCCACAGCTGGCCGTCTGGCCGCCGTGCGATGAGCGCGTCGTCCCAAGCCGGGCTGCTCTTGTACGCGTCGTCGTAGTTGTCTGAGAGTGTCACGGTGGCGTTGTGTGCGCGTCCGCGCTCCATCAACTGCATCATGCCTTCATAGCCGCCAATGCGCTCGTTGACTTTGTTCACTGCCGGATAGCCCGTGTCCTTGCCCCTGAACTGCCATCCCCACAAGTGCACGATCTGGGGTGCGTGATCGAGGAGGTCTGCAATCTCCGCAATCACCTGCTCGCATTGCGCAAACGTCGCCGTGGGTTCAGGGAAAAGCGGCTCGTCGCAGTGAATGCCGTACATGTGCTTGTCGTGATAAAAGCCGCTCGGTATCGCCGGCATGCGATCGCGAATCATCTTGCCGGCTTTGATCCACGCCGAGCGCGGGTCGCCGGTCACGGGGAGAAAATCCAGCCGGCACGAGGGTGTGTCTTCGACGAGTACATTCGGCGTTGCCGTCACGCCGCAATTCAGCGGCGCGCCCGTACCCAGGTTCAGGTCGTAACAGTCGTGGCCGTTCACGCGATGCACGCGCCCTGACCCGATCGACGCGCGCCGGCTGCCGGCCGTACCAGCGACGGCAACCGCCGTCGTGTCCATGAACGCGGTCGTCTCCTGCACACACATCAGTTGGCCGGTGCCCACCATATTTACGGGCAGGGATCCGTTGATGTTACCCCAGAACCTGTTCGGTGGGAGCGTGCCAGCTTTGGCGTCGGCCAGCATCACCAGGTGCCCGCCCAAGTCGCCGTGCACCAGCCACGCCGGGCCGTCTTCCTCGCGCACCGTCGCCAACCGCGGCATGGCCACTTCGAGCAGTTCGTAGCCGTTCGTTTCTTCGATGTCGTCGAGGGTAATCTGCAGCGTGGCTCCGGTCAGTTCATAATGCAGCGTGAAGGACGCGCAGGCCGTCGCGCTGTCGCCCGATCCATCCCGAACTGTGAAATGAAAACGCGCCACGGATGCGGGTTTGCCCTGCGACGATTGCGGCCGTTCGGCAGTGGCCGTGAAAAACCGCCATGAGTCGCGCTGGCAGATGGTCGCCGTCATCTTGAGACCGAAGTCTTCGCCGCGCAGCTTGGCTCCGGTCGCGACCCAGTGATACTCGTAGGGAAGGCCATCGTCGCCGTCGAGCGTCACCTCCAGTTGCTTCGAGAGCAGCGACACCGGATGAGCCGGTGCTGTTCGCGTGCCGGCAGGCTCTCCCGGCTGCGCTTGCGCGAGCGGGCTGGGCAGCAGTGTGTGAAGGCTCGCGGCCGCGATTCCCGCGCCACTCAGCCGCAAGAAATCTCTGCGGCGGATTCGATCCATTTCGTCTTGCATGTGCTCATCCTCTCAATGGCAGATCGACTTCCCGCGCCAACAGGCCGCCTGAAGTGCGAAAGTGCTCCTCTCAGGAGCGATGCGTTCTTCGGTCCGGAGAGGAGAAGGTTGCAGGTTGCGGTACGTAGAAAAAGATCATGGTGGTTGACGGCACGACGGAGGTGCGCGAAGTAACGGCCCTCCGCCGTGCTGGATGTCCAATGGAGCACGGACTAAAACGTGAATTTTGCAGCCATCTGTAACTCCCGCGGTGTGCTTGAGATGCTGCTGATCGCGCCCGCAGTGCCGTAGGTGGTGCCTCCAGACGTTGAAGAGTAGCTGGGAGCGATCGAGACGCCCGGTTCGCCCCATACCACGTGGTTGCCCACGTTGAAGCCCTCGAAGCGAAGCTGCACCGTTGTGTGCTCTCGTATGGGAATGTTCTTGATCAGAGAGAAGTCCACTGAGTTAAATGCTTGTGTCCTAAGTCCACCGATGGCCGCGTTTCCGAATCCGTATCCGGGCCCGACCTGAGTTGACGCCGGGCTGACAAGACAATTCGGGTTGTACCATTGCGATTCGCCCTGGCTGGCGTGGAGGTTGCAGCTAGGAACTACGCTGGGTCTGCTGTATCCGGTGTACGAGCTGCCCGGCACGGAAAGACTAGCCGGATCGCTCGAGGTCGTGGCCAGCCCGGCAATTGAGGTCGGTACGCAGTTTGCCGTCGCAGAACCCGAGCAGATATTGCTGGCGCCTCCCCAGGTCGGGTTGAATGCCTGGCCGGAGCGCATCAGGAAGGAACCGGCCGCATTCCAGTTGCCCAGAGTCCATGCAAGAGGCCCGTGTGAGAGCCACTTCTGGCCCTTTCCGAAGGGCAGGTCGTACACTCCGCTCACGTTGAATTCCTGCGGAGTATTAAAACCGCAGATTCCATAATCAAGCGAGGTGTTGAAGAAGTCCTCTATGGGATCGCCCAGGTCACCGTTTTCGGCGTTAAACCAGCCGTTGCTCGTTGACAAGCACTTCGACCAGGTATAGGCCACCAGCGCCGACAGGCCATTGGAAAAGTGCTGATGGTATTGAGCCTGCAGGGCGTTGTAGTTTGAAATGCCGGTAGATTCGGCGTAGTGCCAGCCGGTTGACGAGAACGGCATGTACTCCGTCAGTTCCGCCTGAGCCGATGTCACCGGGGTGGCGCACTGCGCGGTGTTCTCGCAGAACGGCCCGACCGGCTCGTTGGCTTGGCCGGTGAAGTCCAGTCGCTGCGTCGAGCTGCCCACGTAGGCCACCGGAGACCACCGAACTCGGACTCAGTTGCCGCTCGATGTCGAACTGCCATTGCTGCGACCGCGGATTGGAGTAGCGTGGATCATTGGTGTAGCTCGTGTTGGACCACGGAGTGGGATTCACCACGGGGTTGGACAAGCCGATCGCGTTCTCAAACGACGACCCGGAGTATCCGGCAGTTGTGGCGCCGCAGGACGCTATCGAATTACAAATCGGGAACGTTGTGCTGCTCGGCGTAGCCCCGATGGGAGCGTTGTTGAAGGTGTAGGCCACACCGCCGGTAAACGGCCACAGCGATCCCTGCCAATGTGTTTTGTACCCACTGGCTGCGAGCGCTCATGGTGTCGTAGTACCAGCCGTACCCCACGCGGAGGTCCATCTTTGGAGTAAATTGCCATGCCACGGCGAGGCGCGGGCCAACATTGTCTTTAATGGCTCCGGCCACGGGCTGCTTCGAAGAGAAAACGATCGATGTGTTGTCCGCAACCGCCGACAGTCCGCCGGGAATGCAGGGCGGAACCTCGGGCGAACCGCAACCCGTAGCATAGGCCGGATTCGACGCAGAGCCTTGAATGATGTATTGGTGATCGGGCAGATCCAGCGCATTGAATGTCTGACCGTCGCCGGCAATATTTGCGACGGCAGGGATGAAATCGTACCGCAGGCCAAGGTTCAAGGTCAGGTTGGGTCTTACGTGCCATTCGTCCTGAACGTATCCGGCCCAGCTCTGGACTCTCAGATGGATGACATCATATTTGGGCAAATTGGCACTGTAACTGGACGGGAGATCCAGTAAGGCCGACGCCAGAGCATTTCCTTCCGCACCGCTGCAGGCAAAATTTCCGGAACTGTTGGTCGGGCACGTCTGGCTCGTGCTGTAAACGAATTGAGCATACAAATTCGACTGGAATCGCTGCTCATAGATGTACTGCAACCCTAGCTTTCACATTGTGCCTGCCGTGTATCCACGTAATACTGCCGGTACCGCTCCCGATCGGATTACCCCGCAGCTCAGGTCCGATGTTGCCCATATTGGGATAGCTGGACGGGCTGATGTACAAGCCTTGCGTCGGGGTAAGCCCGGAAAGCCCTGCGGATGTTTCCGGCGTGAAGCCCGCTGAATTTGTGGGGTTAATCTGGTACGGCTTCGAGTTATAGCCGCCATGGACGTCGAGAATAAAATCCGGCGTGAAGGCGTGGTCCCAGCCGCCGCCATAGTTCCACGCATGGTACGAAGTGGGACTTATCGAGGAGGTGCCTGCAACGATTCCGGTGTCCGTATCCCAGAACATCGATGCGCGGCCCCACAAAGTGTCCTTATTCCCGAGATGTTCGTCGATGCGCACATTCATGTTTTCGGAGTTGTCGGTTGTTGGACGACTATCCAGGCAGTTGTCAACATTGGTAGCGTAATTCGGGCTGAACAAGCACGCCGCGGCTTGTTGCTTCGTGTAGGCCGAAGCCAGTGCCGCCACTTTGGAGTCGATTAGTCCCGCAGGCAGTACGTTGCAAGGCGTTCCCCCTGACACCTGTTGACCGTAGCCGGGGGTCCCGAAAGTGGCGCCGGGATTAAGCAACGGCTCCGGGGTAGGGGTCTGACCGGCTATGCCGACTGTGTTTGACAAGCAAGTAAACGGCACGGCGGAACTGGCGCCCGACTCTGCGAATGGGTTGTAGAGCTGATTCGGCGTAGTTCCGGTCTTTGAACTATTCACCGTTCCGATCAGTTCGGGAGACACTTCGCCGCTGAAGTCTCCGCTCAACTCCTGGGCGGTTGGGGTGATGGCGAAAGAATTGCTGGGCTTGGAGTAACGCCAGCCTTCGTACCCGGCGTAAAAGAAGGTTTTGTTCTTGATGATCGGTCCGCCGATAGTGGCGCCGAATTCATTCTGCGAATAGCCAAGCGGCGACACGGGAGTACTTGAAAGGGTCGCGGCTTCCTGCGCGGCTGTGATCGTGCCTGCGGTCACTTCGCCGGCGAGCTTGCTGGCGAGCCCGGCGCACTGGGCTGCGTTACAGAATCCCGTAAACGGATTGCGGGCGTCAAAAATCTGACTCCTGGCATATTCCCATGCTGACCCATGAAGATTGTTCGTGCCGCCCTTGGTCGCCAGATTCACCACTCCGCCCAGCACTCCCCCGTACTCGGCATCGCTGTTGTGCGACTGGATCTTGAATTCGTCGATCGTATCCTCGATCGGCAGGTAGGCATAGGCCGAGATGCGGAAATCGCTGTTGATGATGCCGTCGAGAAAATACTCGGTGGATCGGTTGACTTGCCCGTTGATTGAAACTTTGTACGTAACCGTGCCGGGAATCCCGATCATGGTGCCGTCGCCTGAACCCACGCCCGAAGATTGTGCCGTTGAGATCGGGGTTACGCCGGGCTGATCGATCTCTGTTTCGGTGAAGTTGCGCCCATTCATAGGTAGCGCCGCCACCATCTGTGGATCGATCGTGGTGCCCAACTCCGCCGTCGAACTTTGAAGCTGCGTCGTTTCGCTGGTAACTGTCACCGTTTCCTGCGCAGAGCCGACCTGCATCGTCAACTTTTGTGTCAGGATCTGGTTCACATCCAGGGTGAACACAGGCAGCTTGACAGTTTTGAACCCGGATTTTTCCACGGTCAAAATGTATCTGCCGGGCAGGAGGTTGATGATCGTAAACGTACCGTCCTGGTTCGTCTCGATTGCGCTGACGATGTTCGTCTCCTGGCTGGTTACCTTCACCGAAGCGCCCGGGATGAACCTGCCCGCATTGTCCAGCACCACGCCATTCACTTCAGCGGTTGTTGTTTGCGCCAATAATATCGAGCTCGAGAACAGCAACACCATGAGCAGCATTACCACTGACTGTCTTTTAAAAGGCATCGGATCCTCCATGAAGGGTTTCGGTTTCTCCGCGCTCAATGTGCGGATCGTAAAGTGGATTCACTCGGGTTCACGGTTGAAATTCATGTTGATCTGTAACTGTTTACATTGATCAACTCGTCTCCTCTCTGCTACTTGAGAGGTGAACCTCTCTTCGTTACCAAAGCCGTCCCGGTGCGTGAAGGGCTCCCAAACGAACGCGGTTTTGCGGGCAAACTGTGAGCAAAGCGAGCTTACAACTGCCTTTTTAGCGCCGGGAGCCTTTACGTTATCGTTTTCGGAGTGGGGTCTTAAACTCCCTTTCGAGGAGCGGACCGATGCTACTCAATGGCCAGGTACAACTGTCAAGTGACAAACCGTTTGTCACCGGATTGAAGCCACTGAATCTAATTGGGAACCGCGCTGGGAAGAATCATGGGCCGAATATCTCTAATTAGATCAGTCGCGATCCCGCGGGGGGCGGATTCGTTTAGCTAGGCAGCTCGAAGGCATAAAGCCAGGTTTGACACAGACGTGTCTGCGGACTCCAGGCTCCCGCGGAGTTTCGGCGTTCCGCGACCTTCTACTGCGAGCCAGCCGGGCGCAGAGCACGCGACGCAAGAAATGCGCCGCTGATTGATCACATGTTTCTGGAACAGCGCGGGTTACTCGCGTGCGACGAGAAACTCCTCGACTTCGGCGCGCATCGGCATCGAGGCCTGCGCGCCCTTGCGCGTCACGCTGATGGCCGACGCGGCATTGGCGAACCGCGCCGCAGCCCAAGGGTCCTTGCCCTCCGCGAGCGCCACGGCAAATGCGCCGTTGAAGCAGTCACCCGCGCCCACGGTATCGATGGCGTCCACCTTGAACGGCTTGACCCACTCAGCCCTTTCGCCTGCAACTGAAACAAATGCGCCCTCAGCGCCGCGCTTCAGCACGACGCCGCGCAGACCTTTCGCATGCAGGCGCTTCGCCGTGCCCTCCACGTCGGTCCCGTCGCCCACGTAAAACGCTGCCTCGGTTTCGTTGGGAGTAAACCACGCCACCTGATTCCACACCGCATCGGGTAAAGTCGCCGCCGGCGCGGGGTCGAGCATCACCGGCACCTGCGCTTTGGCGCAAAGGTCCAGGGTGTAGGTCAGCGTGTCCATGGGAATTTCGAGTTGGCAGAGAACCATGCCGGCTGAGCGAATCAGATCCGCGTGGCTGTCCACCGTTGCGCGATCCATCTTGCCGTTCGCGCCCGGGACCACCACGATGGCATTCTGCCCGTCGTCGGCAACAAACATCGGCGCCAGTCCCGACGAGCCGGCGGTGTGAGCCATCGCCGTCGTATCCACGCCCGCGTGCTTCAGGTTCTCGAGCAATACCGGCCCGAAGGTGTCGTCGCCCACCTTGGCCACCATGGCCACGCGATAGCTGAGTCGCGCCGCGGCCACTGCCTGGTTCGCGCCCTTGCCTCCGGGCGTGGTCTCAAATCCCGTTCCGATCAAGGTCTGCCCGATCGCGGGAATGCGCGGCGTCCGCGTGACCAGATCCATCGTGATGCTGCCGACAATCACAATCGGTTTGCGCGTGTCGCTCATGGCTTAAGGCTCAAGTTTCTGGGTGCCCCAGGTCTCGATTCTGAGACCTGGGATACCACGACTCTTCGGGTACAGATTCCACGGTCAGAAATCTCGATCATGGGTAGAGCGGAGCTGCGGCCACCAATCCCAGCCCCACGAGAAAAGACAGAAACATCAACACCAGAAGCACAGTGACCGCGCGCGGCGCGCCGGCAAACTCGCGCCACACAAACACGCCCCAGCACGCCGACACCATGGTCGCGCCCTGACCAATGCTATACGAGACCGCCGGGCCCACCAGGTGCGCGCCCGACGCAAGAAAATTCGCCACGCCTCCCGTGCACCATATAGCTCCGCCCAGCACTCCCGCCAGGTGCCAGCCAAAGGGCGCGCGCCCGTAGTCCGCGCCGTCCACCGGCTCGCGGCCATCCAGCGGCTTCTTCATCAGCAGCCAATTCGCGGGCACGGTCGAAATCAGCAACCCGATGGTGAAGAACAACGTGACAGCGTACGGCCCCGGCGCTGTTTGCCCAGGCTCGCCGTTCAGCGCGTGCGCCACGAAGGGATAAAAGCAGCCCATCAGCACGCCGCACGCCAGGCTGAGGACAATGCCGCGCACCGTCGTCGCCTTGGCCGTGGCTTCGCGTTTACGATAGGCCGCCGCGTCCAGCACAATCGCCACCACCACCAGTGCCACGCCACCAAACAGCAGAACGGGATTGCCCACTGGCTTGATCACGTAATTTGAAATTGCACCGATCACCAGGGCGAGGCCGATGCCGACGGGGAAGGCAACTGCCATGCCGGCTACATCAATTGCGGCCACCAGCAGCAGGTTCGCCACGTTGAAAATTGCGCCGCCCGCCATGGCATAAAGCAGGGGCGCGACAGGCGTTTGCGCCACGTCGCGGAGGAAGGCAGTTCCCGCGTGCCCCATGCTTCCCGCCGTCAATCCCCAGAAGATCGCACCTACCGCCATGCCGATCGCGTAGTCCCAATAGAAAAGCTGGAAGCGGTAGCCGGGGCACAGTTTTAGCGTGTTGGCCCACGATCCCCAGCACAGCATGGTCAAAATCGTGAGGCTGAGTGCGGCCAGATACGTTTCGGGAGCGAGCATCGTGAATTCCCTCCGTTCACACGCCGACTTGCGGCAAACAAGAACCATAACGCGTGGCGCGCGTTCCTGTATACAGTGGGTCGGGGACGGCAGTGGATGAGAGATGGTCATGCCGGCGCATAGACTGGAGCCCTTGTCCACGCTCTGCAAATCTGCTAAATTCCGGGCATGCGAAAGATGCTGCCGATCCTGCTAGCCGGCACTTTCTGCTTCGCGCAGCAAACGCCGTCCCCTCCAGACCGCGCTGAAGTTCCATGTAAGGCCACACTGCCAACACAAATCGTACCCGGTCCAAACATGTCGCAGTACGCGGCAGATCGTGAAAATGCGTTTGCACCGGCGATCCTTGCGGAACGCTGCCACGATTATGAAGGAGCGCTGAAGATCTACCTGAAAGTTCTGGACTCGTATCCCAATGATGCTCGCGCGCTCAGCATGGTCGGAATGGCTGCTGTCCGCGCCGGGCACGTCGAAGAGTCAATCCCGCTATTCCAGCGCGCGCTCGCTAACAGCCGCAACTATACATGGTCGGTACGCTACAGCCTGCTGCAGGATTTCATCAAGCTCAACCGATGGCAGGATTTCGAAGCAGCGCGGCTCGATATGCGCAAAGCATCCCTCGCAGGCGATAGAACGCTCCCTGCCGATAACGGCTATCCGATCGACTCATTTGGTACGGGCAACGAGTTCCTCAGAGTGATCGAGTATCCCACGCTGCATGGGCAGCACAACACCCGTGACAGTTTTCTGCTCTACGAGGAGAGGGACCCTTGCACCGGTTTCACTCCGCATATCGACCTCGAGTCCAAAGATGCTGACCAGACCGATTTCAGCCAGCGGCATCCGAACGAGGCCGCTGCCGGTGACCGCAGCTACTCTCTTGAAGCCTATCCAAGCGCGAGTTCAGAGACGCTCATCAAGTTGTATCCCGACAGTGAACCGACGTACCAGACGGTCCGGGCCGACATTCTCGTCCAACTGAAGCAACCGCTCAGTGCGATTCACTATCAAGGCGAAACTTGCGAAGGGTCTGAGAAGTAGTCCGAATCGCCAAATATCTAGTCTCTTTCGCGGCGGAAAAGGGAATAAGAACATTGTGCATAGGCGATTCTGTTTCCGTCACCACGAGCGCCCTCAGGGGCTCCTCCAGCGCACAATCACCGCCTAGGCCTTAGCCGCCCTCACCGCTTCCGTCAGAGCGGGAACTACCTCGAACAGATCGCCCACAATACCGTAATCGGCGACTTCGAAAATGGGCGCGTCGGGGTCCTTGTTGATGGCCACAATGCACTGCGAACCTTTCATGCCGACAAGGTGCTGGATGGCTCCGGAAATTCCAACGGCCAGATAAAGCTTGGGCGTAACCGTGTGGCCCGAGCTGCCAACCTGCCGCTCCAGGGGAAGCCATCCGTTGTCGCAGATGGGCCGCGATGCGGCCAGCTCCGCATCGAGCGCAGTGGCGAGCGCGGCGATCATTGGCATGTTCGCCTCTTCCTTGATGCCGCGGCCCACGCTCACAATCCGCTGCGCCGAGCCGAGATCGACCGTCTGCGCCGATTCGCGAAACGGCTCGCTAGGTTTAGTGCGAATCTGCGCGGCATCGAGAGTCGGCGTAAAAACCTCAATCGGCGCTGGCGCCGCGCCGGCCTGTGCCGCAACTTCATCCGCCCGGAACGCACCCGCCTGCACTGACACAAAGCACGGCCCGTTGCCGCTGTGCCGATAGGTTCCGGTCAGTCGGCCTTGCAGCAGTTGCCGCGTAAATACCGGACCGTCTTCGATGGCAATCACATCGCCGATCAGCACCTGGCCGAACTTGCACGCCAGCGCCGGCGCGTAGTCGCGAACCTGATACGTGTGCGGAAACAGCACGCACTTCGTTTTTTCCTGGTTTTGGATGAGTTCATGCAGAGAGAGCGAATATCCATCCGCTGTATAGAGCGCCAGTAAAGGGTGCTCCACGCGCACTACCTTGCCAACGCCTCTGGTCGCTGCCTCGGCAGCCAACGTCTCGGTCTGCGCGCCGATGACGACGGCCGTCACATCTTGCGTGGGGCCAAGCTTCAATGCGGCCGCAAGCGCTTCCCAACTGGCGCGTTTAATCGTCCCGCCGCTCTCTTCCAAAACCAGAAGAACACTCATAGCACCCGCGCCTCCGTTTTCAGCTTCTCCACCAACGCTACGGCAGCCTCTTTCGCCGATCCGCCCAGAATCTGCGTCGACTTTTGCTTCTTCGGGGCCGCAATCTGTTCGAGTGTCACCGTCGATGCAACTGCCACGCCCAGTTCCGCGGCGCTCATCGCGCGCAGCTCCTTGGTCTTGGCGCGCTTGATGCCCATCAGCGTGGCATAGCGCAACTTGTTTCCGCCCGATTGCATGGTCAGCACCGCGGGCAGCGGCATCTCGACGGACTGGAACCATCCCTCTTCGAGTTCACGCTTTACCTTGAGGCCCGCATCGGTTTTCTCCACGTGCAGAATAAGCGTCGCATGCGGCAGCCCCAGCAGCTCGGCGAGGATCACGCCGGTCTGGCCCAATCCCAGATCTTCCGACTGCAATCCGGTCAGCACCAGGGCGGGGTTTTCCGGCTTGATGGCTGCAGCGAGCAGTCGCGCCACACCCAAGGCGTCGTGCGCGCCCAGGTCGTCGCACACAATATGGATGGCGCGATCCGCGCCCTTGGCCAGCGCCTCGCGAATCGTCGAGCCCACGCGCTCAGGTCCCGCGCTCAGCACAATCACTTCGCCGCCATGCTTCTCCTTCAACTGCAATGCCTCTTCGAGCGCGTAGGCGTCCGGCTCGTTCATCGCCCATTGGAGCTCACGCTCTTCTATCCACTTCGTGTTGTCGTCGATACGGACAGGCGCATCCCGATCCGGCACTTGTTTGATAGCCACAACGATCTTCATTCTTCAGCGCTCCCGCTTTAATTTACGAATTCTTCGGCAATCCTCTCGCCGCAATCTGCGCAATGTCCAACAGCTCCGGCGCACCTTCACCGCGCGCCGCGAGTGCATCTCGAAACATCGTATTGCAGAAGGGGCAGGCCGCGGCGACTACACCGGCTCCTGTCGCAACCAATTCCGCGGCGCGCACCTGGCTCACGCGGTCACCTTTTTCTTCGCCGAGAAACGCCAGCCCGCCGCCCGCGCCGCAGCAAAAACTCCGCTCCCGCGAGCGTGGCGCCTCGACCAGCTCGCCAGCCAGCGCCGCCACCTGCCGCGGCTCGTCGTACACCCCACGATAGCGCCCCAGATAGCACGGATCGTGGAACACGATCTTCTCCTGGTTTTGGACGGAAGGTATTTGCGAAGCAAAACGAGCGAGGAACTCGCTGTGATGTTCCACCTCAGGCGGCGTCCCATACTCCTTCCAATCCTCCTGAATCGTGCGCACGCAATGCGGGCAGATGGTTACGATTTTCTTTACCTTGTTCTGCTTGAGCGCCTCAAGGTTCGCCTCAGCCAGTTGCTGAAAGAGCAGATCGTTCCCCAGCCGGCGTACCGGATCGCCGGTGCACTTTTCTTTGCGCAGCACGCCAAAGCTTGCGCCCAGATGCCGCATCACCCGCACCAGAGCCAGCACGATCTCGCGCCCCTTGGGATCGTATCCGCCCATGCAGCCCAGCCATAGGCAATATTCTTGCGTCCCGTCGAAGACGGGCAGCGCGTTCTTCTCCACAAACTTGTCGCGCTCGGTGGCGCTGAGGCCCAACGCATTACTACCTTTCTCCAAAGCCAAAAACAGCTTCGATCCGTAGTCGTTCTCCCACGCGCCCGTGTTCACCGCGCCGCGCCGCAGTCCCACCAGGATCGGCACATGCTCAATGCCCACGGGGCATTGAAACTCGCAAGCTCCGCAAGTGGTGCACTCGAACACCGCCTCCTGCGTGTTGTACTTGCCGAGCAGCGGTTCCTCCGATCGCGGCCCGAACTCGTTCAGGTAGCCTCGCAACCCCAGCACAATTTCTTTCGGGTTCAGTTGCTTGCCGGTCGCGTTGGCCGGGCAGTGTTCCATGCAGCGTCCGCACTCCACGCATGAGTACGCCTGCAGGCTTACGAGCTGCGTCAGATCTTTTCCCGCAACCAGGCCGAAATCTTCGTCGCCGCTCAGTGGAGGAATGTGCGCGAATTCACCGCGCGAAAGGAACACGGTGAACGGGCTCAGCAGCAAATGCAGATGCTTGGTGTGCGGAATCAGCGGCAGAAACGCGAGCAACGTGAGTGTGTGCGCCCACCACAGCGCCTGCACTGCGCCGCTCGGCGCCGTGACAAAAAGCGCCGCCAGGTAGGTTGCCATCAGCGCGAAAATCAGCAAGGCAATCAGCCCGGACTCCCAGGAGACCTTGCCTAGCCATTTGGGCTGGACCAGGAATCTGCGCGAGAACAAGCCGAGAATGCCGACCGCGCAGGCGATGGCAAAGATGGCCGCAAAATCAAAGTAAAGTCGCCCTACGCGACCGGCGGGATCGAGGAATCCAATGCCCAAAATCGCCGCGCAGTGGTTCAGCGTGACCAGTGCGAAGGCGCAGAACGCCCAGAACACCAGCGCATGCGCAATACCCGCAAGCGGCCGCTCGCGAATGACTTTCGCCTGCAGCAGCACCTCCCAGACGAAATCGCGCACGCGCTTACCGATGGGGAAGAGATGAAAATCGGAATCTTTCTTCGATTGGAGAACCTTTCCGAGGATGGGCCCGAAACGCCGCCAAAATCCGTACGCCGACGTGCCGGCAAGCGCGACGAACAGCCCTCGCTCCCAGAGCGCAAACTGCCCGGGCTCGGCCAAAGTTGGCAGCAGGTCCATCATGGTTGCACCAAGTCACGATACACGATGAGCTCAGATCATGGATTTCAGTGGTTCAAGTTCGGGAAGGGGGCCACAGCGGGATGCACGATGCTCTAGATTGTACGGCCTCTTCGGGCGGTCTCGATTCGCGTTACACTGCCAACGGGCGCCGTTCGCCAGTCCGGCGTGCGGCCAACCTTGATCGAGGTACGAACTTGTCCAGATATCTTGTTACCGGCGTCGCCGGATTTATTGGCCGTTCCATCGCTGCGGCGCTCCTCAAGCGTGGCGAAACAGTACGTGGCATCGATAATTTCATTACCGGCAAGCGCGCCAATCTTGCGGGTCTTGAGGCCATGGAATTCCTCGAAGGCGACCTGGCCGATCCCGCGGTCTGCGAGCGCGCCTGCGCCGGCGTCGAGGTTGTTTTCCACGAAGCAGCCCTGGCGTCGGTCCCGCGCTCGGTGGCCGATCCCGCGGCAACCAATCGCAATTGCGTGGATGCAACTCTCAGCGTGCTGGTAGCCGCGCGTGCCGCCGGAGTGCGCCGCATCATTTACGCAGGATCCTCCTCGGCCTATGGCGACACGCCAACGCTGCCCAAGCACGAGGAAATGCTCCCCAATCCCATCAGCCCCTACGCCGTGGCCAAGCTGGCGGGCGAGCACTACCTGCGCGCCTTCACGCGCGTCTACGGCATCGAAACCGTCACCCTGCGCTACTTCAACGTCTTCGGTCCCTACCAGGACCCCACGTCGCACTACTCCGGCGTTCTGGCTATCTTTTGCCGCAAGATGCTTTTGGGCGAGCAGCCCACCATCCACGGCGATGGCGAGCAGAGCCGCGACTTTACCTACATCGACAACGTAGTCGCAGCCAATCTGCTGGCAGCCGCAGCCCCGGCGGAAAAGGTCTCGGGTCGCATGATGAACGTCGCTACCGGCACGGCCATCACGCTCAACCAGACCTTCGAGCTTCTCTGCGGACTCACCGGCTATCGCGGCAAACCTGCCTATGCCGAGCCGCGCTCTGGCGATATCCGCCACTCCCTGGCCGATATCCGCCTGGCTCACGAACTCCTCGGCTACGCGCCCTCCGTCGATTTCCCCGAAGGCCTCCGCCGCACCGTCGAGTGGTATCGAAACTCAAGCCAGCCCGCTTAACACTCAGCCTAGAGCCGCCCTGGCCGGTTTGCGCCCACATGTGACGAGCAGCATTGACGAATCGCTTGTTATGGAAGAAACTGTCAGGGTTTTCCTCAGAATTAGCTTTTCGTTCTGAACGCCAGAGTTATCCCTTTGTCCTTGTTTGGCGTGGGAGAAGGAGAGGCCCATGGCGGGCGTCGGCTGCGGTATGCCGCGGCGGACCATTTCGCTTCAGGCCGTACTTCTGGCAGGAATCGGGCGAAGGTTTTGCTCTGCGCGAGTTCTTTTGAGCGAGGTTTTTGCCCCTTGCCTGATTATTTGTCCGTCCATTTTGCATCTCCTGACGAATCCGCGCCGCATTCCCAAGCCGAAGCGCCGCCGCCCAGATCGACTTCGTTGCGCGAGCTGGGTCAAGCCCTGTGGCGCCGGCGCCGCTTCATTGCCGCGATCGAAGGGTCACTGCTCGTCGCCTGCCTTCTTTATTGCCTCATCGCACCGAATCAATATGAAGCCAACGCGCGCGTCGAGCTGCGAACCGCTCCGGCATCCTCACTCACGCTCGATGCGCAAGAACCCTTCGCCTCGGCATCCGCTCTTTCCGCGCCGATGGCGCTTGAAACTCTGGCCAGCGAACTGCGCAGCGATCAACTTGCCTGGCGCGTGATCTCCGGGCTCAAGCTTTATCAGCAGCCGGGATTCCGTGGCCGGTTTAGTCAGCGCTTTCCCGGTTTCAATCCCGAGCAACCCGCTCCCGATGCGCAGGCTTGGCTTCTTGAGCGGTTTGCATGGCGCCTGCACGTGCAGACCATGCCGCGCACTCTACTGGTGGAGATTCGTTTTCGCTCCCGCGACGCCGCATTGTCCGCCGCTGTCGTCAATGCGCTGATTCGCGCCTATCAGGAACAGGAGACCGAATCGCAGATTCAGGCCACAGCGCAAGCATCCGGCTGGCTCAATGCTCAACTCGCGGATTTGAAGGTTCGCGTCGATCGCGATCAGCAACGCCTAGCCGACTTCGAGGCGCAGCACGGCATTGTGAGCACGCCCGAGGTGCAGGCCAACGGCCAGTCGGGCGAAACCGAGCACGCGTCGGTTTTGTTGGAGATCGACGAACTCAGCCGCCAGCTTGTTGCCGCTACTACCGATCGCATCCTCACGGAAGCCGAGTATCGCGCCACTTCGCAGGGCGATCCCGAGATGGTCATCGCCGCGGATCCGCGCCTGCAAGCTCAAAACGGCAACTTTGCCACCGCGCTTCTCGAGCAGATACACGCGCGCCGCAGCGATCTGGAGCAGGAACAAGCCCAGCTCAGCGCCGAACACGGCCCCAGCTTTCCGCGCGTCGTCGAGATCGGCCGTCAACTGCAGGATCTCGACCGGCAGAAGCAGGCGGAAGACGCGAAGCTTGACGAACGCTTCCGCAGCAACTGGCAAACCGCACTCGACCGCGAGCAGTTAGTGCACAAGAGCCTGGAACAGGCGACCAGCGAAGGCATGAGGTTGAACGAGGCCGCCACGGAGTACGCCGTCATGCGTCAGGAAGCGAATGCCAGCCACGATCTTTACGTGCGTGTGCTCGAGAAATCAGAAGAAGCGGGTCTTGCCGCCGGTGTGCACAGCTCCAACATCTCGGTTGTCAACGCCGCCCGCCAGCCGGTTAAGCCCGTCGCACCCGATCTGCCGCTCTATCTCGCCATCACCTTTTTTGCCGGCCTCTGGATCGCAATAGGCGCCGCGCTGCTCCGCGAATCGCTCGCAAATTCCGCAGCCCGCACCGCCGCCATCTTCCTTACGCTGCTAGCCGCAGGCGCCTGTATCCACGCGCAGCCGCCCACGCCCAACACTTCGGGCCTGCCCAGCGGCGTCGTCAACATCCCGCAATCGCAGGAGACGCGCAGCCTTCCCAATCCCAAGGAAGCTCCCACGGTTTGGAACAACGCAGGCACCGCAGGAGTCCCGCCGCTCGCCGCCGCGCAATCTTCTTCGCCCATGCCCGCGCTCATCGCTTCCGGCGACTTCCTCGACATCAGCGAGTACCACACGCCCGAATTCCATTCCACAGTGCGCGTCTCTGCTGCCGGCACGGTCACGCTGCCCATGATCGGCGAAGTCAACATCAACGGCATGGACGAGCAGGCCGCCGCGCATGCCATAGAAGCTGCTCTTTTGGCCAAAGGCATGCTCCTGCATCCGCTGGTCTCAGTGCTTGTCACGGCCTACGCCGGTCAAGACGTGAGCGTCCTCGGCGAAGTGACTCATCCCGGCGTGTATCCCTACACCTACCATCACCGGCTGCTCGACTTGATCTCCGCCGCCTCCGGTCTTTCGTCCAATGCCGGCCGCCTCGTGAACGTCTTTCATTCCGGCGACCCCAAAACCGCGCATCCGGTGGTGCTCGATCCCAGCGGCACCGACACTGCCTCCGATCACAACCCCGAACTCAGCCCCGGCGACACCGTGCAGGTGAGCCGCGCTGGTCTTGTCTATGTAGTCGGCGACGTGATTCGCCCCGGCGGTTTCCCAGTCGATCCCGTGCAGGGCCTCACCGTCGTGCAAGCACTCTCGCTGGCCTGGGGCCCATCGCTGAATGCTGCCGTCGCTCACGCCGTGCTCATCCGGGAGCAAAAGGGCGGCCGCACCATGATTGCTCTCAACCTCAGGCGCATGTTGCACGGCCAGGATCCCGACCAGCCCGTCCAGGACCGCGACATCCTCTATGTGCCTGATTCTTTCGCCAAAAACCTGGTGAACCGGACCATGGAATCCGCCATTCAATCCGCCATCGGCGTCACCATTTACTCCGCGCTCGTCTATTCGCAAAGGTATTAGGCAATGCGAAAGATTGCATGGATTCTGCTGCTGCTTCTGGCCTTCGCCATCCCCTGGGAGTACTCCCTCGATCTCGGTGAGCCGCTGGGCAACGTGGCTCGCATCGTCGGTCTGCTGGTCCTGCTCGCGGCCATTCCTGCGATTTTTCAAGCCGGTCGCATCCGCACTCCCAACGCATTCTGCTGGCTCACCCTCGCGCTCTATCTCTGGTTTTGCTGCACGTGTTTCTGGTCCATCGATTCCGTCGTTACGCTCGAAAAACTGCGCGGCTATTTTCAGGAGATGATGATCGTCTGGCTGGTGTGGGAGTTCGCCGACACGCCGGCCGACCTGCGCAACTTGTTGCGCGCCACCGTCGCCGGATCGTGGGTTCTGGCCGCGCTCACCCTGCTCGCCTTTCGCTCGCCTGAGGCCATCGCCACCGGCCAGATCCGCTTTGCCGCCTACGGTCAGGACCCCAATGAAGTGGCTCGTTTTCTCGATCTCGGCTTTCCGCTCACCGCCCTCCTCGTGCATTGCGAGCGCCGCTGGCCACTGCGCCTCATGGCCATCGGATTTCTGCCGCTCGGCATCGTAGCGGTTTTGCTTACCGCCTCCCGCAGCGGATTCCTAGCCGCTCTCGTGGCTCTCGCGGGCTGCTTTCTTCTCCTGGCCCAAGGTCACGCCCGTCGCGTCGCCGCCGGCCTCTTCGCTCTGCCGCCTTTTCTCGCTGCCCTCTGGTTCATCCTTCCCCGCGGCACCATCGACCGTCTCGCGACCATCCCAGAGCAGTTGCGCAGCGGCGATTTAAATCAGCGCCTCAACATCTGGTCGGCTGGCTGGCGCGCCTTCGTACACGCGCCGCTTTTCGGCACTGGAGTCGGTTCCTTTGTTGCGGCCGCGCATCTTTCGCCCATCGACACCGCGCACAACACCGTGTTGTCCATTCTGGTTGGCGGAGGGCTCTGCGCGTTGCTTCTCGCGTCGCTGCTTCTTGTTCTTGCGGTTCGTGCGACGCTCCAAACCCGAGGTCCTCTGCGTCTCGCGTTGGTCACGTGCCTGCTTGTGTGGGCCGTTACCTCGCTCATCGCCACGGTCGAGGAGAACCGCACCACCTGGCTGCTCTTCGGCATCGTCCTTCTCGCCGCGCGCCTTTCCGAAGAAAACCCGCGCGGTTTAGCCGCTTGTTTCCAGTCTGCGCCCCCGCGCTCAGTCGCCGCTCCCGCGCTGCCATTGGCGGCGCAGCCGAGTTCCTGAAAGCCGCGCCGTCATGCCGATTGCCGCGCTCACCCGATCCTCCACCGTGCATCGCGGCATCCTGCGCGCCGTCATCTCTGTTGGTACAGCGGGCATCCTCGTCAAGCTCATCGCCACCGCCAAGGAAATCGGTGTCGCTTCTGTCTATGGCCGCTCCGATGCCATGGACGCCTTTCTCGCCGCGGCGCTCATTCCCAGCTTGCTCGTCAACCTCATCTCGGAATCCATGAATCAGGCGCTCGTGCCCACGCTGGTTCGGGTGAGGGAACAAGAGGGCCGCGAACGCGCCCAGCAACTGCTCTCGAATTCGATGCTGTCGATGTGCCTGCTTCTTGGCCTGGCGTCCGCTCTCATGGCGCTTCTCGCCCACGGCTTCTTCCCGCTCATCGCTTCCAACTTCTCGCCCGTCAAGCTCGCGCTTTCCATTCGAATCTTCTACGGACTCTTGCCCATCGTCCTTCTCACCGGCATCGCCACCAACTGCACCGCGATTCTGAACACGCTCGATCGCTTCGTCCTTCCCGCTCTCGCGCCGGCAGTCATCTCCATCTCCGTACTCGTCGGCGCGCTACTCCTTGGCAGCCGATTCGGCATCTGGGCCATGGTCTATGCCACTCTTGCCGGTTCATTGCTGCACGTCATCATCGTTGCGTGGATGATGCAAGCCCACGGCTACCAATTCCATTTGCGCTGGCATGGCATGAACCCGGCCACGCGTGAGGTCGCCGGGCAATATGGTCCTATATTGCTCAGCAGTGTGGTCGCCTCAGGCGGTCTGCTCGTCGATCAGTCGATGGCCGCCATGTTGCCTGCGGGCAGTGTTTCGGCTCTGGTCTACGCCAATCGTTTCGTCAGTGTCGTGCTCGCGCTGCTGGCCGGCACGGTTTCCACCGCCATCGTGCCCTACTTTTCGCGCATGATCGCTCACCGCGACTGGGCCGGATGCCGCCACACCGTCCGCACCTGGGTTGGGCTTACCGCGCTGGTCTCGATCCCCATCGCGGTCCTTCTCATCGCTTGCGCACGGCCGCTCGTCCGCATCGCCTATCAGCATGGCCGCTTCGGCCCGCACGACACTGCCATCGTGGCCACGGTGCTTGCCATGTACGCCGTTCAAATTCCTTTCTATGTCACCAGCCGCGTCTACTATCGCCTAATCGTCGCAATGCGCCGCACCGATCTGGTCCTCTACTGCGGCATCCTCAACCTGGGCCTCGATATCGTGCTCAATCTCGTCCTCATGCACTGGTTTGGCGTGCCCGGAATCGCCCTTGCCACCTCGCTCTGGACCGTGAGCACCTTCTTTTATCTCTGGTATTGGAGCCGCAAGCTGCTGGCGCGCGCCTCCGCGCAGGAGGCAGCCGCATGATCGCGTCTCCCGCGCAATACCTGCTCCGCATTGACGATCTATGCCCCACCATCTGCGCCGAGCGCTGGCAGCAGATGCAATCGCTGATCGAAGAGTTCCACCTGCAGCCGATCCTAGCCGTCGTCCCCGACAATCAGGACACGGAGTTGCAGGTCTCTCCACCCGACCCGGCCTTTTGGGGCCGCATGCGCGCTCTCGAAGCCGTAGGAGCAACGATTGGTCTCCACGGCTACCGTCATTTGTGCGCAAGCCGCGGCCCCAGCCTGGTCGATCTGCATCGCGTCTCGGAGTTTGCTGGCGTCTCGGCTGCAATGCAGCGGGCGTGGATCGGCGAAGGCATGCGCATCCTGCGCGGCCACGGCCTCGATCCGAAGCTCTGGGTCGCTCCGCGCCACGGCTTCGATGCCAACACGCTCGCAGTCCTGGGTGATGAGGGAATCCTCGTTTTATCCGACGGTTTTACGCGCGCTCCGGTCCTTCGCAGGGGCTTTACCTGGATTCCGCAACAGCTCTGGGCCCCGGTCGAGAAAGACCGCGGCCTTTGGACCATCTGCGTCCACCCCAACACCGCCCGTGAATCGGAAATTGCAGCCTTCCACAGCTTTCTTGCCGTTCACGCAGCGCAGTTCACTTCTCTTGATCGCGTACTCTTCCAACTTCAGCCTGCCACCTTGACCCTAGCCGCGCGCATTCAGGCTGAATGTGCGCTGCGGCGTCTCAAAATCTCCCACGCCGGCAGGCGATGGTGCCGGGCGGCGTTCTTTCGCTCCAACAAGTCCGCATAAAGCCGTTCCCAGCGGTCCAGTATGGCTTCCAGGCTGTAGCGCTCGACGACGCGCTGCCGCGCCCGCATACCCATTGTCTGCCGTATCCTGAGCGGGGTATGCATCAACCAGTGCAACGCTGCCGCCAGTCGCCCGGAATCTCCGGCAGGCGTGAGCCAGCCCGTCTCCCCATCCACAACCACCTCGCGCGTTCCGGGAACATCGGTAGCCACAACTGGTACCCCGCAAGCGCCCGCTTCCAGCAGAACCATGGGCAGTCCTTCGTAGCGTGACGACAGAACAAATCCGTCGGCAGCCCGCATCCAGCGCACCACGTTTGGTTCGAAGCCTGCAAAGCGCACACGCTGGCCGAGGCCTAGCTCCGCGGCCATGGTTTTCAGCTCCGCTTTGAGCGGCCCTCCGCCGAGAACCAGCAACCGCGCCGTCTTCGGAGCGCGCGCAAGAGCGTTCAATAACGTTGAGTAGTCCTTCACCACTTCCAGGCGGCCCACTGCCAGCCATAAGAAATCATTCCCGATTCCAAGCTCCTCTCGCGCCTCCAATCGTGCCCGTGCATCTGGTCGCCATCGATCCACGTCAATGCCGTTCCCGATGACTGAAAGTTTGCTCCCGCTCACCATCCCGGCGGCCCGGTGCGACGCGGCCGTTGCCTCGCTCACCGCCGTTACATGGTCCGTAAGCCAGCGGCTGCAGGCATAGCCGAAATGCCGTACCGCTGCGCCCGTTGAAGAGCTGTGCAACGTGTCCACCACCAGCGGAACCGGCGCTGCCAGCCGCGACCAGCGAGCC
This sequence comes from uncultured Acidobacteriota bacterium, assembly GCA_963729915.1. Classification (GTDB taxonomy): domain Bacteria; phylum Acidobacteriota; class Terriglobia; order Terriglobales; family Acidobacteriaceae; genus Telmatobacter. The sequence continues at coordinate 84,779 of CAVSQE010000019.1, read as the reverse complement.
AGCCACGCGGCGTGCGGCAGGTGCGCGTGAAGCACGTCGGGTTGTTCGCGCCAAAGCCAGCGCTGGAAGCGAATCCATCCTCGCGGGTCGGCGAGCCCTTTGCGCATCTCGAGGCTCAGGAATCGGACCCCTGCGCCCTCGAGCTCCGCCGCCGCGGCGCCGCCGGAGCCGGAAAGCGCCACCATGCTCACACGCCAGCCACGCCGCCGCAGCCCTTTGGCGAGCAAGATGGCCTGCTGTTCGGCGCCGCCCACCCGGTCGAGGCCGGGAATCGCCATCGCTGCGTGGCTCATGGCTGCCTCCACACGTACGCGCCGATCAAATCCTCGTACGCCTTCACAGCCTCTTCAAAACCGAACTCATCGACCGCGCGCAGTTTCTGCAGGGCAATGGCGTCCCCATGGTTACGTTTCGGGAATCCCGGAAGAATGGCAACCACCGCCGCGCACAGGGCGACGATCAAGAACGAAACCGCAAGCAACGGGATCGACAAGGCAACCAGCAGGAAAGAAAGCGCAAAGCGAAAGCCATCACGAAGCATAGGCCCCTCCGGCGACCTCGTTTGTACGTCGCAAGCTGGAACTGGCGCAGGCGGCGAGGTGGACGGCTTCACGATGATTGTGCCCGGGAGCTACGCCGGCATGTGCGCGCTCGTCTCGACGAGCGGCGCGTTCCTGGCGCTGAGATGGACGTGCACCGTGAGAAATTTTTACGGGAGACCGGTTCGACAACGGGAGGCGATGCTCTATGGAAAGTAAGCCGGTGTATCTGTGGCCCGGCACGCCCAATCCTTCGCCGTCGAAGCCAACCCCCTGTTAGCAACACAGGAGTGACCCTGGTAGCAGGTCGTTCATTTGGGGTGGAAAACTGTACTGTAAGGAAACATCTGTCTCGAAAAAATGTCAAGAGATAAAATGCACATGGGAAAAATAGACAGTTTCTTACTTTGGGCCATACTGGCTCGTCAGGGTTCGGCGGCGCGCCGAACGGCATATTCCAGGCCGCTCGTGATCCTTTTTAGACCGCTGACGGGAAGAATCCGTGGTGGAAGCGGTCTCCCGGATGGAGACTCTCAAGAGCTAATTCTAAGGCTTCGGTTAGAGCACTCGCAGAGACATCCGTCGCTAACCACGCTCCCGGTCGGCCACTGAGCAGGTCCACCACCCCGCCTGACGCCGGCGTGGACACAAGCGGCAGGCCCCCCGCGGCCGCCTCCAGCAACGCGTTGGGCATGCCTTCATAGCGCGATGAAAGCACGAACAGCGTCGCTCCCCGGAAAAACGCATAAGGAGTCTCCACCTGTTCCGCAAAGTGGACTGCGGCATCGATTTCCAGCGAACGGCAAAGCTCTTTGAGCGACACTTCCTCGCGGCCCGATCCGACCAGAATCAGGTCGGCCTCTGGATACCGGCTTCGCAGGGAAGCCAACGCCTCAATCAGGAGATCGAAGCCTTTTTCCCGCGACAGCCTTCCGACGGCGAGCAAATGCGGGCCGGGGCCGCTCCAGGCCGACGGAGCGTTGCGTGCGGCCAGAATTCCTTCGAGATCTACGGGATTGGGCAGCACCACAATCTGCTCACTCCGAACTCTTGTCTCGCGCGCCAGATCCTCGGCCATGGCCCGCGACTGGCAGATCACGCGATCGGCTCGCCGGTAAAGCAGTCGGTAAAGCAAGCGCGTGTATCGTGGCACGCCACCATGAGCCAAAGCAGTAGAGACCGTCCCGTTCTGCCGCACCAGCACGCGCGTTCCTGGCGGCAAAAATGGCCGCAGAAAGAGCGCCAGAAAACTGATTTCCGCCGCTCCCGACAAAATCACATCCGGCCGCAGCCGCCACACCAGCAGCAGCAGGGGAAGCGTCGCGTCGCGCGTTCGTTTGGCGCCCAGCGCATGGACCGTCACCCAGGGCGGCAACGCGCCGGCGCCGGCATCCTTAGTCCGCACCAACCCCAGATGGACCTCAAATCGTTCCCGCGACAGCCCGCGCGCTACCAGCGCCATCACATGCTGTGCGCCGCCGCCGCCATTTCGAGGAGTCAGCAGGAGAATTCTTGAGCGTTGCTCCATGGGTTTCCTGAGAGGAAAGTAATTGTCCCCCAATACCCACATCAAGCCATGTGTTGGCAATCACTGAATCTTTCTTAGGTAACCCTTATCAATGTCCCACACCGCTACACTTGCAACTTTTCTTCCCAAGATCTGCGCGCCGGCCTCCAATCCTTGGAGAAATCTTTCCGGCACGGGCCTTTTATGGCAGATGCCGCGCCATATGATCTCTGCATTTCTGCGTCGCGCGGGAACCAGCCGCCTACCATCGTCGTTGGAGTCACGCACGCGCAGACCTGCCTTGTGCTCGGTGCGCGCTTGCGAGCCTTGCGCAACGCCGGATTCCGCGTCCTGTTGCTTTGCAGTCCGGGGCCCTTGCTCGATATCACCGCCTCGCGTGAAGGCGTAGAGAGGATTGCGCTCCCCATGCAGCGCGGCATCGCGCCCTTCGCCGATTTGGTGTCTCTCTATCGGCTTTGGCGGCTCATCGGAGAGTGCCGGCCTGACATAGTCGAGTTCAGCACTCCGAAAGCCGGCTTGTTGGGTACTCTCGCCGCCTGGCTGCGCGGCGTTCCCCGGCGCGTCTATATGTTGCGCGGTCTCAAGCTCCAAACCACATCGGGATTCAAGCGCCGTATTCTGCTGGCCACGGAGCGCTTGGCTGCGCGCTGCGCGCACGTGGTGCTGTGCAACAGCGAAAGCCTGCGAACCGAAACCCTCGCGTTGCGTGTAGCTCCCTTGAGCAAACTCCACTTGTTAGGCGAGGGCAGCAGCAATGGCGTCGATATCAATCGCTTTTCTCCCGGCCCAAGCCCGATCCGGGAGCGACTGGGCATTCCGCGCAGCGTCCCGGTTATCGGCTTTGCGGGTCGCCTGACACGCGACAAAGGGCTGCCCGAACTTTGTGAAGCCTTCGACCTGATTCTTTGCTCAGAACCCTCGACGCGCCTGCTGCTGGTGGGTTGGTTCGATGTCTCTGAAGACGCGCTCGATCCAGGTCTCAGGGTGCGCATTCTGCATCATCCCAACATCTACTGCACGGGATTTGTCCCCGACACGGCACCGTATTACCGCGCCATGGATCTGCTGGTTCTGCCCACCTGGCGCGAGGGTTTCCCGAATGTTGTGCTGGAAGCGGCAGCTACGGGGATCCCCGTCGTCACCACGGAAAGCACCGGCGCGCGCGATTCTGTTCTTCCCGAAATTACCGGGCTGATCATTCCACCGGGGTATCCAGAGGCGATTTATGAGGCGGTGACAAAGCTCATTCGCGATCCCAAACGCCGCCGACGCATGGGGCAGTCAGCGCGTGTGTGGATTTTAGAGCACTACGTGGAATCGCGCGTCGTGGGCTTGACCGTCAACTACTACAAAAGCCTGCTCGACGCCCGGCTTGCCGCATCCCTGCAAAACGCCTGAGAATCTTTGCAGGATGGAGCAAAGGCAGACGGTAATCTACTGCAAGGGGCGTATAACACGTATACCTTGCAAGCGGTGGGCAACTAGCGAGAGATAATCACGGGTCCGTTACATAAGAACTGGTTAGAGGGGGACAGCAAAGATCATGAAAAACCGTTTGATTCACATAACCGCGACGACCGTAGTCGGCCTTGTGTGGTTCGGCGTAATGTCTGTGCAAACTGGTGTAGCCCAAGTTACATGGTCACCGGATCTTAAGCTAAGCAGTCAAACTGACATCCCTAGTGCTATGTCAACCCCCTTGCCTGATATGGTGACAGCAGTTACCTACACAAATGGCACCGCAGATCGTACAATCAAGACTTGCCAGGACTTTTTAGATTCTGTAAGCGCCGGGTTCCACCCTAAGGACAACTTGGTGGTGAAGCTAACAGGCTCGTTTGTGTTTCGATGCTACGTTCTTCGCGACCTTCAGACTGCTAGCTCACCGACCTCCGGTATTTCGTACCATTGGACAGCCAACTCCTTAGATCAACTTCCCCCAATCCTTATCGTGGGAGCAAAAGAAGTAGAAAATGCCGCTGAGAAGGCTGAACAAAACGGGACTAGTTGGCAGCAGTACAACTCAAAGTTGAAGATCACTTCAGTTACAAATGATCGGCTACTGGCGGAAGATGAAAATAACTACTACGTCCTCACTATTCTTGCCCGGGGGGATTTCAACGGAGATGGCGTTGAAGATTTTGCCGTTGTTGGTTCGGCTCAAGGAAAGCAGACTACGTGGGCGAGCAGTCAATATTTTATTTTTAGCCAGACTGCAAATGGCAATTTAGTTAGACTAACCAGCGACAAGATTCCATATCGGATGAAAGTACATATAAAGACATACAGAATCGGGCCGCGGTTTTGAAAGGGCACGGCTCTAGTCGTGCCGAGGGTGAGGAAGGAAAAGGGCATCTCTTAGCCCGTCTCTCCCTCGGCGCCGAACAGCCCAGGCTGCTCTTCGCCCGGCCTCGGCGTCTCAGCCCGTTTCCGCCCCGCGGCCCCGATCAAACTCACCACTTCGAGAGCCTGTATGGCCTGCCTGGGCACGAAGATCCGCTGGGTATTCGAGCGCGTATCCGGCGGAGTCAGAAGGAGCCCGGCGCCTTCCACCAGGGAACGGTCGTTGGCTGCCAATCCCTCCAACTCGTCACCATCGCCTAGGATCAGGCGCAACCAGAGCCCAGCAGTGCGCGGCCGCAGCGAAAATCGCTTGCGTACCAGGCGCTCAGGGTTGGCCTGGTCTGCCGATCCGGCAGGGAAGTCCCGCACATAGCAGACCCACTTCACCTGCTCCCAACCTATCCGGACCACCTTGCCGGTCAGGTCCAGAAACTCCAGCTCAGCTTTCTGCTGCCCAAATTCCGCGCCCGCGTAGCCCGCGCACCAATCGCGCGAGAACTTACGCACAATGACGGATTTGCGCGCCGAAGCCATCGCTCTGGATTGTCGCACGGTCAAGCCCGCCGTGGCGGACGCTTCTATTGCTCCTTCTGGCTCCCCTTTTCCAAATGCAGGTTCGCCCGGACCTATCGGGAAACCGGCGTGGGGTCTCTCAGGGTTTCCAAATCGTCCAATAGTGGTGGTCCGCTGAGCAAAACTGGTCATTCTGCTCAACTTGTGTTAATGTTTTTGTTTGCCAGCTTCCAATATTCTCCCTGTAAGGGCAACAACATCAGATACTTGGCTGAAGTTGAGGATGGCAGAAACAGGAGCACGCATGCCCGACTACATTTACCTCCTGGAAAACCGGCTTTCCGCTGACCAACGCCACGCGCTCATGCAGTTGTGCACCGCGGCACGCGATGCCGGCAGCATCCTTTTCCTCACCGGAGACGCCGTCCGCGACCTTACCAGTGGCCACGCGGTTCGCGAACTGGAAGTAGCGGTTCACGGAAACGCCCTTAAGCTCAAGAAACCATTGGAAAAACTCGGCGGCAAGTTGTGGGGTGAAGATGAGCCCTCCCGCAGCCTGTACCTGTGTTTTCCCGGCACCGTTCGTGTCAATGTCGTCAGTACCCATCGCGTGGAGTACCCCAAGCCCGGCAAGCCGGTCTATCATCCTGCTTCCATCCAGGACGATCTGCGCCGCCGCGACTTCACGGTCAACTCCATGGCCATCTCCCTCAACGAGGGCTCCTTCGGCCTCTTGATGGATCCGCTGAACGGGGCCGCCGACATCGAAGCTCGCACGCTCCGCCTGGTTTCCAACTACGGGTTCCTGGAAGAACCCTCACTGATGATCCGCGCCACCCGCTACCGCGCCCGTCTCGGCTGGGAGATGGATCCCAGAACCCAGACCCGCTACGAGAACGCCAAAAACGAAGGCGTCATTGAGTTTCTTTCCTCCCATGCGCGCAGTGAGGAACTGGAACAGATTGGCCACGAGGAAGATGGGCTCAAAGTGCTCCGCGCTCTCGAGGCCGAAGGCTGGATGAAGGTCCTCTTCCCAGCCTGGACGTCGGCCAAGGCCGATGAAGCCAAGCTGACGGCCCTCCACGATCTGGCGGTCCAGTTACTGGTGCAGGGTGTTCATCCCGATATGTCCGCGGGGCAGATGCAGTTGCTTACCGCCAAGCTGCCGTCGAAGGATCTGTCGGCGCTCAAGAAGGCGATGCTCCGGCCCGGCTTCGTCGAGGAGTGGAATCATCTCGATTCCCAGGCCAACGGCTTTGCCAAAGTGCTGCTCTCCAAGCAGAATGCCAAGGCCTCGGCAGGCTACAAGCTTTTCATGAGCTATGATCCAGAAGCGATTCTCTGGCTTGGGTTTATCAGCAAGGATAAAACCGTTCAGGAGCGCTTCAATCTCTTCCTCAAGGTCTGGCCTGAAGCGCGCCAGCGTATCCCTTACCTGCTCATGCAGGAGATGCGCATCACGCCCGAGTTGCCCGGCTATGCAGACTTGGTGCAGAAGCATCTTTCTGGAATTGATCGACGGCCACCTGACCACCCCGGAGGAGATGCGCGCCTACCTCGAGCCGCACTCGCCGCCCGCCCCGCCGCCGCAGGTCACCATCAAGCGGTCCCGCGCCAAACGTGCCGAGGCGAAGATCAAGGAGCAAGCCTTCGATGAAGATGAGGAAGGCGAAGAGAGTCTGTTGGCCGATGATGACCTGGAGCCGATCGGCGACGACGAGGAGCTCGACCTGAGCGTTCTGCCCAAGGGTGCTCTGAAAGTGGACGAAGGAGACGAGGCCGAGTCCGACGAAGACGAGGAAGAAGCCAGCGAGAAGCTGGCAGTTCCGGCCGGCAAGAAGAAGCCCCTGACGGCGGCTCCGGGCAAAAAGGGATCGGGCAAGGCGGAAGCTCCGGCTGTGCCCGCCAAGCCCGCGCCTCCGCAACCTGCGGCAAAAGGGAAGCCTGCCGCTCCCGTTCCGGCAAAGGCAGCCCCCGCCCCAGCAAAGGCTTTGCCCGCTCCGGCGAAGGTCGCCCCTGCAAAGGCCCATCCGGCTCCCGCTGCAAAAGCAAAGCCGTCGGCGACCAAAGCGGTAAAGCCTGCCAAACCTGCCGCGAAAAAGCGCGCACCGGCTAAGGCGAAGACGCCCGCAAAGGGCGCTCCAAAGAAAGCTTCAAAGCCTGCGCCCAAATCCAAGCCGGCTGCAAAGAAGGCCGCCAAGCCAGCGGCGAAGAAGCCGGCTTCGAAAGGCGCAAAGAAGCGCTAAACAGGCTACGGAGAAGCTCGCCGTTTTGAAAGGGCACGGCTTCAGTCGTGCCGCAGGGGCCAAAAGAGTGGCGCGTGGCTTTAGCCGCTGAGGGATGGTCTTCATTCGTTTTCTTTGACCCCTATTACATGCCGTTAAGAGGATTCCTCCTTTCAAGCGCCCTCCTCTCCGCAACTTGCGCCCGGCCCGCCGAATTACCGCACAGTGATACGGCATTCATCTGCCGTTTCCAAATTCATCAAACGTTTGCAATCCCTTTGCCTCGTTGCATTACTCTGATCTTGGTTCCAGCGGCCTGCATCTGCTCAACCACCCCACCGGCCGCCGGACGAGGACTGACGGTTTGAGCCAATCCGTATTCGTTTTGGAAGACGAAGCCGACATCGCGCGGCTGGTGCAACATCACCTTGAAGCGGCAGGTTTTGAAGCACGCCTGTTTCATACCCCCACCAATCTCATACCCGACGCCGAGCGCAAGCCCCCGGCGCTGTTCCTGCTGGACATCATGGTTCCCGGCGGCGATGGCCTGGATGTTTGCCGCCGTCTACGCAACCACGCCGGCCTTTCCACTGTTCCCATCATCTTTCTCACCGCGCGCGCGGGCGAGAACGATCGTGTCCTCGGCCTGGAACTGGGCGCCGACGATTACATCACCAAACCTTTTTCCACGCGCGAACTGGTGGCCCGCGTCAAAGCCGTTCTGCGCCGCTTCGAGCGCCCCACTTCGCCCGCCATCATCAGCTTTGAAGAGGTCATCATCGACGCCAGCGCCATGCAGTTGAAGGTCCGCGGCGAGCTCACTACCACGACGGCTACGGAATTCCGCCTGCTCGATTACCTTGCGCGCCATCCCGGTCGCGTCTTCAGCCGCGACCACCTCCTCGACGCGGTCTGGGGCGATGCCCGCTTCGTCACGCCTCGCTCTGTCGATGTCTATGTGCGCCGCATCCGTGAGAAAATCGAGATCGACCCGGAGAATCCGCGCTACCTTAAAACCGTGCGCGGCGCCGGTTATCGCTTCGAACTGCCCAAGGGCGAGTAAGGCAGTTAGTAGCCAGTAGTAAAACGTGGGCAGTGAATTTCTTTCGAGGTCATGCGGCCGTCGAATCATTGACGTAAACGCCTGATCGTTTCGGGCCGACGGATATTGGCTACCGAATGGTTGGCTGCTGGCTAAATTTTCGGGCCAGCTGGAACTACTGGCTACTGGCTACTGGCTATTGGCTACTGGCTGAATTCTCATGAACTCCAACGTCTTCACCAAGCTGCTCGGAGTGTTTCTCCTCCTGCTCGCCGTCCAGATGCTGGTGGTGGAGCTGGTCATTCGCCACATTTGGGAACGCGCGCCTGAGGACGCTCTCAGCGTGCTCGGCGGCGATGCACTCTGGTTCGCGCTCATCGCGCTCGTCATCGCTTTGCCTCTGGCTGTCTGGGTCTCCGGCCGCATCTCCGCGCGTCTGCGCCGTGTTGTCACTTTCTCGCGCCGCATCGCTGACGGCGATCTCGACGCCCGCATCGAGACCCAGGGCCCCGGCGAGACGCACGGATTCGCCGAGCTCTCCGCCGTCGAAGCCGCCCTGAATCAAACTGCCGAGCGCCTTGGCCGGGACTTTGCCGAGCTCGAAAGCGGCCGCGCCGAGCTGGCCGTCATGCTCGACTCCATGCAGGAGGGCGTGGTTGCCGTCACGTCCACCGGCTTTGTGCGCTGGTCCAACGCCGTCATGCAACGCATTGCCGGATCGCAGCTCATTCCCGGCCGTCCCCTTGTGCACTCCGTCCGCGACCCCGAGCTGCTGGCCTGTGTGCGCGGAGCTCTCGAGCGCCGCGAGCTCTGCGTGGGCCGAGCCAGCCTGCTTTCTCCCGGCCGCGTCTTTGAAGTCAACGCAGCGCCGTTGCCCGCGGGCGGCGCGCTGGTCGTGCTCCACGATGTCACCAGCATCGAGGCCGCGCAAACATCCCGCCGCGAGTTCGTCGCCAACGTCAGCCACGAACTGCGCACCCCGCTCACTTCCATCCAGGGCTACGTGGAAACGCTCATTGAAGATCCCAATCCCAGTTCGGAGATGACTCTGGAATTCCTCGGCGTCATTCTCAAGAACGCCAGCCGCATGAACCGTCTCACCGAGGATCTGCTCGCCCTGGCCAGCGTCGAAAGTCCCGACTACAAAGTCAATCTGCAGCCCGTCCGCGCCAGCGTCCTGCTCCGCGACGCCATCGACTCCATCGGCGGCAAATTCGTGGACTCGGGCGTGAAGATTCAGTCCACGACCGCGCCCGACGCGCTGGTCATGGCCGATCCCGACGCCATGCATCAGGTCTTCGGCAACCTGCTCGAGAACGGCCTCAAGTACGCCAAAACCGGCAAGAGCATTCGTGTTTCCGCGCGCCTGCTCGCCTCTGAGGTGCAGTTCACCATTCAGGACTTCGGCCCTGGCATTGCCTCGGAGCACCTGGAGCGCATCTTTGAGCGCTTCTACCGCATCGACAAGGCGCGCTCGCGCGAATCCGGCGGCACCGGCCTCGGCCTCGCCATCGTCAAGCACATTGTGCTGGCTCACGGCGGACGCATCTGGGCTGAAAGCGAACTCGGCAACGGCTCCAGCTTCCATTTCACGCTGCCGCTCGCGCCGGCTCCGCAGACCGCGCCTGCACCGACGACGACTCAACCCACCGGCGCCGCCACTTCGAACTAACCTTGGCGACACGCATCAGTTCGGCGATGGCTTCTCGATGTGATCGATGACGATTTCATCCAGCGGGATCGTGACCCGGACTAACTTCAGCCCAAGCTGCTCCTGAAGCGCAGTAAAAATCGAAGGCTCCGCGTCATTCGTCGCAGGCAGACTGTTTCCTGGGGATAGGGGCATGTCGGAATCGCGTGCAAACTCGAGTTTGAAATCGTATTTGCCTTTGAGTCCGGTCTTGTCTATTACTGGAGCGTTCTCAAATCCCTCCAGGAACTGAATTAGCCACGCGATTGGAACCGCGTCATATTCGACGTGATCAAGGTCGGACCAACTGGATCTTGACGCCATGCCGTCCGGCTCATGTTTCATCGCCTTGGGGCCGTTCCGGGTCACGACCAGTTCCCATCCTGCAGCATTTCTGATGACATGGTGCAGCTTCAACTTGAAGCGATCTGCAAGCATCGATTGCACTAATTCGCGCTCGTATGTTTCCTGCCCATCGGGACTGAGTTCTTGCAGCGTCGTAATCTCGGCATCCGACATTCTTGCCTCTATGTCGAACCAGTCCCAGAACATCCATTTTTCACCGCCGGGAATGAGCCGCTGCCTGTTGCTTAACTTGGGGTCGCGGAGATTGTAAGCATAAACCAGGATTCCCTGAGCGATGGCGTTCTTCCAGACAAAACCATCTGCCGTAAATCGCCGCTGTGCGAACGTAGGCCAGTAGCCTACTGGGTGCGTCTTGATGGAAATAACTTCGAAGGATGGAAGGTCGATTGTGGCATTTGCGGACTGAGCCTGCGAATCGGAGCCGCTTGCCTGCGCCAGGGCAACCGAACCCCACAAGGCCGCGGCTACAATGCTGGCCAATGAGTGCCATGCGGTTCTGCTTCTATCCGGTTTGTAGATAAGCAGCAAGAGCCAAAACATCCCCGGACGTTTAGACACCCATGAGTGTGCATTTGTTCCCGGGCTGTGGATCAGGAAAGCTAGAAGCTGGAGGCTAGGAGCCAGCAACTGTCCTCGGAAACGCCTTGCCCAGCGCCGTCAACTGCTCCATGAATGGATCGCTGATCGTGCCATCGATCGTCACCGGCACGTCCCACGTCACCGACCCGCCAAAGTCGCGAATCTTCTTGGTGAACTCAACCACCTGATCTGCCGTGAACCGCGGCGCGCCCATCCCCCACGTCTCGCCCAGAAAGCTCAGCATGTGCAGTTGCGTTCCGTCGATGCGCCCTTCGCCGCTGCGCCGCACCGTCGCTTGATCGGGCTTGTCGATCTCGCCCGCGGTGAAATCCTCGTCAGGGCTCACGGAAATCAGCCGGTAAATCACGCCCGGATTGAATGCCACCGCCGAATCGGGATTGCCCGCACGTGCCGCGGCCACGAAGCTGGCAAAATTCGGCGTCTCCGCCGAGCGGTACATTGAGTTCGGATAGTAGCAGCCGTCGAACCACCACCCCACCACCTTCGTCCCCCACGCCTTGGACCATGCCGCGATCACCTGTTCCCACTTGCGTTGGAAGTTCTTGTTCGCGTACGGTCCGTTCACCCATTCCAGCGCTTCGCGCGCTACGTGATCCCCTCCGGGCGCGCCTGACGGCAGATACACCATCAGCTTGATGTCCCGCTTATGGAGCGGCTCGTAGAAATCCGCAACCAGATCTCGCCGCGCGCATTTGCTCGGCGCGATGCCCACAATTCTGTCGTAGACCGCATTCGGCGAAAGATAGTAGCCCGAGTTCTGTCCGATGCTGAGCTGATAATGTCCCGCGCCCACCTGCTCCAGCCGCTTCGCCATCCCCTCTACATCGAATCCATCCGCCATCTTGTTCCACTGCTCGACCGTCATTTCCAGTTTGTTCACGCGCGCCTGCCAGTCGGCCAGATAATGTGTCATCACGCCCCACGCATAACGCGGATTCTGCATCCACGCCGCCCGTCCGGCTCCTGCATTAGGCTGCTGGTCCGTTCCCGTCGGGCGCTGCTCCTGCGCCCACGTCGCACTCATCCCGCGCATCGGCAATCCGGCCGCAAGCGCAGCTCCTGCGGCGCCCGCTATCCAATCCCTCCGCGACGTCTTTCCTTTGTCCATCGCTTCGCCCTCCCTGTCATTTCACGCAAATCCCGGTAACGATTACGTACGCCGCATCAGTGTAGCCCTTTTGCCAATCTCCGGCTCGGTTCCCCACAGCCCTCTTTGGGAGTCCTCTTTCTTTTCAACTGCCCTTAACAATCCGAGTAGACAATGATTTGCGGCAGACAAACTGCTCGGGAGCGAATTGTGAAAAAGACGTTACTTGCCGTTTTATGTATGGCCGCGGCACTGAGCCTGGCTCAGGCCCAGCAGATCACCGCAGCGGGCGCAACCTTTCCCTATCCCATGTACTCCAAGTGGTTCACGCAGTACAGCGCCGCGCATCCCGGCGTTGAAATCAACTACCAGTCCATTGGCTCCGGCGGCGGCATCAAGCAGGTGTGCTCGGGGACAGTCGACTTCGGCGCATCCGACATGCCCATGACCGACGACCTGCTCAAGTCGTGCGGCGTCAAGGTCATCAATTTACCCACTGTGTTGGGTGCTGATGTGCCGGCCTACAATGTGCCCGGTGTCACCGCTGAACTCAAATTCAGCCAGTCGGTGCTTGCGGACATCTTCCTGGGCAAGATCACACAGTGGAATGATCCCCGCATCGCCAAAGACAATCCGGGCGTAAATCTGCCAGGTGACAGGATCATCGTGGTCCATCGCTCCGATGGCAGCGGAACCACCTTCATCTGGACCGACTTCCTGAGCAAGGTGAGCAGCGAATGGAAGAGCGGTCCCGGCTCCGGCACTTCGGTCAACTGGCCCACTGGTGTAGGCGGCAAGGGCAATGAGGGCGTCTCTGCACAGATTCGCCAATTTCCAGGCGCAATCGGCTATATCGAGCTCATCTACGCCGTTCAGAATCACATCAACTACGGCTTGGTGCAAAATGCGGACGGAAAATTCGTCAAGGCCTCGATCGACGGCGTGACGATAGCCGGCGGCACGGCCAAGATACCGGCCGATTATCGCGTCTCCATCACCAACGCTCCCGGCCCAAACGCCTATCCCGTTTCCAGCTTTACCTACCTGCTCATTCCCACCCAGCCCAAAGACATGGCAAAAGAAAAAGTCATCAAGGACATGTTGAGCTGGATTATCAAGTCCGGCGAAAGCGAAGCTTCGAGCCTCTCGTATGCGCCGCTCCCACAGAACCTCGCAGACAAGGTCCTCCAGACCGTCTACAAGCTGCCGTAAACCTTCATGAGGAGTCCGGTACTCGCCGGACTCCTCATCGCAACTGCTCGTACCTGGCGCTGCTCGTTACGGCTGCACGATTTCCTCAGCCAAACTCTTTTTGCGGCGTTTGTGCTCGTACATCGCATGGTCGGCACTCTTGAGCAGGGCATCGAGCGTTTCATGCGACCCTGATCTTGAAGTCACGGTTCCGAAACTGAGGCTGAGCGGGATGGGTCGATCAGGCCCCGTGTTCCACCCTGCGACGATCTCTTCCAGCCGCTCGACCGCCAGAACCATGCCCGGCTCGGTGAACTCGCCCGCCACGGCAAATTCGTCCCCGCCGATCCGCCCCAGCACATCCGCTTCGCGAAACACTGTGCGCAGAATCTCCGCGGCTTCTACCAGGCACTGGGAACCCACGAAATGTCCGAACTGATCGTTGACTTGTTTCAGGTCGTCCAGATCGACGAACAGAACCGAAAAGGGATGGCTCGATCGATTCGCCCTCCGAAGTCCCTGCTCGGCAAGCAGACGAAAGCCTCTCAGGTTGTAAAGACCCGTCAACTCGTCGCGCAGCGAGAGATTGTGAATCTCCACTTCCATGCTGTTGATGCGACGCGCGAGATACAGCAACAGCGCACTGGACACGATCACCGCCAGCGTGGCCAGAATCGCAGTCGAATACGGCGGAGGCATTCTCCGGTCGCCGATGAAGTGAGCGCGACCCCATTCCCGCAGATAAGGGAGCAGCAGCAGAATCGGCGACAACACCCGCGCCAGCCTGCTGCCGGTTCCGCGTCCCACAAAAATCGAAAGAATCCCGTTGCCGGCACGATGAAAGAACGTCACGCTGGTGAGCAGGAGCAGGCAAACCGTGGTCTGGAACGAACGGCCCGTGTCTGCCGCTGGGCCGAAGATGTGCGACATGTCGCTGATCTGCTCCGACGCCAACACCAGTACCACGAACACCAGGCAGCAGGTCGAAACATCGGCAGCAAGAACCGCGGCGCGGCTCTGCACGCGGAGAAACAGCATCGACAGACCAAGAAGCGCAAAGCCGCCAGCCGCTTGCAGGGAAATGTGGGTGCTTAAAAGCCAATACGGATGCGGGAGGATAGAATCCAGCCCCGTCGCTCCAGGCGCGGGATGCAGCGCGCGGGCGGCAACAATGATTCCGCTCAGCAGCAGCACGGCCGCTGCCAGCGCCTGGCCTGCAAATTGCGTCCCCTGCGAGCGGCGTGGTTCCAGCAACAGCAAGCTCAGCGCGCTCATCAGCGCGAACAGCACCGCTTCGCCGCTCATCAATCGCCAGTTTGTGGTCTGCAGCCGCAGCGCCAGCGGCAGAAAGGAGGCGGCGAGATTCAAAATCGCAAGAGCAATCACCGCGCCCAGTGCAAGGTGCTCCGCCACCGCCAGCTTTTCCAGCATGCCGGGGTCAGGCTCGCTTGCAAGAAATGTAGGATTCAATTCAGCCATCTTGAACGATGAAAGGGGCCCCGTTCTGAGGGAAGATCAAAATGCCGCTGATTGCAGTCTATAACTTAGAGCGCGGAGTTCAAATGGTACACTCGCATGGTCCGCGTGCTAGGATAGTTCGTTCCCGAAGACAATGATGCCTGTCCCTCAGATCACGACGCTCAATGACCTTTTCTTTCGCGTGGCGTCGGCTGCCAATCCGCGCGCGGTTCTTTGGCAGGACGAGTTCAATGAGTGGCACCCGCTCTCTTCCGATCAGATCTACCAGCGCGTCCGCGCACTGGCCACCGCCTTTCTCCAGTTCGGCGCGAAAAAGGGTGACCGCATCGCACTCATCAGCGAAAATCGCTGGGAGTGGTTGATCGCGGATTTTGCCACGCTGGCCATTGGTGCGGCCGATGTGCCTCTCTATCCCACGCTCACCGGTGAGCAAATTGCCGAGCAGATTCGCGACGCCGGTTGCCGCATCGCGGTCGTCTCCACGCGGCTGCAATTCGACAAGCTTCTCTCCGTGCGCGACCAGACCCAACTTGAGCGCATCGTCATGATGGATGCTCCGGCTCCCGAAGGCGCCATCGCCATGAGCGCGCTGCTCGGCAATGCCAATACGCTCGGCCCTGAGCGCGATCCCGTCTTCGATGCTCTTGCGCATTCCGTTGAGGCGCACGATCTGGCCACGCTGATCTACACCTCTGGCACTACAGGCGAGCCCAAAGGCGTGGCCCTTACCCACGGCAACATCGCCGCCAACCAGAACTTCGCTCCTGCCGACTTCCACTTCGACTCCACCGACGCCTGCATCTCTTTCCTGCCGCTCTCTCACGTCACGGCCCGCGTTCTCGATTACGTGATGTACAACTACGGCGCCCAGGTGGCGTACTGTTCGCAATTCGATAAGCTGCCGCAGGCTATGCGCGAAATTCAGCCCACGGTCATTGTCGGCGTGCCGCGCGTTTTCGAGAAAATCCACCAGGAAGTAGAACGCCGCGCGGCGCAATCGCCCATCAAGAAGCGTCTTCTCGCATGGGCCGTGCATCACGGCTCGCGTTATGCCGATATCGTCTACGATGGCCGCCAGCCCAACGCTCTGCTTTGGAAACTGGCTAACAAGCTGGTCTACTCCAAAGTGCGCGAGGCCTTCGGCGGCCGCGTGCGCGTCTTCATCTCTGGCGGCGCGCCGCTTGGCATTGACACCGCGCGCTGGTTCGCCTCCGCGGGCATCGCTCTCTGGGAAGGCTATGGCCTCACGGAAACCTCACCCGTCATTGCGCTCAACACGCCTATCCAGCACCGCATAGGCGCGGCCGGCATGCCCATTGGCAACGTCGAACTCAAACTCGCGGAAGATGGCGAGTTGCTGGTCCGCGGCCCATCGGTCTTCGGCGGGTACTGGCACAAGCCAACTGCCACGGCCGAGTGCTTCGACAGCCATGGATGGTTCCATACCGGCGACATCGGCCATCTCGATGCCGACGGTTTTCTCTACATCACCGATCGCAAGAAGGAACTGCTCAAAACTTCCGGCGGCAAAATGGTCGCGCCTCAGCCCATCGAAAACAAGCTGAAGAACCATTTGCTCGTCGCCAATGCAGCGCTGGTCGGCGATCGCCACAAGTTCATCTCCGCGCTCATCGCGCCGAACTTTGCCGCCCTCGAAGAATGGGCACAGCATCACGGAGTCCACTTCGACTCTCGCGCAGCTCTTGTAGCCGATCCGCGCATCGTTGAGGTCTATGGCGAGGCCATCCGCGAAGTCAACGGAACTCTGGCTAATTTTGAGACCATCAAACGTTTCCGCATCCTGGCTGACGAGTGGACCCAGGACACCGGCGAGCTCACGCCGTCGATGAAGATCAAGCGCCGCGTTCTTATTGCGCGATATGCGGCGGTGATCGCCGAACTTTACGCCGACGAAGCAACCGCCCGCGGCGGATAGGCGAGCCGAGCGGGCCGATGCCTTTGCCCACCGCCGCCCCCCTGCCGCGCATCCTCTGGAGAGCACGAAAAAACGGGGCACCCCACATCCCCACCGCCAGGATAGAGCCGAAGATGATCACGGCATCAATGCTCAGCCGGCCTTCGCGCGTCCAGTATGCGTCGGGCTCCAGGCTCAGCCAGAGCGCAAACTCGTCCAGCGTCAACGCCGCGCCCACACCGTAACTCACTGCCATCAGGCGACCAAAAAAAATCGACTCCGGCGAATTCGACCATCCCAGATCGAGCAGCCATCCATAACCCACCAGGAGCAGGATCAGAATCCCCCACACCAGGTGGTGAATATGCATCCCATGCAATGTCACCCACTGCATACGCCCCTCGTGGCTCGCAATCCGGTGGACCAGAATCCGTACGCCTGCGAATGTAATCAGGAACGAAACTGAGGCGATGAACATCCGCTGCCGCGGCCGGTCCGGAATGGTGGCGCGAATCAGGTATCCCAGCCGCGTTAGCTGCAACAGCACCAGCAGCACAATGACGACCAGGCCGATGAACGCAAGCAGAAACGGCGCGCCGTTTTCAGGCATACCCTATTGAAGCACTTTCTGGGCGGGATGGGGAGCAGGGTCCAGAGAGGAGTGTGCGGTGCGAGTGTGAGTGTGCCGGGACCGTGCATCCACACTCACACTCACATTCACGCTGACACCTGAAACCTGCACCCCAAGGACAGCGCGCTTGTAACCTGGATCACGATTCCATTGACAGGACCGCGATACACTATCTAAGGCGTGAAGGCCGGTGATCTCCCCGCCTCCGGCCGCACTGGACGCCATCAAATTTCAGGCCCGGCCAGAACGGCCGAGGCAAGACTACGAGGAGATTTTGCGATGCGAGTTGCTTTGTTGACCGGTGGCGGCGATTGCCCCGGATTGAATGCGGTCATTTATGCAGCGGTCCGAAAGGGCATCAACCACTACGGCGACGAATTCATCGGATTTTTGAATGGATGGCGCGGCGTTCTCGATAACAATTTCATTCCCCTTACTCTCGAAAATACCGACGGCATTCAGCTCAAGGGCGGCACCATCTTGCACTCCTCGCGCACCAATGTGAAGAAGATTCCTGGCGGTATCGAGAAGGCGCAGGAGGTTCTGAAGGCCAACAAGATTGACGCCCTCATTGCACTTGGCGGCGACGACACGCAATCCGTCACGCTTTTCCTCGCCGAACACGGCGTCAAGGCCGTAGGAGTTCCCAAGACCATCGACAACGACATCAACGGCACCGACGCCACCTTCGGCTACGATACGGCCGTTTCCATCGCCACCGAAGCGGTTGACCGCATCCATACCACCGCCGACTCGCATAACCGCGTCGTCGTCATTGAAGTCATGGGCCGCGACGCCGGCTGGATCGCCTATGCCTCCGGTATCGCCGGCGGCGCGCACGTGATTCTCGTTCCTGAGAAGGACATCGACATCGACCACGTCTGCGCTCTGCTCAAGTACAACTACGACCACGGTAAGCACTACGGCGTCGTGGTGGCCGCTGAGGGTTGCCATCTGCCCGAAGTGGGTCAGGTGATTGGCTCCGCCGAGGTCGACTCTTTCGGCCACGCGCGCCTCTCCGGCATCGGCGAAGCTCTCGCCGAACTCATCGAGAAGAAAACCGGCTATGAAACCCGCTCCGTCAATCTCGGCCACACGCAACGCGGCGGCGTTCCCACAGCCTACGATCGCGTGCTCGGCCAGCGCTATGGTCTGCACGCCATCGACATGGTGCACGAGGAGAAGTGGGGCCGCATCGCTGTCCTCCGTGGCTTGGACATCACCGACATCCCGATCAAGGATGCCATCATTACCAACCGTCGCCTCGATCAGCGCTTCTTCGACGTGATCGCCGATCTCGAAGCCAAGGTCTAGCAGTATTTGGTCATCCTGAGCGAGTCCCGGCGTGCCGGGACGAGCCGAAGGACCTGTATTTGACCCGTGCCGCATCCTTTCCGTGGCTTCATCGCGGAAAGGGTGGGAAGGCACTAACCCATTCACTCTCCCCACCCATCCTGTAAAGTCTCTCTGTGCGCTACCGCCTCTACCAGTCCGGCGACTTTCCCGCCCTCTACGCGGTCGAGGAGCTTTGCTTCGAGCCGGCTTTCCGCTTCAGCTGCACCTACATGCAACAGTTGATTGAAAGCCCCAAAGCGGCAACCTGGATCGCAGAAGACGGCCCAGAACCGAAGATCGATCTGATCGGCTTTTCCATCGTCGAATGGCCGGCCGGGCAAAGCGAGTCAGCCGCCTACATCCAGACCCTCGAAGTGCATCCAGCATTCCGCGGCCGCGGAATCGGTGCGGAGCTGCTGGGCCATGCCGAAAGCTCAGCCCGCGCGGCCAGCGCGCACAGCATCGCGTTGCATGTGGATGTCGAGAACGCCGCGGCCATCCATCTTTACGAAAGCCGCGGCTACACGCGCCGGGGCAGGGAAGAACACTACTACGCGCGCCACCGCGCCGCCTTCATCTACACAAAGCCGTTCGCCTAAGCCCCGAAGACTACTGAAAACTCAGATTCGCGTAAAATAGACATGAGTTCCCATGTCCATAAGCAATCCCAATCTCCCCAAGTCGGTTCTGGCGCTTCGTGTCTACACCGCCCAGATGTTCTTCCACGACCTGCTCGCCGGCATCACGGTTGGCCTGGTCGCGCTGCCTCTCGCCATGGCATTCGGCATCGCCTCCGGCGTCACGCCGCAGGCTGGTCTTTATACAGCCGTCGTTGCCGGATTTCTCATCTCCGCTCTCGGCGGCTCGCGCACGCAGATCGGCGGACCCACCGGCGCTTTCGTCGTCATTGTTGCCGGCATCGTAGCCCATTTCGGCATGAGTGGCCTTGCCATGGTCACTCTCATGGCCGGAATCATTCTGCTCATCATGGGTTTCACCGGCCTCGGCGCCGCGGTCAAGTTTATCCCGCGCATGGTGGTCGTCGGCTTTACCAACGGCATCGCCATCCTCATCGCTTCAACACAGATCAAGGATTTCTTCGGCCTTCGCACGCCAGCTGTCCCCAGCGAGTTTCTGCCTCGCATGATGGTGCTCGCCGCTCACTTCACCACAGTCAATCACTCCGCTCTCGGTCTCGGCCTCGGCACGCTCGCCATCCTCATCCTTCTGCCGCGCCTCACCCGCCGCGTTCCCGCTTCCATCGTCGCGGTCCTGGCCTGTACGGCGGTCAGCGTGTGGTTTCGTTTGCCCGTCGAGACTATCGGCAGCAGGTTCGGAGGTATTCCGCGCGGCTTTCCGCCCTTCGCCATCCCCAACTTCCACGCCGAACACATTCTGCCCCTCATCCCTGCAGCTTTCACCGTGGCCATGCTGGCGGCGCTTGAAAGCATGCTCTCTGCCGTCGTGGCCGACGGCATGACCGGCGATCGCCACAACTCCAACGTCGAGCTGGTTGCCCAGGGATTCGCCAACGTTGTTTCTCCGCTGTTTGGCGGCATTCCCGCCACGGGCGCCATCGCGCGCACGGCCACCAACATTCGCGCAGGCGCGCGCTCGCCCGTCTCGGGCATGATTCACGCTGTCACGCTGCTCGGCATTCTTTTGGTGGCTGCGCCGTTGGCCAGCTACATCCCGCTCACCACGCTCGCCGCCGTGCTCTTTGTCGTGGCTTACAACATGGGCGAGTGGCACGAGATCGGCGGAATTCTGCGCTTGGACTTCACCGCCATCTCGGTTTGGCTGGTCACCTTTGCGCTCACGGTCTTCGCCGATCTCACCGTTGCCGTGGCTGTTGGACTGGGGCTTGCCGCTCTGCTCTATATCCGTCGCGTTGCCGACACCACGACCGTCTCTCCGGTCACCGAAGAGTACATCCGCGACGGCTTGCCGCACGTCTTGCAGGGCCGCATTGTCCCGCCCTACGTCTCGCTGCTGCGCATTCACGGCCCATTTCTTTGGGGTACCACGGAAAAACTCGTCGAGGCCACGGCCAATATCGAAGCGTTTGAAGCGGTGGTGATCCTGCGACTCCGCAACATGACCGCCATTGATGCCACCGGCATCCATGCCATCGAGACATTTTCCAAGCGTCTGCATGAATCCGGCCGCACGCTGATTCTCTGTGGCGCCATGGAGCAGCCATCCAAGCTCCTCAGCGGCACGCGCTTCCTTGACCGCCTTGGCCGCGAGAACATTATGCCCAACGTTCAGGCCGCACTCGACCGCGCCAAAGAAGTCTACGAAGCCGCCCCAGCTGCGAAAGCGTCATAACCGCTAGAGTCCGATCTTAAATAGCCCCTGGCGGCGGCTCGTGGTGCGTAACTACTGCCCAAATCGCTAAGCAAATAACAAGGCCGCAATAACCAATCTCGATCAGCATGAAGGTGATGATCCAAGGGCCGATCTTCCACCGTTCCGCAAAATCTTCCTCTTCTAACGGTTCGACATTCCACCGGCCGACGAGAAATGCTGTCGCTAGGACGGTCTCGATCGTGAGAAACGCCGCGAGCTGCGTTTCTATCTCGACTCCCACCAGCATGAAACAGCAGACACTCAGGGCTAGTGCGATGCTCCCAATCGCCCACAGAAGCCAGAACACCGCTGCTCTATTCCGATCGGCGTCATTCTTGATAGGCATCGGTCGCACCTAACACATGTGCCCTATTTTCCCGCATCCGTACTCGAAATGAACGCGGCCACGCGGTCGTGCAACTGCTTTACGCATTCATCTCGCACGTAGACCATGTGTCCAGACTCGTACCAGTCGTATTCAATATTCTTGGCCAGCGGCTGCGGAATCGGCAGGTGCTTGTCTTCGTACTGTGCGGCAAAAAACGGCGTTGCCAAGTCATAGTAGCCGCCATTCACCATCACCTTCAGCCGCGGATTCGTCTTCATTGCTTCCGCCAGGTCCGGCGCCACGTTCACGCTCACCGTGTTGCCGTTGTGCTTGAAGTCCCAGTGCTCTTCGCCGTAGACCTCCGGCACATACGTCAGTCCGTCGCCATATTTCAGGTCGTGGCGCACGTAGTTGTTGAAGAGCGATACGTACGCCGAAGAAATGGCCGAGCTCTGCGGATCGTACTCCGCGTTCTCGCTCAGCGGATCCAGATTGGGCCCGGAGAAGCGCGTATCTAGGCGCCCCGTTGTCATGTCCGAATCGTCCTGCAAGGTTTTCTCGAACTCGGGACCGCTCACCCGTAGATTTGCTTTGAGTAGATAGGCCACGGGTAATCCGGTGTATTCATGCAGCTTCTCTGCCACCTGCTGTTTCTCGTCCGCTCCCAGGTCCGTGCCCAGCGCCAGTGCATGCGCGTAGGGGCCCATGGCAAACTGCTCGACCTCGGTCAAAAACGGCTCCAGTGCGGCAGGCTGCGTGGGAAGTTTCTTGTGATACCACGCCGTGGCGGCGTAGGTGGGCAGGCCCAGCACATAGGGCTGGTCCACGCCGGGATTCGCGCCGGGCCCATCGATGTCGGTGGTGAAGTTAAAAATTTGCGAAAGCAGGATCACGCCGTTCAGGTCGGTGTCGTATTTGTTTTCCAGTAGATCGGACAGTACCGCCGAGCGTGTGGTCCCGTAGCTCTCGCCGAAGATGAACTTGGGTGAATTCCACCGTGAATACTTGGTGATGAAGCGCTCAATGAAACGCGCAAACGCGGAGGCGTCGCCGTCGATCCCCCAGAAAGCCTTGCCGCCGTCTTTGCCGATCAAGCGCCCGAACCCGGTTCCGGGCATGTCGATAAACACCAGGTCGCTTACATCCAGCAGGCTGTTGGGGTTGTCCACCATCGTGTAGGGCGCGGCGGGCAGGTGCGTGTCGCCGGCCGTCACTACATGCTTCGGTCCCAGCGATCCCATGTGCAGCCAAACCGTGGAGCTGCCCGGGCCGCCGTTATAAAAGAACGTGATGGGCCGATCCTCGGCCCTGGCGTCTTTCTTGAAGTACGCCACGTAGAACATCCGCGCCACAGGCGGAGCATCCTTGGCTTTGTCCGGCTCTTCCAGCGCCAATTGGCTTCCCGGCTGCGGTTTTCCGTCCGCCCCCAGCTGCGCATCCTGCTCATCGGTCGAGCCCACCGTGATGGTTCCGGCAATGGCGGTGTACGCAATGTGTTGCCCGCCCACGTCGATCGTGCCTTGCGTGGTCGAGTCGGGCGGCGGAGGTGCCGGCTCCGTGGCTTTGTCCGTAGTCGCGGGCTTCGCCGCTGTCTTGTCGTCTTGCGCGCAAACTGACCCCACAAGGATGAGCGCTGCTGCTGCCATCAGGATGGCAAACCGCCGCTGCAATAGGTTCATTTTTCATTCTCCGGGAAGGGAATTGAACGATAAGCCAGTATAAGGTGCAGGGGCCGGGATGCAAGCTGCAATATCGAACCGTGACGCCTGCTCATTGATCCCTGAAAGCTGACAACCGTCTACTGCTTCCCGGTAATCCTCGGCCGCTCCTCTGCCCGCAACTGCTTCGCAGTCCGAGCCACTTCGCGGAACGGTGTACCCACAACTCCAATGCGCATGGACAGCGAGGGAGAAGCTGTCCATGCACACCGGCAGGTGAAATGGGGATGGTGATGAGATTGGACTACTTGGGGGCGGGGGGCAGCTCGACCAGATACCCCGTGATCACCACATTAAACGACATAAAGGACGGGGTAAAACCTGCGAACGCCGGCGCCACGTTCAAGGTATCGGCATAGACCGTCGTCGGCTGGCTTAAATAGAACTGTGAGGGATCGGTGACGTAGGGACTGGGCGCATAGTAGTAGAGGTTTTGCCCTTCGGAGCCAAGTGTTGCATCAAGGATGACGATTGGCACTACATAGGCGCCAGTGGTCTGCGCAGCACCCGAAAGGCTCACGTTTTGGATAACCAGCCGTTTTCCCGCCGGAATGGTGACCGGAGTGAAGACGAAATTGTTGATGTTGATCGGCACAGTGACTGCAAAGGCATTCTTTGCAATGTCCGAATTCGTCTGTGCCTGAGTTTGCGAGGGAAGGCATGTCGCCAGTGTGCCGCATAGTGCAAGGAGCCCGGTGAGAACGATGCGATGGGTTTTCATAGAAACCTCCCAGGGGGATTGGGCGGGGGGCGATCCATTGCAAACGTCAGCGAAGGGAAGTGCGTTATTGCCTGGAATCGCCTCCTCGCCGTGCCAAGGAGTATCAAAAAAAAGGGGGGGCACTGTCATTGAAATACAAAGAATTGAAGTGACCAAAGTGGTAGAGGTTTGCGCCGCCTCCGCCTGTCCAATGTCCGAGAGGACTCAGGCACTTCAACGGCGACTCACAAACTGGATCTTGGTCTCCGGACTCTATTTGGCTGGCTTATCGAAGGGCTGCTTCGCCGTAATCCTCGGCCGATTCTCCGCCTGCAACTGCTTCGAAACCTGCTCCACCTCGCGGAAGACGCGCAGCAAATTACCGCCTAGAATCTTCCGGCAATCCTCGGGTGAGTAGCCACGCGCCATCAACGCCGCAGTGATCTTCGGCAAATCGGCCGGGGAATCGATGCCCTGCGGCAACTGCCCCTGGATGCCATCGAAATCCGACCCCAATCCCACGTGATCCACGCCTGCCACTTTGGCAATGTGGTCGATGTGGTCGATCAGCACCGAAAGCGGCGGCCGCGGAATCCGGTCGGCGTACGACCGCTGCAGCTTATCGATCTCGTCTTGCAGGGCAGCGCGCCCTTCCGGCGTCTTGTCCCGTCCCTCAGCCTTGGCCTTCGCCTTCAATTCGGCAACGGCCTTGTCCACCTGCGGCTGCATGGCCTTCTGCGCGTTGCGGTAGTCCTGCGACAGAAACGCGGAGTAGAAGTTCACCATCACAACTCCGCCCTTCGAATTCGGGCCTCCGTACAGCGCAATTGCGCGCAGCATGTCGTCTGTCATATTGCGCGGCGCATCGCACAGCGCTCGCGCCGACGAGTGCGACGCAATCACCGGCGCCCGGGAGATATTGAGCGTCCGGTAAAACGTCTTGTCCGAAACGTGCGAGACGTCCACCATCATGCCCAGCCGGTTCATCTCGTACACCACATCTTTGCCGAACTCGCTCAGGCCCTCCTTGGTGTGCGGCACGCTTGTGTCGTCGGCATCGCCAGAGCTGTCGGCCCAGCCATTCGAATTGCTCCACGTCAGCGTCATATATCGCACGCCCAGCGCGTAGTACTGCCGCAGCAGAGCCAGCGAGTTCTCAATGGAGTGCCCGCCCTCGATCCCCATCAGCGCCGCCAGCTTGTGATCGCGGTGTGCCTGCTCAATCCCCGCCACCGACGTCGCAAACTCCATCTGATCGGGGTGCCTGGCCACCTGCTGCTTCACGGCATCGATCAGTACCAGCGTGCGCCGCGCCTCGTGGTCCTTGTACACATTCGGGTCGACCCAGATGGAGAAGAACTCCGCGCCCAGGTTTCCACGACGCGCCGTGTCGAGGTTGAAATTGCCGGGGTTAAAGTTGCCGCCCTTCAGCGGATCGCCGAGGTCGAAGTTCTCGTCGACGAAGCGTTGCGGCGTGTCCACGTGCGTATCGATCACGATCGCGGAGCGGTGAACCTGTGCGGGAGTTGGTGTTTTCGATTTCGTCATGGAAGCAGTTGGATGGCTTGCACTCTGGCTCCAGGCCAGGGTCGAAGCGACTGCGAAAAGAAAGGATATCGACGCATGGATGCGCATATGCTTTGGATGAGTGTATACCCAGGTACGGCCCGTTCGCGGCCCTCCGACGGTGGTTTCCCGAGTCGTTTTCGGCAATTCTGCATTTGATATACTTGAGAGAACTGCGGAAGTGGCGAAATTGGCAGACGCACCGTCTTGAGGGGGCGGCGCCCAAAAGGCATACGGGTTCAAGTCCCGTCTTCCGCACCAAAGATTCTCGCACCCGGGCCGGCGCAACCCATACCCTCATCGCCGGATCGAATTGGAAAGCAGCCAAGAATGCAGATTCTCTTCTACTTTGTAATTGTCCTGCACGTGATCGTGTGTTTCTTCCTGATTGGCGTCGTCCTGCTGCAGCAGGGCCGTTCGGCCGATCTTGCCGGCGCCTTCGGCGGCCAGGGTTCGCAAACCGCCTTTGGCCCGCGAGCCGCGGCCAACGTGCTAACCCGCCTCACCACCTGGGCGGCCATCATCTTCATGTGCACGTCCATCAGCCTCGTGATTCTCTTTGTGCGCTCCACCGGCTCGCACTCCGTGACTGAAGGCACACAGTCTGCTCCAGTCAGCGCTCCCGCCAAGCCCGGCAAGTAACGCGGCGGATCTTCACTCGGCGCCGATTGATTCGTTAGACACACATCGCAAGTACCGCAGCAGAGGCGCATTCATTGGCCCTGCTGCGGCGTTTTGCATTTAGTGGGATTTGCTCGCGGGCGTGTCCGCCCCAGGTTCGAGCGTACTCGTAGTCGATTTTGCCCCGGGGGGCTCGGCGGGATTGGCGTCCGTAGGGGATGCCGCAACCACCACAGGCTCCGCGGGCGTCGCTCCGCCCTTGATCTTTTTGAGCGACTCCTCCACGCGTTTCTTGAAGTCGCCTTCGTCGTTGTGCCCCCAGCCGCTGTAGTTTGACACCACCTGCATCTCGCAGCCCGAGCCCCTTGCCGCCAGCCGCACATGGTTCTCCCGCTGCAGGGCCACGCCTGAAACGTCGAAGTGCACTTCGTGCTTGGGCTGGTAGTCGGACGACATTTGCGCGTTGTCAACCTTCTTCACGTTGTAGTTCTGCTGATTGCTGAGCGCGTCTTTAACCGCGCTCCACATCACGTTGCATGGGTCGGGATAACGGGTCTTGTAGGTCTCACCCCGCGCCGGCAGCGCCAGGGTAAGCGGCAGCAGCGCCAGCAGCAGGTAACTTGTCTTTTTCATTGCAGTCTCCTCGTTGGGACGCGATGCTTTCACTGCCCATCACTGAACGGGGACCCGATTTGAGACAACCGAAGGATAGTCTTCACGAAGAGCGCGTCAGTGCGCCCAATCACCATGGCAGGTGACGAACCTCGAATGGGTTGGAACGAAGCAGGCCGCCAGGCCAGACTCAATCCGATGCCGCCGGTTTTGATCGAACGGTCGGGGCGGGCACAGAGTCCACGCGGCACGAAAACTGATCCCAGGCCTCTGACCCCTGACCTCTGTCTACACCGGCGGCATCGTATCCACTACCGGCACGCCTGCCGGCGGCGTAAAGTGGAACATCTCCGCCGGAATCGTTGCATCGGGCTGCTCGCCTGTAAAGGTGAAGCGCGTGATCGCGCCGTCCACCTCTTGCATTTCCAGGGTCGTGATTGCGCCCGCAGCGGTCACCGTCAGTTCCAGCCGCGTCACATGATTCTCCTGGCCCTTGGGCAAACCGCTGAGTGTGTAAAGACCGTTGGAAGCTCCTTCCAGCTTTAGCCCGGTCAATTCCTTTTCCAACTCCGTGTGTCCTAACAGAAAACGCAGCGGCGAACGCAGATCGTCCAGCTCTTTGGCCGGGATTCGCTGTATCTGCGCATCGCCCTTGGTGTAGAGCCAGCCGTATTTGCCGTCGAGCAGAAAGATCTTGCCCGCCGGTGTGCTGTACTGCCACAGCATGCGTCCCGGCTTGCGCAGAAAAAGTGTGCCGCTCTCCGTGCGCGTCATGCCCATTCCGGCATAGTCCTCGCGGAACCCGGCCTTGAGCGAGTGCAATTGGTCGTAATGGCGGTCAACGCGTGCGGCGAGTTCGAGAGCGGTGACGAGCGGGGGGTTGCGCGGGGGATGAGATTGCGCTGGCAAGCGCCAGCTAGCACAGCCTGACTCCAGCGATGACAATCGGCAAATGCGCGGGGAGACGCGCACCACAGCCGGTCTGGAGACCAGCAATACGGGGTCTCATTGCAGCGGTTGCGTGCAGTTCGCCCCGCCCGTGGGATCCTGCTTGAGATCGCCGCCATACCCGTCGATGCAAAAGCCTATGTCGCCCGTTTACCCGGTGTCGCCGGCAACGCGGTGAGCTGATAACCGGAAATCGCTCCGTTCCGTTCACTGCGGCCTTATCCAATTCACGATGTGAATAGACATAGCCCGTTTTAGCTCCGACGCGCCAGATGTTGGCGAAATAACGTGAGCCGCGTAGGCGTGGGCAACCCCGGCACCCGGATCGCCGCCAAGAACGTTTCAGCTCGCAGGCATAGCCGTTGGCTGGATAAGTCGCTTCGTAGTGATCTCAGCGGTCTCGATGTAATCACGCGGATTGTATTGTTCGCCGCAGCTCGTGGCGCGTGCTTCATATGAGCTGGGATGGCTCTTCATCGCACAGGAGGATCAGGATCAATGATGATGGCCATCACGATCAGCAATTCCATCAAGGTAAAACCGTTGGGCGCTGCGGCGCGCCGCGAGCGACGAAAGAAAGCAGGCAAAGTCTTGTGACTCATTGCGATTCCAGTCCCTTCGAGCAGGCCCGCAACTCCAGGCCCGTCCGAGAAAATGCTACAACGTACAGACGGGAAAGGGAAATGAATCGCTCGAAAGGCAGTTAGAGGCTTTCTTCAACACGCCAGTCGGTCCGGTTCAGCTTCACCCCGTCCAGCCGCCCCAGCAGCGTTACTGCAATGCTCTCGGGGATGAAGAGCCGCTGCGCCATCGCCTGCACGTGCTCCGCTTCCACCTCATCCACGTGCTTAATAATCTCGTCCGCCGAGTAGAACTTGTGGAAGTACATCTCCTGCCGCGCCAGGTTGGCCATGCGCGAGTTGGAGCTTTCCATTCCCATGAGAATGTTGCCTTTTACCTGGTCCTTGGCGCGCGTCAGCTCTTCGGCGCTGACCGGCTCCTGCTTCAGGCTGCGGAACTCCGCCAGAATCAGGTCCACCACTTCCAGCGCCTTGTTGGCCGATGTGCCCGCATACACGCAAAGATTTCCGGTGTCGCGATAAGGACTCAGGTCGGAATAAATCGAGTAGGCCAGCCCACGCTCCTCGCGGATGGTCTGGAAGAGCCGTGAACTCATGCCGCCGCCCAGCACTGTGTTCAGGATCGTCGTCGCGTAGCGGTTTTCGTCAGTAATTGGCGGCGCCGGCACGCCCAGGCAGATCTGCACCTGTTCCAGCGCTTTCTTGTTGCGCAGAGTAATGCGGGCACTTGGCTCAGGCGCTGAAAGCTCTTGCAATGGATTGCCGATGGCCAGTGCCGAGAACTTTTCCGCTACGGCCGCGGTAAATTGATCGTGGTCCAGGTTCCCGGCCGCGGAGAACACCATGTTCCCCCCGTGAAAACGGTCGCCGTGGTACGCGAAGAGCTGCTGCTGGCCCAGGCGCGCCACAGTGTCCGTGGTGCCAAGGATCGGCTTGCCCAACGGATGCCCCTTCCAGAAGCTCTGCGTAAACAGCTCGTGCACCAGCACGTCGGGATTGTCCTCGTCGATCTTGATCTCTTCCAGAATCACCCCGCGCTCGCGCTCAATATCGGGCAGGGCAAAGGTAGGATTCAGCACCATATCGCTCAGCACGTCCAGCGCAATGGGCACATGGCCCGCCAGCGACTTCACGTTGAAGCAGATGGTTTCCTTGCTGGTAAAAGCGTCCAGGTTGCCGCCAATCGAATCCATCTCGCGGGCAATGCGTTGCGCCGAGCGCGAACGCGTGCCTTTGAAGAGCATGTGCTCCACAAAGTGCGAGATGCCGTTGATCTCCGGGGTTTCGCACCGCGAGCCAGACTTGATCCAGATGCCCATGGCCACGGAGTGCAGGTGGTCCATGCGCTCGGTCAGGACGATCAGGCCGTTCGGCAATACGGTACGGCGAAGATTTCTCTCAGTATTCATCGGCACCAGTTCGAAACTCGATTGTAGGCCAATTCCAATAAGCCGGCAGCCACGCTCGACAACGGGGAGGGCGGATGGTTCGAATCCAGAGCCCCTCAGGAAAAGCTAAGATACTGAAAGCTGAGCCCTGTCATGCGCGAAAAATCAGCCCAACTCGTTTCTTTAGACGTGAACCGTGCGTCCGGTGGCCTCAGGGAGCCCCTGTTTGGATTAGATGCGGAATCTCTCTCCGGGCTTCTGGCCGCAGCTGGCGAGCCCGCGTTCCGGGGCAATCAGATTGCTGAAGCCATGTATCGTCAGTGGCTTAGAGAAATTCATGAAATCACTACTTTGCCCGCGCCTTTGCGCACAAAACTAACCGCCGAAGGCTGGCAAATCGGCCGTCCGGCCATCGCTCGCGCCTTCCAGTCTTCCGACGGCACCGAGCGCTACCTGGTCGAATTCGAAGGCTCTCGTCCAAAGGGTGAAACGGCGGAAACCGTGTGGATGCCGGCGGGTGACGATGGCGAGGTCGGCGACGAAATTGGCCCCGGCGAAAAGGATTGGTCCCGCGCTACCATCTGCATCTCCTCGCAGATCGGTTGCGCCGTCAACTGCCAGTTCTGCCTTACCGCGAAACTCGGCCTGCAGCGCAATCTCACCGCGGGCGAAATCGCAGGCCAGGTCGTCACGGTCCTCGATCGTCAGGCCGTTCGCGTCGGCCGCGATCGCGTGAATCTGGTCTTCATGGGCATGGGCGAGCCGTTCCTCAACTATGACAACTTCATGGTTGCGGTGCGCTTGCTGGTCCACGAGGTCGGCCTCAGCCCTCGGCGTATGACCGTCTCCACCTCCGGCATCGTTCCCGGGATCGAAAAATTCGCAAAAGAACCGCTCGACGTGCGCCCCAAGCTCGCCATCAGCCTCAACGCGCCCAACGATGCGGTCCGCACTGAAATCATGCCCATCAACCACAAGTGGCCGATCGCCGCAGTGATCGACGCGGTGCGTCAGGTCCCGCTGCGTCCCCGCGAGCGCATCACCTTCGAATACGTGCTGCTGGGTGGCGTCACCGATCAGCCGGAACACGCCCGCGAGGTCGCGCGCCTCGTGCGCCACTCCGGCCTTCCCGCAAAGGTGAACCTGATCGCCTGGAATCCCGGGCCGGATATCCCCTACGCAACTCCAAAACCCGAGACTGCGGAGCAGTTCCAGGGGCTCCTCATGGAAGAGGGAATCCCCGCCTATATTCGCCAGCCGCGCGGCCGCGACATCTTCGCCGCCTGCGGCCAGCTCAAGCGCACCGTCGAGGCATAAACCCGTCACGCAGCGCCCGCGAGTTCCCTTATTTGCTTGGGGGCATGGGCAACGGCTGCACGCTGCCGCAGTCCGGGCCTTTGTAGGTAGAGGTCGACTGCATGGTCATGTCCATGGGCCGGCTGTTCGATCCCATCTGCATGGTTCCCGTTATGTGCACGTTTGTCTTGGTCGTATTGGAGTTGACAAACGTCGTCTGCACGGTGCCCGTCGCATTCATCTGGCCGGTACAAACGATCTTCGCCGTCATGCCGTCCGGCTTCATCACGATGTCCGTTACCTGGCAATCGCCGCGCTGCGGATTGGAATACGGGCTTCCGTATTTGTCGATCATGGCCTGGGTGACGCAAACCTCACTGGTGTGCGGAGCAAATGGAGAGGCAGGCATCTGCACTCCCGGTGGCAACTGTGTGCCCGGCGGCAATTGCGGCATCTGCGGCATGCCGGCCATACTCATCTGGGTTGTGGTCTCCCACAGGCCCGGCTTCTGTTTCGATTGACCCCACGCCAACACGGCGAGCGCAAGGCCGCAACAACCGACAATCGTCCAAACTCGGGTCTTGTTCATAAATCCTCCTCGTCGCGCAGGGAGGGCAAGCGCGCACTTCGACTCTACCCCGGGCGGTCTACGCCTGAAAAGATTTTTTTATTGAGGATTTTGTGATGATCCGGCACGGGTCTGCGCCAGTTCCAGCACCACGTCCGCCAGGCGGCTGGCCGTGTGGCGCACTAGAATCTCTTCACTGGCAAAATCCCCGGCAATGCAGCGTACGCCCAGCGCTTCAATGCGCTTGACGTCGGGCACGATCGGCGTCGCGCCCTGGGCAGCGTAACGGGCCAGAGTGTCTGGCGAAAATTCCCCCGTGTTGACGACCGCAAAATCGAAGATCGGTCTGCGCGTGTGGTCGTAAATGCGCTGGATGTGATCAGCGGCGCTCAACCCCAGGCTCTCATTGGCCTGCGTCATCAGATTGCAAATAAACACGCGCACGCCGTGCGCCTCGCCCAGCGTCTCGGGGATGCCGTCCACAAGCAGGTTCGTAATCAGCGACGTATACAGTGAGCCGGGGCCCACCGTAATCAGCTCCGCGCGCTCAATTGCCTCCAGCGTCTCCGGCAGGGGCGTGGGATTGGGCGGATCGAGCGTCAGTTCCACGATGCGCCGCTTGCTTGCAGTGATATTGGTTTCGCCGCGCACAATCGAGCCATCGTCCATGTTGGCTACCAGCGTTGTGTTGGCCGTCGTCGCCGGATAAATGTGTCCCCGCGTGGCCAGGATCTTTGACGCCAATTGCACTGCCTGGGCAAAATCGCCCGTGATCTCCGTGAGCGCAGCCACAAACAGATTTCCGAAGCTGTGCCCCTTTAAACCGTTGCCGGCGCGAAAGCGGTGCGAGAAGAGTTGCGTCAGCAGGTCCTCTTCTTCGCTGAGGGCAACCATGCAGTTGCGCAGGTCGCCGGGTGGAAGCATGTTGAAGTCCTGCCGCAGCCGTCCCGAGGAGCCGCCGTCGTCGGTCACGGTCACCACGGCGGCAAGGTCAGCGATAGCGTTCGCCGCGGTGGCGCTCTTTCCGGGGGCGGGAACGTGCCGGCGCAATCCGCGCAACAGCGTGGAGAGTCCCGTGCCGCCGCCAATGGCGACCACGCGCAGTGCCCGCAGTGCCGTCGCCGCCGCAGACTCGCGCTCCGGCGCCTGCGCTGGTTCATCGTTTGCGGGTTTCACTGAATTCAATACAGAGGACCTACGGAACCTCAGGGTAAAGCAACTCGGTAAAGCGCGGATCGTCTGCCATGTTCTGGAAGTCATTATCGACGCGCGCTTGCACCCGACTCTTGGGGTTCAGTTCAATGGCCCGTGCCAGACTGGAGAGGCAGTCCTGGGCGCGGCCGGTAATGGCTTCCAGCACCGCCAGCCCGTAAAAGGCGTAGTCGGCGCCGGGGTGGTCGTTGAGAATCTGGTTCAACTGCTCCCGCGATTCCTCGTAGTACCCGGTGTTCAGCAACGAGATCGCGTAGTCGTAGTGCTCTTCCGGAGTAGGGAACGAGCGCCCGCGACCGTGTAGTTGGCGCTGGCAGGTGCTGATGTACATCCGGCAGCGGTCCTTGATTTCCGGCGGCGCTTCCGGCAGCAACTTCTCCAGGGCGGTCAGCGCCTTCTCATACTTCCCCTGCTGCAGCAGCATTACGGCGGCCTCATAGTGCTGAAAGACCGGACTCGCCTTGGCACGGGTATGACCGTCGGATTTTGCGGCCGGGGTCGCATTCTTTTTGCGGCTGGCTGCCGCGGCTCGAGCATCTTGCGTCATGGTTTTTGCTGGAAGCGTGCATTCCTTTCCCCCGTATCCCGATTCCATGCGGGCGGGGAACCTTGGCTGAAACATAACATGACTTAGGCCATGTTTATACGCAGAACCCCGCCTCCCGTCAATGGGGGCCTTCGTCGCGGGGATTAACGGCCCTTTTCTCCCGCCGAATCGCCATAGATTGCCGGATTCAGTGCGGGATCGTTATACATTTTCATCTGCCGGTAGAGTTTGAAGCAACGCGCTCCGCTCACGGTGTCCCGCCACAGCGCATCCAGACAAGCCGCCAGGTCGGCGCGCTGTTCTTTCAGGACCTCAAGCCGCTCCAGATTGCGCACCGCGTGGCCCTCCGGCGCAGCCTTGCGCTCGGTCTCTTCGCGCGTGTGGTAAATCTTCAGCGCAAGAATCGACAGCCGGTCGATGATCAGTCCCGGCGACTCCGAGTTCTGCGCCGCGTCACATTTAGGCAATCCCTGCGGCGCAAGCCATTCCAGCAGTTTGCGGTCGAGCTCTTCGGCAAGATCGTTACGCAGTTGATTGGTCTGGTCGATGCGACGCTTCACTGCGGCCAGCTCCGCGTCGCTCACCCGCGGCGCCCGCGCTTCATCCTCGATGTGCCACAGATCGAAGTTCGCGCGATGCTGCCGCGCCACCAGGTCGAGCCAGGCGTTGGCCGAGCTCTCTGGGGCCGGCGTCTCTTGCCGGTTTGCTGTTTCGTGCCACAGGCAAGTCAGCCGATCCTGCAGCGCAACAATCTCTTCCGTCGAAACCATCCTTGAGCTTTCCTCAGTACCAGAAGCCCGTCCGGGCCGCAGGTCCATCCTAAAACGAATCGTATCAGTGCACCAAGAAGCGGTCGATGACGCTGATTCCGGCGATATTAATGGAAGAGTGCCTTCCGGATGGGCTACCACTCACCAAGAACAGCGTTTCTGCGTGATTCGGATAGAATTTCGCAGGACAAGTGCGATGGCACCCGGCGTGCGAAATAATGGAATATGCAGCGGCCTGGAAGGATCATAAGAGGAGGAACCTGAACTACATGGTTGCTGCGCTTTTGAACCTTGCAAAAGGAAATAGATACTTAGGTCGGTGGGGAGACGTCGATGCCGTTATTGAAGTCAGTACAGTTAGAGATGCTCGTGGGTGAGACAGTCTTTGTCGCGCTCCGCAGGTATTTCCGTAAGCATCGAGTCCTCGGCAGCATCTTGGTAGCCGCGATAATCCTCTTCGTCGCCGCTCCTATGCACGCGCAGGTTCTGCACGCCGCGGCGCCGTTATCGTCCTCTGAGGCCGCACACGCTCAGCAGGCCGCGCTAAGCTTCGATATTGTCACCGTGAAGCTAAGCGACCCTGCGAAAGAACACGAAGCGATGTACTGGCGGCAACCTGACGGGCTAAAGTGGGACGGCGTGACCCTGAGTGGGATGATCGCCAACGCCTACGGCGTGAGCCGCATCGTCAGGGCTCAGATCGAAGGTGGCCCCAGTTGGATGGGCTCGCGGCCATTCGACATCAACGCCAAGGTCGATGCCGAGACCGCCGCGCGATGGAGCAAGATGACGCAGCCAGAGGTCGACGAAGAGCTCCGCTGCATGACACGGTCGTTGCTTGCCGATCGATTTCGCTTGAAGTTCCACCATGAGACCCGCGAGCTGTCGGTCCTCGTGCTCCACGTGGCGAAGAGCGGCTCGAAGCTGCAGCCCCCGCACCCGGAGCAAGATTTGCATGCGGGCATCCCACCGAACCGGATCAATTTCGTAGGTCGTGGCCATATGGAAGGGCACTCCGCACTGATGAGCAACCTAGTCAGGTCGCTTGCGTCCGAACCCGAGATCGCTGGTCGCCCGGTGGTTGACAAGACCGGCCTTACAGGCGGATACGATTTCACACTGCGCTGGACCCCCGACGATCCCGTCCCTGGAGCCGCTCCAGTCGACCCCGATGCGCAGTGGCCCTCACTCTTCACGGCCTTAAGCGAGCAACTCGGCCTCAAACTCACGCAGGAGAAGCAGCCGATCGACATCATTGTCGTCGACTCGGTTGAAATGCCGAGTGAAAACTAGTAATCGAGCAAGTCTGCGAATCCGCTTTGGACGTTCCGCGATCTACGCAAAATCGCCAAGCCACTCGCCGAACGCTCAAGTTCTGAAGATTTGGCTGATTTCAGGGTCGCTCCTGAATGACCGCCAATCCGGAAACTACATGGCGTTTGCAAGAGGGAATCGGCAGCCTGGGTGGTGAGCTCGCTGGGAATCGAACCCAGGACCCACGCCTTAAAAGGGCGTTGCTCTACCAACTGAGCTACGAGCTCACATCTGATGCAACTTATTTAGAGTCAATAAGTTGAAGGCTATTCAGTTTTCTGCTCCGCGTGGCCGTTTTGGTGTTGGTAGCCAAAAAATAGCCACTTTGTACCGAAACCGACCCCGGACGCACCAGGGTTTCCAGCGCCTGCGACTTGTGAATCGGGGCGAGGTGGGCATACCGGGCGGTCATAGCGATCGTCTTGTGTCCCATCAGTTCCTGCACTGTTTTTAAGTCTACCCCAGCCATCACCAAACGACTAGCGAAGGTGTGCCGGAGGGTGTGCCAGGTGACGCCCTTGATCTTGGCCTGTTCGAGGGCGGTCGCGAACCACTTGCGCGGGTTCTTAATCAGCCCGTCGCGCTTGGAATGAAACAGGGTGGAGGTCAAGGGTAGCCCCAGCTCTTTGTGATGCTCCTGGAGGCGTCTGAGCACCGCTGCGGCGGCACTGTTGAGGGTGACGAAACGGTCGCTGCCGTTTTTGGTCATGGAGAGGTAGATGAACCCCCGTTCGAGGTCAACCTGCTCCCAGGTGGCGGCGAACTGTTCGGACTTGCGCATCCCGGTGTGGAGGGCAACATCCAGTTGGGCGAAGGCGCTTTCCCCCTCGTCCTTGATGCGGCCGGGCAGGGTGGCGGCGATGGCTTTCCGAAGCTTGGCCTCCTCCTCGTAGGAGAGGAACCGGACCCGCCCCAGGGATTCTTTCGCGCGCCGGATCAGCCGGGCCGGGTTCACGGTGACCTTGCCGGCCCGCATCCCCTCCCGGAAAACCGTGCTGAGGGTGGACTTGAACCGATTCTGGGTTCCCCCGGTCCAGTCCCGTTCCTCGGCCATCTCGTCCACCCACGCCTGAAGTTCCGCCGTGGTGATGGACTCAGCTACGCGATCGCCGAACTCTTCGAGTGCCAACTCCGCCCGCTGCTTGAAGTCCTTGGAAGCCCGGTGATGCTTTTCCGAGAACTTGATCGCGTCGGCTACCAACTCCGAAAACTTGGCGCCGTGCCGAGGGGAGGTGGGAAGCAGAATGCCGAGCCGGATCGCCATGGTGCGCTGCTCGTAGACCCGGACGGCCGCCGAGAAGGTTCCGACTTTGGACGTGACCCGCTTGCCCTGTTCATTGGTATAGCGAATCCACCATATGCCCGAGCCTTTCGCCTTTTCAAAGACACCTTTGTGCTTTTCCTGCTTTGGTCTGCGAGGCATCAGGCTGGTCTCCTGGATTACATCTCAATGATACCACAAAATCCGTTGCTCTAGCTTTGTATGTGTTTGATTTATTTGAACTCTCCGTCAACGAACGGCATGACAGCTCCCGCAGGTGTCCGTCGGCAATGCGCGATGGAGCGGACCGATTCTGCGGATAGAAGCACGATCCTGCATGGTGCTTTCCAGTTCAAGAAAATCTACATAGTGGAAAGTTTTCCTTTACATTCATTTTCCTATCTGGGAAAATGAGTCCATGCAACGCTCTGCTCAAATGACTGAAGCCGCTGTCGTCCAGGCCATCATGGATCAGGTTCCGTTTGCGCAAATGTCAGGAATACGGGCCGCCAATGTGGCAAAGAGCGGTCCGTTCGATGTCCGCTTTGATCTGGAGTCCGGAACGAACAAGGTCCGCGTCTATGCAGAAATCAAGCAGGCAATCAGTCCCAGGCAGCTTGAAGCCATCGCCCCATGGATCGCCCGTCTAAAGGCAATTGAAAAGGATGCCGCTTTCGCAATCATCTGTCCAGCTCTCTCGCAACAGGCACAGACCTACTGCATGGGCGCGGGGATTGACTTCCTTGACCTTGCCGGCAACATTTCCATCAATGTTCCTGGCAGGTTCGTTCTGCAACGGACAGGCCAGCGCAGCAAAAATTGGGTTCAATCGGCGGAAGGTCCCCGCGAGGTGAATGTTTTCTCCGGCCGTTTTTCGCGAATCCTCAGGGTCCTCCTCGAAAACCCGCGCACGTGGACTCTGAGCGACATTGCACAGGAACTCGAAAGGGAATCCCGCGACAATGCGCTCATCTCCGAAGTGACGGATCGTGATTCTGAGAGGAGTTTCATCGTCAGCCTAGGCACCATATCGAAAGCTCTCAGCACGCTGGAAGAGCAGCTTTGGGTCCGCCGACGCGGTACAGCTGTGGTGCTGCCGGAGCCGAAGCGCCTTTTGCTCGCCTGGGCAACGAAGTACCGGGAACGCTATCGTTCACGGTTGCGGAATAGCATCACCTACCCCAATTCATTCGGCAAAGACCTGGCCAGAATCAGTGACGCACTCGAATCCTTGTCCCTGGGCGCATTTGCCTTCACTGGACCCGCTGCCGCCACAGTTCGCGCTCCCTTCATCGATCTCGACACAGTGGATATATACTTGCCATCCGCAAAGCAGAACAAAAAGCTGAAAAATCTCGCTGGCTCCAAAGCCGAGGGTCCACCACTCCGCTTCTTAGAGCCATACGATCTTGGAGTATTCATGTACGCCAAACGATACGAACGCATCCCGACCGTATCTGATGTCCAGACGTATCTCGATCTAGCGGCACGCGGCGGGCGCGACCAGAAACAGGCGGACTACCTGTTCGACAATGCAATCGAGCCAATGTGGAAAGCAGTATGATTCCCGAACCACAAAAAACGTATCTATTGGAGTTGCTCACGACGCTTGGTCCTGCCGCGGACGAATTCGTCCTGGTTGGCGGACAAGCACTGAAGTTCGTGCTCGCCGAGGCCAGAGCGACGAGGGACTTCGATTTCCTTCTGGATGCAATTTCACTGCGGGAGAGACCCGCAAACGTCACGGAAAAACTGGCGGCGCTGAGCTATACCGTGGTTCCCGAATCACGCAATTTTCAATTCCAGAAGCCGATCCCCGGTTCCAGGGAAGTCATGCGGATCGAATTCATGGCGCCGGACGAATTGAAGAAGGGGACTGACTTCCGCGTTTCGATTGAAAAGGGACTGCACGCGCGAGAATGCCTCGGCGGTAGCATCGCGCTGCGAGAATCAGGTCTGCATGAAGTGCGTGGGATGCTGCCAGACGGAACGCCAGCGCGAGCCAATCTTCGTGTCACGCGCGCCCATGCGCTTGTTCTGCTGAAGCTTCTTGCCCTCGACGACCGATACAGGAACGTGCGGGGGCCGGAACAAGCCGAACATGATCGCGAGGAAGCCAGAGTCCATGCGTCCGACATTATCGCAATTCTGAATGCAGCCATAGACATCGCGGCTTTTCGAGAAGCGTTCTACAAACAATTCGCTAGAGATGCCGCGTTGGGCGTTCGTGTCACGAACCACTTGCGGACCTACTTCAGGGAAGATACGAGCCCCGGAATCTTGCTGTATGAAGAATCGCTGCGTGCCGGCGCTCCCGCTGACCGTGGCACCAGAGCTCAGTTGGCAGACGAACTGCGACGTGCCTTCCATATGATGAGAGAGATTATTCCGTCCGAGGCTTTCTCTGCGCTGCGTATCGCAGTAGACGATATCTGTAACATTGATCAACGCCGGGCACTTGCCGAAGATCTCCTCCGCGGACTCGCGAACGCTGGAGTGTCTCTTAGTTCGGAACTTGCGATCCAGTTCTTTCCGGGGGAGGTTTTCGGCGGCGCGTTTGGTCGAGGTCAAGTCTTCCAGATCAGCGCATACGAGGAGATGCAGAAACTGAGCGAAGGCGAAAAGACGCTTCTCGCGGCCTATTGGAAGATACGCTCCGCCGTTCTGCTCAGCGACGATGATTTCAAAGTACGCTTTGGGCGAATCCTCGCGTAACTCTAAATCGGCCTCATTTCGCGGTGGCGCTGATGACATAATCTTGGATCGGCCCCCCGGGCCAGACTTGTCGCGAAACTTCTCGGCCGGTAATGCAAGAATCTTGTCCAGATATAAGGTTGTCAGTGCTTCGTTTACCGTCCTCGATCGGCCGTTTGCCTTCTTTTGAATCGGGGAGCCTGCATCGTGGGTATTTCGAGGGCTTCGCCTGGGAAATCATCCACGGCAATCTCGGCTACAGATCGGTCTTCGATGGGTTCCGCGGTGACGCGATCTTCGCTATCCGTGGCTTCACGTTCGACCGGAACGGTCTTTGCAGACCCTAGTTCCTCCGCCTCCGCATCGACCAGCTCCTCGACCTCTTCCGTCTTGCCAAGTAGCTCCTTGTCGATTTCCGCCAGACGCTGCTCGTACTCATTGAGCTTCGCCTCGTAGGGGCTTTGATAATCCAACGCTGTGTGCAGACGGGTCAGTGTGGACTCGTTTTCGAGAATGGATGATTCTGTTTCGAGGATCTTCGTCGGCAGGTCTCCACCGCGGCGCAAGACTGAGGTGAGCAGCGATTGGGCTGAGGGCATCCCCATGTGGGCTTCCGGGCGCGGCACATCGAACCACTCCCCGGCCAGGTTGTAGCGAACGGCTGTTATGTCCGTGATGGCGCCAAGTTCGTCTTTGATGAGGGCATCGCTGACCGCGAGGGAAATGTCCAGGCCGTTGACGGTGAGCTGTGTTGTGCTGTCGAGGGAGACCGTTCGCAGGTATTCGTTGGCGTCCTTGAGCCGCAAGAATTCGAGGCCGTTGAAGCGAACCTGGAGACTGAGCAGTTTGCCCTCATCGTCCCGGTGCTCATGTGATTTGAATACACGGTTCGCTTCCTGAAGTTGAGGCAACCTGTCTTTGAGATGTGCGATCCGGTACTCGACGTTCAGCAGTTGCTGGCGGTTGTTGTAGTGGTCGAGCCGGTTGGAGCGAGCGAGTAGGGTCAGGTTCTTGATCTCGTATTCCAGCTTGATCTTTTCCAGCGCCAGCGGGTTGCCGGTGGCCTGGGCCTTGGCCAGGGCAAACATCTGAGGACTCAACCGTGTCTCGCCGGCAATATCTTCGATCTTTCGACCCATCCGGCCGCCTGATTTGAACTGAGACAGGAACGTCTGCTTCCGTTCCAGGAGCTGGGCACGTTGAAGATCGTGCGCCTTTGGCGATGCCACGTCTCTTGGTTCTGAAATCATCCGGTAGAACTCCACTTCGGAGAATGTATTACCGGAACGGCGTATTCGACCGTGGCGCTGCTCCAACTGGTCGGGCCGTTGCGGGAGGTCGAGGTCAATCAGCGCCTTGAGGCGCGTCTGAATGTTGACGCCGATTCCGCACTTTTCTGTGGTGCCGAGCAGGACACGGACGCGGCCCGCGCGCATAGCCTGTTGAAGTCCGAAGAATTCCTTGCCCTTCTTGTAGTCGTGAACGATTGCGACCTGTTCCCTGGATACGCCGGCCGCGATGAGTTTCCTCTTCATGTCCTCGAAGAGGTTGAAGTCGCCGCGCTGGTAACGGTCGGCAAAGACAATGACAGTGCCGCGTTCGGCTTCCGTGCGGTGCAAGACATCGAGTGCCTTGCGCACGGCGGTATTGGCCTTGCTGTCAGGATCGTCCGGGCGGGTGGGATCGTAAAGACGGGCGTCGAGTGAGATTGCGCAGGCGTCGGAATCGAGCTTGAGCCAGTTGTCTTCGGTTGGGTCAGGCCGGTCCGGATCGCTCATCGGAAGGCTCAGGAGTTCGCCGCGCTCGGCGATGCTCTGGAGCAGGGGTTCCTGGGCTGGAGTCACCTTGACAAGAAGATCCTTGCGGACGGCCTTGGGTAGGGTGATGTAGCCGGCTTCCTCGGCTTCGTCCTGCATCATTACGTCAGCAAACTGGGACCAAATGGACTGGAGTTCCGGGACGTTGACGTAGTTTGCAAGAGCGGTCTTCGGCTTGATGGTGACGCCATCTGTGGCGTATTCCATCCGCGTGACGGGCTCGGCGAAGTTTGCCGCCCAGTCGTCGAAATTGTGGA
Organism: uncultured Acidobacteriota bacterium; assembly: GCA_963729915.1. Taxonomy (GTDB): domain Bacteria; phylum Acidobacteriota; class Terriglobia; order Terriglobales; family Acidobacteriaceae; genus Telmatobacter. The sequence continues at coordinate 43,745 of CAVSQE010000019.1, read as the reverse complement.
TGTTGCATTTGGTGAGGATGTCGCGCGCCAGGTAGCGAGTCATCACAAACTGTTCGCCGAGTGTGTTTGTGATCGGTGTGGCCGTGGTGAAGATTACCCCGGCGCCGTTATGCGTTTCCTGCATGAACTCGATCTTGGCGAGGATGCGTTGCGCCCGCTGGGACTCGCGGGTGCTGATACCCGCAATGTTTCCCATCTTCGTGACGATTGCCAGAGCCTTGTATGCATGGGCTTCGTCTACGAAAAGGCGATCGATCCCCAAATCGTCGAAGTAGATGGTGTCGTCCTTCCGGCCCTGGGAAAGCTCTTTCAGCTTCTCCTTGTACTTCTGAATCTTGTTCTCGATCTGGCGCGTGGTCCGCTTCTCAGCTCTCGTCTTAGGGCGATTGGTTTCAGCGCCCTCACGCAGCAGGTCTTTCATCTCTTGCATCTGTGCGTTGACAGTTTTCGCTTCGCGTTCGGGCGAGATGGGGAGCATGTCGAACTGGGAATGGGGAACGATGACGGCGTCCCATTCGTTTGTAGCGACACGACTGAAGAGACGTTTCCTGCTCAGTGGGGAATCGAAATCCCGTTCCGTCACGGCCAGAACATTGGCGGAAGGATAGGCTTTCTTGAACTCTTCCCGCCATTGCTGAATCATGTTGTTCGGGACTACATAGAGGTTCTTGCGCGAGATTCCGATTCGTCGCGATTCCATACCGGCGATAATTACCGAGAGGGATTTCCCGGAACCGACGAAGTGGTCGAGAAGGGCACGGCCTTCGACCATGACGCGCCAGGCTCCCCTCATCTGATATGGGCGCGGAACGACGGTGGGATTCAGCCCTGGGAACGAGAGGTGACCACCGTCGTACACACGCAGACGCGTGGCGTTGAAGGTCTCGTTGTAGATGCGCTCGATCTGCGGATGAATGTCGGCCTGTTTGTCGTCTTTGACCCATTCGGAAAAGGCATCTTTGATTTCGCGCAATCTGGCCCGCGCAGCGATCGTTCGTACCGTATCGATGACAGGCTTGCCATCCGCATTGTTTTGATAGATGGTCGGTTCCTGGAGGTTGAGACCGTATTCGAGGAGCTTGTGACCGGACATCCCTCCGCCCGACCACTTGTGTGTCAGCTCGAATGCGTTGTAGCAGGAAGGCAGATCGACGCTCCAGCGCCCGTTGAGGTCTCTTGTGATGGACGGCGCGCGGTCACCGGACGCCGGGCGTTGCTCGGCCATGTGCCGGTTGAGGAATTGAACGTACACCTCTGTTGGCACCCAGGTTTGTCCGAGACGCACATCGATGTCGATGAAGGGAACGATTTCGGGTTGGACGGCTTGGAGCGCCTTGACGTTGCGTTCATAGGCTGGGTCGAGCAGTGTGGCGCCTTGGGCGTCCTTCAGTTTCTGGCGCACGTTGCCGGAGAGGTACTCGTCTGCTGTCTGGTATTGCTGAGAGTTCGGCTCTTTGTAGATCAGGTCGGCTGTGACGAGCTGGGCAATGACGTCTGCCTCCGGTCTATCGAGGAGACGGGACATCAGGCCGGTGTCCAAACGGCCGCACTCGGCCAGCACCTGGAGCATGGCGGCTTTCGGATCGCTCGGAAGTTCCCGCAGTGGTTCGTATGGCCGGATCGTGCGCTTGGTAAAGATGTCGGCGAGTGAGATTCTCGAAGTCTCTGGATCGATGTTTTCGAGCGCTGTCAGCAGGGGATATTCGGGATCGTCCTCGAAGAGTTTGGCTGTGCCGATATTGTTGAGCGGACCGAAGTTCGCGCGATAGCTTTCGTAGTGCTGTAGGAGCTGCTCCTGGCATTCCGCAAGCTGGCCCTCATCCGAGGGCTGGAGTTGAAGCCGGATCACTTCCTTCAACGTGTCCCGGAGCGCAATCAGCGATTTCAGTTGAAAGAGAATGCGCCCACTCGACAATGCGCGTGGCAGCGGAGTTCTGGCTCCGTTGTCGTTGAACCATACTGTGCCTTCGTCGAGAAAATACGAATGATTCTTGATGGTGTTGGGTGCTGGAACCAGAGAGGAGGCGCTCCGGTTGGTCCGTGAACCCTGCGACAGAGACGGATCGAAGAGTGTGGCGACATTCTCCGGCAGGGTTTCGATAGCCTTTTGAAGCCGTTCGACGATGCTTGTGTCGCCTTCAATGGGTTTGAGCGTGTAGTCCTTCCGTCCATACATGCGGCTTTCCGCACTGTGAACTCCAAGGACCATCTCAGGATGCTCATCGAAGTAGGCGTTGTAGTTGACCGCTGATGAATCGCCAGAGCCCGGAACAACGTGCGACAGACTGTCGATCCAAACCGGGTGTTCCGGCTGGGGTTCGTTGGGAAGCCGCTTGCGAAAGAACAGAATGTCGGTGGTAACCGATGTGTTGGCGTTTTTCTGAAAAGCGTTTTCGGGAAGCCGAATGGCTGCGATCAGGTCTGCCCTGGCGGCAAGCGCGCGCCGCGGGCGCACATCGAGAGAATCGAGCGTGTAGTGCGAGCTGATACAGACGGCGATCCCGCCTGGCTTGAGCTTGTCGAGGGATTTGACGAGGAAGTAGTTGTGGAGGGAGAGCTTTGGGTCCGAGTACTCGGGATCGGCAATCTTGATGTCAGCGAATGGAGGATTTCCGATGACCATGTCAAAGGAGTTGTTCGGCAGCCGGGTGTCTTCAAAGGGCTGGACCAGAATCTTGGCGTCCGGATAGAGCAGGGAAGCGAGCGCCCCGCTTAGGGGGTTCTTTTCGACGCCAAAGAGTTCGGATTCGTGGAGGAACTGGTTCGGGATGCGGGCGAAGAAGTTGCCAACTCCCATGCCCGGTTCGAGAATGCGCCCGCCGGCGAACCCAAGGCGGTTTGCCGCCTCCCACATCTGGTCTACGATCTCAATGGCTGTGTAGTGGGTATTGAGAGATGTTTCCTTGACCGCATCGATTTCTTCCTCGGTGAGGATCTCGGCGAGGCGGTTGCGCTCCTCATAGTAGCGATAGCCCTGATCCCACAGTTCGCGCAATCCGCCGAAATCGATGTACTGCGCAATTCGATTCTGTTCGTCGGGAGTCGCGGTCCGCTGCTCGCGCTGGATGGTCTTGAGCAGCTCAAGGATGTCGAGGTTGTGCTGTATGCGGGCCTTTGGCCCGCCCTCGGCAATATGAGAGGCGACATCGTCGTTGAGACGGAAGTTCCGGCTGTTACGGAGGGGATCGGGAGGGAGAATCGGCTTGGCTGGCGCCGTCTCGGCGGGGTTGTCTGAATCAATGCCAAAGTTCAACTCAGGGGCTTTGGCATCGCTTTCAAGTGTCAGTTGTCGTCTGACTCCAGCGGCGGGTAGATCAGTTCGGCTGCCAGCTCCTCCGTCTGGTTCAGCGGAAGGCCCGTCGAGCGCGCCTTGGCGAGGATCTCCCACGCCTGGGCCGCCCGTTCCTGGAGTGTGAATCGAATCGTTCCCTCCAATTCCAGATCTGCCGCTTCCTTCGGGCGATTTCGGTAGAAATTCGTCTCCACCTTGGCGAGTAGGTTCTGGAAGGCCGGGAGTTTCATCAACTCCGAAGTGGAGTCGGGATTGCCGGGAATGGTGCTGGATGCGCTGCTGGGAGCCATATTTTGCCTCCTGGTTTAGTGTAGTGAAGGATTCGGATCCCCGGAATGTGCCGGACAGCTCCGGGAAAAGGGACTGCTGAAAAGGCCGTACTTGTGGCATTTCAACCTCGTGGCAGTGAGGGTACACGTCAGTATAGTATAGATGTGATATATTATCTATATGGTCAATCCACCGTTCTTATTACTTTCGTTAGAGAGCGACAGGCCACCGGTGTATCTCGATCAGGGATGAGAAGCGTGCATCAAGACGCCGATTTCGGGCAATTCCGTTCGACAATGGTTTGGGGATGACTTGCCGACTTCGCCGGAGGCGAATCCGGCGCTGTCTTCGGTTTGGATGTTTTCGTGTTGTGTGCGCATTGTCACACTCGGCGAGACTCTCATGAATTGTCCGTAAGCCGTTAAATAGAGGACAATTAGAGCGTGATCTTGTACAACAATTGGCAAGCCGCGTGAGGAGGTCGTGTGGACTGGGGAGCTTTCGCAACTACGGTAGGCGCTTCGCCAGTTGTCTCGGCGCTGGTCGCGGGTCTGTTTGCAGAGCGCAGCAGCAAAAGGGCAATCCAGGTTGAGAACATTACAAAGGAGCGCGCGAAATGGCGGGACAAGATCCGCGAATTAGCCCCCGCGGTGCATAAGGCCGCATCGCAAAAGAATGGAGCATTGCTGAAAGAGCAGCGACTCAGCCTCAGCCTGAATCTTAATCCCATCGACGCGGAAGACACAGCGATTCTCAATGCGATAGACAAAATGTCACAGTCGGAGCAGCTCGACGAGAAGCGGCTTCAGGAGTTCTCTGATCGGGTCGCGCTCCTTCTCAAGCACGATTGGGAAAGAGCCTACATTGACGTCATCACTTCAATTAACATAATCTGTCACTGTTTTTGGAGCGCTCTTATTCAATGTGAATAACCAACAAGAGCATCGCCGCGACGGTGAATGTTTGTCGGCATGCTCATCCTTTACCTGCCACTAAGCGCGCTCCAGACGGTCGCAGTAGCGGCTGTTACGATGGTAGCTATGAGCTTCAATCTTTATTTACTCGGGAGGCGCGTGGCCATCGCCATGGGCTGAATGCGCAAGAGGCGTTTCAATGGCATCGATCCAGCAAGTAGCGCGCAAGGCAAACGTCTCCGTGACGACCGTTTCGCGCGTCCTCAACGACAGTCCTCGGGTAACGAACGCGACACGCCGGATCGTCAGGCGTGCCATCGCGGAACTTGGGTACACGCCTAATCCCTCGGCGCGCGCGCTGAGGAGCAACCGCACCGGATTGATTGCGATCACCATTCCCGAGTTGACGAATCCGTATTTCGCCGCGGTCGCCGAAGGCGTTCAGCACGTGGCGGCCAGAGCCAACTTTAAACTGATCCTGTGTAACTCGGGGTCCGATGAGGGAGCCGAGCCCGATTATCTGCAGATGCTGTCCAACCGCCAGGTAGATGGATTGATCGTGGCGTCACGCCGGTTCGCCGCGCCCGAGGAAAACCAGCGAACGCTTCTGGAACTGGGGCGCAAGGGCCTCCCGATTGTCGCTATGGGAAGAAGGATGCAACCGGATGATCGGTGTTTCGACACCATCACTACTGACACATCGATCGGCATGCGTGAAGCCATGCTGCATCTCCTCGAAGCTGGGCACACGCGAATTGCATACTTCGGCGCACCGGAAGGCATCGCGGAAGTTCGGCTGAATACCTTTAGGGCAGCAATAGCGGAACGAGGAATCGTCCTCTCAAACGACCTGATCTTCCGTCTCGGCCCCACACTCGAGGGTGGGTTCAAACTTGCGAAAAATCTGCTGAGTCGGAAAAAGAGACCGACGGCCATCATCGCCGTAAATGATATGGTGGCGATCGGGGCGATGATCGCCCTGCAGGAGCACGGCGTCTCTATTCCCGATGAGATCAGCATCGTGGGCTTCGACGATATTCCCTTAGCGGCAATGATCCGGCCGGCGCTTACGACGGTTTCTCAACCAAAATACGAGTTGGGGCGACTCGCAGCCGAGCGATTGATCGGGCGCCTCGATGGATCTATCACTCAATTCAAAACGATCTCGCTCTCCTCACATCTTTTGGTGCGGAATTCGACTGCGCGTGCTCCTCAAGACACCCGGCTCTAGGTGTGTGTCGGGCATAGCGTTTTGCCAAGGCCGATTCAGCGGTTTGCAGGGCTGGTGTTCGATCTGGGGCGCGCAGGCAGTAATCCCGTTGGTGCTTATAGCAGGCTTTCTGTGCCGTTTTGGGTTCAACGGGCCCCTTTTCCCGCCGTTTTATGCCATTTCCAGAACCCCGCCGGCCCGGAACAGCTTCAGCAGGTTGCTGACCGCGCACACCAGCTTCCACTCGCGGCTGACATTCTCTTTGCCACGCAAGCTGAAGCGGCGAAAACCGCGCTGTTCCTTGATCTGTCCGAAGACCGGCTCGACGATCGCCTTGCGCATCTTGTACACGGTGCGGCCAGCCTCGGTTCGTAGCTTTTCCCGCATCGCCTCTTTCGGCGACGCGCCGGGAGGCAGCGGATCGCTGATCGTTTCCACCACGCCGCTATGCTTATCCTGGCCCGTCGCCACATACAGATCAACGTCCTTTACGGACTCATCGGTCACATTCGCCTCGCTGAAGTAGCCCGTGTCGGCACTGACCTTCTCCGGTTTCTGTTCCAGATTCGCCGCCATCAGCGCGATCATCGGCAGCAATTGTTTTTTGTCGTTCGTCTCCTGCGTAACCTCGGCGGCCACGATCACCTGCGACGCGGAATCGACCGCGATCTGTGCGTTGTAGCCCTGCACGAAGCTGCCCTTGTTGGCGCCGTCCGGCATGATCCGGCTCTCCGGATCGACGAAGTTGCGCTGCGCCGTATCGTCTGGCTTGGCCTGCTCGGGATCGGGCAATTCGGGCTTGCGGCCACTCTTCTTTTTGCCCGTGCGCCGCTCTTCTTCTGCGCGCTCGGCCAGCTTCTGCTCGGCCTCAGCGCGTTTCTGCTCGGCCTTTTCTTTGGCTTCCTGTTCCAAAGCCGCTTTGGGCTCGCAGATCTTCTGCAACCGGCTCTCCCGCCGCTGCAACTCGGCAGGCAGTTCGTCGCCATGCCGATCCTTGCCGTACTGCGCATCCTCTTCGGCATCGGTCTTTTCGGCGGCGGCCAGCAGCGCATCGATCTCCTGCTTCAGGCGCGCCTCGGTCTCGTTCATACGCTGGTAGCTCATCGCCTTGTGCTTGCTGGCGTTGGCCTTGATCTTGGTTCCGTCGATCGACACATGGCCCAGTTTCACCAGTCCTGCTTCGGAACACAGCAGCAGAGCCTGCGTGAAAAGACCCGAGAGCGCCTCCAGATGACGCTTGCGGAACTCGGCGATGGTGGCGTGGTCGGGGTGCTGGTCACCGGAAAGATAACGGAAGGCCAGGTCCTCGAATGTGCGCGTCTGAATCTTGCGCGAACTGTAGACTCCCCTCGCGTAGCCGTACAGCAGCAGACGGACCATCATCTCCGGCGCGTAGGCCGCCTGGGCGCGTAGGCCGCCTGCCCGCGGCCATCCTTCTCTTGATACGACGTGTAGATCGCGCTCAAATCCAGCGCCGAAACCACATCCAAAAGAAAGCGCGCCAGGTGGCCCTCGGGAAGCCAATCGTGAAGCGATGGGGGAAACAGCAACGTCTGGTTGACCGTGTCAGGAATGAAGTTCTGGCCCATGGCTCGAGCTTAAAACAGAACCTGCTGCCCTCGCTGTAGGCTCCGTCACGAATCTATGCCCGACACACTCCTAGGTCTTACTAATTTTCAGATACTCAGCCTTCGGCATTCTCCGCTCCGCGCTCGTCCCATTTTGGGCGCCCTTCAGCATTGACAAGTAAGCGATTCCTTCTGTAATGTGAATGCCGGCAATGAGACGTCTCATAACTCGGTGATCATTTTCGCTGGGTAATCTTGTCCGGCCACCGGTAAGATGCACTATTGGCCCCCAACAGGAAAGGAATTTAGAGATCATGTCAAACCGCCTTGCTTATTCCGAGGCTCTGCGCGCAGGAGAAGGAATTTTTCGTCTGGAGCCAACCTGGGTTCCGCGCTCCTTTATGGTGCCCGGCGGCCGTTTGCGCCTCCATCCCGACGATCTCTACGCGCTGGGCGCGCACCGCGGCGGCATCAACGAACGCTGGTTCTCATCCACGACGCACGCCTCCAACGGTCCCGACACTCCGCCCACCGAGGGCCTGAGCTTCGTTGTGGCCGCGGACAAGCGTTTCCTGTTCAAGGAAGCCGTCGAGGAGATCGGTGATGAACTGCTCGGATCGAAGGTATTCGAGCGCGAACGCGACTGGAACCTTCTCTGCAAGTTCTTTGACAATCTCGGCCCTATCCCGCATCACATGCACCAGACTGAAAAATTCGCCAACCTGGTCGGACAGAAGGGAAAGCCGGAGTCTTACTACTTCCCCCCCCAGTACAACGTGAAGGAGAATAACTTCCCCTACACCTTCATGGGCCTTGAGCCCGGGGCCACGCGGGACGATGTGATTGAGTGCCTCTCCAAGTGGGGAAAAGGCGACAACGGCATTCTCAATCACTCCCGGGCTTATCGCCTGATACCGGGCACGGGGTGGCGCGTGAATCCCGGCCTGCTTCACGCCCCGGGCTCGCTGGTCACCTACGAACCGCAGGTTAACAGCGACGTCTTCGCCATGTTCCAGTCGATCGTCGATGGCCGGCTGGTCGATCGCAGCCTGCTGGTCAAGGATGTCTTGCCGGAGTACTGGAATGACCTCGACTATCTGGTCAGCATGCTCGATTGGGAAGAGAACGTGAACCCTGAGTTTGCGGCCACCAATCGTACTCTACCCACTCCGGTAAAGCCCGTTGCCGAAACTGAAAGCGAGGGTTACCGCGAGAACTGGATTACCTACGGAACGTCCTTCTTCTCCGCCAAGGAACTGACTGTGCTTCCCGGGCCGCAAAGTAAAAATCCGCGACAATGCGGCCTATGGCACCATTGTCGTGCAGGGCCACGGTAAGATCGGTCCCTTTGCCGCGGAAACACCCTCGTTGATCCGGTATGGCCAGTCCACGCGCGATGAGTTTTTCGTCAGCTTTGCCGCGGCCTCCGAGTCGGTTGTCATCGAAAACCACAGCGAATCGGAACCGCTCGTTCTGCTGAAACATTTTGGGCCCGGAAACCCCGATGCGGAGCCGTTGCGCAAAGATCGCGCATGAAAGGCAGCTCCGAAAGCTCGCTTCGCTTTTCCGCGATCTGAAGACCGGGGGCGCAAATAGGCGTTGCCATAATCCCGGCTCGTTCTTGGCAGGGACGAAATCTGCGGCCTTTCACCTCGGCGGATAACTCGTGCCAAAAGTCTTGAGCAGACTTCCTGGGCCCCCGACTCGGAATTGCGCGTGCGGATCAACGAAAGCCTGAACCGATTGAACGAGGCATGTCGATCATGGTTCCCATTGCGTCTTTCCTGAAACCGTCCGCCGCCGCATTGTGCGCAATGCCTTTCTCCGCACCCGCAAAGACACATCTCATCTATCTCAGCTCGGTGGATGTGGTCATCATTGTTGCCTACTTTGCCTTTGTAATCTTCATCGGCTTCTACGTAAAAAATTCGTCGAACACGGTCTCCGACTTCTTTATGGCGGGGCGCGAGATGACTGCCTGGATTGCCGGCCTCGCCTTTGTTTCGGCAAATCTGGGCTCTCTTGAGCTCATGGGGTGGGCAGGCTCGGCATACCAGTATGGCCTGGTTGCGGCCCACGCCTATTGGATCGGGGCCATCCCCGCAATGCTGTTCCTGGGTATCGTGATGATGCCGTTCTACTACATCTCACGCACGCATTCTGTGCCCGGATATCTGCAATTGCGATTTGGCAATTCAGCTAGAGCTTTCTCAGCCGTCACCTTTGCTCTCATGACCACCCTGATGAGCGGCATCAACATGTACTCAATGGCCCTGGTCATGAAGGTTGTCCTGGGTTGGGATCTCAATTTGAGCATCTGGCTTTCTTCTCTCGTGGTGGCCGGATACGTTGCGCTGGGCGGACTCCGATCCGCCATCTTCAATGAGATCCTGCAGTTCGTCCTCATCTGGGCCGGTGCCCTCCTCATCCCAATCCTGGGAATGATCGAGGTCGGGGGGTGGTCGAACCTTCGCCGCCAGATTGAAATCAACCTGGGCAGATCCGACTATATGCACATGTGGAGCGGCCTGGGACATTTCAGTCAGAACCCCATGGGCGTTCATTGGACAGGCGTTGTCTTCGGCTGGGGCTTTGTTCTTGCTTTTGGCTACTTCACCACCGACTTTCTGGTAATCCAGCGCGCCCTCTCTGCGCACAACCTGCGCGCCGCAAGAATGGCTCCCATCATTGGAGCTGCCTTCAAGATGATGGTACCGGCGATCGTGATTCTTCCTGGGCTTCTGGCGCTATCGGTCCTTCCATTTCATCTGCTTCCCGAGAGCGCCGCTATCGCCACCGGCGGATACAGCTACAACGAAGTCCTTCCTCTCATGCTGGTTCGTTATTGCGGCCCGGGTTTGATTGGGCTCGGCGTAACGGCGCTGATTGCTGGATTCATGGCTGGAATGGCTGGCAATGTCAGCGCCTTTGCCACGGTATGGACCGACGATATCTACCGACGCCTTATGAACCGCACAGCGCCAGCGACGCGCATTATGTCGCCATGGGCCGCTGGAGCACCGTGGTTGGAGTGCTGATCTCGGTCGCCACCGCGTACCTGGTGCAGCACTCCACAAGCATCATGGATTATGCGCTGCAGCTTTTCAGTTTCTTATTGCGCCCCTCTTTGGGACGGTTTATTCGGCATGTTATGGAAGAGGGCAACCAACGCTGGAGGGTTCTGGGGCTTGCTCGCCGGAACGGTAACATCCATAAGCCTGTGGGTGTGGGTCTATCGAATCCCGTCGGCGCTGCGCTATGTGGCTCTGTCGCCGGATGCGAAAGGCATGGCGGAAAATATGTACCGGGCCCTGTGGGCCTGGATGGTATGTGTGATCGTGACCATCGTTGTGAGCCTGGCCACGAAGCCTCGTCCGCCGAGCCAGCTTTCCGGCCTGGTCTACGGCGCGTCGCGGCTACCGGCCGCCGAACCTGCTCCCTGGTATGAAAGCCCGATGCTATGGGCGGGCGTAATTTTCGCCGCCTTTGTTGCCGTGAATATCGTCTTGTGGTGAGGAAACTGCCATGATGCCCGGTAAGCGCTCCATATGGTTCTTTGTGGGACTCCTTCTGCTGTTGTATGGAGTTGTGATTCTGTCTGTCGGCTTGTGGGAGCTTCGCCTTTTCCGCCGGCTCATCCTCCGGTGCTCTTCCGGCTTCATCCATCGATCTGGTGGGGCGGCCTGCTGGCCATTCTCGGAGGCATCTTCATCAGGCGGAACATGCGGCGGCAATCATGACAAATCGCATACGAAACGTTGCCCGCTGGCCATCGAATTTCCCTGCGCAATTCAGGGCGGCGGCCAGGCTGCTGCAAAGTTCATAATTCCGGCGAAACTGAACAGCGAGACTCATCCAATGCAGAAAGCCGTCTTCCGCAATCGCAGAGCTATCCAGATCGAAAATGACTCCGTCCGGGTAACCGTCACTGAGGAGGGCGGGCACATTGCCGAGATCCTCAACAAGACCACCGCCGTCAATCCACTTTGGATTCCGCCCTGGCTCTCTATTGAGCCCAGCGCGTGGTCACCGGTGGATACTCCCGAATATGGCCCCGATGCGGATGCTCAGTTGCTTGCGGCCATCATGGGCCACAACCTCTGCCTTGATCTCTTCGGACCGCCCTCAGCCGACGAGCAGGCCGCGGGCGTGCGCACACACGGAGAGGCCGGCATTGTGCAGTGGGAGTTCGAATCATCCCCGGCAGGGCTGGTTGCCAGGTGCGTCTTGCCTTTGTCTCAGCTCGCGTGCGAGCGCGCCATCTCCCTCGAAGGGAGAACCATGCACGTCGGTGAGACGGTTGAGAATCTAACTGCCCATGACCGCCCCATTGCCTGGACACAACATGTCACCTTGGGGCCTCCCTTTCTGGAACGCGGTCGAACTGAGTTTTTTGCGAATACCGTAAGGTGCTGCACGAATGCGGATCATGACGGCAAGCAGACTGGCTCTGCCCGGGATCAGAAAGGTCTCCGGGAGACACTGAGTAGTGCGCATTCCTCCGGCGGTTACCGCGCATTCCTGATGGATGAGCGTCAGGCCGATTCGTACTTCATAGCCTGGTCGCCAGCCGTCGAAACAGCATTGGCGTACTCCTGGAAGCGCACCGATTTTCCGTGGCTAGGTATCTGGGACGAGAATCGCTTACGGCAATACAAGCCGTGGGGTGGGCGCGTGCTGGCGCGAGGGCTTGAATTCGGTGTCTCTCCATTCCCGGAGGCGCGTAAGGAAATGATCGAGCGTGGGCGCTTATTAGACACTGCGGCCTATCGGTGGATTCCCGCCAAAGGAAGACTGACAGTCGAGTTCCTCGCCGCTACGATCGAGGCGAAGAACATGCCTGCGTCCCTGGCGGATTTTAATGCCTGATCCAAGTTGATCTTGAGCGTACCGATTGCGGACTCCACGTTCTCACATAAATAATCGATTCTAAGCTGCTCAACTTCTAACCAAAAGCCATCGCCAACAGGCTCCTTGAGCATTTCCCGAACTCACGCAGGGTTGGGGAGATGCCTGAAAGGCTGCATTTTATTGAGAACAAGCCGCTTTTCGCCAGCGGTTCCGCGCCTGACACCGATTGGAGAACCGATATTTAAAAAATGCTTTCAAAAAAACCCTTCGATACCTCTTGACAAGTGACAAATGATGAGCCTAGCATGTCCTTCGTTACTTGAGACGTCTCATTTATGGGGTGGTGGGGTTTCGGCCACTCAAAAAAGCGCGTCCCTAAAATGCATTCGCCACAAGCCCCGGATCGATGTTGGAGACCGCAATTCCAGCCCATCGCTCATTGAGCGCGAGCAGAGAAGGAGTCAAGATGCGTTTACTTCCGCCAGGACGAGCCGCAGTGAACCGTGTGTGCCTTAGACGAGGACATCGAATACAAGCAGTTCCTTCGATTGACGCTCATCGGAGTTCCATTGCTTCTTGCGGGAAAAGCAACGCTGAAAACTCAAGCGCCCCGCAAGCAGAGAGCAATTTTCCAACTCACAACTACATGGAGGCTTCAATGCAACTGACAGCTAGGAGCGTTTTGAATCGTATCGGCCGTGGATTTGCCCTTTGCGTGTTCTTAGTTACATTGCTGTTTGCGTTGAATGGTAATTCGCAGACTGCGGGCACGGCAAACATCCAGGGTGTAGTTTCCGACCAATCTGGCGCTGTTCTTCCGAATGCCGCAGTCGTTCTTACGAATAAGGCCACTTTGGTAAAGCATGCAGCGACCACGGACGCCGATGGGCTATACAGTTTCCCGAATATTGCAATTGGCAACTATACGATCGAAGTGTCGGCTCCTGGCTTTGAGCACTACAGGCAATCGAACATTGTCCTTGAAGTCGGCAGCAGCATTGCGGTCAATGTGGCCATGACCGTCGGTTCAGTGAGTCAGAACGTCGAGGTCCAGGCAACCGGCTTAGCCTTGCAAACCGAAGATAGCTCCTTCAAGCAAACCATCGATCAGGCAACAGTAGTTGAGTTGCCGCTCAATGGTTGACAGGTCACCTCACTGATCACACTCTCCGGAGGTTCGGTCAACGCGAATGAAAACAGCGATCTGCAGGGAAGCAAGACTTTTTGGAGCTCGGCGGTGATCTCAGTCGGCGGTGGAATGGGAAATGGCACTGATTACAGATTGGATGGCGGCGACCACAACGACTATATGACCAACGTGAATCTTCCCTTTCCTTTCCCTGATGCGGTAGCCGAGTTCAGCGTGGAAACGACGGACTTGGGTGCACAAAATGGTCTGCATCCCGGCGGCTTGGTCAACGTTGTTACAAAATCTGGATCAAACGAATGGCATGGGTCCGCATTTGAGTTCATTCGGAACAACGCTATCGATGCCACAAACTTCTTCTCGACGAGCAAGGATACGCTACACCAGAATCAGTTCGGCGGCACGTTTGGCGGAAGAATCATTCGCGACAAGGTGTTTGGCTTCGCTGGATATCAGCGCCTCAAGAACGATCAGTCGCAATCGCTCACCACGGCGTATGTACCCACGGCCGCGAATCTGCTGGGCGATTTTTCGGCGTCAGACCCCGCAATCCAACTTTTGGACCCGGCAACCGGAATACTCCTGATCGGCAACAAGTATTCCGATACACCAGGCGTGACTTGGAGACCGAACGCCAGTGCGCTCGCACTTGACAAGTACCTCCCGCCTACAACGGCCGCAACTGGCCTGGTGACCTATTCAATACCGTCTCAGGTAGCCGAGAACCAATTTGTCACTCGAATCGACTCGACCATCAATTCGAAACATAGCCTATATGGCCGTTACTTTATCGATGGTTATCAGAGCCCCGCCTTTTATTCACCTACGAACATACTGATCACTACTCAGGCTGGCGAGATTGAACGCGCTCAGGGGCTTACGATTGGTGAAACCTATATTGTCTCATCAAGGCTGGTTAACTCGTTCCACGCGACTGGAACAAGACGGCGTGACAATCGTGGTCCGGCAGCAGCGGGCGTAAATCCGGCGACACTTGGCCTAGATATGTTTTCGTCTTCTCCCGTGGGCATGCAATTGGCAGTGACGAGCAAATGGAGTATGTACTGCAGTACCTGTTCCGCGGCTCACTTCAACGTAAATACGTTTTCGTTTGCAGACGATGTCAACTGGGTTCATGGCAAGCACCAGGTTGGGTTTGGCGGAGAGTATGTTCGTTCCGAACTCAACATCTCGAATGTCTATGAAGCCAACGGAAATTTTGGATTCTCCGGGATTTACAGTGAGAAAGGCCCAAACGGAGCAAGTGCCGGTGGCACTGGCGAGGACGCGAACTTGGATTTCCTGACCGGCTCCTTGAATAGCTTCGTCCAGAGCAGCGCCCAGCAAAATGCATTGCGTGCGCCTATTCCCAGCCTTTACATCCAGGACACCTATCATGCAACCAACAAGCTTGTGTTGTCCGCGGGGGTTCGTTGGGATCCTGAGTACTTTCCCGTCGATTACTTTAACCGCGGCTCGACCTTTAACATGAGTAACTTTTTGAGTAATACCATCAGTAGTGTTTATAAGAATGCGCCAGCTGGAATGCTCTTTTATGGGGACCCGGGCGTGCCCAGAGCATTTACTCAGAACACACCATGGCAGTTCTCTCCCCGGGTTGGGGCCACGTTTGATCCTCTTGGAACCGGTAAGACAGTTTTTCGAGTGGGCTCGGCGTTGGTCTACGACCAGCCGAACCTTTTCACCGGGCAACATGTGAACCAGAATCCGCCCTTTTCCGCAGCCATTGCAAATATCCCCGTTGGAGCCCCACTAAGCTTCACCAGTCCATGGACGGGCGGCACAACGCCCAACAATCCGTTTCCGCTCCCCTTCCCGCCGTCCGCTTCCACGTCATTTATCAGTAGTCAGATCTTCGTACTCCCAACACACTGGCGTCCGCCATACGTATTCCAATGGACGGCCAGCGTGCAACAGGAGTTCGGTCATGGCTGGCAATTGCAGCTTGACTACATCGGAAACAAGACAGCTTTCAATCCGTATGGAACCCCACTCGACCCGGCAGTCTACATCCCCGGAACATGCAGCGGGAGCCCGTGCTCAACAATTGGCAATGAAGCTTCGCGCTTCCTTCTGACACGTGAGAATCCTGTAGCCGGACCACTCTATCAAGGCGGATCAGAGGGTAATGTCGGTTCGCTCGTTTTGAACTCAGGAGCGAATGCAAGCTACAACGGACTGATAGCCACCCTCCAACATCGTCTTTCGTCGAGCTTCGTCTTTATGACCAACTACACCTGGTCGCACTGTATCGATATTCAGGACAATGGCGGGGATGAGGGTAGTGTCTCCGTGCAGAATCCCGCCAATATCAAGGGAGATAAAGGAAGCTGCGGGTTCGACTACAGGGATGTATTCAACAGTACCCTCGTGGCATCGAGCCACTTCTCGTTGAACGGATTGCCGGCGAAGATTGTGAATAATTGGGAGATCGCCCCACTCGTGCATGTCACGGATGGGTCACCCTTTACCGTCACTTCGGGAGTAGACAACTCGCTCACAGATATTGGCAATGATCGTCCGAATGTTGTTAATCCAAATTCTCTTTACACGGACAAGAAGATCCAGAGTGGTTCGTCGGTAAACGCTCAGTACATAAACGCGTCAGCGTTTGCACAGAATACTACCGGCACATTTGGAGATTCAGGACGGTTTGCATATCGTGGACCTAAATTCTTAGAGACGGATACAGCCTTGAGCCGGGTGTTTCCACTTCATGAACGGCTGAACCTAAATTTCCGATTTGAAGCCTTCAACCTCTTAAATCATCCGGATTTTAGTGCCCCCGGTAGCAGCGGCTTTGCTGGATCAAGTTCATCGTTGAGTTCTTCAACCTTCGGCCGGGTTACTGCCACAGTAAACAATTATGGGGCTCGAGTCTTTCAAGGTGCGCTCAAGCTGACCTTCTAACTGGACCTGCTACCCCGCAGGCGAATGCGGTGGCTGATTGAAGAAGTTAGTTCGATAGTCATTCCAGAGTCGCGCGACACAAACAGGAACGCAACCATACGAGGAGACAGTTTCTATGGATCGTAGGCAATTTATTGAGGGCGCGGCATGTGTATCAGCGCTTTCTGCAACTCCATTTGCAGCGTTTGCGCGATCAGCCTCGCCCGCACCTTCCCCCGCGGGCGCGATCAATCCCGACTTTGAAGTTCGCGCTCTGGAGATCGATGGCGACCGGATTTGGCAATGGAGGTCGGTCGCCGGGGCCTTCGCGTTTATGGAGAAGCTCAACCTGAATACGCTGGTCTTCAATCAGAACGATTTGACCGAGACTGTAATCTGGCCTCACAAGTACTACTCGTTAAAACTTCGCAGAGCTCGTTGGCCAACGCGCATGTCACGCGTCGAGAACGCGCGGGAGTACCTGATAAATGTCACTTCGGAAGCCAAGAAACGGGGTATCAAGTTCTTCTTTGAGGTCAAGGAAATCTCCTTTCCTGATGGGATCGTAGAACTGCATCCTGAAGTGCTCAGCCCCAATGGAGCCGTCTGCGCGAATCACCCGTTTTGGTGGGAGTTTCTTGAGACGAAGTATACCGAGCTCTTCAACGTCATTCCGGACCTCGGCGGCATCATCGTGAGCCCGGGCTCGCGCGAGAGCCAGTTGTCCTTCGTGGCAAACAATTGCTCCTGCAAGACCTGCGCAGGCTATACAGCGACCGAGTGGTACACAAAGCTCATAAGTGCAATGTATGCACCGATAAAGAGCCATGGAAAGATACTCGCCGTCAGGGATTTCGGCAGCAACAGGGCGCAAATGGATCAGGTAATCGATGCGGCCGCAAACATGTTGAACGGACATCGTGCTCATGCTCAAGGCAATGGCTCAGGATTTCTATCCACCGCAGCCGAATAATCCCAGGATCGGTCACGTGAATAACCATCCGCAATGGATCGAGTACGACTGCTGGGGGCAGTTCTTTGGTCAGGGCCTGTTCCCCTGCGGGGTCGTCGAGGATATGCAGCGCCGGCTCGTATACTGTAAGGCCAATGGAGTTGCTGGCATCCAGTTGCGGACCAACATCGAGTGGGAGACCGAATGCAGTGTATTCAACAGCTTCAATCTCCTCAACTTTGTCGCGGGAGGGCTGCTGTGCCAGAGCACAACGCTGGATCTCGACGAGGCTTATAAATCCTGGATGCAGTTCGGTCTGTACGATGCTCTCATATCGGAGTCTATGCAACCCGACCCTGTTCCCATTCCACCAGAGTACTTACCCCGCCTGAAGAATTTCATGAAGGCATGTTGGGGGGTGATGGAGAAGACCGTATATGTCAGAGGTTTCCTCTTCTGTAGCGGCTCAGGGATGTTTCCCCAAACAGTGGACCAAGGTTATAACCACATGAAGGGACAGGCGAGACTCGCCGAGGAGAATGGGGGGGGCGACCCCCGGTGGAAAGATGCCTCCAAGCGTGTCGATCCCACTGAAGAGAATATCGCAATCGTCTTTGCAGAAAAGGACAAGGCGTTGGCGGAAGTTCAGGAGTTGTCCGGCATACTGCAGCCTGACTCGCTTCCTGTTTCACCTGAGTTCAAGGAGCATATCAAGACTTTGCTTCGGATGTACCATATCTACGTAAAAGGCGTGAGACTGTGCGCGATTGGCTGCTTCCGGGCGAAACAAGCGGTTGAGACCAAAAATGCAGAGGCAGCCCGGCAAGCCTTGCGAGCTGTCGAAGATCTTCAGCAGTATCGAACTGAAGTCGTTCAGCTACTTGCAGAAAGATACTACCCGCATTATGTCTTCCGCATGTTTGCTGTCGATTACCTTGACGACTTCATTCACGATGTTCACAATATTTGCTCGCCGTTGGCAAAGACATAGCGGAAATGCGAGAGCGTGACGAGGAGGGAGTGGCAATTCGCACAGTTCTAGGTTTTGCGCCGCACGCTGCGAAGCGTCCGATGAGCCGCAAGCAAGGGTGCAATTGGGCTGGGTGTTTGGCTTTGGATATTTTCGACCAGATTAGATTGCCAGGCTAAACATCCACTGCCTAAACCAAGCGGGAGAATCAAGGACACTTATGGCAAGGAAGGCTCTGAATATCGGTCTGGTCGGCTACGGCTTCATGGGGCGGACGCACTCGAATGCGTTTCTCCAGGCGCCTCGGTTCTTCGATCTTCCCTATCAGCCGGTGCTGAGAGCAGTTTGCGCGCGCAATGCGGATCGCCTGAAGGACTTCGCTGGCAATTGGGGCTATCAGTCTGTGGAGACAGACTGGCTTGCGCTCGTCGAGCGCAAGGATATTGACCTGATTGACATCGCCAGCCCAAACAATACGCACGCTGAAATCGCCATCGCTGCCGCCAGGGCAGGAAAGATCGTTCTCTGCGAAAAGCCTCTGGCACGTACCGCGGCTGAAAGCAAGTCGATGGTCGATGCAATCGACGCTGCCGGAGTTCCAAACATGGTTTGGTTCAACTACCGTCGTGTGCCGGCCCTTGCGCTCTTGAAGCAACTTCTTGACGAAGGCCGCTTCGGCCGGATCTTCCACTACCGCTCGCAGTTCCTGCAGGACTGGACGATCTCCAGCGATCTTCCGCAGGGCGGCGAGGGACTTTGGCGGTTGGATGCCTCCGTTGCCGGCAGTGGAGTCGTTGGCGATCTGCTTGCACACAATATTGACATGGCGCTTTGGCTGAACGGGCCCTTCTCTGAAATTGCGGGCATGACCGAAACATTCATCAAAGAGCGCAAGCATAATCTCACCGGTAAGGTGGAGGCGGTGAACATTGACGACGCTAGTTTATTCTTAGGCCGGTTCAAGAATGGTTCGACTGCCTTATTTGAGGCAACGCGTTATGCGCGTGGCCACAAGGCGCTCTTTACACTCGAAATTAACGGCGAGTTTGCCTCCGCCAGGTGGGACCTCCACGATTTACACCGTCTTGAGTTCTTCGACTACCACGATGAGCACCGGTTACGTGGATGGAGAAGCATCCATATCACCGACGGGGACCACCCCTATATGAAGAATTGGTGGGTACCTGGCCTGCAGATCGGCTATGAGCATACTTTTATTCATCAAGTAGCTGACTTCCTTCAGGCAGTTGGTCAAGGCCGGCAGTTTGCACCGTCGTTCCGGGATGGCCTCGCAGTGGACTATGTAACCGATACGGTTTTGAGTTCGGCAAGGAAGAAACAA
Source organism: uncultured Acidobacteriota bacterium (assembly GCA_963729915.1). Lineage (GTDB taxonomy): Bacteria > Acidobacteriota > Terriglobia > Terriglobales > Acidobacteriaceae > Telmatobacter. The sequence goes on along the minus strand of CAVSQE010000019.1, from coordinate 24,319 downwards.
TGGGAAAACGTGCCTGGCGTCTAGGGTAGTGAGGGTACGGCAACGGTTCGCGATCGTACAAGGTGATGGATTGAGTGGAGTGTTCAGGTCGCGTTGCTCCACTTCTTGGGCCGGCCCGCCAGGCCTTATTGCACACGGCGAGACTGGGGCATTGATCGGCATCGCTCCACAGCCTCAGTGAGTTGCAACCCGCCTGGATTGCCAGGCACCACGAGAGACTGCCGTGCGGCCGGATGATCGGATCGCGCTGCTGCGGGTCAACCGCTTCGACCGCGCAATTTCGTGCGTGGAAGGGAGATTAGAGATGGAAATACTCGACAGCACCCCCGATTCGTTGACTGAAAGAAGAGATCTGTTACTCAGAGCAAGACGCGAAAGAGATGCGGCCCCTAAGCCAATCAATCATCGCGAATACATTGTCCCGATTTTGATGAAGGCGCTTCAGATTGTTGAACTCCTGCGCTCGAGCTCCGAAGGTCTCCGGGTGGATGAGATACACCGGATCACAAGGATCTCGAAATTGTCGATCTACCGGATCGTTCGCACCCTGGCCGCTGCTAAGTACTTAGACATCCAGGGAAAGGGCGCTTACAAGGTGGCCGCCTTTCTTGAAACCGGCTCTTGGAATGACCGGCAAAGCGAGGAGCTTTGTGACGAGTGGGCCGCAAGTGCTTAGACTATAGGTGCCCGCAGCGGGAATCCGGCCGCGCCCGATGCGTTCGTCCTGCTCAAGCATCTTCGCGCCCGGTAATCCGAATGCAAGACCATATCCGTCAGAAAGAAGTGGAGGGATCGTGAGCGCAGCCAATCAAAAGAAGAGGCCGGCCATCCACAACGCGATGTGGCCCGGTCTGGTCGGAAAGGGACCGGGCTCTGAGCCGTTCATCGGCCTGGAGACAATGCTGGACCTGACCGCCGAGGCTGAGGTAGACGGCATTCGCTTCGATGGTGTCGACCTGTTTCTCTCCGCCCCGCACATCGATATCGAATCGAACACTGACGATCTGAAGCGTCTCGCCGATGGCATCGCTGGCCGCCGGCTCGTGGTTGGCTCTCTCGTCGCCCCCGTCTGGGCGCCGGCAGGCGGCGGCTCGGCGATGGGCTCTGAGGAGGAGCGCAGGAAATTTTTGGCCCAGGTCCGAAAAGCCTGCCGCATCGGCAGAACGCTGCGTGACATTGGCATTCGCCGCTATGGAGTTGTGCGCATCGATTCTGCAACCGCTCCCTCTGATTGGGCCAGCGATCCCGTCGCCAACACCAGGCGAATCGCAGGCACATTTCGTGAGGCTTGTACCATCGCCGAAGATTACGGCGAATGCCTCGCGGCAGAGGGAGAGATCTGCTGGGGCGGGATGCATAGCTGGAAGCGGATGGTCGAGTTGCTCGAATTGGTTGACCGGCCTCGCATCCTGGGTTTCCAGGCGGATATGGCCCACTCTCTCTTGTACACGCTCGGTTACAACGCTCCCGATGACCGGCTCCTGCCCGCTGATTTCGATTGGTCGCAGCAGGACGTCCTGATGGATGCGCTCCGAACCCTGACCGATGCGCTTAGGCCATGGACCATCGACTTTCACGTAGCTCAGAACGATGGCACGGTGAAGGGCTCCGGCTCGCACGACAAGACAGGACGCCACTGCCTCGCCAACGATCCGAACGGCAGAATGGATATTGTCGCGGTCGCCGGTCTTTGGATGCGCGATGAAAGCGGCGCACCCACCCGTGCCTTTGAGCATATCTGTTGGGACGGTTGCATGTTCCCCAACGCAACCATGCTGGCGCCCAAGACATGGAACGACGTGCTTCGGACTTTGATAGCAGTGCAGACTGCCCACGGATGGGACTGACTCCCGCGTTCATCTTTGCACCGCGGCCCTGACATCATGGAGAGCGGAAGAATCAGTCTTCACGCGCTTCGTGGATGTTGAGGGTCTCAAGCAGAGAATCGTGGGCCGGAATGACCGCTTCCAGGAGCTTAATGCCAAGCCTGGAAGCGGATCCGGCAACATTGTGATTGTTCAAACCGCAACCATATTACAACGGAGAAATTCCTATGAATCTCGTCTTTACCGCTCGCCGTCTTATTGCGCTTTGCGCCCTTGCCGCCATTCCCGCTCTGGCTCAGGCTCCGCAGCCCGCACCGCAAGCCACGCCGCAGGCCGCCCATTCTGCGTTTCACGAACCGGCGCCCGAGGACTTCAACGATCATGACGGTTTCATCCAGCTCTTCGATGGCCAGTCCCTCGCAGCATGGGAGGGTGATCCCACCTACTGGCGCGTCGAGAACGGCGCCATCGTCGGCGAGTCCTCCCTCGAAAAGCCTGTTTCGAACACTTACATCTGGCGCAAGGACGTGATCGCCCACGACTTCGATCTCAAGCTGGAGATCAAATGCGAGATCGCCGGCGGCAGCGGCATCCAATATCGCTCCCAGACCGGCATTTCGTGGACTCGGCCGCAGCACGCCGGCCTGCCGCCCTACAATCTCGACTGGATGATGACCGGCCCGCAGGCCGACTTCTGGTTTCCCGTCAACCCGCAGCACGCGAGCTACAGCGGCCAGTTCTATTCCGAGAACACCCCGCTCGGGATCGTCGCCTGGCGCGGCGAGATTGTGAACTCGACTCCCGGTGCCGGCTCGCGCCTCATCGGCTCCGTCGGCAATCGCGATGAGCTTGGCGGCTTCGTCAAGATCAACGACTGGAACCAATACGAGATCGTCGCCCGCGGCGGCACCATGATTCACATCCTCAACGGCCACGTAATGGCGATCCTGATCGACGACGACCCGGCTTCTTCGAACAACAAGTCCGGGAAGATCGGCATTGAGCTCGAAGGCACGCCGGCGAAAGTCTCCGTCCGCAATATCTGGTTGAAAAAGCTGGACTGCGCAACAAGCAAGCGAATGAACGGGGCGCCTCGATGATCTTTCCCTCCGCCATACTTCCTCCTGATTGGGGATGCACCCTCCGTGGTCCTGCGATAGCAGAGGCAGTTTTCGGATACACTCCAAGGCTACCCTTGCAATCAAACATCTGGTTCAGCCGCACGAATTCTATGGCTCGGATGCGATTGGTTCAAACGAAGCGGCTGACGATTTCTAGGGCAGTTTGATGATCTTGCATGTCCCGTAACATCTGTCATCAGGCCCATCAACCCAAAAGATCATGGGCTTCAGCTATGGCTTCGCGGTTGCGCGCAGTTCTTCATATCGATTCCGTGAGTTGTTGAACAGAACTCGATCGGAAGGCAAACTGTTGAGGAAATCCTCCGTGCCCGCAACCAAGGCGTCGGAGAAATTGTGAAGACCGAACGCAATCGTACTTCCTTCCATCCTTATCGTGCTGTTATCGGCATAGATCGATGCTTCGAATAAGTTCCAGTTATGAATCAGGCTCACGCGGAACACTTTATAGATCTGGTCCGCATAAGGGCGGTATGTATCTTGGAAATGGGCGGTAATGAATTTACCATTTTTCTTTCCACGATAGCCGTATGAGGAGATCGCATCAAGAGCGCACATAAGGACTATCGCCACGACGTGGCCGCGAAATGCAAGTGCGCCATTGCTCTTGGTGATGTCTTCTATGACGTTGCGCACCTCTCCCAAGATCGACTGTTCGAAAATCTGTTTCAACACTTTTATGAATTCACGCTCAGGAAGTGTTGACGTAGCGGGCCAGGTGCTTGGCCAGATCGATCTCAGCGAGCCCCAGTGGTCAGATAGTGCTCGTCCAGCACGACCCGACGATGCTCACGACCCCGCTTTGCGATACCGTCCATGAACCGCCCGCATGGCGCGACTCGAATTTTGACAGGCGCGGTATGACCTCTGTAGCATGATGAGAGCGCATTTATCACAGAAACATTAAAGCGGGCGAGAGCTGTACTCTAGGGCCGGTCCGATAACCCCCGCGATTCATAAGTACCTCGGCATGATCTTCATGCAGCCGAGGTGGATCATGCCAAGGAAGTTTTCCGTATGGAATTCATTGCGTGTCACCAATCCCCGGAACCATTGCAGCCACGCAATCAGCCGCTCCACTGGTCAGCGGCGCGGCCAGCGGCCAGCCGCGAAGTACGAAACGAAGACTGCCTTCAGCTTTTTAACAGGCCGATTCGAGTGCATCGGCAACAACTTGACGACTGGAGTCACAAGTGTCTGACAGCGTCGAAAGCCGTAGATCTTTTCTCAAGGCTTCTGTAGCTTCTGCTGTGGCAGCTGCAGTTCCGTCTGCCATTGAATCTCAGGTAAAGCCAACCACGACTGTTCCAGTCACAAAGCCAAACATAATCATCTATCTCTCGGATCAGTTCCGACCTGATTTCGTCGCGGCGAATGGTCATAATAATTCAATACATACGCCAAACCTCGATTCCTTAGCATTGCGCGGCACCAATTTTACCCACGCTGTTACGAATCAGCCTGTTTGCTCCCCTTCGCGCGCGGTTCTCCTCACGAGTCGCTACGCCACGGAGAACGGTGTCTGGCGGCTTGGTTTACCGATGGACAAATCACTGCCGACGCTCGCGGGGGAACTTCGAAAATCAGGTTACTCAACAAACTATATCGGTAAGTGGCATTTGGCCCTTGAAGATCCGAAAGTGGGTGGAACTTCTGGCCCGGTAACCAACCCGGAAGATCGTGGAGGTTTTTTGGATCTTTGGGAGGCAGCCAATGCCCCCGAGAATGTGACATTTCCCTATCACGGCACCTTTTGGGATCGTGATAATCAGCCGATCATCTATAAGGATGAATATCGCGTTGACTTCTTGACTGATCGCGCGGAACGCTTTCTTCGCCAGAAGCACGAGAAACCGTTTTTGCTCGTTGTCTCGCAGCTCGAACCGCACCAGCAGAACAGTGGCGTGAACCGGCCTGTCGCGCCAAAGGGGGTGGCCGAGCGCTTTGCCAATTCGACTGTTCCTCATGATTTGCGTGAATTTCCCGGTTCGTGGCAGGCGTATCTGCCCGATTACTATGGCTGCGTTGAGGCAATAGACGCCTCGGTTGGACGGATCCAGAGGATCTTGGTCGAGGAGCATCTCGCCGATAACACGATCTTCGTCTTTCTTAGCGATCATGGCTGCCATTTCCAGACACGGAATAACTCCGACAAATGCACTTCCCATCAAAGTTCCATTCGAATACCTCTCATTATCGATGGTCTCGGCTTTCGCCGAGCGCAGCATATCCATGAATTGGTTGGAATAATCGACGTGGCGCCAACATTGCTTGAAGCAGTTGGCGTACTAGTGCCCTCCTCATGGAAAGGCAACAGCTTGCTCCCATTGCTTCACGATCCCGAGGTCAGGGGAAAGTGGCCAAATCAGCAATTTATACAGATCAGCGAAGTGATGACGGCGCGAGCCATTCACACACGGGATTGGACGTATTGCATTGCAGATCTGTCAGGCGAATCAAAGCCAGCAGCAGCGGTCTATAACGAATACCATTTTTACGACCGGGGCGCCGATCCGGATGAACTGATCAATCTTGCCGGACGTAGGGAGGAAAAATATCGTCTGAAGGCGGACGAACTCCGTGAAGAGTTAAAGAAGATGATGGCTTCGGCTGGAGAACAGGAGCCAGAGATAATCCCAGCTAAACTGTACCCATGACGAGTGTGCGCACTTATTCCTGTTTTCAAACCCGTCTCACAAAAAAAGCGCGGAATACCCACAGTTGCTTCGCCGAGGACAGTTACGTGGTTATCCGGGCCCCCGTGATGCTGTATCCCGCGCAGATCCGCTGCGACGGGTGATCCCAAGCAAAATTAGCATGGCTGCCAGGGTCAAGAGTGTGGTAGTGGCGGCGGTCACTGCCGTGATCTGCACATAAAGCATCACAACGCCCACAAACATCACGGAAGAGGCTATTGTCTTGTCAATGATATCTCTCTCATGAAAAAAGAGCCAACCAAATAAAACGGAGAGTACGATGCCGGCACGCTTGATGCTAATAGCGATTACTACATCCACAAAGTGATAAGACTCGAATTGCAACAGCAGGCTTGTAGCATCCAGGATACCGGCCAAAGCAATCCAGAGCAGACCTGTCTTCAGCACGTGCAGCAGCGGTTCACCGCGGGACAAGGTCAGAATAAGAAAGAATAGACACATGCCAAAGCCGTACACGAGGCCCTGAGTGTAAATATCCGTCATGAGCACAAGCCGCTTGTCCAGCGGACTGGTGCAGGCAACTAGAAGAGCGACTGCAAGAATGTAGCGACTTCCTTTTTCATGAAAAATCGCCTTGCCAGGAGCAAGCCATCCCGCGGCAAACTGCTTCCGATGCATCACTAGCGAACCGACAACAGTGAGGATGACGCCCAAGAGCTTTGCTGCACTTGGCATTTCGCGCAGGATGAGAAACGCCATCGGAACGATGAATACCGACGTGAAAGCAAGAAACGGCACCGAGGTAGATAAGGGGGATATTTGCAGAGCGCGAAAAAAGAACCAATTGGCAAGAGCGAGAATAAGTAAATCAATCAAAAGATAAATAAGATAGGTGGCGAGCGGTGACAGATGTACGCCAGCAATACCGAAGAGATCGCCTGAATCATGAATTTGCCGACCGACATGATGTATGCGCTGCACAACGAATACCGCCGCGAAAACGAGCACATCGAAGAGATGACTCCAAAACAAGACAGGCAGCAGCAGCCGCCCTGCTACCGCTTTCTTCCGGGACACCTCCATGAAGACGTTGGCGCAGGACATTACGCCTGCGATGACGAGACCCTTCGTGGCAATCTCCACCGAGAGAGATGCTGCGATCATTAGACTCCTATCGGTATTGCCATCCGCTGTTGCTCAATGGCATATCGACTTGGCTTGGTCCTGAAAGGACCTTCTTCCGGTCACACATATTTCGGACATTCTGTTTCGCAATTCATGAGCTTACTCGTCGCTTCAACCATCTTGTGCTCCCATGGAAAAATGGTCCGTCGCAAACCCAGTACGGCGTGCCCAAGGCATTTGAAGTGTTCGCGATCGGGTCGTCCCAGCGTAAAATGTGCTTCGATCGGTTCGACGCCCCGTTCGAGCCGAATGAGAACCAGATTCATTCCCTCATTGAGTATTGCTTCGGTGTAATTGGAACCATCTCCTCCGCCATTGCCCTGGTTGGGCCGAATGGCCGTCATGTGAGTCGTTTGGTGCACCATCCGCCCATTCAGCCACATCTTCATGCAACCATTGTTGGAGAAGCCAAGAATAACCTCCTGATCGCGGGGAGACTCGATCGGATGTATAAGGTAGAGAACGCCTGTCTTGCCATGGAAGAACGACTCCAAAGCGAGCTCGTTCCCCGGGCACCAGTATTCGAGCCAGCCGGGTGGAGCTTCCTGCGGCAGACCAACCGTGCTGAGGAGCTTCTCCACCTCTCCGTCTGCCTGCATCACCGGAGATATAAGCCACCGATTGCCGCTGAGGAAGACAAGCGGCAGATCCGGAAGTGCAGGTCGCTCCTCAAGCTCAATCCGTATGGATCCGCGGTTCACGTCATCGATTGCATTTGCCGCTGCCGAAGCCGCGCACTCGATGGTGATCTTGCCACGGCCAGGTATGGTGATCGGCTCCAGGGGTTGCGATGACTGAAGCAACCACCGTTGGGGTAACTGGACGCTCACCTTGCCGCGAACGGTCTCGAAGTGGTTATTCTCGATTTCGAGTATAAAGACTGAGGGCTCAGAACCTAGGATTGCCGCATGACGAGAATATTTGAGCACACATCGAATCGTGCCCAGGTCCCATGGAACGGCGCCTGGATCATATTCTGTGAGCCAGTCAGTGTTGAGAACAAACTCCGGAATCTTGGCTGAGATCCCTTCACTCAGCACTACGTCCGCGCCCCAGTAGCGGAGCACAACGGGCGCTGCCTCACAGACCTGCTCGGTAAAAACATGGATATCGGTCGGCGCACGCAGATGGCGAATCCCTCCGTTCGGGAGGTTTGTGCTGATCGTATCCCGCAGAGGCTCCAGCCATTTACGCGGCAACTTTTCCGCACCGAGTAAGATTCCCCAAATTGCCCCGACCGTCGCGCCAGTGCTGTCCGTATCCCAACCACAATTGACTGTCTTGCAGATGGCGTCAGCAAAGTTCTCTCCGTAGAGTAGTCCTATAGTCTGAAAGCCCATGTTAATGGGGGAATATTGCGCGAGAGCAAGATAGAATTCATCCTTGATGAGATTGCGCGCACGCACCCAATCCACACCTTCGAGGTAGAGGTCTAGAGCTCGTTGGATGGAGCGCGCCGTGAGCGATTTCTCGGGAATCGCGCTGAGGCCGGCGCGAATCAATTTCGTCTTGTCGCTTTCAACAAAGGCGCATGACTCGACTACCGCATTAAAGATTTCACCGAAGACCGATTCCCCTCCTCCGTGATCGCAAATAGCGTCCTGAAAAGCGTAATGCGCGGCGATCTCCGGTGCCCCAGGAGCCACGCACGCCCATATCTCTGACCGGATTGGACTCCCCATGCAGTCACGAAACCAGTTATTGTGCCACCCCGACACCGGTGGGACAAGACCCTTAACCAGATTAGTTTTGCTCAATCCATATTCGTCGAAGTTATAGCACACGCAGTCCAGCCAGTAATCCGCCATGTCACGGGCAGTGAGTCCAGGTCCAATATCTTGCAGCGCCTGGAAAAACAGCAATTGCAGTTCCAAGTCATCGTTTGGGACGCCTCCCTCTGGAAGCGCTGGATACCACGAGACATTGAACATTTCGTCTTTGCCAAATGTCCCCTCGAGAGGGCCGCCGAGCGTTCCACCAGCATTTTTGCCCAGCCAACAGCCGAGCGTCTTGTCCCTATAAATATTCGTGTCAAGTCTGATTCCTCGTGCGGGCATTGAGATTTCGTGCTTCACTCTTCTCTCCCTTCCATCAATTTTTGCCATCCTCCTGCTACGGTCAGAACTCACGAGTTCAAAACGCCTTCCGCATCTTTCAAATAGCAGCTCAGGCGCTCGTCCCCTAGCAAAACGTTATAGGGATAACTCCTGAAAAACACAGAACCTTTCACTTTCGCCTGATACTCTTTTAGTTCGGTGATTCCCTCCCGCAGCAGCTCAACAACAGGTTTCTTCAAAAAAGATGGCTGATGGTCCCTGCGCTCCTTCAGCAGCCTGCCGAAAAGATACACTCGCGTTACAAGGCAAAAACCTTCAGCATAAACACGGAAGAATTCAAAACGCAGGACGATATCTTCATATACATCGCGACGAAAGCCAGGATTACGCATCGACGCTTTGGTGAGAAGGGCTGCAGCGTCCAGAACAGCGGCATCCTTCTCCGCAAGAATCTGACGCACATTCTCATCTTCAGGCGCGAGCGCATCTTCAGCGCCGGTAGCCCAGTTTTTTAGGCTATGGTGGGTTTCCGCTACCCAGGTGGGCTGGCGCAGATTCACATGAAATGCACTATTGTCGGAAAATACTGTACCGTTTAGGAAAGCAATACTCCTCATGAGGGGCCAAGTCTTCTCGAGCAGGTCCAGCGACCAGTCCACGCAGTCCTTCAGCGCACGCGGAGCAGTGTCTTCCAACAGAAGCTTCTCCCCGACAATCCAGCGGGTATAGATCTCACGCTTGTCGGCCTCAGGGTTCTTCCCAAGGACCGCGCCCGCATACAGATTAATCAGATTGACTGTTTCAAAGCAGGAGTAATCCTGCACGCCCTCCCAATCGGTGCGCATGATGAAGCCGCTGACGTTGTGGTCGAGTCCATAACGCAGACGATGGATCAGATCGTCAGTCATGATGCTAGGTGCCAATCCCCATCCGAAGTATTGTCCATATACGTCATACTCGATCCACTGTTCGCGGTCCCCGACTTTGCCGATGAGTGGATTGTCCGGGAAGGTAGGATAAAAATCGTGCGGAGTGTTTTTCAGCGAAAGCACAACGTCCTGGGGAATCACTTCCAGTGCCTTGGCGAACTGCTCTTGCTCTTCTTTCTGATAAATAAAATCTCTGATCACCAGTTTCTTGCCCGCGTCACGAAATGGCCCATACATACCGCGAACCATGTTGCGGTGCCAGACAGCTGGGTTCAGGTTTTTGCATTCGTGGCAGTCACAAGCGAACATATTGCTGATTGCAAGCCTGCTCTCGCCAGTACCAAAAGAGGTGACGACCCCGGCGAGTTCCGGCAGCATAATAAACAGGTCGCGGTACTTGGCCGGTAGGAACTCCTCCCACCAGAAACTTTTGCTCGGGCAAAAGACGCCGTTTTTCAATATCTCCGGATGGCTTTTGAGGATGAAGTCCTTGAACCACAATTCCTTGTCTTCTAGATAGACCTCCACGCCTACTCTGTTCGCCTCGAAGATCAATTGCGTCAGATAGTCGCGCCTGAAGGGATTGAGATTCTCGCGCAGGGCGTAATGGTAAATGTCTTGATCGATCTGCTGGTACAGTTCGAACAGGTTATCGCCCTTCGACTCACCGCCTAGAAACTGAGTTGGAAAGGCGATCTTGTCCACGATTCCGGGCTCGTGCAGTATCAGTGCGTTCATATCGTTGGCCACCATAAAAGCTAGACGGCGGCGGATTTCAGCAAGGTCCCAAATGCGGGAGAGGTCGTGTACTTCCAGGGCGCGTGTCTTGTAGTACTTCAAAGGAATCCTCCAGCGCGATAGTGTGATTGCTTATTGTTTGTCATGGCCGTTAACGGATGCTCTGCCGAGGCAGATCATTCGCGATAGGACTCGCAGCCAGCGGCAATGACTGCGGGCCCGTCGCGTGACGTTTTTCGACCGCGTGTTGATGTACCAAGACCTCTGCGCAGGTGCGCACGATGTTTCGGAGGTCATTGAACACCGCACAGCCTGTACTCCCGCTGTTGACCGGGTGAAGAGGCATTTCAGGTTCCTAGTACCCCAAGTACCAGAATCGGAACCTGGGGCACCAGGATCGTACAAGATCGTGTTCTCAAAGAACTAGAAGTGCAGCTTCACGGCGAGCTGCAGGATGCGGGGCGTATCAGTGACGGTGCCGTTGTTTGCTGTCGTGATCCGCCCGAAGTTGGAGCTGTTCAGGGTGGAATTCGGGGCGCCGAAGTTTACCCAATTGGTGACATTGAAGACATCCAGCCGGAACTCCGACGTGAGGTTCTCGCGAATAGGAAAACTCCGGCTGACGGCTGCATCTAACTCAAAGACTCCCGGGTTACGAATGGCATTTCGGCCGAGATCGCCAAATGTACCTAGCGCGTTCTCACTAAACGCCGCCGCGTTTAACCACTGATTTGGCCCGCGAGCCGCCGGGTAGATACCTACTCCCTGCACTCCGTTGGGCCGGTCAAGGTTCTGCCCGGTTAGCGAGCGGTCCGAACCGGAAAGGACATTGCTGGGCATACCGCCCTGATAGGTGACAAGCGGGGCCAGTTGCCAGTTACTGGCGATGTACCCCAGAACTCCTTCTTTTATTTTCGGGCTCTGCGCAACAATCGACGCATTGATCAAATTTCGCACATCGTAGTCGCAACTGGCCCGGTCGGCCTCCATATCGAATGGCATCTCGTACTCTGGCTCATATGGGTCGCCGAGGGATTCAAGGTCGGAGATGCAATGCGAATAGGTATAGTTTGCCAAAATGGTGTACCCTTGCGCCAGACGCCTATTCACCGCCACCCTCAGACTGTTGTAGGAGGCGTTTCCGTTGCTGGAGACCAGTTCCAGATCGCCAAACTTATTATGCGCGTTTGCATTGGTTGTATTCAGAATGCGGCGCTGATTCGTGTTGGCCGTGGTGGAGCAGGCTGACGCTCCACAAGTGCCCGGAATGTACTGCGCAGGATTCTGATTGTCTGAGCCAAAAATATGCGAGGTTTTGTTCCCCAAATAGCTCACAGTCAGCAGATATCCTTGGTTGAATTGGTGCTCATAACTCGCATTCCATTGCGCGACTGTCATAGGCTTCAGCGTGCTGGTAGGATAGGCGACGTATAGCCCATATTCCGGAAAGCTGACAGTCGACGACAGTGCGGCCAGCGGGTAGGGACTACCGCCCGGATAACTACTCCAAGGGCTGTCAAAGCTGACCGGCCCCGAGAGAGATACCGAATCGGCGTACGGAGAGGAGCTGGATATCGAGTGCTGGCCAAAATAAAGCTCTGGTACGTCCGTAAGAATAGCCCCGCCCACACGGAAGGTGTCGTGCGCCTGCACGCCCGGCACAAAAACAAGGCCCAGCCTAGGCGAGAGATTCGCAAGATAACTGTGCGCAAGCGACTTCGGAATGCCCTTATCGCCGTAGTAAAACACTCCGATAGGCGCATTGACATAGGTCGTGCTCGTCTGGCTGCGGACGTAGGCGTCCGGACTGAAGACAGCGCCCCATCCGTGGATATTGCTCGCTGGAAGATACGGTTCCCAGCGAAGACCCGCATTAATCGTCAGCTTTCGGATCTTGTAAGTATCTTGCGCGTAGAAACCGTAAAAGCTGCCACGATAGTTTGTGGCAGTCGGCGCGGCCTGCGAAAAGGAACTCATATTACCAATCAGGAAGTCGGCCATTGCATCACCGGTGTAGGTGCCGTTAAACGTGAAATCGCCATCCCCGTTGGATGGGGTAAGACTGTTCAGTTGCGCATGAATCAGATCCACTCCGAAAACCATCGAGTGCGACCCACGTACAAGATTCACATCGTCGGCGATCTGCAGCTCGTCACGGTTGATGTGCGCAGGCGAACAACTGCCGCAGCCGACCACAAAGTCGCTGCCGACCGTCACCTCTAAGGTGCTCGGAATGTAGTCATATATATTGATACCGAGCTGCCCGGGATCGATGGCGTTGGCAGCGGGCCCACGATTATTGCGCAAGCGAGTGACAGTGAGATGAAGAGAATTCAGCGTGTTCGGATTGAAGATATAAGTATGGCCGATCGTCGCGGATTGTGAGAGCTCCAGGTTTCCGGCACGGGTCGTCTGCAGTAAATTGCTGTTCGTAAATACGCCTGGATTGCGATAATCATCGGCGAAATAACGACCGAAGAGCGATTGTTTCGCACTGATGTTCTCATCAATTCTACCGATAACTTGGTCCTCATTGCCGGTTGTGGGAATAGAGTAGATGACTTCGCCGCACGGATTCGAAGTTTGCGGCAGATATTTGGTCGCTAGCTCGACGGCCGCCGGGCTAAAGGAGGTCGTAGGGATTTGGTTTGTAGGCGAATAAGGTAAGCCAGTGTTAGGGTTTATTAGGGTGCGCGCGCCGCTTGTGACACAGGTCGAGGACTCCAGTGTACTAAAGTTTCCCTCCATGGCTGCCGCCGTCGGTATGTAGCTGATGCTGGTCGGGAGTTGCACGTTACGCGTTCCCTGATAGCCGGAAAAGAAGAAAAGCTTGTTGCGAACAACGGGGCCGCCGATAACGCCGCCGAATTGGTTGCGCTTCAGGCCGTCAGTTTTATGCGAGAAATAGTTCGTGGCGTTCACGTCATAGTTCCGGATGTACTCAAAAGCATCGCCGTGAAATTGATCTCCGCCGGAACGAGTTGCAATATTCACGACGCCGGCTGGGTGCAATCCGTACTGCGCCGGCAACGTGCTGGTATCCACGTTGAACTCTTGCAACGCCTCTGGAAACGGGAACGGGAGGTTCACGTCGGTCATTGGGTCATTGTTATCGCCGCCATCAAGAACGTAGTTAAGGGAATTCCCTATGCCGCCTGCAACAGAAATGGTCACTGAGCTGTAGAAGTTCTTGCTCGTGAGGATGTCAGCAAGATTTTGCAGCGTGCTCGTGGCCACGTTCACTGCACCTCCTGAGAGCAGAATTAGTTGTGTGGGTTGGCGGCCATTGAGCGGCAGGTTCGTGATGTTCTCACTTTCCATCACCTGGCGAATGCCGTTGTCTGTAGTATCCACCTCGCTGGCGGCCGCGTTGACATTGACGGTCTCACTGGCCTCGCCGACCGAGAGCGGCACATTCATCTCAATGTTGTCGCCTACATGAAGAACAATGCCTGAGCGCTGATAGTCCCTGAAGCCATGGGCCCGAACCAAAAGCGAATATCTGCCGATCGAAAGTTCATTGAGGACGAACTCACCGTTGGCGTTGCTCTGTACCTCACGATTTGCTTGAGTGGCGAGATTCGTGACACGAATCTCGGCACCGGGCACTACTGCGCCCGATGAATCCGTGACACGACCATTGATTTGCGCGTTTGCCACGGCCTGCGCCCTGGCGGCAAATGGGAATGTGAGACAGGCAAGGGGAATAACATACGTGGCGAAAAGCTTCTTCAGCATAGAACTCCTCCTCAGCCCAGTGACGGTGACGACTCGCGCTGGGTAGATCCTGGTCGATTGTTATGCCTTCCGAATGCGCCGGAAGTGCTTCGGTCGCATTCGGCAATTTGGCAATTCATGGAATCGATTTCCAAAAACAGTGTAGATTGTATGAGCCCGATGCAATCGTGTCAAATATTTCTTTGCAGGCGAGCAGTCGCAAGTGATTTAGATTGCCATTCATAGAACTATGTGGTTTATATTTAACAACTTGCCAAACAAGCGTGGCCAGATCCCGCTCGAGCGAACACTTGTGCCACTCTTGGAGGAACACATTAAAGCTTTGTTTTTACAATCACCGTCAGTCCCAAGGTAATGGTATCGATTCCAAGCCGTTGAGATTTCCGTTAGCACAGAACACCCGCACAGAGATCCCTCAAGGCTAGTGTAGTGCGTCAAGCAGAATGCCGATTATGAAGAGCCGCGCGGGCACGTTTGACCTTCTCCAGGATGTCGGCGGCTTTGGCGGTCCATATGAAGGGCTTGGGGTTTTCGTTGTGACGGTCGATATATTCGTCGATAGCTGCGATCAGTTCCTCGACGCTGCGAAAGACGCCGCGGCGCAGGCGGTTCTCGGTCAGATCGCGGAAGAACCGCTCCACCATATTCAGCCAGGAGCAGCCGGTAGGCGTGAAGTGCATGTGAAAACGGGGTGGCGTTGCAGCCATCGCTCGACCTTGGGATGTTTGTGGGTGGCGTAGTTGTCCACGATCATATGGATCTGCTTGTCTTGCGGGACCACATAATCGATGCCGCGCAGAAACTTCAGCCATTCCTGATGGCGATGCCGGTCGTCGCACATCGAGATCACGTGGCCTTCGAGCGCATCCAGGGCCGGCAAAGAGCGTGGCGGTGCCGTTGCGCTTGTAGTCGTGGGTCATGGTTCCGCAGCGGCCCTTCTTCATCGGCAAGCCGGGCTGGGTGCGGTCCAGAGCCTGAATCTGGCTCTTCTCGTCGGCGCACAGCACCATGGCGTGCTCGGGCGGATTCAGATACAGGCCGACGATATCCTCCAGCTTTTCGGTGAACGCGGGATCGCGGCTGAGCTTGAAAGTCCGCACCTGATGCGGCTTCAGTCCGTGAGCACGCCAGATGCGGCGCACGCTGGCCTCGCTGATGCCCGCGGCCCGCGCCATCGTACGCGTCGACCAGTGGGTAGCGTTTGCCGGAGTTTCCTCGAGCGCCATTTTCGCTACGGCTTTCACCTGCCGGTCGGTGATGATGCGTGTTCTGCCCGGCCGCGGACCGTCCTTCTCCAGAGCGGCGATCCCGCCCTCAAGAAAACGGCTCCGCCAGCGCGCCACCTTCTCCGGCGTCATCCTCATCCGCTTGGCAATCTGCTTGTTCTCCAAACCATCGGCGGCCAGAAGCACGATCCGCGCCCGCTCTATAAGCCGGGCTGGCTTGGATCGCTGACGCGCCAAACGCTCCAGCGCCGTTCGCTGTTCGAGACTCAATTCAATCAGGGGTGCCGTGCGCATCGTGACGTCCTCTATCAGAGAGGACGCGCCCGACAGATACTCGTTATCATTTATGACGCACTACACTAGGAGTGTGTCGGGCATAGATTCGTGACGGAGCCTACAGCGAGGGCAGCAGGTTCTGTTTTAAGCTCGAGCCATGGGCCAGAACTTCATTCCTGACACGGTCAACCAGACGTTGCTGTTTCCCCCATCGCTTCACGATTGGCTTCCCGAGGGCCACCTGGCGCGCTTTCTTTTGGATGTGGTTTCGGCGCTGGATTTGAGCGCGATCTACACGTCGTATCAAGAGAAGGATGGCCGCGGGCAGGCGGCCTCCCCCAGGCGGCCTACGCGCCGGAGATGATGGTCCGTCTGCTGCTGTACGGCTATGCGAGGGGCGTCTACAGTTCGCGCAAGATTCAGACGCGCACATTCGAGGACGTGGCCTTCCGTTATCTTTCCGGCGACCAGCACCCGGACCACGCCACCATCGCCGAGTTCCGCAAGCGTCATCTGGAGGCGCTCTCGGGTCTGTTCACGCAGGCTCTGCTGCTGTGTTCCGAAGCAGGACTGGTGAAGCTGGGCCATGTGTCGATCGACGGAACCAAGATCAAGGCCAACGCCAGCAAGCACAAGGCGATGAGCTACAAGCGCATGAACGAGACCGAGGCGCGCCTGAAGCAGGAGATCGATGCGCTGCTGGCCGCCGCGGAAAAGACCGATGCCGAAGAGGATGCGCAGTACGGCAAGGATCGGCGCGGCGACGAACTGCCTGCCGAGTTGCAGCGGCGGGAGAGCCGGTTGCAGAAGATCCGCGAGGCCAAAGCGGCTTTGGAACAGGAAGCCAAAGAAAAGGCCGAGCAGAAACGCGCCGAGGCCGAGCAGAAGCTGGCCGAGCGCGAAGAAGAAGAGCGGCGCACGGGCAAGAAGAAGAGTGGCCGCAAGCCCGAATTGCCCGATCCCGAGCAGGCCAAGCCAGACGATACGGCGCAGCGCAACTTCACCGATCCGGAGAGCCGGATCATGCCGGACGGCGCCAACAAAGGCAGCTTCGTGCAGGGCTACAACGCGCAGATCGCGGTCGATTCCGCGTCGCAGGTGATCGTGGCCGCCGAGGTTACGCAGGAGACGAACGACAAAAAACAATTGCTGCCGATGATCGCGCAGATCGCGGCGAATCTGGAACAGAAACCGGAGAAGGTCAGCGCCGACACGGGCTACTTCAGCGAGGCGAATGTGACCGATGAGTCCGTAAAGGACGTTGATCTGTACGTGGCGACGGGCCGCGACAAGCATAGCGGCGTGGTGGAGACGAGCAGCGATCCGCCGCCTCCCGGCGCGTCGCCGAAAGAGGCGATGCGGGAAAAGCTACGAACCGAGGCTGGACGCGCCGTGTACAAGATGCGCAAGGCGATCGTCGAGCCGGTCTTCGGACAGATCAAGGAACAGCGCGGTTTTCGCCGCTTCAGCTTGCGTGGCAAAGAGAATGTCAGCCGCGAGTGGAAGCTGGTGTGCGCGGTCAGCAACCTGCTGAAGCTGTTCCGGGCCGGCGGGGTTCTGGAAATGGCATAAAACGGCGGGAAAAGGGGCCCGTTGAACCCGAAACGGCACAGAAAGCCTGCTATAAGCACCAACGGGATTACTGCCTGCGCGCCCCAGTTCGAACACCAGCCCTGCAAACCGCTGAATCGGCCTTGGCAAAACGCTATGCCCGACACACACCTAGGCGCGGCACAACGAATCGGGCGGCTCAGGATCATCTCTGTATTGAAATTGGCCTCATGACAATTACGTGTGAGGCAAAAACTCCTTCCCTAAAACGTTTGCAGAGATGTAAATTATTTCCAGATGGCGACACAGAAAGAACTGGCAAAGCTGGCGGGTGTTTCGGCTGGGACTGTATCCAACGTAATCAGCGGTTCTTTTCAGGTAGGCGAGGAGACTCGCAAGAAGGTTCTCGATGCAATCAGGACGCTTAATTATCATCCCAACCTGATTGCGCGGAGCCTGAAGACCAATCGCACCAATACCCTGGGCATCATCGTTCCGGATATCACTGTTCCGTTTTTCCCTAAAGTCATTCGTGGAGCGGCGGCGGCGGCCAGTGAGCGCGGCTACTTATTGATTGTTCTGGACTCAGAGAACCAGCACTCTCGCGAGACAGAGATGATGGCCCTGCTGCGCTCACAGCGCGTGGACGGAATTCTGCTGGTCGCGGCCGGGGGGCTGAAATGGCCGAAGAATCGTGCCGCTGAGATCACCTCGGGGGCGCCCGTGGTTTGCCTGGACCGGCTGCCGGACGGGCTCGATGTTAACTCAGTATGCGTGGACGACCGCAGCGCGGCGGGACTGGCTGTGTCGCACCTGCTGGCGATGGGACACCGGAGGATCGCCGTTCTGACCGGTCCACCATCGTTGAGGAACGAACAGCAGCGGCTGCGGGGCTACCGCCAGGCATTGCAAAAGGCCGGCGTTCCCGTGCGGGAGTCGCTGATCTGGGTGGGCGGGTTCGACCCGGGAGAGGTTTCACGCGTCTGCCAGAAAGGTCTGTTGAACCCGGCGGGCAGGCCTTCAGCGCTGTTCACAACCAATGGAGTGACAGGGCTGGAAGCGCTAAGGAGCATCTATTCGTCCGGACTGAGCACACCGCGTGACATCGCGTTCGTTACATTTGACGAGATCACTTTAGAAGAGTTCTTTCAGCCGGGCATTACGTCGGTCGTGCAGCCTGCTTTCGATATTGGTCATCGCGCCGTTGAAGTGCTCCTGGAGCGTATCGCCGAGGGCACGTCAACAAATCCGCGGGTGAAGGTTCGCCTGCCCGCGATACTTGTAGTACGCGAATCTTCCAGCGTGCCGTGCCGGGATCACCGTAAATGAATAAATGCAATCAACCAGCCAGGGCAATCGCATTTGAAATTCAGTTGAACCACGGTTGGTACTTCCGGTGAGCATTGGGAAGCCCGAGGTTTCTTGCAGGAGGATTTGATGCCCCGCAAAGAAACCCTGGAGCAGTTTGGTGCCTGTTGGGAAGGGCTTGAGAATCCGCGCTGCGGCAATGCCGGCCTTGCATGACTTTCACGAACTGCTGATGATCGCTTTGTGCTGTGTGCTTTGCGGCGGCCAGGGTGCGGTGGATATGGCGGTGTTTGCCGAGGCCAAGGAGCCATTTCTGCGCAGCTTTCTCACCCTGGCCAACGGCCTTCCCAGTCACTGACACCTTCAGCCGTCTGTTCCGCAATCTCGATCCGGATCAGTTTCGCGATTCGTTTCAGCGGTTTATGGCGCAGTTTTCCGAGCAGTTGCAGGGTGTGGTGGCCATCGACGGCAAGGTGTTGCGCCGCTCGTTTGATCGCAGCCAGCGGCAAGTCGGCCCTGCACATGGTCCCGGCCTGGGGCTCGGAGCAGCGGCTGGTGTTGGCGCAGATCGCCACCGATGCCAAGTCCAACGAGATTACGGCCGTGCCCAGGCTGCTCAGGATGCTGGCCCTCAAAGGCACGATCGTGACCGCCGATGCGCTCAACTGCCAGCGCGCCATCGCCGAGCAAATCGTGGCACAGAAGGGCGACTACGCGCTGGCGCTGAAGGGCAATCAAGGCACGCTGTTTGACGATGTGGTTCCTGCTTCTCGATGATCCGGAGTTGAAAGCGAGCACCGCAGCGCCGGTTGTCGAGGCCGATCACGGACGCATCGAGACGCGCACGGCGATGGTGTCAACCGAGATCGAATGGCTGCGAAAAACAACACCAATGGCCGGGCCTGAAGGCCATCGGCAAGGTGGTTCGAGTGCGCGAAACGGCGGACAAAACCACCACCGAAACTGCCTACTACCTGCTCAGTAGAGCGCTGTCGCCGGAGCGGTTCAACCGAGTGGTTCGACAACACTGGGGAATCGAAAACAGCCTGCACTGGCGGCTAGATGTGGTCATGAACGAGGATCAGGATCGGACACGAATGGGGCACGGGCCGCACAACCTCGCCGTTCTACGATACATGGCCATCAACGCCATGCAAAAAGATGGATCGAAGGGCTCCCTGCGCGGCAAGTTCAAACGCGCCGGATGGGACGACGCCTTCCTCTACCGCCTACTGGAGCTTTTTTGAAATGCGATTGCCCTGTCATCCATGCCGGCTTCGGGCGAGTAGCTGGCCCGTGTTGGTAGACGGGAACCCTTTGCTATCTCGCCCTTTTGTGGAGCCGGTCAGTTGCAGAATCCTGTGTTGAGCCTGTCGCAAAGCTCGTCGATCTCGGCGGGGCTGAGCGGAGAGTCCTTCTCGTCGCAGAAGTGGTCGCAGGAGTTGGGCTCGCTCAATTCCAGCGGGTCGTGGAGGCCGATGGAAGTGCAACCGCGCATCTTCGGCTCCCATTGTTCCTGCATGAGGCGCAAGCCGTGGAGCACGCTGGCGAGCTCGCGGCGCGTGATGTGTTTGTTCCTATCTGCCGAGGCCGGATCGGAAGCGGCCGGCACGTCCAGCTTGTGCTGTTCCACGCTGTAGGCGTTCAGGGGTTCGATCACTTCCCCGTGAATCCATTCGTCCAGCCCATCGAAGTCCCTGGCCTCGATAAACGCCTCGGCCTTCGCTATCTGGTCCTCGTCGTCGCTATCGACGGTCAACTCAATCAAGCGCCGATATGCGGCCAATTCGGTTTCATGGACGCTGGCATAGGTGCCGTTGTCGTCGTCCGCTGCCACACTCCAAACTGTGATTTGCATAAGTTCCTTCCGTGTTGCGCGTCTCAGGAACGCGCGGGGTTGGGGCCAGTTCCGTAGAGCATGGCGGAGAGATGGTCGGCGTAGAGCGCGTGTCCGGCCTGGCGCTGGATTTCGATGGCCTTGGCCATGCCGGGCTGGGCGGTTGTGCCGTCGGGCAACTTGGGACCGGCAGCGGAGATGTTGTCGCGGTGAAGGCGATAGTGCGGGAACCCCAGCACATTGCCGTCGAGCAGGCTGAGGAGGTTGAGCAGGGTCTTGCCGCTCTCCCATTCATCTTTGGCGACCAGGAAGCGGCACTCCAGATACTCGGAGTGAACCTCGATGAGTTCCACATCTTCATAGCGGTGAATGGTTGGGTTGAGTCTGCGTCCTAGCATGTGTGTCTCCGTTTCTTCGTTCGTAGATGGTTCCGGGTCAAAAGAGGGCAAGCTGATCTTGGGGAGCGGGCACGTCTTCCGGTTGGCCGGCAACGATCCGGACTTCGGGGCCGCACAGAACGAACTCCTGTCCGCCGTGCTTGACCATCATGCGGTCGTAGAAGCCATTTGGATCGTTGCGGGCTGCCTCTGCAAGCTCGGTGCTTCCGGTCTTCTCGCGGTAGTTGGTGGGCGATCCGTTGAAGATACGCAACGGACACAGGCGGTATGCCCGTGCACCACGGTTGCTAAGCCCGATGGCGACCCACATCTCGCCGTCCATTCGAAAGGGCTTGCGTACCGGCTGGCCCATGGCGATCGAGTCGCCGCTGTAACTGGCCGGAATATCGCCCTCGTTCACGTAATCATTCTGCTCGTGGTCGAAGGTTCCCCAAGCGAGGCGGGCCGGATGGACTTCGCGGATAGTTTCCATGGTGGGCACTCACTTTCTCGCTGCGGCCGGGCTGGCCGCTGCTGCCGCATCGCTGTGGATGGGAAACAGGAGTCCCTGTTCAGCGGGCGGGCATTCCCAAGGTTCGAGAATGCAAGCGGCCTCGATGCGGACCTTGAGTTCGGTCGGCTGTCTCGATGCCGAATGCGCAACCGCTTTCAAGGAGCGTGGCTGCGTAGAGGTTGGCAATTCTCCGTTCTTCCTCAAGCAGTCTCGTCGCGCCAGGACCGGGGAAGGGCGCTCGATTGATTCCAAAGACGGATGATCTTGAGGCAGCGATAGAGACCCGCAGCCTCGATCTCGGCTCCTGCCAGCAATGCGGCGGGGTTCTCGTCCAGAACGTACGTGCTGTCGTCTTGAATTTGCATGGCGGTGCTCACTTGATGGCGTCTCCGATGATCTGAGACAGAGCGGCGACCTTGGGTTCAAGTTCGGCTATGGCCAATTGAACGTCGCGGCGCTCGGCGTGCAAGGTAAAGATCAGGTGCCGTATCCAGCGCATGACTTTCACCGGATAGGAGCCAAGGCGATAGGCCGACTCCTCGTCGAGGTCCAACATCCCGAAGCGCATCGCCGCATCCCACCAATTGGCATCGATCTTCCCCTCGCGCGATGCCCGTTGGTGCATGGTCACGATGGAGAGGTTGTAGTTCACGTCTTCAAGATCGGCCTGGGCGGTCGCCAACTGGCCGCGCAGGGTGTCGAGTTGGCGTTTGGCATTCCGCGCATTGACGCTCGGCTCCGCGTCCACTGTTGCAGCTACAGGCTTCGCTTTGAAGAGAGAGAATTGCATTGCGATCCTTGAATCGCGACGCTGTACGGGTTGGAGGGCGACTGCCATTGTGGTATCCGTGCCGGGATCAGGCTCCCGGCTGGCCTTGTCTGGACTGCGTTGGCGGGAAGCTAGGCCGCGATGTCCTCGATCTCGGCTTCGGTCTGCGATCCCGAGTCCATTGCGCCAAGGATCGAGTGAACGGCATCGCGGATAGTGTGAAGAGAAGCGGTGACGCTCTCGGCGGTGGCGTCCCAACTGGCCAGATAGCGGTCGGAGTGTTGCTCGATGCCGAAGTGGGCAAGGACGGCAAAGGATGTGGCCTCGGCCTCCAGTTCGCGCTGTTCCTTCGTTTTCTCGGCCTTATGTCCGTGCTGGTGCAAGAACTCGTGCGCCAGTTCGTGGGCCAGCGTGCCGCACTTGGCGGTCGTGGACAGTCTTGCGTTGACAACGACCTTGCCACCCTCGCTCCATCCGTTCGCCGAACCCGTCTCCGCGAGGTACTCCAGCACGATGCCCATGGCGGCGGCTGCGGATTCCAGGCGGGGCAGAAGAGTTTCGCCTCCAGCCTCGGCTCGGTATTCAAGCTCGGGAATGTCCTTGCCTTCGGTGTCGGCGATGTCGAAGACGTGGGTGACGCGGAACCCGCACAGCTTCATTGCGGAAACCCTCTCGGCTGCGCGGCGTTGCGCGGCTTCCTCGGCGGTCAGCTTACGCACGCACGGGGCGAGGATCGCGATTCCCTTTGCACCCTTCTTGACGTTGCGGCCAAGAGACTTCCACGTATGGAAACCGGCAACGCGCTGGGCCTGGGGCCGTTGAAGGAGAACAAGCAGTTGGTTGTTGAACGAGTAGTGATGAAACCGGGATACGGCCCGCAGCCAAGTCTTGAACAAGTCTGATTTTGCGGTTGCGTCGGTCATGGTGGCGAGGGTGTTAATGCTGTTGGTAATGGAGTCGATGAGGGCCTTTGATTTATCGTTTTGCATGTTCGGAAGTTCTCCCTGTATTGCTTGACCTTACACTTCAATAATAATACATATCTGCTGTCTTTGTAAACGACTAAAGCCTTTAGGTTCTATTCTTTAGTAACATTTCGCATTGCAATAAATACACATCCGAGACCTCGCTAGAAGCCCCCGCAGAGGGGCTTTTCCCGGGTTCTTTTTTCTCAGGCCCGAGCCGCGCGACGGTTACGCTTTTTCTCGCCTTATGGAATGGAATCGCTCGTCCGAGCGCATGTCTTTTGAAGCGTGTGTGGGGGCGTTGCGGGGCTTTCACCCCGCTGGGGAGGGTAGCGGAGAACCCGTAGGGGTCGAAGCGAGGGAGGGGCGCCGAGGCGCCCCTCCCCGCGGATAGGCGGGAACGATTAGCGGGTGAGTGTTGCGGATTGTAAGGCGGGCTGAGTAGGGAGGGAGAAACCGTTCTGTTTGAGTGCTTTTTTTACGGTGCGATCGAGATAGGCGTCTTGATCCCTTTGGGAGCGGTTGACAAAGGCGGATGTTGAAGTATGAGCGCGGATGGTGTCGCGGATTTCGATTTCGGGCACGCCTCGTTGGAGGGAGTAGGTGGCATAGGAAAGATCTGCTTTGTGGCGTTCGCCTTGAGCGGAAAACAGATTGGCGAAGTGGGCATAGTCGAGGAGTTCAGAAGCCGGGCGGGGATATTTCTGGTAGCCGATGCGTGCTGCGGTTGATCGCCGGACTTCCTGCAGTTGTTCGAGCAGCCGATCTTCGACTTCGGAGAGAATCTCATGGGTTTTCTCATAGATGATGCCACTCGAAAGGGCGAATTTGAGTTGCGAGTAGGGAAAGAGCCCATTGGGGAGTCTGTATTGGGGTTTTGGGTTCGTGAAGCCGGCGAGGCGGCCGAAGTGCCGCCAGTCGGCTGAGTTGGGGTCTCCCCCGAATTTCTCCGCAAGGATCTTGGCGGCGACTGTGCCTTCCTCTTTGGTGAGGGTCCAGGCGTGTTTGAGCCATGCCTGAAAGTTGCCGGGTGAGGTTTCGACGACGCAGGCCGGGGTGTAGCCGGTATCGAGGAGAGTGTCGAGGCCCTTGCGGGTCAGGTTGTCGATCAGGGTGAGTTGGCTCGGCCCCGAGGGGCGGATGTAGATGTGGTGGCCTTGGGCATTCTCGGCGGCGCACCAATCGAGCTGTCGAATACCTCACCGATCGTGAGTCCGTCGTCGTTTT
>CAVSQE010000018.1:0-20009 GCA_963729915.1 uncultured Acidobacteriota bacterium | reverse complement strand
TGCCCCATTTGACGGGAAATTCATCGGATTGGGCCAGCATTGAGGTGGAAGGGGTACGATTCAATAGGAGAGGAGGGAGAATCTGTGAACACAGATTTCATCGACTGCCCGGAAGTGGCAGGAAAGACAATTCAATTGCTCAGGATTCACCGGGACACCGGCGACGGGTCGAGCGTCCAGATCGAGTTGACAGACGGAACCAGCTTCACCTGCTACGTCTCGGTCCGTCCAGCCGTGGAAGCATCCTTATATAAGGGTGGCGCAGGAGCACCGGAAACCATTCGCGACTACAAATTGTAGGCAAAATCCTCCCCCACAAAACCCGGTCGTTATTCCCAAATGGAATAACGGTCTCCCTGGAATTCATTGGACGCGGCCCCGAAACCGCCCTAACTTTGCGCCTAATGCTGACGCCAAGTCAGCGGAGGTGCAAAGTGAATCGATTCCGCCGTATCTTCCGACGCGACGCCAGTCGCAATCGGCTGCCCATTCCGTCCGCCAACCGGCTGACGGGACACACCCTCAAAACCACTCTCCTTTCGGCCATCCGCGCGATGGCTCCAACCCTTCTTGCGCTCTCGTTTGCCGGCGTGGCCCATGCCCAGGGAACGATGGACTTCTCCGGCGCGACCACGCTGATGACCACCTTCAAAACCTTCGCCATCTATGCGGGCGCGGTCATCTGCTTCGGCGGACTGATCTTCGCCGGAATCCGCATGATGTCGGGCAGGTTCCAGGACGCCATCCCCGGACTCTTCGGCGCGCTCTTCGGCGCTGGAGTCCTCGGCTGGGGCGCTGGCTGGATTGGCTCGCTCACCGGGCAGACGATGCAGTAGGAGGCGGCCATGACCAAGCGAGGAGAGCCGTTACCAATCAATCAGGCGCTCAATAGGCCACGAGCCAAGCTCGGATTGGACCTCAGCGCATGGATGGCGATTGTCTTCGTCTGCGTAACGGTTTTCCTCGTTGGGTTCCGCGTCGTGGCGCTGATCGCGTTTCCCGTCGCTGGCCGTGAGCGCATGGCTGATCGTCCGCAAACATCCGAAGATGTTCGAACTTTGGGGCTTGAGTTTGAGCCAGAGGTCCTACTATGACCCGCGTAAACACTGAGCAACAGAAATACACGCCGTGGTTCGCCAAGGCCGGAGCCGCGTGCAGCATCGTTCCGATTGCACGCTTCGTCAACGACCGGATCTTCGCGCTGAAGGGCGGCGGCTATGGTTGCCTCTTTTCGCTCGCCGGTATCGACGAAGAAGGCGTGACCGATCAGGGGCTTGAAGCGCAGGTGCGCTCGATTGAAGGCGCGTTGCGGGGATTGCCGGAAGGCGCGTGCCTTTACCAATACACGCGCGTCATGTCCGGCTTCGATCTGCCGCAGGAAAGCGCAGTACGGCAATCCGGTCACACAGGTTTTCGTCGATGACCGGTTGGCTTTTCTCGACAAATCGGCGGGCTTCCGCCGCATCGATCTGCATTGGTGCTTGACGCTGGAGCCGCCGAAGGCCGCGGCCTTCGCGCGCAAGCCGAAGGAGCACGACACCGACACAACGCGGATGCTGGCCGATCTTGAGAAGACGGCCACGCTGCTCGAAGGGCATCTCAGCGGATCGTTGGGATTGCGGCTGCTCGAAAAGAACGCCGTCTTCCAGTTTTTCAGCTATCTTTTCAATCTTGAAGAATGGGCAGCAGCCTACACATTGACCGCCGATGACGGCGTGGACCGCCAGATCGTGAACAGCCCGGTTTCATGGCACAGCGACCATCTCACCATTGGCCGCCGGTACGTTCAGATGTTTTCTCTGAAGACGACGCCGGAGGCATCGCGCCCCTGCCTGTTCTCGGGACTCATGGCGCTCGATTGCGACAGCATTCTGTTGACGACCTGGCGGCCCAAGTCCACCGCCGCGGCGCGCAGGCGAGATCGACGCCCAGGAGAAGTTCATCTCGTTTTTCAAAGTCGGCGTACTGACGCGCGTGATGAGCGGGCGCGATACGGCGTCGCTTGAAACTGGCGCAGGAGCGCGCGCCGCCAACACCCAGGTCGATGATCTGGGCGAGGTCATCCGCTCGCTCGACAAAAAGGCGCAGGGCGAGTTCTCGCTTCGCTTCCTTGTGGCCGCGCGCAGCGTGGACGAGCTGCGCGGCATTGCGCCCGCCGTGCATCGCGTCTTCGTCGATGCGCGGGCGCAGGTGATGGAAGAGACGCTGGGCAATCTTTCGGCGTTCTACGCGATGTTTCCCGGCAATGGCAAAGTTCAACGTCTTTCCGATGTGGCTGGCGGAAGACCATCATGCGCGGCTGTCCTCGGTGTTCGCGCCCAATCTCGGCCATCCGTATTCGGAAGACCTCGACAACGAGTATCTGAACATCTTCGAGACGCGCACACGGACGCCGTTCTTTCAGGACGTGTATGTGGACGGCGTGCGCGTCATGCTGATCCTCGGGCCGACTGGCACCGGCAAAAGCGTTCACGGCAACATGGCCATCGCCCACGAACAGAAGTACGGCGGGTTCACCTACATCTTCGACATCGGCGGCAGCTATGAGAGTGTCGTCGAGTTGTATGGCGGGCGCGTGGACCGCATCGGCAAAGACGGGCCGCGCGTGAATCCCTTTCGGCTGGAGCCGACCGAGAGCAACATCACGTTCCTCTATTCGTTCGTGAAGCTGCTTCTGACCAATGGCGGCGCGGAGCTGGAGCCGGAAGACGATGACGTGATCCACAAAGCCGTGCGCGATATGTATCTGCTCGACGCGGAGAACCGCCGCCTCTCGAATCTCTTCCTGCCGAAGAAGCTCGACCGGTATCTCTCGAAGTGGGTTGGCAAAGGCGTCTATGCCGCCATCTTCGACAACGTCGAAGACAGCCTTTCGCTTTCGCGCCTGCAATGCTTCGACTTCCAGGGCGTGAACAACGAGCAGTACGCCGACCTGATCGAGCCGTTGATGGTGTGGCTGCTGCGCCGCATCAATGACGTGCTCTACAACCCGGCCAATCTTGGCGTTCCCAAGCACATTCTCATCGAAGAGATCTTCTCTTCGATGAAGAACCGGCAGTTGCTCGAAGGCGCGCTCGCTTCGATCAAGACCGTGCGCAAGAACCTTGGCGGCGTCACCATGATCGGCCAGTCGGCCGAGGACCTCGGCGCGAACGCCGACAGCATCGTGAACTCCTGCACGTCGTTTCTGTTTCTTGAAAGACGCGACCTTCAACCGGAAGCGATACGCGGAACTCTTCAAGATGAACGAGCAGCAGCTTGCGCTGTTCGAGAGCTTGCAGGACCGCGAAGGTCTCTACATGCGCCGCGACGGATTGACCAAGGTCGTCAAGCTCAATCTCGACAACCGCAGCTACGCAGTCTTTTCGACCAAGCCGAAAGACCGCGTGCGCCGGTCCAGGCTGATCGCCAAGTACGGACTCACGGAGGGCATCACTCGATTCGCTCAAGGCGAGTCCGAATAACCCCAACACCACACCGCAGAAAGGACTTGAGACATATGCGCCCCACCATTTTTGTCTCTTTTTCCGTTTGCATGATGCTGGCCGCGAGCCAACTTCATGCCTCAACCGAAACGCATCCTCTGCAACCGAGCGCGCCGCGCACGGTCACGGTGTCGGAAGCGGATACGCCGCCGCAGATTCGCGCTGGGCTGTCTGCAATCGACGCTCATCGTGCTGCCCAACGAGGAGAAAGTCGCCAACGTCTTCGCCGGCGACACGGTGAACTGGATCTTCGACGGCGGCCATGTGGCTTCGCGGTTCATCAGCGTCAAGCCAAAAACGGCGAACGCGGCCACGGACATTCACATCGTCTCCGACCACGGCAACGAATACACCCTTGCACTGCGCGAGGTCTCCGATGATTCCGATCCCCACTTCGATTCCAAAGTCTTCATCGCTCCCGGCGATCAGGCCGCCAAGGACCGGCTGGCCCAGCTTCCGGTGTTTGTGCCGGTTGCCGAACTGGATAAGGCGAAACAGGAAGCTGCTGCCGCGAAGGCCGCTCAGGAGGCCGAACTCAAAGCCGAAGCAGACGAAGGCTGAGCAGTACCGCAGCGAATACCCCGGCTCGCTGCACTTCGACTTCGTGTGGGACGAGCGCAAAGGAAAGGAACTTGGCCTCCAGCAAATCTGGCGCGACGACAAGTTCACCTACCTGCGCGGCCAGTTCCAGGAAACGCCTGCGCTCTACGAGCTGAAGGACGGCAAAGGCTCGCTCATCAACTTCGATTTCAACGGTGGGCTTTACACCGTGCCGAAGCAGTTGGAGCACGGGTATCTGGCCATCGGCAAACAGAAAGTCGAATTCCATCGCGAGGGAGGCGCAAAGTAGCCATGACGGAACAGACTCCAAATACGCCCGCCACAATTCCAGAACAGCCGGATGCGAAGCCGCCGCTCAAGAAGAGTATGCCGGTGGTCATCGCGCTGGTAGCGATTCTCGCCATACTCGGCATCGCCAACGTAACCAGCCTTCTGCGCGGCAACAAAAAGACGGCACCAACAAGCGCGCTGCCGATGCGCCCGACCTCGCCCAGCGCGCAGCAAGTATCGAGCTTCGAGACACAGCAGCAGTTGCAGGCGCAGCATGATGCCGAGGAAAAGCAGCGTCAGCAAGAGTTGCTTGCGGCGATGCAGCAATTCCAGAACACCGAGGGCACGCCCGGCCCCGAATCGACCAACGCCGCGCCGATGACAGCGGCGCAGCGGGATGCGATCTACGGCGGGAGTTCCAATGCGCCGCAGCGCACCTCGAATGTCTCCGAGGCGCAGGCCGAAGCCAAGCAACGGGCACTGGCGCGTGAAAGGCAGAAGCAGGACGCCATCAACAGTGACACGATGGCGATTGACTTTGCGCACACTGGAGAAACTGCGAACTCGCTCATCACCGAATCCGCAGACGGCCACCGTGCTTGCGGAACGCGCAGAAGCGCCGTCTTCCGTGAAATCGGAAGAGGGCACTAACCGCTGGCGGCGCGCCGTCGCAGAAGAGTTCCAATGCGGCGGCAGCATCGGAGCAATCGCCTGCGGCAAACACGAAAACCGACCCGATGGGGCCGTATCCGTTTGACCAGTATCAGGGCCGGCTCTATCGGATCTTCGAGGGAACGGTTCTCGAAGGCGTCGTCACCAACCACATCGACGGCGGATTCAACGGGCCGATTCTGGTCATGCTGACCACCGACTACTACTCGCACGACCATCAACAACTGCTCATGCCGCAAGGCACGCGCCTGATCGGCACCGTGCAGAGCGTGGGCAACGCCCAGCAGCGCAAGATGTTCGTCACCTTCCACCGCGCCGTCTGCCCGGATGGTTTCTCGCTCGACTTCGACAAGTACATCGGGCTCGATCCGCTTGGGCACGACGGGACTTGCCACCAAGGTCGATCACGGATACTTCCAGGCCTTCGCCGCTGCCGCCGCCATCGGCGGTATCGGCGGCCTTGCGCAGATCGGCAACAACGGCAGCGTGCTCGATCCCTCCACCGAGATTCGCAACGGCATCTCGGAGCAGACGGCAAGCGAAGGCGAGCAGATATTGAATCACTTTCTCAACCGCCTGCCGGTCATCACCCTCAAGGAAGGCTCGCGCGCCCGCGTCTATGTGGGCCGCGACATTCTGATTCCGTCCTATGCGGAACATCGCATGGACCCAACCCTGTAGAGCCGGAGACTGGCCATGATTGAGCAGAGCGAACGATCGCGGCATCTGATTGAGGTTTCGCGCCGCGCCATGCATCGCGGTCATGATGCGTGGGCAGCGTTCAACTTGAGCGACAAGGTGACAGTGGCGCTTGTGCTCAATCGTGCCGACTGGCTCGAAGAGTTTGGCTGCACCCTGGCCGAAGCCATCGAGGAGGCGGGCGAGGAATGGATCGTCGTCATTCCTCGGATTGCCCGCGCGCTACTCGACGAAGGGCTATGACGCGGCGCGGCAGCCAATTCAACCAACAACGAGGAGGTAGTATGGCAATTCAACTCAAGAAGCAGCGCAAGTGGCTCGTAATCACTGCCGCTGTTCTGTTGACCGCAACACCCAGCTTCGCGCTCTTCGGGATCGGCGACATCGTCTTCGACCCGACCAGCTACGCCAGCCTGATTCAACAACTGACCACGCTCCAGATGCAGTACAACATGGTCAAAAACAACATCACACATTTCTCGCTCAAGCAGCAGTGGCAAACGACGCTGCACAAACTTGAAAACGCAAACGTCGCCAATATGTTTGGCGAGACGGCAGGCATCAAGATCGCGCTCAACAGCAACGCCCCTTCCACTTCGGCCACGGCGTGGAAGACGGCCACGGTCTCGATGAATAGCGGCACGAGCAGCTACCTCGCGGGACAGTCGCTTGGCAGCGCGCGCATCTCGCAGCTTGCCATGATCGAAACGTCGGATTCCATCTCGCCCGACTGCCTTACCGCAGTGGGCCAGTACCGGACCAACAGAACCGAGAACTCAACGGCCAATTCCTCGCTTCTTTCGAGTCAGTTCGACATTTCGAGCGGCACGAACAGCGAGGTTCAGCAGCTCAATCTTTTGAACGCGGCCGAGGCTCAGAAGTTGAGCGAGATGCAATCGCAGGGAACGCTTCAATCCTGCCTTGCCGGGCAGATGACCGTCGCCAACATGGAACGGCGCAATGCCGCCGTCGAAGACATCAATACCGCGGCCTTCGTGCAGCAGCAACGCTCAACGAACAATGTCAGTGCTGCCAGCGAAAGCAATACCTGGCAGACCTACCTTCCGTGAGTTGAACCCAGGCGGCGCTGGCCATTCTGGCCAGCGCCGCCCATTCCACTACGAGGTGACGACTATGATTTCACCGACGCTGTTGGCCCAGGCATTACCGAGCACAAGTTCCGGCGTGGACTGGCTCTACCAGTTCACCAACAATCTGACGAATCTGACCACGCAAAACGGCGGCGTATTGACGCAGCTTGGATTGACCGAGTTGAGCTGCATCGCCCTCTTCACGCTCATCAACATGGTCATCAACTGGAACACCTCCGGGATGACCGTCTGCGCTTTCATGCGCATCCGGTTCGCGCAGGCGATCTGACGCACTTTCTGTTGCGGCTGATCGTCTGCTGCCTGCTCATCAATTACTGGGTCAATCCGCTGCCCGGCGCGAGCTTCGGACTCAACCATTTCTTCAGCTATATCGCCCAGGCGATGGTTGCGGCATTCGACCAGAGTTCGCTCGACAATCTGCTCCAGCTTCTGAAGACGGCTGGCGACAACACGCCGATGCCGTCGCTGACCGCTCCGGTCCAGATTCTCTGCTACTTCTACGTCCAGGCGTCTGATGGGCGTGGCATCGGCGATTCTGTTCCTGATCAACTGCTCTTCGTTCATCCTCTATGGCGTCACGGCGCTCTTCGGTCCGGTCTTCATTCCGCTGCTGATGACCAGAACATTTCGCGGGAAGTTCTTCCACTTCCTCGACGTGCTGCTCAGCTTCGCGATGATCCGCGCCGTGGCCGCCGCCTTCATCTTCGTGTGGGCCGGTTTCCTGAATACCTTCATTCAGCAAACCTTCAACGGAACCTACTCGATGGAGATGTGGCTGGCAAACCTGATTCCCTGCACGATGGTCTATCTCGCCTTCATCATCAACATGCTCTTTATCCCGAGCATGACGCAGGCGATCTTTGGCGGCACGGCGGGAATGGCTGACAGCGTCTCCAAGGTCGGCGGCGCGGTTGCTTCCATTGCCATGATGGCCGGTTGAGGAGGGCGTGATGTGGACCTATCTCTTCAGCTTCCTGCTCTTTCGCCGGCTCAGGCTTTCCAAGCCCATTCCGGTACCGTGCTCGCGGTGCTCTTGATCGGCCTATTCATCGTGGTCCTGATCTACACCGTGAGCCTGTTTCTCACGCTTGAAGAAAGGATAAGTGCTCCCCATGCCGCACGCACAACTCCATGAAGCACCTCTCACGCCCGCAGCAATCGCTGCTCGTTGATCACATCGGCAACGAAGTCTATGCGTCGCACTATGCCGAGCGGAAAGCCTACCGGCTCATCCTCGCCTGTGGCACGGTCATGCTGCTCGCTTCGCTCGGCATGAACCTGGTGTTGGCGCGCCGACCGATAGCGAATCGCTACATCCGCATCGACGAGATGGGCCGCGCCCAGGCGATCCAGTATTCCGACCTGAACTACAGTCCGCGCGAAGGCGAAGTGCGCACCTATCTGACCGATTGGGCGAACTACCGCTACACCGTCAACCGCGACGTAATCGCGAAGAAGTACCCGCTCAACTACTACTTTCTTTCGCAGGCATTGGCCTCGCGCTTGATGGGCGACGACAACGCGAATCACCTCGTCTCTCAGGTCACGGCAGGCCAGATCGAATCGAGCGATGTGCAGGTGCAGAACGTGACCATTACGTCCATGTCGGAAGAGATGGTCCAAGGCGCGCGCATCGCCCGTGGAACAGCCCTGATGGCGATTGATCGCTTCTACTCGGCGGAGAATTCCCATGAGCCGCGGACGGAGCATTGGCTGCTCAGCATCACCTACTATCTGAATCCCAAACAGGTCAGCGATCAGGCCCGCGTCTATCCGCAGTACGAGTTCATCAATCCGCTGGGTTTGACCATCACCGAGTTCCACGAAAACCGCGTCTCTGTCGATCCATTGACGCCGGATGCAAGCCGGTACAGACATTACAGGGAGCGACGCGATGAGCTACGATCTGATTCTGCCGTTCTTTCCCGAAGAATTGCGCGAGCTTCTGCTCGACCCGTCGATCTCCGATCTGATGATCAATGGGACGACGGGAGTCTTCGCGGATCGCGATGGTGTCGTCGAACAGATCGAACTTCGCACGCCGTACACGAACGACCGCTTGCAGGCCGCCATTGAGCGTGTCGCGCGCATTCTTGGGCAGGACCTAACGGGCCAGAATCCGATCCTCAATACGCGCTTGCCCGATGGCTCGCGCGTGGCCGTTGTCGGCCCGCCTTCTTCGATCTATGGCCCGACGCTTACCGTTCGCAAATTCAACCGCTGGTTTACCTCGGATGAACTGGTCGCATCGGGCAGTCTTCCGGCCCATGTCCGGGATGCAGTTGTACGAGCTGATTGCAGAACGGAAGAACGGCATCATCGCCGGTGGAACCGGCTCGGGAAAGACAACGCTGATGAAAGCGCTGCTCGACCATGTTCCCATGCAAGAGCGGCTGATTGTGATCGAGCAACCGGCCGAGTTGAAGATCGCCCATCCCAACGCCGTTCGCTGGGAGGCCGTCGCCGCGATTCCCGGCCAGGTTGCCGTCACGCCGAGCCAGCTTGTAGCCGCCGCTCTGCGGCATCGTCCCGACCGCATCATCATGGGCGAAATCCGCGACGAATGCGGCTATGACCTGCTTGCAAGCGATGAACACCGGCCACGGCGGAACGCTCTCGACTTGCACGCGGATTCCGCGCTGGATGCGCTCGACCGGCTGGCGGATATGGCGCTCAGCGCCAGGACCAATCTCAATCAACAATTCATCCGGTCACAGACCGGAAAGGCAGTCGATTTTGTTCTCTACTGCGAACGCGATTCCACGGGCCGGCGCCGAGTGCGCGAGCTGATCACCGTGAATGGCTACAGCCACGCGGAGCAGTCCTTCGAGACAGAGGAAATCTACCGGGCTTCCTCCGCGGCCGCGGCGTGAATTCGGCGCGGATTGACGGATGGAAACGCGAATCGGAGGCACGGCTATGAACAGCCTTCTTGGGCACGGTGTGAGCAAACGGAATCTCGCCCTTGCTGTGCGCTCTTGAGCGTGACCACGCCGAACGGAAGACACGCGATGGCGGGTGCGAGATGCGGCTCTTTGTCCAGAGGTCTGGCGCGAGGAAGTGGATCTGGTTTGCCGGGAATGGCATCGCCAGGAAGCGGAGAGATAGCATTGTTCTGATGCGTGTCTCCCCGGTTCCATTCCGTCACTTGCTCGGTCACTGCTTCGGGGCCTTTGCGACGCCCTGCGGCAGGCTCGCTCTTCTGCTTTGCTCCGCACTCCTCTCCGGGTTACGGTTTCCATCTGCGATGGCCCCTCCCTAAATGCAGAGCTTCGGCCTTGGGAGTCGCGCCCACTCGCATAGCTTCGCAAGGTGTGACCCGAGCAGATCGGGAATTCAAAAACGGAGACACGATCATGTATCAGAACAAAGCTATCCTCATCGGCTTCCTCGGCAGCGATGCCGAAGTTCGCACCGGCAAGAACAACCAGAAGTTCACCACCCTTTCACTCGCAACCAAGACCTCTTACAAGGACAAAGAGTCCGGCGAATACATCTCGCACACCGAGTGGCATCGCTCCATCGTCTTCGGCAAACTCGGCGAGTTCGCGGCCACGCTCAAGAAGGGCGCGCACATCCAGATCGAGGGCGAGATTCGCCACTCCGAGTACACGCCCAAGAAGGCGAAGAAGCCGGTCCGCACCGACTCGATTCGCGTCAACTCCATCCTCAAGCTCGACCGCGCGGAGAAGGCCGCCGCGGAAGAGCAGGAAGCCAACGAGGAGATTGCCCTTCGACGAAGCGGCCGAGTAGGCCGCTCCCCTCACGGTGAAAGCCCGGCATCGTCCGGGCTTTCCTACTGGAAACGTCCCGTGGAATCGCGTTCTTGAGAGGTCAGCTTATGAACCGAATTGCCGCCAACTTCCTCACCCGTTCGTTCGCGTCGTGCGAAACGATTGCGCTCCTGCTGCGCCGGGAAGATGCGCCCCGGCCACAGCAGCGCGTGGTAACGGTTGAACAGGTTCTCGCGCCGCGCTATATGGCCTGGCTCAACTTCGAGAATGACAACGGCGCAAACATCTATGTCTCGGCCAATCCGCTCCACGCAGGCAGCCGCAAGCGCACCAAGGAGTGCATCGCATCCGTCCGCCACATCTATATAGATATTGATGACGACGGCGACGCCCGGCTCGCTGCGCTGCGGGCGTCCGATCTGGTTCCCACGCCGACCGCGATCATCTCGACTTCGCCGGGCAAATACCAGGCGCTCTGGCGAGTCGCCGGCTTCGACTTCGAGCGTCAGGAACAGACGCTCAAGCTGATCGCCCAGGCCTTCGGCGGCGATCCCGCTTGCACCGACCGAAACCGGGTGCTGCGCGTCCCCGGTTTCCTCAACTGCAAGTATTCTCCCGCGCATCCTGTCGCGGTCGAATACCCAGCCGATGCGATCTACGGTCCAGCCGATTTTCGGCTTGAGAATATCGCGGTCTCTTCCGTGCTGCCGCTCTGCGGAAACGCACGGAAGAAGCCGCCCATTCAAGTCAAGCACTCCCATTCCGAAGACGATTGGGCCTGGGTTTGCGCGCAGCTTGCACACGATATGGACGCCGCGAAGCTGACGCGGGAGCTTGCTTCGCGCCGCGCCGATAAATCCGATCCTCTCTACTACGCCCAACGCACCGTCGATGTCGCCTCGGCCCGCCTTTGGCTTGGCCGATGGCATCCCCATCGACGACATCATCACCATGCTTGAAGTCCGCCGCCGCTTCGAGATTCCCGCCGCACTTTGCTCCGCTCGTGCGCGGGAGATTGCGGCCACCGCACAACGCATGATTGCCCGTCGAAAGACGGCCTGATTCCACAGCCCAAAGGAGACCGATATGCCACTGCTTGAAGTCACACAAACCCGCCACATCAGCGCATCGATTCGACTGACTGATACGACCGCATTGCAGGTCGATCAGTATGCCGCATTCATCCATGCTTCCGCCGACGATGTTGTCGAGCAGGCGCTTGCCTATGTCTTCTCGAAAGACCGCGACTTTCAGGAGTTCCTTCAGTCGTCCTGAAGCGCAGCGCATCACGCCGACTCTGCGCATCCGTCGCGCGCCTGCTTCCGAAGCCGCTGAAGCGCCTTCAAAGCCTGCATCGAAAGCGGCAGTCGCAGTGGGAGCGAAGGCATGATTTGCCTTCGCTTTCCTGCCCGGACCACTGCGGCGCTGCGCGCCGGAAGAATTTTCGATACTCCATCCCTCATAGGGAACTGTTTAGCTCCCTGCGGGAGCCAATTGGTTCCGACAGAAAAGAAACAGGTTGTGAAATCGCGGGAACTCATAAGCTCCACGCGATTTTGACGAAAGGAGCAGATTTCATATGCCAATTCTGGGCAACGAAATGAAGCGCCGCAAAGGTGCTGTGAAAGGGCGCGAATGCCGCAACCGTTCACTCAACACCAAGCTAACAGCTACCGAAGCTGCTGCTGTCGATGCCGCTGCGGGCACCGAAGGAAAAGCCGTTGGCGAGTGGTTGCGCGATCTGGTGTTGCGCGAACTTGGCCGTGGCACGAGTCAATTGCAATCTCTGGCGGCCATAGGAGAAATTGCGGGACTCCGGTTGCTGCTCATCAACACACTCGAACCGCTTCTGCGCGGTGACAAAATGACCGCGGATCAGTTCAAGGAGATGCTTCGCTACGTGAAGGCAAACAAGCGCAAGGCGGCGGAAGACGCTGTCGCCAGCTATGCGGAAAGGAGCACGGAACAGCTATGAACACCACGCATTGGGGACGCAAGGAAACAATCGTTACGCCGCCGCAGGCTCCCATCTATAGCTATGCGGCCATCACGCTGGCGCTGATTCTGACCGCTGTATTTCTGCGCATCTATATAGGTGTGTTCATGTCGCCGCTCGAACGCTACGACCTCTGGCCGTACATTCAGTCCGGCGCGCTGACCGGATTGAAGCAGACCGGCCAGTACCAGCTTCTCGACGTTTCGGATGACCATCTTCATGCGCATCCTGCCGCCGCTGCCGATGTGGAACCGGGCGTGACGACGATTGAATTTGCACGACCGCTGCCACTTCAGTTGACCAGGAGCGCCCGCGCCGCCGGGCTGGTTTACCTCTATCGCGGACCGAAAACCGTCTACCGGAATGGGCCGCTTCATGCCTATCTTCAGCAGTTCGTCTATGGCGGGCACAGCGTCGCCGGAGTCTTCCGCTGGCCACTTCTCGCCGGGCTTGTTGTGCTCTTGAGCGTGCTCCCATTTGCCGCGCGCAAAGATGTGGAGCGGTTCCGGGAAATGAAGTACGGACGCCTGCTCAAAGGCCCGGTTCGCGTCACGCCAACCGGATTCAATCGCGCCGTGAAGGGCGACGGCGTCGGCTTCAGAACCATCGAATCGAAGAAGCTCATGCGCATTCCCCGGCTCGCCGAAGGGCAGCACATCGAGTTGATGGGCGACACCGGCGCGGGCAAGACCCGGCTCATCATGCAGATACTCATGCAGATCAAAGAACGTGGTCATTCGGCCATCGTCTACGATCCGGCCTGCGAGTTCGTTCAGCGGTTCTATGACAGCAAGAACGGCGACATCATTCTGAATCCTCTGGACGCCCGCTGCCCTTACTGGGGGCCGTCCGAGGAGTTGCGCCGCCGCGCCGAGGCCAAGGCGATTGCGGCCTCGCTCTACCAGCCGACCACGGACAAGAAGGGCGAGTTCTTTACCGAAACGCCGCAGAAGATATTCGCTCATCTGCTGACCTTCGGCCCCTCGCCCGAGGAGCTTGTCGAGTGGATGGCCAACCCCGACGAGATCGACCGCCGCGTCCAGAATACCGAGATGGCAACGATGATTGCCAAGGGCGCGCAGCAGCAGCGCAACGGTGTATTGGCCTCGCTCGGACTGATCGCCGACAGCCTGCGAATGCTGCCGCGCAAAGACAAAACCCGGAATCACTGGAGCGCCACCGATTGGTCTGAGAACCGGAAGGGCTGGATCTTTCTGACCTCGAAACCCAGCGAGCGCGAGGCATTGCGCCCGCTGCACAGTCTGTGGATTGACCTGCTGGTTTTGCGGCTCTTGAATGAACCGAAGGAAGGCCAGCACCCGGTCTGGTTTGTGCTGGACGAGTTGGCCAGCTTGCAACGGTCTGCCGCAACTCCACACCGCCATCACCGAGAACCGCAAATCGAAAAATCCGATTGTGCTGGGCTTCCAGGGAAAGGCGCAGCTTGAGTACATCTACGGCCACATGGCCGAGGTCATGCTCTCGCAGCCAGCGACGAAAATCTTCCTCAAAACCACCGAGCCGAAGGCCGCCGAGTGGGTATCGAGCGCCATCGGCAAAGTGGAGATTGAGCGGCTGCGGCAGACGCATTTCGATGGCAGCCGCACGGGGAAAAACTTCACGCTGGAGCGCCAGGTCGAGCCACTGGTGATGGACTCGGAAATCTCCGGCCTGCCCGACCGGCACGCATACCTGAAGCTCGGCAACTACGTCGCCTGCTTCTCATTTGCCTACCACGACATCCCGGCAACGCAACCGGCCTTCGTGCCGCGCCCGCTCGACGACGATGAACTCGGCTTCGATCCGAAGACGCTGGCGAAGAAACCGTCAGAGCCGGAGGCCATCGAAGAAAGCGCCGAAGCCATTCAGAGCGGATTTTCATTGGGAGACTGAGCCATGCTGAAAATCTCGAAAGCCCTTTCCGCGGGCAAACTCGAAAACTACCACAAGCAGGAATTCACTTCGCCGGACCAAAGTTATTGGAGCCAGGGACAGACCGTGCAGGGCGAATGGCAGGGCCAGCTTGCCGAGAAATACGGCCTCGCCGGAGCCGTTAGCGCGATGAGTTCCACCGGCTCTCGGAAGGTCAGCACCCGCAGACCGGCGAGCAACTTGTCCAGCATCGGCAGTCCTTCGAGTACCAGGACGCCAATGGAAAGACAATCAAATCCGTCGAGCATCGCGCCGGGTGGGATGCGACCTTCAGTGCGCCGAAGTCGGTTTCGCTGACCGCCCTTGTTGGCGGCGACAGCCGGGTCCGCGAGGCTCACCGCATGGCGGTCACGACCGCTCTCGGCGAGTTGGAGCGGTACACGCAAGCGCGGCTCGGCGGCAATCGGCCCGCCGAGTCCACCGGCCAATTCATCGTCGCAAAATTCGAGCACGACACATCGCGGCCCGTCGATGGCTACGCCGCGCCGCAGCTTCACACCCACGCCGTCATCTTCAATGTCACTGAGCGCGCGGATCGGAACGACACGCGGGCGCTCCAGGAGCGCGGCTTCTTCGAGTCGCAGCAGTTCGCCACTGCCGTCTACCAGTCGGAGTTGACCTTCCGGTTGCGCGAACTGGGCTACGAGATCGCGCCCGGCAGAAGCGGCGCACCGGAGATCAAAGGATATTCGCAGGAGTATCTTGACGCTTCGAGCCAGCGCCAGAATCAGATCCTCGCACACATGCAGCAGAATGGTCTCTCCGGCTACGAGGCGGCGGAGATCGCCGCCCATGCCACGCGCGACAAGAAGCAGATTCAGTCGCCCGCCGAAGTGCTCGCGGCGCACCGCAAGCTGGCCGCCGAGTTCGGCAATCAGCCGAATCAGGTTGTGGCCGCGGCGCGCGAGCGTAGCCAGAAGAAATCCGCCGAACGCGCTCCCGAGAAAGCGCAGAAGGCCGCCCAGGAAGCAGTGACCTTTGCCCGCGAACGCAGCTTCGAGCGCGAGGCTGTCACCGATGAGCGCGCCCTCTTCCGCGATGCCTTGCGGCGCGGCATGGGCGAAACGACCTACGCGCAGGTTCGCGCGAGCGTTGAACAGCGTCTGGCCTCCGGCGAATTTCAACTTGTCGCCGCGACGAAGCACGGTTCCGCGCGGCAGTTCACCACGGCGGAAACCATCCATGCTGAGAAGGAAATCCTGCGGCAGATGCGCCAGGGGCAAGGCCGCGCCGAACAGATCATGCCCGTTCAGCAGGCCGTGGCGCATACCGCCCAATACCCGATTCTCAATTCCTCGCAACGCTCGGCGGCGGAAGAGATTCTGACCTCGCGCGACAGAATCCAGGGCTTGCAAGGAAGCGCCGGCGTGGGAAAAACCACGGCGCTCAAAACCGTGCGCGAGGCCGCCGAGCAGCGCGGGATGATTGTCGAGGGCTTCGCCCCGACCTCCCGCGCCGCGCATCAGCTCCGCGATGCCGGCATCAATGCCGATACGCTGCAAGGCTTCCTCGCCCGGCATAAGCAGCCGACACCGGAACGCCACCTATATATGGTGGATGAGTCGAGTCTCGCCAGCACCAAACAGGTGCGCGATTTCCTCGCCAAACTCGATCCTGGCGACCGGGTTCTCTTCATTGGCGACACGCGCCAGCATCAAGGCGTCGAAGCCGGAAAACCCTTCGAGCAGTTGGTCGATGCCGGAATGAAGACGGCGCGACTTGATCAGATTGTCCGCCAGAAAGACCCGGAGTTGCTGCGCGCCGTCGAGCATCTATCGCGCGGCGAAGTTGCCGAAGGCGTCGCGCTTCTCGAACAGCAGGGCCGCGTCACGGAGATTGCCGATCCCGAGAAGCGCATCGCCTCGATTGCCCGCAACTATGCCGACAATCCGGCCAACACCATCATCGTTTCTCCCGACAATGCTTCGCGCCGCGCGATCAATCAGGCGGTCCGCTCGGAGTTGCAGGAACGCGGCATCGTCGAATCCGAAAACCACGCCATGCGCGTGCTTGCGCCGCGTTCCGATATGACCGGCGCTGACCGCGCCTGGGCCGCGCGCTATGAGGTTGGCGACGTGCTTCACTACCAGCGTGGCAGCAAGACCCTCGGCATCGAGCAGCGCAGCTACGCGCGAGTGGTTTCGACCGATCCAAAATCGAATCTGCTGACCGTCGAGAAACCGGATGGCCAGCAAGTCACCTACGATCCTGCCCGGCTGCACGGTATCTCCGCTTACCGCGAGATCGAGCGCGAATTTGCCGTGGGCGACCGCCTGCAATTCACCGCGCCGAATCGTGAACTAGGCGTCGCCAACCGCGACCTTGGAACCGTGCAGAAGATCGGCGAGAACGGCGAAATGACCGTCCGCATGGACGGCGGCAAGGACAGGGCGGTCACCTTTGATCCGGCCGAGATGCGGCACTTCGATCACGGCTACGCCGTGACCTCGCACAGTTCGCAGGGTCTCACCTCGGAGCGCGTTCTGGTCAACATGGACACCAACGTTCACCCGGAACTCATCAACACCCGCTTTGCCTATGTCTCCGTCTCCCGCGCCTCGCAGGACGCGCAAATCTTCACCAACAACCTCGCCCAACTCGCCCCGCAACTCAGCACCGACATTTCCAAGACCTCCGCGCTCAAGATCGGCCAGAGCGCGCTATTGGCCCCTGAAATTGCCTTGACCTGATTTTTCAGACGAGCGTCTGAAAAATCTGAATCGAGCGCACCAAAATTCAGCCAATTCTCCAGACGGTGTCTGGACAATCTGAATTCGCCAGACGCGTCTGGCGAAAGAATTCAGAGTCCATTAACCATCATCTATTGAGCAGGATAGGGAAT
Organism: uncultured Acidobacteriota bacterium; assembly: GCA_963729915.1. Classification (GTDB taxonomy): domain Bacteria; phylum Acidobacteriota; class Terriglobia; order Terriglobales; family Acidobacteriaceae; genus Telmatobacter. Next base: position 2,706 of record CAVSQE010000018.1, on the reverse strand, counting down.
AGCACCCAACACCACTCAATAGTCATACTTGACATATTTGTCATGCTAGGCTATTTTGCCTAGAGAAGGGTTTTCTGTATGCCAATCATTCCTCCCTTCGACAGCGACGGCCTTTTGCCGCCAGGAGACTACGAGCTCTCCTTCGATGAACTGCGCCAATCGGGGCTCGTGCGCGGCGGCGGAAAGCAGAACACCGATTCGACTTGGGATGCCGCCTGGCGCGAGCAACTTGTCGGCGGATTGGAGATTCTCGCCCGCCAGCTTTGGCAGGTTGGCATCCGCGAAATCTTCGCCGACGGCTCGTTCGTGGAAGACAAAGACCATCCCAACGACATCGACGGATACTTCGTGTGCGACCTGAAATCGCTCGCGTCGGGCGCGCTGACGCAGCAGCTCAATCGCCTCGATCCGTACAAGGTATGGACCTGGGACCCGGCCTCGCGCCGACCCTATCGCGGCTATCCCAAGCGCCAGCTTCCCATGTGGCATCGCTATCGGGTCGAACTATATCCGCACGTGCCCGGACTTGGCCTCGGCAGCGGCATCCGCGACAAGTTCGGCCATGAACTTGAGTTTCCTTCCGCCTTCCGCCAGTCGCGCCGGGACGGCAAGCCGCGGGGCATCGTAAAGATCAAATATGGGGGACCGTCATGATTCGCAACGAAGCTGAATACCAACTCGCAACCACTCGTCTTGAGGAAGAACGCGGCCGGCTCGCCGAGCATCGGGACCGGCTCAAGGCCACAGGGCTTGTCCGACGACGAGATCAAGCGCGTCATCGATCCCATCGAGTCCTTCCACCTGCAACTGAAAGAGGAAGTGGAGAGCTACGAGCGGCTGAAGCGGGGCGAGTTTGACGAGTTGGAGAACCTCCGCGGACTCGGTCAGATGCTGATTTCGCTGCGCATTGCCCAGGGAATCTCGCAGCGCGATTTGGCCAAGCGGCTCGGCGTTCACGAGTCGCAGGTTTCGCGCGACGAGCGCAACGAATACTTCGGCATCACGCTGGAACGTACCATCCGGATACTGGACGCGCTCAATGTGCGGCTGCGCACGAAGGTGGAAATTGAACCTGACAAACAGGAGATGGCCGTCGCGTGATTGACGCAGAGGAATTCTGTAGCTAATGGCGTATGCCAGGACTAACATTCATGGAAAGTCCAATGTGCAGCTTTTTGGTTCTGAGACATCAGCGGTAACCCGCTTACAATCAAATGTCCATCAGAAACTGAGTTTGCCATGTGCCTACCCGATTTGGACCATAATTGGCCGCGATATGTTCTACCTGCAGGCGCTACGCTATCGCTTTCGGATGGGCTTCTTCCCGACCCAGACGGTCGTTTCGAGCAATACTCCAATCCGGGCTTGTTTACCCTGACAGAATTCTTCAACCGGCGTTGCTGCATTCTCCTAGGGGATGCTGGCATCGGGAAGTCCGACGTTCTTCGAAAAGAGTGCGAACGGATTCGGACAACCGTCCCGCAACCCAGAAATGTAATTTTTCGTTCTCTGCGTGACTTCGGTTCAGACGTGACGGCGGAGCAGTTTCTCGCCTCGCCAGAGATTACATCATGGATCGCGGATGATGCAGCGGAACTCTTTCTGTTTCTCGACAGCCTCGACGAGGCTCTTCTCAAGGTGGACACCTGGTCCAGTCTTCTGAGCAAGGCGCTAGCCGGATGGCCTCTCCAGCGTCTTTGGCTCCGGATCACCTGCCGACCGGCCTTCTGGCCGGATTTACTCGGAATCGCTCTAGTAAGAGGGTTTGAAACCAACCTCTGTAAGGCCAACCTTGCACCGCTTCGCCAGCGTGATATCGAAAGCGCCGCTGCTGAACATGCTATCCAGGTAGATCGTCTGCTAGCGGAAATTCATCGTGCCAATGCCAGTACGTTTGCAGCTCGGCCATTGACACTAAAGATGATTTTCGGGATTTTCGCGGAGCACGATCGACTTCCTGACACTCATGTGGCGATGTACCAACAGGGTTGCCGATATCTGGCGGGGGAACACAATGCCGATGTGCTTGAAGGCCATCGTCTGACGAACGTTTCGCTCGACCGAAGGATGGTCGTGATCGAGCGCATTGCTGCGATGAGTGTGTTCTGCGACCGACGATTTATCCAACACCCTAACGCTGCTGATGCGAATTTGCCCGAGAGCACTCTAACGGCATCAGAGATTTGCTCGAATCGACGTTCACGCCCACTGAATTGCGCGAGGTTCTCGCATCCTCCTTATTTAGCTTCCAGAGCCCCGATGTCTTGGTGTGGACCAATTGGAGCTACGCGGAATTTCTCGCGGCCTCGTGGTGCATCTCGCAGCAATTAACGACGGCCAGCATTCGAAACCTGATCTCTGTGGCCGGAGACCAAGGCGCTGGCATACCGCAGCAACTGTCATCGACCGCGATATGGATAGGCGAACTTCGGCGCGAGTTGCAGCGCTATCTTGTCGAACTGAACCCTAGCCTGCTCCTGTTTATCGACGAGGGTGCCGTAAACACGGCCATCTTACCACGGTTGGTGAAACATTCGATTGAGAGAAAGACAACTTGGGAACTGGCACGGCGGGTTTCCTCGTACGCCCATCGATTCAAGTATCCTGGCATTGTCAAGCAGCTAGCCAAGTATCTCCGTCGTCCACGGAAAGATTGGGAGTGCGCGACGGCACTCCATATCGCGATTGCCTGCGACCTCTCCGAGC
>CAVSQE010000017.1:0-317602 GCA_963729915.1 uncultured Acidobacteriota bacterium | reverse complement strand
CGTGCCCGGCGCAAATCCCGCACCTGTCCTGCCACCTGCGACCCGGCGTCGGTACAGTCGGGCACAGGATGGCTCGTGACCAGTTGTGGAGCTAATTGTGGGGGTTCCTCGAAATCGAGGGGTTTGTGGCACCTTCTACAAAGGGAGTTGTTGGTTCGATACTGCATCAACCTGCAGTATTCACACCGCACCACTTCGCGTGTTTCCACGCAGATCAGAGATGTAGCCATTGGCTATGTGCGGAGCGCCAGAGCGAGCGTCCCGAGCAGTCGTGTTGCACTGCGATTGGTGCTACTGTCAACGAAGTGAACCATAATTGTCAAGTAGAAACTTAGGGACAAACCGAAGAAACCCCGGGCAGACCCGTAGAAACCCGACGATTCGCGAACCATAATGATCAACAGGAGAATTCGATGGCCGACCCGGCGACCAATTCCGCACATAGCCGCGAACAGGCATGGGTCCTGCTGACTGAATGGACCCAGAGCGAGAGCCTGCGCAAGCACGCGTTGGCCGTAGAGGCCTGTGTAGTGGCCTGCGGCGAGCGGGAAGCTGACCGGCTGGGGCTCGCTGGTGATGATCGCGCCGCCCTTATCGAGCTTTACTCCACTACCGCCCTGCTTCACGACTTTGACTACGAGCGCCATCCCACGGCCGAGGAGCATCCCTTTATGGGCGTGCGCGAACTGGAGCGGCTCGGCTGGCCGCAGGAGCTGCGCACGGCGATCCTGGGCCACGCGCAGTACTCCGGCGTCCCCCGCACCTCGCATTTGGCCAAAGCGCTGTTCGCCTGCGACGAGCTGGCCGGCTTTCTCACCGCCTGCGCCCTCGTCAAGCCCACCAAGGCCATCGCCGACGTGGAAACTGCCAGCGTGAAGAAGAAGATGAAAGACAAGGCCTTCGCGCGCGGCGTGCATCGCGAGGACATCGTGCAGGGAGCCGCGGAGCTGGGCGTTGATCTCGACGCTCACATTGGCTTCTGCATTGAGGCCATGAAAAGACGCGCGGGAGAGTTGGGACTTTAGGTTCTTTTTTTGCAATCAAGAAACCGGAGTTTGCCCGTTTCGCATGCCGCCGCAGTTCTGCGCAAACCCCAGCCGCGCGGGCCGAGTCGCTACGTTTTCGGCTCCCGGTTGTAGCGATAGATCCAGCACTCCAGAGTGCCGCCCCCGCTCAACTCCACGGCGTGCTGCACGCGGACGAATTCACTGGTCTCCGGATCCTCAGGATCGTAGCCCTCGTACTCATCGAGCTGGCTCAGGACGCCTGTGTCTTCCGGCAACTCCAAAACTGTGCCCCTGATCCTGTTCTTCGATCGGGAATCGGGAATGACGCCAGGATAGCCGTGCAGCTCAAAGAGCTCGCCATAGACGAAACCGTGACCCACAGGCCGCAGCTTTGCCGCCGCCTCTGCGATCTCCTCAGGCGCAAGGCCGGGCTGCAACGATCCGTAGGCAAAGAGATATTCACTCATAAGGGAAGTTCACAGTTCGTAGTTCACAGTTCGAAGTGGCTAGTGGTTAGTGAAGAAGTGAAGCAGTGAATGAATGGCGGCCGGTTGGCGCCATCACTAATCTCTAATCCCTGTCTTTCGCAGTTCCGCAACAATCTCCGCGGCCGCCAAGCGCGCCTTGGCCTCCTGATCGGGCGGGAAGCTGATGGCGCCCACGCGCGCATGCCCACCTCCGCCATAGCGCTCGCAGACTTGCGCCAGGTTCACCATCTTTGCCGGATCGGCCTTGGTCCACGGGTTCGATCCCACAGCCACCTTGGTGCGAAAACTCGACTTGGACAGGCCGATCGAGTAGGTGGCGTTGGGATAGAGGTAGTACGGGATGAATTTGTTGAAACCTTCCAGCGGATGATCGGTGATGTCGAAGAAGATCGTCCCGTCGCGTTCCTCGGCGCGGCTGCGAATCAGCTCCAGGGCCTGCTGGTGGCGTTCGAGTAGCGACGGCAGCAGCGGCGCGACGAAGGGCTGTTCGAGAATCTTGTCGAGCGGCATCTCGGTGAGCAGCGGAATCAGCCGGGGGATGAAATGCGGGTCCGGTGCGGATTCGATGATAAGGGTCAGCTTCATGGCCGGCGCGGCCATCTCCACCGCTGATTCAGGGCTCTCATATTTCGCGCCGTCCACAATGTCGGCCCAGTGAATCAGATCGGCGACGGGCGCGGTGTTGAAGCCGAAGCGCGTGGCCGCGATGTGCGCCAGGAAACTGGTGCAGGAAACATAGGTGGGATCGAAAAACTTGTGCGCCGCGCAAACCGGGTCGCGCTGGCAGGCCAGGAACTGCTCGTGATCCTGCGGCGTCAAAAATGCTGACTGGTGGTGATCGAACCACCACGTGATGCGCGGCGAAGGCGAGTATTTGAAGTCGACGATGGCGTTTTCGTCGCCCGTGAATTCGCTTTCATCGAACAGCGCTCCGGCGCGGTGCACCAGCCCGTGGTATTCGTAGCTGGCATCGTGTGCGATGCACTCGCGATGAAAGCGCGTGAACAACGAGGCTGAACAAGCTCCGTCAAAGCATTTGTCGTGGTAGAAGACGCGAACTTGCAAAGCCTGAGGCCCTCCTGGGCGGGATGCTGAGAAACAAGCGGAACTGTTAAGAATCAAGGGACAGGCTCACTGTGTCAAGCGCGGTGGTATAAGTCACACGGGCCGCAGCGGCCCATCGGTTACCCTCAATTGAACCTTCTCGCATGACGACGGCCGCCGCACACGCCCGCTACCCGCTCACCCAGGGTGTCAACCCATGGCTGGTCACGCTCTCGGTCATGCTGCCCACATTCATGGAGGTGCTCGACACCGCTATCGCCTCGGTGGCGCTGCCCTACATCGCCGGTTCGCTCTCGGCGTCGAACTCCGAAGCCACATGGGTGCTCACCAGCTACCTGGTCGCCAACGCCGTCATCCTGCCTGCTTCGAATTGGTTCGCGCGGCGTTTTGGCCGCAAGCGCTTTCTGTTGATTTGCGTCATTCTCTTCACCATCGCATCGTTCTTCTGCGGGGCGGCTCCGTCGCTGGCAGTCATTCTTGTGGCGCGCATTCTGCAGGGTGCGGGCGGCGGCGCATTGCAGCCGCTCTCGCAATCCATTCTGCTCGAGAGCTTCCCCATCGAAAAGCGCTCCATGTCCATGGCTGCCTACGGCCTCGGCATCGTGGTGGCGCCGGTTCTCGGCCCCACGCTGGGCGGCTGGCTCACCGATACATGGAGCTGGCGCTACGCCTTTTACATCAACATTCCCGTCGGCATCCTGGCCGTGATCATGATCAGCCGCTTCGTGCACGATCCGCCTTACATCAAGAACGCCAAGGTGGGCGCCTTCGACAACATCGGCTTCGGCCTGCTCGTGGTGTGGACCGGCTGCCTGCAGATCGTTCTCGACAAGGGCCAGGAGGACGACTGGTTCAGCGCCGTCTGGGTGCGCTGGGCCGTGACCGCGCTGGTGGTCGCGCTCCTCTTGTGGATCTGGCACTCCTGGACTCATCCCAAAGGCCTGGTGGATCTGCACATCCTGAAAGACCGCAACTTCCGCACTGGCTGCTTCATGATCGCGCTGCTGGGCATGTGCATTTACATCACTATCGCGATCCTGCCGCTCTACTACCAGGAGATTCTCGGCTACACGGCATTTACCGCTGGCCTGGTGGTGGGCCCGCGCGGCATCGGCTCGTTCATCGGCTCGCCCATCATCGGCGTGCTCGGTTCGCGCATCGACAACCGCAAGCTGCTCTGCGCCGGCTTTCTGGGCTTTGCCGTCTGCTCGTTCATCTTCGGCACGGTCAATCTTTCCATCGGGCCCTATACGCTGCTGATTCCCATCACTCTTACGGGATTCGCTCTCAGCTTCGTCTTCGTTCCGCTGGCCACCATGACCACGCGCACCATTCGCAATCAGGAGATGGGCAACGCCACCGGCCTTTTCAACATGCTGCGCAACATCGGCGGGTCCGTTGGCATTGCCATGGCCACCACCGCTCTCGTCCGCCGCGCCGATCTCCACCAGACCGATCTCAGCGCCCACCTGCCGGCTTCGAGCGCCGTGCTGCAACAGAAATCAGCCATGATCGCCCAGTATCTCGGCCATCGCATGGCACAGGGGAGCGCGCGCCCCGGCTCCTTCGGCCTCATCTACCGCCTGATGGAGCAGCAAGCCGCCATGCTCGCCTACGTCGACGTCTTTCGTTGGACCGCAGTGCTGGCCGTCATCTGCGCTTGCGCTGCGTGGATGTTCAAAAAGCCGGCGAAGCACGTCTCGCCGCCACCGGGCGTGCATTAAGCCGCCTCCCGGCCTCTAAAAAAATCATGTGTTTCAACGCGCGTCCCGCGCGGTATATTGACGGCATGCCTGCGCGAGCTTCCCACTTTCACGGCTTGAGCCTTTTTGTCCTTGCCTTCGCTGCCTGCTTCCTGGCCGTTGCCGGACAGGCGCAAACTCCCGCCGCTCCCGGCGCGCATACGCTCGTCATCGACGGCCTCGGCAAAGGCACGGCTGCGCTCAACGGCCCATGGCAGTTCCACGTGGGTGACGACCCCGCGTGGGCCGCTCCCAGCTTTGACGACTCCAACTGGGAGCAGCTCACCGCCGACAAGTCCTGGGGCGCGCAGGGTCATCCCAGCTACACCGGCTTTGCCTGGTATCGCCGCACCATCCACATCACGCCCTCGCCCGGCGCGGAGCCGGACATTGCCTTGTATATTTCCCACATCGACGATGCCTACGAGCTCTACTGGAATGGCGTCAAGGTGGGGCAGTTGGGCACGTTGCCCCCGCACCCGGTTCTCTATCTCAACGTCCCGCCGCAAACCTACGGCCTGGGACCGATCCGCTCGGGCGTGCTTGCCGTGCGCGTATGGAAGATGGCGCTCGCCTCAAACGACCCTGACAATCTGGGCGGCTTTGAGGGAATGCCGGTCATAGGTAGTCCCAAAGCCATCGCCGCCGTGAAAGGGAACCGGGACTTTCATTGGTTGCGCGGCCGGCAGTTTGATTTCGCGCTCACGTCGCTTTATTTGCTCGTCGCCATCCTCAGCTTCCTGGCGTGGCTGCGCGATCGCGATCAGTGGCTTCTGTTCTGGATGAGCATTTACGCCCTCATGCCCACGGTCGCCACCCTGCTCATCGGCTTGGACCTTCCCTATTCCGCTGCGGTCGCTCTCTTCCTGGTTCAATTTTCGATTGCAATTCGCGAAGCGGCGGGATGGTTCCTGCTCATCTGGCTGTTGCAACTGCACCAGCATCCCCGGCTGGTGTACTACACACGGCTGGCCGCGATCCTTGGGATTACGTCCGCCGCCATCGACGGAAGTTTGGCTTTTCTGTATCCGGATACCATTTCGATGGTGCAAATGCAGATTACCGATGCCATCACAACGTTGCCTTCGGTCCTCTTCGAAGGAATTCCGGTGACATTGGTTGCCTATGCCATCTACAAGCGCAAGCGTCTGGATTCAGCCCGCTGGATGGTCGCGATCTTCGCCTTTTTGAGTGCGACGGTGTACTGGGTGGAAAATGCCTCGGGGCAAGCGGTTCGCTACACCCACTGGACGCTTGCCGACAAGATTGAAGCGCCACTCTTCACCGTGATCGGCAACAACTTCAGCCTGCCGACGATTCTGCGCACGCTGCTCTTTCTATCTATCGTGTACGCGGTCATTCGCTATACCATCGACAGCCGCCGCCGCCAACACGCCATGGAGCGCGAGTTCCAGAACGCGCGCGAGCTGCAACAGGTGCTGGTGCCGGAAACGCTGCCCGCTCTGGCCGGCTTCAGCTTGACGAGTGCCTACCGTCCGGCGCAGGAGGTGGGTGGCGACTTCTTCCAGATCATTCCGTTGGAAGAAGGCGGCACGCTGATTGTGTTGGGCGACGTGAGCGGCAAGGGCCTGAAGGCCGCCATGGCGGTTTCCATGATCGTGGGCGCGGTGCGCACATTGGTCGAGACCACGTCGCGGCCCGCGGAAATTCTCGCCGGCCTCAATCGCCGCCTCTTCGGCCGCTTGCAGGGAGGCTTTGCCACCGCAGTGGCGCTGCGCCTGGATGGCGACGGCACCTGCACCATCGCCTGTGCCGGCCATCCCTCGCCTTACGTGAACGACGAGGAGCTTGTCTTTCCGGGCACGCTTCCGCTGGGCGTTTTGCCCAAGGCTGTTTTTGAAGAGAGCCGGATCAAGCTCGTCGAGCGCGATCAGCTCGCGCTTTACACCGATGGGCTTCTTGAAGCCCGCAGCCAGAACGGCGATCTCTACAGCTTCGGCCGGCTCAAGACGCTCTTCGCCAGCCGTCCCACCGCCGAACAAGCCGCCGAAGCTGCCGTCAACTTCGGCCAGGACGACGACATCACGGTGCTTACGCTGACGCGAATGGCCGTGAACGCGTAGCGGGCTGTGTCAGTAGTCCTCATCACCGCAAATCCGTCATCCTGAGCGGAGTCAGCCGTGGCGGAAGCAGTTGAAGGACCTGCGGTTGCTTCTCCGCGTCCGAGATGTGTACACCATCTCTGGCATCGCCTTATGCAAGCGGCGCAAACTTCTTCAGCTTCTCGTCGTACTCCTCGATCCGCCCCGTCAGAATGTCGTAATACCAACCATGCACGGTGAGCCGGCCCTCAGCCTCGGCCCGTGCCACCGGCGGTTGTGCGTGCAGGTTCTTGAGTTGCGCCACCACGTTGCCGCGGATCAGCGACGCTAGTTCCGAGTTCTCGCCGTCGGCAGGATTCAACGGCTGCTTGTAGGCGAAGGCCGCCTCCACGTGATCGAGCCAGCGCCGCGCCTTGGGCAGATTAGTAAGGCTCTTGCGGTCGAGCGCCGCCTTCAGCGCCCCGCAATCGGAATGGCCGCACACGATCGCGTGCCGCACCTTGAGCACTTCGACGGAATATTCAATGGTCGCCGTCACCCCATCCACATCCAGGTCGGTGATGGGCACAACGTTCCCAATGCTGCGTGCGATAAACAGATCTCCCGGCTCGGTCCCGAGAATAAGATCCGGCACCACGCGCGAGTCAGCGCAGGTGATGAACAGCCACGCCGGCGTCTGACCCTCCGACAGCAGGTGAAAATGGCTCTTCTTCGCCGGAAATACCTCGGCGAGAAACCGTTTGTGCCCTTCGATCAACTTTTGCATCTTTGCTCAATCGCTCCGAAAGGGGAATGTAGCGCCGGCCTCCTGGCCGGCTGTCGTGCGGGCGTCCACGCCCGCACATCTCTGCGAACGATTACACAAACACGTCGTCAATGTACTAACCCAGCCTATCGCATGCCCTTGGGCCCATCGCCTCGCCGCGTTCCGGGCGGCTATTCTGTTGGAGAGGAAAATCGCTCCTATGCAACGTCATCCTTCATACGTGCGTCCCGCGTTTCTTTCGTTGTTGCTCGCGGCTGCTGCCATTCTCGCCCCCGCTCAAACCGTTGCCACCATCGATCCCGCCTTGCGCAGCCAGGTAGATCGCATCGCCGCGCAGGTGTTGGAAGCCACGGGCGTGCCTTCGGCGTCTATCGCCGTGGTGCAACACGGCAAGCTGGTTTACACCCATGCCTACGGCAGTGCGCGCGTGGCCACGGCCACGTCTCCAGCCGTACAGGCCACGCCGGAGATGCGCTATTCCATTGGATCGATTTCCAAGCAGTTCACGGCCACAGCCATCCTGCTCCTCCAGGAACAAGGCAAGCTGAGCCTCGACGATCCCGTCGGCAAATACATTCCCGGTCTCACGCGCGGCAATGACGTCACCATCCGCGAGATCCTCTCGCACACCTCCGGCTACCAGGACTACTGGCCCGAGGATTACGTGATGACGACCATGAAAGGCCCCGAGACCGCGCAGCAGATCATCGATGTCTGGGGCAAGAAGCCGCTCGACTTCGAGCCGGGAACGCAATGGCAGTATTCAAACACCAACTTCGTCATCGCCGGCCGCATCGTTGAAGTGGTCTCCGGCGAGTACTACTGGGATTTCCTCAGCGAGCACATCTTTCGTCCCTTGGGTATGAAGTCCGTTTGGAATTCCGACGCCATCAAGCTCACTGAAGTGGACGCCACACCGTACGTCCGGAACGCGCTTGGGCCGCTCCGCGTTGCGCCGAAGGAAGGTATTGGCTGGATGTTCGCGGCCGGTGAGCTGGCCATGACTCCGCACGATCTGGCTCTCTGGGATCAGAGCCTCTTATCTCGGTCGATTCTGAAGCCTGAGAGCTACCAACAAATGTTCACTGAGGTGAAGCTGAAGAACGGCCAAGGCACGCAATACGGTCTCGGCGTAGAAGTACGCCAGCGTAGCGGCCATCGCTCCATCGAGCACTCAGGCGAGGTCTCCGGGTTCGTGTCGGACAACGAAGTGTTGATCGACGATGGAGCGGCAGTGGTTGTGCTCACCAATCAGATGGCAGTCAGCGCCGCGGGCACCATCGCGCAACTCACAGCGCCGCTCGTGGCCGGTTATCCGCTCACCGCCGCCGAGCAGCAGGCCCTCGACATCTATCACGGCCTGCAGCAGGGCCGCATCGACCGCTCACTCCTCGCACCCAACTTGAGCGACTATTTCACTCCCGAAGCCGTCGCTGACTTCCAATCGAGCCTTGCTCCACTGGGCGAGCCGCTCAGTCTGCGCCAAACCAGCAGCGAGCTCCGCGGCGGCATGACCTTCCGCGCTTTTGACATCGTCTATCCCGGCCGCCGCCTCGAACTCACCACTTACACCTATCCCGACGGCAAGCTCGAGCAATACCTCATCGCTCCTACGGAGTAGCCAGAGAGGCGGAGGGACGCATGCGCACCAGCGAAACGCCGAATGCCGGGGAGCGCTCGCCGGACGATTCGCCGAACCGGGCGCACCGCGTCTCCTTTTCGTTTGCCATTTCGTGCATCAGCCGGTTCATGATTCTCCGCGACCGCGCTCTCGGTTGGACGAAACGCGGCCGCGTTCCCGCGGGCATCAACGAGCGTGCATCCCGCCATGCCATTCCCAGCGCGGCCCATGTTCTCGACGCGGTCTTTGTCGAGCCGGCTCGCATTCCCGCCCACGCCGCGATTCTGCTTTGTCATGGAATTGGTGAAACCGTGGAGCAATGGTTCGGCGTGCAGCAACTTCTCGCCGCCAATGGCGTTGCCTCGCTGGTTTTTGACTACTCCGGCTACGGCAAAAGCACCGGCAAGCCGCATTGGGAGCAGTTCGAACTTGACGCGATTGCAGCCTTTGCCGCGCTTGAAAAGCTGGCGCCGGAACTGCCCGTGTCGGTGCTCGGCTTCTCACTGGGCACCGGTGTGACCACGGCGACCATCGATCGGCTCGCCGCTCACCGCCTAATTCTCTGCGAGGCCTTCACCTCTTTTCGCGGCGCTACCGTCTCCATCGGGATCCCTCGTGCGCTTTCTCGTCTCGTGCCGCCCATCTGGCATGCGCAAGCGCCGCTCGCCCGGTGCACGCGGCCGGTCCTGATCGTCCATGGAGAGAAGGACCGGCTCTTTCCCGTCGCGATGGCGCGCGAATTGGCCGGCTGGTGCGAGCCGCCAGCGGAGGTCGTTCTCGTCCCCAATACCACCCACAACCAGCCCTTCCGCAAGCCGCACCTTTCCTATTGGGGCCCGATCATCGAATGGATGCGCAAGGGAGTACCGCCGGTCTCCTGACCGGCTGTACTGAGGGCCGCCCGGCAGGTGGTTCACGACCCGCCCCGTTCCGGTTCCCCGTCGTCGCGGCGTCCCCGGTCCAGCCGGTCTTCCTGGTTTTTGCGGTCTTCCTCTTCTCGCCGCTTTCTCTCTTCTTCGCGCTCCTCGCGTCCGTCCGCCATAATCCGCTCCTACGCTTCAGTCTTTAACCTCAGACCAATGGCGCGCAAGCGCGGCTGCCGCACCGCAGGTGCCGCGCAAGCGCCGGCTGCCGCACCGCAGGTGCCTGCCGCCCGCAAGACCCGATAAACTAATAGCAGACCATGTTTGAGAATCTATCTGACAAACTCCAGCGCGTCTTCAAAACCCTTCGCGGCCAAGGCACGCTCACTGAAGAAAACATTGCCGAAGCTCTGCGCGAAATCCGCGTGGCTCTGCTCGAGGCCGACGTCAACCTCAACGTTGTCGGCGACCTGATCGAACATATCCGCCAGAAGGCCATCGGCGCCGAAGTGCTTACCGCGCTCTCACCCTCCGAGCAGGTGGTTAAGATCGTACGCGACGAGTTGGTTGCGCTGCTTGGCAAAGACACTGCGCGTTTCAACTTCGCCTCCAAGCCGCCCACGGTCATTTTGATGGCCGGGCTACAGGGCTCCGGCAAAACCACCACATCCGGCAAGCTGGCCGCGTGGCTCAAGAAGGGTGGTCACCGTCCCATGCTGGTTTCGGTCGACGTCTACCGCCCCGCCGCGCGCGAACAGCTCAAAGTCGTCGCCAAGTCCGTTGAGGCGCGGTTGTACGAAGGCGATCAGAAAGGCGAGCCCGCCGGATCGGCGCTGGTCGAGCGGCTCGCCAAGGAGGCGCGCCGCGAAGCCGTCATCATGGGCTGCGACACGCTCATCGTCGACACCGCCGGCCGCCTCCACGTCGATCAGGAACTCATGGCCGAGATGGAGAGCCTGAAAAAACTTCTCGCTCCGCAGGAGATTCTCTTCGTCGCCGACGCCATGACCGGCCAGGACGCGGTCAACTCTGCGCAGGATTTTCACGCGCGCCTCGGATTGACAGGAGTGGTCCTCACAAAAATGGACGGCGACGCCCGCGGTGGCGCTGCGCTCTCGATCCGCCACGTCACCGGCCAACCCATCAAGTTCATCGGCGTGGGCGAAAAGCCGGACGCCTTCGAGCCCTTTCACCCCGATCGCATTGTGGGTCGCATCCTGGGCATGGGCGACATGCTCTCGCTCATCGAAAAAGCCGAATCCTCACTCGACCGCAAGAAATCCGAGGAGCTGGCCAAGAAGGCCCTGCTCGGCGACGGCTTTTCGCTCGAAGACTTCCGCGATCAGTTGCGACAAATAAAAAAACTTGGCTCGATGGAGAGCATTTTGAAGATGCTGCCCTCGGTCGGGCCCTTCGCCGGCATGCAGCAGGCCGCGGGCCAGGTTGACGAAAAGCAATTCGTCCGCCTCGAGGCCATCATCAACTCCATGACGCCCCGCGAGCGCCGCAACCACGAGATCATCTCCGGCACGCGCCGCAAGCGCATCGCCGCCGGCAGCGGCACCAGCGTGCAGGAGGTCAACCAGCTCCTGCGCCAGTACGCGCAGATGGCCAAGATGTTCAAGCAGGTAGGCAGGATGGGCATGGCGAAGAGCATGATGCGCGGCGGCATGGCAGGGATGGGCGGCAAGCAACGGTTCGGGCGATAGAGGAAGGCAATGGCGCTCACTGTCGAACAAATCCGCGCAGCGGAAAATGACGAAGCGCTGTTTGAATTGCTTAGCTCCGAGTTGGACCAGCAACTCCCGGAAGGCGTTCGCGAAGAATGGAACGTCTATTCCGAACGCTTGGCTCAACTTCCGCGTGGTCTTCGAGCGATGGCTGGGATATATTTCTTTGACTTGAGCATGGCAATGGACGATCTTGCGTGGCATTTTGGCAACCAGAATGATGAGCGCGAGATTGCCGAAACGCTTAATGGTTTGCGCGAGCTTGAGCTATTCGAGATTGCGGACTGCTTCGTGAAGATGTGGGACTTCATGAAGCCACACATGGTGGCGCTTCAAAGTGGCGATTTAGGGGGCAAGAAGTTCCCGGAGTGGCTTGAGGAGATTGGAGCTCAAGAGCTCGCTGATCCCATGAACAAAATCATTTGGAAATACTGCGAAGAACATTCAGATTTCCGCCTGCTGACAAGCTGGCTCACTTACGCTCGTAAATACCCAGAACGCTGCATCATCTCGGAATCGCACCCATGACCTTGCTTCAGGACCAACTCGACGAGATCACGGCCAACACGCGAAAGCTTGCGCAAGCCGAGCGCATGGCCATCAACGAGCGCGCCGTGCGCGAGCTCTTCGAGTCCCGCATAGAGGAGAAAATCCTGCCCGTCGGCGCCACGGCTCCCGAGTTCACGCTCAACGACGCCTCCGGCCGGCCTGTCCGCTCTGCCGACCTGCTGGCCCTTGGGCCGCTCGTCCTCGACTTCTTTCGCGGCCGATGGTGCCCCTACTGCATCACGGAAATCGAGGCCTGGCGTGACCTCTACCCACGGCTGCGCGAAGCCGGCGTGCTGCTCGCTGCGATCAGCCCGCAAACCGAACGCCAGAGCGACTTTATGGTCGGCCAGCACGGACTACCGTTCCCCGTGCTCTCGGATCTCGGCTGCGCCGTCGCCGCGCAATTTGGTCTGGCCTACACCATCCCCGACTACCACCGCGACTACTACCGCTCCATCCTCGTCAACATCCCCTTCGTCAACGGCGACAACTCCTGGCGTCTCATCCTTCCCGCCACTTACGTCATCAGCCAGGCCGGGCGCGTCGTCCACGCCCAGGCCCACGCCGACTTCCGCGTCCGCCCCGAGCCCGAAGAGGTTCTGGCTGCCGCGCTGGCCGCAGTGGGCAGGTAGCTTGCAGCGTTCGATGGCGATCTACATAGGGCTGGCGGCGCGCGACATCAGCAGCATGTACTGGTCCTTTCGCTCGTCGGCCGATGGATCGCAGTTGTGCTGGGCGCAGAATTTCTCCCTGGTCAGGTAATCGTAGATAAGCGAGGGCACCTGGTAGTGGTGGATGGTCTCGTGGCGGACCACCTTGCCGTCTTCGACGACGAGAATGCGGTTCATGTGGATGCTGTCGTCGATGTTGTCGAGATAGCGAAAATCCTTATAACTCTCGGTTCCCTCGTCGAGCGGCGGCACATGGTCTGACACCAGGATGATCAGGCTATTGGGATCGAGCTTGATCAGGCCGCGCACATAAGCAGCGATCGCCTGCGTGCGATACCAATACTGGTTGGCGGCCCGCAATAACTGGGCGTCGTCATGCGGCGCATTCATTGACAGAACCAGAGGCCGTCGATCGGTGTCGATGTCATGGGGCTCATGGCCGTAAATAGTCAGGACGTAGTTAAGGATTGGCTGGCCCGGATGCTCCTTGAGCGTACGCGCGACGAAGGCAAGATTCTGGTCAAATAGATCGCCGTCAAACAGGAAATCCTCGTCCTCCGATATGTTCTGCGCCGTCAGGTAGGTCTCGCGACTGGGGGCGAATTCACGAGCGAAGTAGATCTTATCGAACCCGATTCCCGTATAGGCCTTGATGGTGTTGAAGTAGTCGGGCATATAGGCGTTGCTGGCGTAGGTCGCGTAACCGGCCTGGCGCAGGAGGTCAGGCATGCAGCCCGCCGGATGCCCAGTGAAAGTGTTGAATTCAATAAAGGTGATCTTCGATAAAGCAGGCACGCCGCATAGCGCCTCAAACTCCGCCTGTGCGGTTCGGCCGCCGAAGACGGGCGAGATGGAAAATCCCTGGCTGTCGCCGACCAACTCCGCGTAATCGGGATGCCGCGGATCCTTGGAGAAGGTGACGCCGCGAAAGAGGGTGGGGTCCAGCCAGCTCTCGAGGACAACCAGGTACACGTTGTGGCGATTCCCGTTGGTGCGGATGAATTCGGCTGTGGCGGGAATCCGCTCGTCATCCTCGGCGCGCTTGCGGTAGGCGACGGTCTGCGCGACGGCTACCCTCCGCGCCGCCTCGAAATAGACCAGAACCGTGATGCGGCCGTTATCGTCGAGGCACCCCGCATCGGAGAAATCCATCTGTTCCGCTCCCGCCCTTACAAGCCCCGTGACGACCGCATGCGAGAAAAACTCCACCGCCGCAACCCCCAGGATCAGAAGTCCTGCCACGGTGAGGGCGCGCCAGTATCTGCGATAGTCGACGAAAGCAAACAGCAGCACCGCCGGCAGAGCGAGGGCGAACAACAACGCCGCTGTCCCCCCGAAATGCAGCACTTTAAGCAGCTCAGGCAGGTTCCCGACGTCGATGACGCGCAGAACGTCTCCGTAGGCAATGAAGTAGATATCGCAGGCGATATAGGTCATCACCAACGGCAGTGCAGCGACAATGGCCGATAGTTTTCCTCGCCGCAGCGCAAAGCCGTAGGCCCAGTAAAGGGCGAGCAGCAGGGGCACCTCTAGACGGAGGTGGGTATGAAGCGGCAATCGACCGCTCCAGCGGCCCAGAACCTCAGAGAGCCCTTCCATGAAGAGCAGAAAAACCAGATAGCGAAGCCACAGGCGGAGGCGAATCTTGTCCGCGGCCATGCGAACCCATTGCCACCATCGAGAACGGCGGACTGAGCCATAACCGGGCGCGGCTCGAGCGACATCCAGACTGCCCATGAACAGGCTCCTAACAACCCCGTTCATATTAAAGGAGCGTTAAAGGAGAGGAAAGGGCAGGGCCACCAAGACTGAAAAATGACCAAAAACCCGAATCTCGATGAGGAAATTAGCATCATATAAGTTGACAGTAAGAGACTCAATCTGAGATCCTGCCTTGTCAGGATCTTCTCTAAAGGCAGGAACAACATGGCTAAAATCATAGGAATCGACCTCGGAACCACCAATTCGTGCGTCGCCGTCATGGAAGGCGGCGAGCCGAAAGTCATTGCAAATGAAGAGGGTGCGCGCACTACCCCCTCGATCGTTGCTTTCACCAAGAGCGGCGAGCGCCTGGTAGGCCAGGTGGCCAAGCGCCAGGCCATCACCAACCCCGAAAACACCATTTTCTCCATCAAGCGCTTTATGGGCCGCCGCTACGACGAAGTGACGGACGAAATGAAGATGGTCCCCTTCAAGGTGGTCAAGCAGGGCGACCACGTGGGCGTCATCGCCCAGGGCAAGGAGTACACCCCGCCCGAAGTTTCCGCCATGATCCTGCAGAAGCTCAAGAAGAGCGCCGAAACGTATCTGGGCGAGACCATCACGGAAGCCGTGATCACCGTCCCGGCCTACTTTAACGACGCGCAGCGCCAGGCCACGAAAGATGCAGGCAAGATTGCCGGCCTTGACGTGAAGCGCATCGTCAACGAGCCCACTGCGGCCGCACTGGCCTACGGACTCGACAAGAAGAAGGATGAAACCATCGCCGTGTACGACTTTGGCGGCGGCACCTTCGACATTTCCATCCTCGAAGTGGGCGAAGGCGTAATTGAAGTCAAATCGACCAACGGTGACACCCACCTGGGCGGCGACAACCTTGACCAGCGCATCGTGGACTGGCTCGTTGCGGAGTTCAAGCAGGAGCACGGCCTCGACCTGACCTCGAAGGGCAACGAAATGGCTTTGCAGCGCCTGAAAGACGCCGCGGAAAAGGCCAAGATCGAGCTTTCGACCACCGTCGAAACCGAGATCAATTTGCCCTTTATCACCGCCGACGCCTCGGGCCCCAAGCACCTGGTGCGCAAGCTGACTCGCGCGAAGCTCGAGCAGTTGGTTGAAGACCTGATCGATCGCTCGATTGAGCCCTGCAAGAAAGCGATGGCCGACGCCAACGTCAAGCCGGGCGATATCGACGAAGTGGTCCTGGTGGGCGGACAGACGCGCATGCCCAAGATTCAGGAACTGGTCAAGAAGCTGTTCGGCAAGGAGCCGAATCATAGCGTGAATCCTGATGAAGTGGTTGCCATTGGCGCGGCTGTGCAGGCGGGCGTGCTTTCAGGCGACGTGAAGGATCTGCTGTTGCTCGACGTGACGCCGCTGACCCTGTCCATCGAAACTTTGGGCGGCGTGGCCACGACCATGATCCCGCGCAACACCACCATTCCGACCAAGAAGACGGAGACCTTCTCGACGGCGGCTGACAATCAGACCGAAGTCGAAGTCCACGTGCTGCAAGGCGAGCGGCCCATGGCGGCGCAGAACCGCACCCTGGGCAAGTTCAAGCTGGGCGGCATCATGCCGGCTCCGCGTGGCGTGCCGCAGATCGAGGTCACATTCGACATCGACGCCAACGGCATCCTCAACGTGACGGCAAAGGACAACGCCACAGGCAAGGACACGCGCATCACCATCACCTCGAGCTCCGGCCTCAGCAAGGAAGAAGTCGAGAAGATGGCCAAGGAAGCCGATGCCCACGCCGCCGAGGATAAGGAGCAGCGCGAGCAGATCGAAGCCCGCAACGCTCTCGACTCGATGGTCTACAACATCGAAAAGATGTTGAAGGATAGCGGCGAAAAGGTGGCTGCGGCCGACAAGACCGACGTTGAGTCTGCGCTGGCCGATGCCAAGAAGACACTCGCTGAAGGCTCGCCCTCGACCGCGGAACTGAAATCCGCGCAGGAGCGGCTCACCGCGGCCAGCCACAAACTGGCCGAAGCGATGTACAAAGCGACTGCGTCGCAGGCGCAATCGGGCCCGGCGGACAGCGGCGCTGCGGGCGCAGCCCCCGGCGGCGAAGCCAAGAAGGACGAAGGTGTGATCGACGCCGAGTACGTGGACGTTGACGACAAGAAATAAGCCGGCGTCTGCACGATGACGGGTGCCCCACCTTCGGCGCGTAGTTGTTTTTGCGCCTAAGGTGGGACAGCAAGGAAGCGAAAAACTTTGGGGTGGGCGACGTCAAGTCGCCCACCCCAACTCGTAAGATCGAACGGCAGCAAACCGGACCGGCCCGAACGCATGAGGCAAAGCCGATGAATGCTTAGGTTCATTGGCGAGACTTATGCAGGCAACAGAGTTCGGCACCGTGTACGCTGAATGAGATAAGAAAACACCCATGGCCACTAAGACCGACAAAGATTATTACGCCACGCTAGGCGTCAAGAAAACGGCTACGCAGGATGATATCCGCAAGGCTTTCAGGAAAGCTGCGCGCAAATACCACCCTGACGTGAACCCCGGCGACAAAAAGGCTGAGGAGAAGTTCAAGGAGATCTCCGAAGCCAACGACATTCTGAGCGACGAGAAGAAGCGCAAGATTTACGACCAGGTGGGTTTCTACTCCGATCAGATCGATCCCGCGCAGGCCGAGGCCTACGCGCGCCAGCAGCGCGAGGGCAGCCGGCCGCCCGTCGATTTTGGCGGCTTCGACTTCAACGGTTTCTCGGGCGGCTACCCAGGTCAGCATGGCGGCCAGGGCGAGGCCGGCGGGGGCTTTGGCAGCTTCAAAGACATCTTCTCCGGCATTTTCTCGGGCGCGCAGCATCCCCAGGCGCCGCGCGGTCCGCAGCCCGGCACCGATCTTGAATACCAGGCCACGGTTGACTTCTGGACCGCGATTCGCGGCGGCCAGGCGCGCATCCAGATCAATCGCCAGGAGGTGTGCCCCGCCTGCCACGGCCAGGCGCATACTGGCGGCTCCAAAACGTGCACCGAGTGCCACGGCACCGGCCAGGTGACGCAGATGGGCGGCCGCATGAAGTTCAACATCACCTGCCCGAGTTGCAACGGGACGGGAAAATCTTCCCACGACTGCGCGAACTGCCACGGCGAGGGCACCGTCACGCGCACCGAGACGGTCGAGTTTCGCATCAAGCCGGGCACGCGCGACGGTCAGCGCATCCGTCTGCAAGGCAAGGGCAACGCCGGCATCAACGGCGGCCCCGCGGGCGACCTGTTTTTGATCGTGCGCACCGGAACGAATCCGGTCTTCACGCGCCAGGGCGACGACATTCACATTACCGTGCCCATCACCGTTGCCGAAGCCTCGCTGGGCGCCAAGGTTGAAGTACCCACCATCGACGGCCGCGCGCAGTTGAAGATTCCGCCCGGCACGCAGAGCGGGCAAAAGCTGCGCATGAGGGAACGCGGCGTGGAGAGCGCGCAGCAGTCCGGCCAGCGCGGCGATGAGATCGTCACCGTGACCGTCGTGGTGCCGCACCTGCAGGACGAGCGCAGCCGTGAGATCATGCGCGAACTCGGCCGCCTCAATCCTAGCGACCCGCGCAAGGAGTTGTTCGACAAGTTGTAAGAAGCAGGGACCAAGGGA
Organism: uncultured Acidobacteriota bacterium; assembly: GCA_963729915.1. Lineage (GTDB taxonomy): Bacteria > Acidobacteriota > Terriglobia > Terriglobales > Acidobacteriaceae > Telmatobacter. The sequence continues at coordinate 299,711 of CAVSQE010000017.1, read as the reverse complement.
TCGAGGGAACAAGAAAGCGTTGGCAGGGATGAGCCCTCACAAAGATCGGCTAAGCTGAATCGGGAAAAAGCTATGGCGACGAAACGCAAATCCAAAGGCGCGTACATGATCTCGGCGGTGGCCGAGATGTATGAGATTCACCCGCAGACCCTCCGCCTCTACGAGCGCGAAGGGCTGCTGAAACCCTCGCGCACCGAAGGCAACACGCGCCTCTACACCGACGAGGACCTGGAGCGCCTGGAGTTTATTCTCAACCTGGCCCGCGATCTTGGCGTGAACATCGCCGGCATCGGCATCATCCTGCAAATGCGTGAGCGCATGGAAGAGATGAACCGCCAGATGCAGAACTTCGTTGAATATGTGCGCAGCGAGATGCTGACCCGTTTCCAGCAGGCCGCGCCCGGCTCGGCAGGCGCCATCGTGCCCATCCGCAAGCCCGTCGGCGTACCGCGCCCCGCCCCGCCGCGCAAATCATAGCGCCACCGAGCCAGTAGCCAATAGCCAGTGGCCAACAGCTACCCTCGCTCCCTAGCTCCCTCGTTCCCCCGTTATTCTGTTACCAGCATGCCCTACGTCCTCCTCGGCCTCGCCGTTTTCGGCCTCGTCACTTCCGCGGTCTTTGCCGGCATTGTGCTTTGGGCCGTTCCCGGCTACCTTCGCGAGCGCCGTTTCGCGCTTGCTCTGCTCGCCGCACGGCCCGGCTTCACGCCTCCGCTCACGCTCCTCAAGCCATTGCATGGAGCGGACCCCGGCCTGGAATCCTATCTCGACACTTTCTTCACGCAGGATTACCCCGCATACGAAATCCTCTTCTGCGTCCGCACCGCGAACGACGAGGGCCTGGAAACCGCGCGCCGCGTGGCCGCCCGCCATCCGCACATCCCTGTGCAATTTCTCTCTACCGGCGGCCAGCCCGATTACATCAACGCCAAAGTCGCCTCCATGGAGCTGATGGAAGCCCACGCCGCGCACGACATCCTCGTCATCAGCGATAGCGACGTGCGCGTGACGCCAGATTATCTCCGCTCGGTGGCCCTCCCCTTCGCCGATCCCAACGTCGGAGGCATGTGCTGCTTGTATCGCGGCGTCGCCGCCGAAGGCGGCCTCTGGGCGCGGCTTGAAGCCGTCGGCATGTCGGTCGAAATGTCGGCCGGCGTGCTCGCCGCGCGCCTGATGGAAGGCATGCAATTCACGCTTGGCCCCACGATGGCCTTTCGCCGCGAAACCATCCGTCGCATGGGCGGCTTTAAAGTCACGGCCGACTACTGCGCCGACGATTTCATCCTCGGCAACGAAACGTACAAACTGGGCCAGAGCGTCGTCCTCAGCCATCACGCCATCGATCACATGGTTTTGCACTCGGGCCTCGTTGGCTCACTCAAGCACCAGGTTCGCTGGATGAAGTCCACGCGCTTCTCGCGGCCCAAAGGCCACTTTGGTACCGCACTCACATTCAGCCTGCCCTTCGGCATGCTGGCGCTCGGGGCCTGCGCATGGCTTCGGGCACCCGTGTGGGGCTTGGCGCTTCTCGCTTTTGCCCTTGCCACGCGCCTAGCGGTTTCCATCGCCGTCGGACGTCTGGTGGTTCGCGACTCCAGTTGGTTTGGTCTGCTGATTCTGTATCCCATCCGCGATTTCATGGGCTTTTGCTTCTGGGCCGCGAGCTACGTGGGCCGCCGCATCCTGTGGCGCGGCCGCGTCTTTGAGCTCCTGCCCGGCGGCAAGATGAGGGCGTCCAAGTGAACTCTTCGCTGCTCCCCGGTGCCCGAGGGCTCGGAGTCTGCATAGCCATTCGCTATTCGGTCATTTACCCCACAGCGTGTGGAGACGCATAATGCGCAAAGCATCCGGATTAGCTCACGGGGGTCCAGCGATGACCAGGGAACACCAGGACGGTCTGCTTTTGCTCCTGCTCGGCTGTCTCTTTTTCGCAGCAGTCGGATTCATGTGGGAGCGCACCTCCGCCATGGGTCCGTCAGACTTCAAGGAGACGCTGACCGGAGCGCGGTGCCTGCTCGAGCACCGGGATCCTTATCAGCCGGACCAGTTGTGGGCTGTCTATCTCGCTCACGGCGGAGGCTTGCCGTCGGACACCAACCAGGCTCGTACACTGCGCCTGGTAGTTTCCTACTATACAAATCTGCCCACTACGCTGGTCCTCGTGGCCCCTCTCGCCCTCTTGCCTTGGGGGCAGGCAATGGCGCTTTGGATGTTTCTGATCGCCGCGTGTTTCATCGCTGCCTGCTTTTGTGTTTGGAGCCTATGCGCGGAGTCGGCGCCTCGATTAAGTGGCGCGCTGATCTTCATTCTCATGGCTAACAGCGGACTGCTTCTGGCCACGGGCAACACCGCCGGCCTCGTCGTTGGTCTCGCGGTGATCTCCGTCTTCAGCTTTCTTCGGGAGCGATTCGTGCCGGCCGGCATCGCGTGCCTTGCCGTTGCCCTCATTATCAAGCCTCACGACGCCGGCCCCATCTGGCTTTACTTTCTTCTTGCCGGCGGCGTGCAGCGCAAGCGTTCCCTCAAGGCGGCTGCGCTTGCCATTGTCCTGGCGCTGCCTGCAGTCCTCTGGGTTTCACATCTCGTACCGCATTGGCTGCCGGAGTATCGAAGCAACCTGCTTGCCACCATGTCGCCTGGCGGACGGGACTACCCCAGCCCCAATACGGCCGGTGCCATGGGTGTAGGAATGACCATTAATTTACAAGCGGCCCTGAGCCTTATCCGCGACGACCCGAATTTTTGCAATTCCATTACCTACGCCGTTTGCGGCGTCCTGCTGTTGCTTTGGTCGATAAAGACGCTGCGCGCGCATTTCACACCGCGTCAGGCCTGCCTTGCACTTGCCGCCGTCTCGGCTTTTACCATGTTGCCCCTTTACCACCGTACCTACGACGCGCGCCTTATCGTTCTCGCCGTTCCCGCCTGCGCGATCCTGTGGAAGGAACATCGAGCGCCGGGGCGCTGGGCGATCGCGCTCACGCTTGCCGCTATCGTCCTCACCGGGGACCTCTTCTGGATCGCGCTCTTCCAGATCACGCATTACTCCGGCCCGTCGCTGATCTTCGGATTGATTCCAGCGCCGCTCATCCTGCTGGCTCTGGGAATCTTTTATCTCTGGATCTATCTACGCTGCGGCACGACTCCGCCGGACCTCCAGTCAGACGAAGCCTGAAGGCTGACAACTGACAACTGAATACTGGCCTACGGCAGCGGCCGGTCCGTCCAAAGCGTCTTGTCGGCGAGGGTCTGGACGGGAATCAATTTTCCGGCCAGCGTCTTTTCCACGTTTTCGCGGTCCGGATCCTCGGCGAAAATCCATTTGCGCTGGCCGGCGCCCCAAATCGCCTGGAGCTTGGCGTCGCTTAAATAAATATCCGGCGCATCGGGGTAACACGAGCCCCATAGCAGCGTCGAGCCTTCGCCGTGCTGGCCGCAACGCGGTATCACCAGCATCGCCGGCCGCCCACTAAAGAAGGAGTTGGTGTAGAAGATGACCGAAGATCCCGACGACTGGTCGCCGTAGATGATGAAGGTGTCGCTGGGCGAGCCCTTGGCCATGATCGTGTCCGCCATCGGCTTGGAGCTCAGCATGGGCTCAAAGCGTGCGAACGCGATGTGCGCGGCGACAAAGAAAATCGTCATGGTGAGCGCCGTGCTTACCGTGGCCGCAAGATATTTTCCCTTCAGCCGCAGCAGCCAGCCCGTCATCGGCCCAATCAGCAGCGTGACGGCAGCCAGCGCCGCCGGCAGCCGCAGCGCCGCAAACGATTCGCCGGTCAAATCGAACAGGTGCGACATCGAGAGCGTGTAATCGCCCACAGCGCGATGCGCCAGCAGAGTGCCGATGTCGGGAACGTACGGCAGATTGCGCGCAGTCCACAATCCCCAACCCAGCGCCGCGGCCGACACCACGCCAATCGCCGCAAACACTGCCTGCGCGCCCGTCAGCCACGCCGTTGAAAGCGCGGGTGCGCCGTTGGTGCCGCGTCGCATCTCGAGATCCGCCACCACGCCCGCGATTAGCATCACCAGCGGCGGCCACACTGGAAATGTGTAGTACTCCTGGTTGGTCGAGATCGAAAAGAACAGCAATGTCCATGCCGTGAACAGGGTCAGCAGCCAGATGGTGCGTGCGCGGAACTTCACGCGCAGCACATGGCTGGCCACGTCTTCGCGCATGGCGTTGTCCAGGTAGAAGCCCACCGTGTCGCCGGCATCGTGACGCAGGTGCTTGAGCCAGTTGCGCCGCGTCTTCCATGCCACAGCCACCGCGGCCGGCAGAAACAGGCTCCACGGGAAAATCCACACCAGTTGCCCCAGCCAATACCACACGCCCGGCATCTTGTTGTAGTCGTGCGGATAGCGCAGGTTGAAGAAGCGCAGCACGTGCTCGTTGATGAAGTAGAAGTAGAAGAACCCGTGCACGTTTCCGATGGTGGGGTGATTGCCCACCGCGTGTCCCTGGTCGTGATTGATGATGCCGCACAGAATGTGCCAGGGCGCAGCGATGGCCAGAAACACCAGCAATCCCGACACCGGTCTCAGAGCCCTCCAGCGCCGCCATTGCCCGGTGAGCAGCAGATAGGGAATGGCCGCGCCTAGAAAGAAAACCGGCGCAATCAGGCCTTTCGTCAGCAGCGCCAGCGCCACGCCTGCATAAGCCCAGTAGATGAGCCTGGGCCGGTCGTCTTCGAGGCTGGCGATCAGCGCGTAGAGCGCCAGCAGCAGGAAAAACGCCAGGATCGCCTCGGGAATGATGAAGCGCGTAAACAGAAAGCAGCCCACTGAAGTGAGCACGCCCAGCCCGGCATAGAAGCCGGCGCGATCGCCCCACGTCCGCCGCGCCCACAACCATGCCAGCCACGTCAGTCCCAGCATGGCCAGCGCGTTGGGCAGGTGCGTGGCAAAAGTGTTCTGCCCAAAGATCCGGTACATCCCCGCCACCAGCCAATAAGGCAGCGGCGGCTTTTCAATGTAGCGGATGCCGTCGATCTTCGAGGTGATCAGATCGCCGCTCAAGGCCATGTGCTGAGCCGCTTGAGCATGCGCTGCGTCCACGTCGTCCAGCAGCGGCGGCGAAAACAGCGAGGCAAAATAAACCGTGACAAAAATGACGGCAAAAAGCAGCCAGACGGTGCGCACAGTAGGCGCCTGCCGCGACCGATCGATAGTGTGGATATTTGCTTTCATCAGGATCTTGGCTAGCAGAACCAGAATATCAGCCGGATTACTGCGGCGTTTCACAGTGCAAGGCGCCGGCCGGGTGTGCCCCAGCGCGAAAGTCCCTTGCCTCACTCGCTCGATGAGGCATTAAGATGCACCAAGGGAGAACTCTCTTGTCAGTTTGGAAGGTCTTTCTTATCGCGTTCAGTGTGCTCCTGCCGCTGATCAACCCGCTCGGTTCCGCCCTGGTCTTTCTTGGGCTGGTTGGCGATGCGCCACCCAAAGTCCTGCACTCGCTGGCGCGCCGCATCGCCATCAACAACATCATCTTCCTTGCGGTTTTTGAGGTACTGGGCGCGGCCATCCTCAATTTCTTCGGCATCTCTCTGCCCATCGTCCAGCTCTCCGGCGGCTTGGTGGTCGCGGCCATGGGATGGACAGTTTTGAACGAGAGAAGCGCAGGCGCCGATTCCCGCAACAAGGCGGAGGAAACCGCTACAAACGGCGAACCCGATACGCGGCATCTCGAAGACCGCGCATTCTATCCGCTCACTTTTCCCATTACCTCAGGGCCGGGAACGCTGGTTGGATTGCTGACCATCACCGCGCACATCTCGAATAAAAATCTCACCCACAACATTCTTGCGCATCTTGGCGTCTTTCTTGCCGTCGTTGCTCTCAGCGTGCTGATTTATTTCTGCTACGCCTACGCCCCCAAGATCACCAAGGTCATCCCGCCCTCGACGGCTCATGGAATCCTGCGCGTGATCGCCTTCATTCTGCTTTGCATCGGCATCCAGATCGCGTGGAACGGCCTGTCCGCGCTGCTTGTAACCATCATCAAGCCGTAATCGCCCATCGCCGCTGCGCGGTCCGCAGGGCCGCACCCGGGGCGCGGACGTTGCGGCAAACGCCGCGAAATTCTGCTTGGAATCCGCAAGCTTCGTGATAGAGTGGGGAACGAGCCCGCAACGCGCAGAAAAACCTATCACTTGGAGCCATTCGGAGATCGATAATTAGAGGTTGCGCCCTCTAACCGAAGAGTCGTTATCCAGGTGCTTTTTCTATTTCGCGCGCAGGCGAACTCTCAAGCATGAGGGATGGTCATGAGTACATCGCTCCCGGTCCAACCCTCCGCATCTGGCTCCATCGAGATGACGGAACGGGAATGGAACAAGCTGGTCAACCTGATTCTGGAAGGCTCCGTCATTCCAGTGTTGGGGCCGGAACTGCTGGTGGTGCCGGAAAACGGCGAGCTGACGCGCCTTTACGATATGTGGGGCAGCGCACTGGCGGCGCAGACGCACATCGATCGCCCTGAAGGCGCGCACCGCTGGACGATCTACGACGTTGCCAACCAGCTTAGTCAGCTCGAGTTTGCGAACGACGTGGCATACGACATCGACGAAGTGGTGCGCTTGCGCTCCTGGCCCGTCCCCGACGCCCTTAAAAATCTCGCCCGGATTCAGGACTTCTCGCTTTACATCACGACCACAGTTGACCACTTGATGCTCCAGGCCATGGCTGAGGCGCGGCAGGGAACCAAGGTGGAGCAGATCAAGTTCGCGCCGCGAGGGGTCAAGAACGTGATCGACCGGGCCAGCAGTTTTTATCAAGAGAGGCTCCCCAGCGTTTACTGCCTTTTCGGGGCAAGCAGCCCCACGGATGGAACGTTCGCCAAGACAGAAGACGACCTGATCGAATACAGTTGGTCGCTCCTCGATCCGCAGTAAGCGCCCGAGAACCTGTACGACTATCTGCAGAAGAAAACCGTGCTTCTGCTCGGCTGCAGCATGCCCGACTGGCTGGGCCGATTCTTCATTCACGCGATCAATGGCCGCCGCAATCAGGAAAACCTCAACATGTACTACGTCAGCCCAAACTGCGAACCCGGGCTGGCTGAGTACCTGAAACGGCGAAAGGCCAAGGTCGTGACCTCGATGTCTCCGGTGGATTTCGCCGAGCAGCTCTACAAGCGGTGGCAGGCGCGCCGCCAGAGCAATGTCCCTGACGCAAACGACGCCCCCGGACCCACCAGTGAGTTCAAGCCAGGTGCCGTGTTTCTGAGCTATGCGAGCGAGGACCGCGCCAAAGTGCGCACCATCCGTGACCAATTGGAAGCCAACAATATCGACACGTGGATGGACGAGCGGGAGCTTCCTGCCGATCCCGGCAACGATTACCTGCAGACCATCCGCGAGAACATCCGCAAGGCAGCGTTTTTTGTGCCCGATCATTTCGCGAACCCTGGATCAGCTCGGGACCGGGCCCGCGGTTTGTGTGGAGGGAATGGCGGATGGCCGAGGACGCGTCCATGGAGCGGCGCAAGGAAGACCTCTACCTTCAGCCGCTGGTCATCGACGACACGCCGTCGGGCGCGCAATTTGTGGAGTCTCCTTACCGCGACCTGCAATGGACGCGTCTGAGCGAGGGAAGCATCCCGCAGGAGTTCATCGAGACGCTGAGCCAGGGAATCCGCAACTTCCGGAGGGCGCTGCGATGAGCACGCCGGCGGCTCCTCTCACACAGGCACAGAATCCCTGGCCGGGACTCTTCTGGTACAGGGAAGAGCAGGCGCATCTCTTCTTCGGGCGCGAGGCAGAGATCGAGGAACTGCTGCGGCTCATCCAGCGCGAGACGCTGACGATTCTGTTCGGGCGCTCGGGACTGGGAAAGACATCGCTGCTGCGAGCCGGCGTGTTTCCCCGGCTGCGCCAGGAGGGATGTTTTCCCGTGGTTCTGCGCCTCGACTACTCTCCCCAGACCGCGAGCCCCGTGGAGCAGGTGAAGGCGCTCACTGAGGCGGCCGCGCGCGCCAGCGGCATCGATATCGAAAGCGCACAGAATACTCCGCAACCAGAGACGCTGTGGGAGTATTTCCACCGCGTACGTTTCTGGGGTCCGCGCAATGACCGGCTGACTCCGGTGCTGGTCTTCGACCAGTTTGAAGAGATCTTCACTGTGGGTAGCCGGCGGCAGGAGGAAGCAGACATCCTCGACCAGCTGGCCGACCTGGCGGAGAATCGCATTCCCGCGATCGTGCAGCAAAGGGTGGAGGCATCCGGCGAACGGCAGTCGGCGGAGGGGGGAACGCCCAACTACAAGATCGTGCTCTCGCTGCGCGAGGATTTCGTGTGGCGGCTCGATACGTTGCGGCCCATCCTCCCTGCCATTATGCGCAACCGCTTCGCGCTGGGCCCGCTTGACGCCGCGCGCGGTCTCGAGATCATCCGCAGCGCCGGAAAAGAATGGGTCACGGATGAAGTTGCGCAAGACATCATCGAGGCCGTGATCAGCAGCCGCCGTGGCGAAAGTCTGAGCAATGCCGAGGAAGAGGTCGAGCCGGCCTATCTGAACGTCATGTGCAACGAGCTGTTCGAGCGCATGGTGACCACCGGGCAAACCCACATCACGCGCGAACTGGTAGCCGCGGAGAAGGGCGGCATCCTGGAATCGCTGTACGAGCGCAGCCTGGTCGGACTTGATGATTCCGTGCGCCTGTTCGTGGAGGAGCATCTGGTCACGCCGGCGGGATTCCGCGCCACATTACCCGTCGAGGAAGCGCGGCGCGAACACATCTCCGATGCCGACCTGCAGAAGCTCGTGGACCGGCGATTGCTGCGCTTCGAAGACCGCCTGGGCACGCGGCACGTGGAGCTGGCGCACGATCTGCTCACCGGGCTGGTCGAGAAAAGCCGGAAACTCCGCGAACAGGCGCGCCTGCAGCACAAGCTCCGGCAGGCGAGGATGAGGGCGGCGATTTGGGCGGCGGTGGCGCTCGCCGGGATTGCCTGCACGGTGCTCTATTGGCTTGCCTTCGTGCACCCGAGTACTTCCTACTACGCGACGTTCATGAGGCAAAATGGCACCTATGAAATGATTGGGCGTTTATCCCAGGATGAGATCGGCCATCGCTCGGAGTCGCTTAGAGTCACGCGCAAAGGCTTCCGGGGAGAACTGCTGGCTGTTGAAGCCATCAACGGCTACGGGCAGCTCATCCTGGATTCGCAGCTCGACAGCTCGCTCTTCTTTCCCACCAACGGCATGAACGGGCAATTCTGTCGGCTGGAATTCACGTACGACGAAAAGGGACAGGTTGTGAATGAGACTGCGCTCGACAAACAGGGCCACACCGTCTTTATGCTCACCTATGCTGCCGCTCAGGCTGAAGCCTTTAAGAAGGTCGGCAGCGTCCGGAACACGCGGTTGGCGTTTGTGGTCGCGGCCGACGGCTCGGCGATTGCGAGCTCCGACATTCACTACGATGCGCAGGGCTACGTCAACGAAATCACGTTTCTGTCCGGGGGCGGGACGCGGATGACATTTCGAGCGACTGTCATCGAGCAGACGAACACGAGTATGGGAACCGCCCAGCAGCGGTTTCTGGGGCCGGCAGGAGGCCCCATCCCGGCAAACGGAGCTTTCGTCAGCAAGAACTATACGCGGGATGCGCGGGGTCAGCCGATCCAGACGATATTCGAAGATGCCAGCGGCAAGCCCGTGCCGTCACCTGACGGCGTGCCTCCGATCGTTCGTTGGAAATACGACAAGTGGGGGAATCAAATCGAAGAAAGCTATTTTGACGCATCAAACCACCCCGCCTTCTGGGAAACAGGAGGTTTCTGGAAAGACGCCTTCACCCTGGACGATCACGGCGGCTTGATGGAGGAGCGCTTCTTCGACGTGAACGACAAGCCGGTCGCCCAGAAGGATACGGGCTGCTACGGCTATGTATATGAGCGCGATCAGAACGGCAACGGCACCATGAAGGGCTGCCTGGATGCGCAGGGATCGCCATCGGATTATGCCGACACTGGGTATCAAAAGATTGCGTTTCAATACGATTCCGCCGGACGCACTGTCGGAAACCTGTATTACGGTCCTGACGGCAAACCGGTCGCCGATAAGCGCACCATCAGCGCCCAGTATGCGGCCGGCTGCTTCGGCTGGCTCTGGGGCTACGATCAGAACTTCAATCGCACCGATTCCGTCTGCCTTGACGAGAACGGCAAAGCATACGATCCCGCGCAGCTCCACGATCTCGCGCACGTTTCACACGAAATTGCCTTCGATTTCCCGCGGGCGTTCCAACTCGATCAGCTACTGGTCGCACAGGACTCGACGCCGGCCTATCGCCTGGACCTGGTAGAGGCCGCGCTGACAGCGGATCAGTTCAGTGTGTGCCTGACGCAGGCCGCGGCTCTTCAGGATTCCGATCTGAACTCATCCCAGATCATCGTTCGCGACACGATCCTTCTCGCGTGCCAGTACGCGAGCGGCAACAAATCGGCGGCGCAGGCGACCGCTGCATCGCTCGCCAACCGCGTGAATCAGATAGTGCCGGGGATGTGGGATTTCGACGGCACGCGCTATTACATCCAGACGTCAAACCATTTCCAGGCCGGAAGCGACGCATGGGACAAGCTCTTCCTGAGTCTGCAAAATGGCGACGGATCCGGCGCTGCCAGCGCGCTGAACCAACTGAAGCCGATATTGCAAAACTGATGCGGCGGCTACCCGTAGCGCTCGCAACCTAAGCTGGCGCGCCAGTTCATCCTTGCGTCGGAGCGCTCGCACCCCGCTATCGTGTATCTTGGCGATGGGTCGAATCTTTTCTCGGAGCGCACCGCCAAACCATGCCGACATTTGCCGCCATCGATATCGGTTCCAACTCCTGCAGGTTGAAGATCGCCCGAGTGCAGGCGCACCGGCTCAAGACGGTTGCCGAAGACCGCGAAGTGACGCGGCTGGGCGGCAGCGTCTTTGACACCGGCCTCATCTCGCCTGAAGCCATGGCGGCCACGCTGCGCGCGCTCAAGCGTTTTCAGCGCGCGGTGCAGACGCACGGCGTCAACCGCATTCGCGTGGTGGCTACCTCCGCCATGCGCGACGCGCGCAATGCCGCAGCCTTTCAGGCATGGGTGAAAGCTGAAACCGGCTGGAACATGGAGATCATCTCCGGCCTCGAAGAAGGGCGGCTCATTCATCTCGGCGTCATCGGCGCTGAGCCGGGCGCGGGCGGCCGCGTCCTGTTGCTCGACCTCGGTGGCGGCAGCTGCGAAATCACGCTCTCCGAGCGAAAGCGCATCAAGGAAACCGTCAGTTTGCCGCTGGGCGCAGTGCGCTTGACTGAGCAGTTCCTCAGCGACGATCCCGTGGCGCCCGACGGTTTGGCGCGTATGCGGCGGCTCATCGCGCGCGAATTGCGTCGCGCCCATCGCCGCATTGAGCCGGGCCGCGCGCCGCTCGTCATTGCCACATCCGGCACGGCGGCAGCGCTCTCCGATGCCTGGTCAGCCGCGGCCAGGAATGGCAAGTCCGGAGGCAAGAAAACCGCCAAGACCGTTGCCAAGGCGCGGCTGGCATCGGATCACACCAGGCATCGTTCCGCGATTCTCGCCGGCATGGTTCCGGCGCGCGCGGTGCGCAAGCTGGCCGGCAAGCTTGCCAAAATGTCGCTTCCCCAGCGTGAAGCCGTGCCCGGCATCGGGCCGCGGCGCGCGGAGATCATCGTCGCCGGCGCGCAGGTGTATGCCGAAGTCCTTGAAACCTTCGGCCTGTCCGGCTTCCGCTATTCACCGCTGGGTTTGCGCGACGGCATTCTGGCGCAGATGCTCGCCGAGCAGGACGCCCGCGCCAAAGCGCATCGCGAGTTCGAGCACGAGCGCTGGGAAAGCGTGCTGGCCACGGCGCGGCGCTACGGCGTCGATCGACGCCAGGCCGATCCGGTCCGCACGCACGCCGTGCAAATCTTCCGCGAGCTGAAAGCGGTGCACGAGCTCCCGCCCGAGTACGAGAGCTGGCTCGCCACAGCGGCCATGCTGCGCGACACCGGAAAGTTCATCAATCATCAGGGGCATCATCGCCACACGCAATACATCATCTCCAGTTCGGAGATCTACGGATACACGCAATTACAGCGCACGCTGGTCTCGGCCATCGCGCGCTACCTGGGCAAAAGCCGCCCCCAGCCCGGCGATCGCGCGCTGCGCAATATACCCGCCGACGAGCACAAAAACGTGCAGCGTGCGGTGGTGCTTTTGCGTCTGGCGGTTGCGCTCAATCAGGACCGGGCGAGCGACGTTGTACGTGTCGGCGTGAGAGTTTACCCCAAGCGCATTCACCTGGAGTTGCGTGCGGGGCGCACCGGCGCGGAGCTTGAGCTCTGGTCGTTGCGCAAGGAGGCTGGCTACTTCCGCGAGGTCTTCGGCCGTGAGCTCTTCGTCACGCTGGCGTAAATGGTGCGGGCCGAGCGCGGATCCATCAGCAACTGCAGCCGCGGCGGATGGTGGCTCATGTCCACGCGGGCGATCGACGCCTTTCTCATGCGCACCGCGGCCCCGCCGTTGCCGGTGATGAGACGGCCCAGATGCTGAAAGAGACTGGGATTGTGTCCCACCACGAGAAGGCCCTCGCGGTCGGCATATTTTGCCAATAGCTTTTGGAAATCCGCGTAACTTCCGTTCAATCCCAGCGCCGGGCTGATCTCAACCTTGGCTTCGTACCCTAGTTCCGTGCCCACCAGTTGCGCGGTCTGCATGGCGCGCTTCAGCGGGCTGGAGACGATCACGTCAATGGGAGCCTTCATGGCGGCCAGCACGCGCGCCATCAGCATGCACTGCTCTTTGCCCTCCTTGATCAGCCCTCGCTTGGCGTCAAGAACGGGATTGTCGCGAATGGCTCCGGCATTCGCATGGCGCATGAGGAAGAGAATCATGAGGATCGATCCGGCGGGAATAAGGTTTTGCCGTGCTCCTTGGAGACCAATTTTAACAGATTTGTAACATTTGCTGCGCGCCGCCCGTCTGCGCTTTGAGCGCACACGCGTAGGCGATGTCTCTAAGCCGTCGCCCAGAGTTCGGCGACGAGCAGGCCGCGCAGAAAGCTGCGGCGCTGGCGCAGGCTAAACCCCGCAGCGCGCAGTGCGGCGGCGTGATTGGGCAGATTGCGGACGGCAAGCCCGGTCAGCAGCGCGAACGCACGATAGAGCAGCCAGACCAATGGCCGGGCCACCCATCGGCCGAATGCTCCTTCAGGGATTGCGAATTCCGACGCGACCCAAAGCCCCGAAGGCGACCATGATTCGCGCAATCTGCCCGCGAGATTGCGCACTTCGTCTTCGCTGAGGCAATCAAGGAAGAAATGCGTCGCAACCAAGTCATAGGGTGGGTTCGCCGGCTGCCATATGCGCGCGTCGGCACAATCAACGTGAACGCGCGCCGCGCTCGTCCCTGCGCGGCGGAGAAGCGCGCGCAACATCGCGGCGCTCGCATCCACCGCATCGATTTCGATTGTAGGATTCGCGCGGAGCAATTGCGCCGAGAAGCGGCCGTCGCCATCACCCAGCACAGCGGCGCGCCGGCATCCGGCGAGTTCGCCGAGAAATGCGCAACGGCAGCGCTGCAGCCACGGGCCAAAACTAACAAGCTCCATCCACCGATAAAAATGCGCCACGCCGTTGAAGTTCGGCGCTCCGCACTTTTGGGCCTTGGACGAGAGCATTGCGGAGGAGGGGGCGCTCATTTAAGAGCCCAAGCGAAGGAGAGGATCACGAGCGGCGTGAGCAGAACAAGATCCGCCGCGGCGCGCAACGCAAGTCCCGAGAATCGAGCGCGGTTGCGGTCCAGCAGCGCCAGCAACAACGCGCTCGTGGCTCCGGCCGCAAGCAGAGCGGCGGGACGCGGATGCGCCGATGCGCTCACAACCGCAAAAACAAATCCCCCGCATGCGAGCAGAACGCTGGCATAGAAAGTTGCTGGCGGGTGAGGCCGCCGAACGCCGAAAACGTCCTTCGCACTGCCAGGCCGTGCTCTTCGGCGTTCATCCATCGACTCCCACAGCGCGATGCAACTGCAATTGAGCCAGGCAAGAGCGGCGAAGGCTATGGCAGGAATCCAAAAGACCCAGATCGCGGAACCCGGCGCGGCGAGAGCGTGAGGCCGATGCCACGCAGGCAGCACGCACCCCGCGGTAAACAGCACGCCCACCAGAAATTCCTTGCCGGGAAAGGAGCGCGGCCAGCGCAGCGGGAATTGCCGCGGTGTGCGGCCCGAGTGCACGCCGGAGAAATAAACCAGGGCCGCGGCGGCCAACACCGAGTCGCGCGCGCGGGCCAGCGGTGGCATATAAGCAAAAATGATTCCCGCTGCGGCGCAAGCCGCGGCAATGGCCATGGGCAGAAGCGCGCGCCGGTAACGCCAATGAAATTCGTGGCGCTCGCGCAACGATTGCTGCACAGGCGCGCGCAGCCCCGCGAGAGCGTCAAGCAGGCGATCGCCCACATACACGGCCCACGTGGTCAGCGCCAGCAATACCGGAACCCACAGCGGAAGCCCCACGCGTCCCGCCCACGCAAAAGCCAGCGACCAAACAATGGCCACCGTGGGCGCATCAAGACTGGCCAAATGCCAAAAGGCAAGCGGCCGCGGAGCGCTGAAGATGCGGTGTGCGTTCTCGTTGCGGTCTGCAGCGCAGTCCTGCGCCGGAGATAGTAGAGAGGGAAGCGACACTCCTTCAATTTTAGGGGATGAGTGATCGAGTTCGCGAGTCAGCGAGTTCGCAACTTCGCCAGGCCCCCGAACTCCGCCTATTTCCCGAACAATCCTTTCACCGACTTCACCGGTTTTTGCGTCGCGGAGTTGTTCACAATCCCGTTAGTCGCTTGTTTGATCATCTTGCCCACCTCGGCGTGGATTGACGGATTCGATGCAGTACCGGTGATGGTGAGCGGTATGCCGCCGCTATTGGACTGGGATTGGGAGCCTTTGCCGAACAATCCGCCAACGGCGTTATTGACGACCCCGCCCACCGCGGTCAAGGCGGCAATCTTTGCGTTCAGTTGAAAGTTCAGCTCCTCTGAAGGAGAAACGGTGCCTTCGCCGGTCGCGGTTCCTATCTTCGGCACCTCCGCGTCGATGTTGCTGAAGCGCGTGCCTTGCGGCGAATTATCGACGTCTGCGCTCAACTTCTGAATCTCCGTGCCGTTTGAAGTCCCGCTGATCGGATTGATCCCCTGAATCTTCGAGCCCAGGTCGAAACCAGTGAGTTGGCTGTTGTCGAGCTCGATGGGTCCGGAAATGGTGGTGGCATTGACCGGACCGGTAATGGAGAGATTGGCAGTGAGCGTACCTCCCTCCAGGCGCGAACCGCTGGGAAGGGTCACTCCCGCGGCCGGCAACAGTTGCTCCACCTGATCGACAGGGAGACTGGGCGCGGAAAGATGCAGATTCAGGACGGCCTCGTCGCCGTCATGCCGAAAACTGCCCGTGATATGGACTTGCACCGCGCCGGTTTGGATGGCGAGGTCGCGGACCTGGCCGGTGCGCGAAGAGAGGTTGTCATCAATGTTGTAGCTGATGTCAACCGGCTTAGGAGCAGGGGTTCCGTTGCGCGCCAATTTGAGTTGAGAGGCCGCGGCCGTTCCCGTACTGGTGAGGTTGCCGTCCTTTGACGTGACCTGGGCGCTGAAGTCGGTCACCATGGAAATGCCATCGCTGGGCTGAACCGCGCCGGCGGCCAGCGGATCGAAATGCTTGATTTCGAGTGTCGCCTGGAAGGGAGTCAGGGACGTATCGTTTTGCGCGACCGGCCCTGCCGTGCCGCTCAGGCTGAGCGATCCGCCGCCCGCAACCTTGAGAGAAAGCTCGAACGGGAACGACTGAGTAAACGACAAATTCTTGACCGTCAGGTTCACGTCCGTGCACTTGAAAGGATTGCCGGCTACGGGCGTTGAGGAAAGAGCGGCACTGCCGTTCTCGATCTTCAGCACGTTCACTGTGAGGGAGGGCGGAGCACTCGTCTGTTGGGATGCGGGTTGAGAAGCGGAGCTGCCCAGCGAAGAAAAGTTCCACGTACCGTTGGCCGAGTGGATGAGTTGAATCGATGGAGAATCGACCGTGAAGGTCGTGATCTGGATCGAACGGCGGAAGATGAGCGGTCCGAGTTCAACGCCGATGCGAAGCTCTTTGGCCTCGAGAAAAGGCACGGAAGAAAATGCGGGATCGTCGGCGATGGAGATGTTCTCTGCCACCAGGCTGCCCGTGAAGAGCGAAAGGCTGATGTGGCCGAGCGTGACCTTGCGCCCCAGCGCACTGGAGAGCTCATCCTGAATCTTGGGGCGAAACGTATCGGCGTTGACGAAGAATGGAACCAGGACCATCAAGATGACGATCAATGCCGCAGCCGCGATGACCGCTTTCACCCAGGCCTTCTTCATGATGAGAGGCGCCGCCGCTTTGACCGCTTGTACCCACTGTTGCTTCATGGAAAGTTCCTCCTCGCACATGGATTGGCTCGAATTGTAACCCGCCCCGCGCTTGCCTGGCGTCAAAAATTGATGCTCATTTCCTTGAAATTGCCGCGACTTTTCCAGCGAGCCGGCACGGAGGCCATCTGCATCCGTTGCACAACCGGCCACGATGCGAAAGTGAATCGCAGGTTCTATACTGAGCGCGGCCGCGACTCTTCCCCGGATCACTTCCCCACCGCAGTTGCAAGTTTGAGGAGGCAACCATCATGCCGTCAAAGCAGTCGATTCAGATCGGCGCGTTGCGCGCAGACGAGCTTGAGGAGGCGGGCCGCATCGTGCGCCTGGCCTTCGGCACGTTTCTCTCGCTCCCCAATCCGATGGACTTCATGGGCGACCGGGATTTTGTTACGCCGCGCTGGCACGCGCGCAACACCAAACTGCTGGCCGCGCGCGACAACGGGAAACTCATCGGATCGAACATGGCAACGCGCTGGGGATCGTTTGCCTTCTTCGGGCCGCTCACCGTTTTGCCTGAGTACTGGAACCGCGGGGTAGCGCAGCAACTGCTGGCGGCCACCATGAAGATCTTCGACCGCTGGGGCGTGCGGCGCAGCGCCTTGTTCACATTTCCGCATAGTCCCCGGCACGTGGGCCTCTATCAGAAATTCCTCTATTGGCCCGGCTCGCTCACCGCGCTTATGAAACGCACGCCGGCGCCGCCCGAGTGGACGCTCGTCGAGAGCGTCAAGGTGCCCGTGCTCCTGTCGTCGCTCACGAAAAAGGAGCAGGAACAGGCCATCGCGGCATGCGCAAAGCTGGCCAACACGCTGGAGCGCGGTCTGGACCTGGACGACGAGATGCGCGCCGTGATGGCGCAACGCATCGGCGAGGTGGTCCTGATCGAAGGCCGCCGCGCACTGGATGCGTTTGCCGTGTGCATGCACGGAGCTGGATCGGAAGGCGGCCAGAAGACTTGTTATGTAAAGTTCGCAGCGGCGCGCAGCGGCGAGCGTTTCGAGCGCCTGCTGGATGCCATCGATGCGCTTGCGCTGGCGCAGGGCAGTGAAGTCGAGGCCGGCGTGAGCCTGGCATGCAAAGACGCATTTCAGCGCATGCGTGCCCACGGCTATCGCGTGGTGACCAACGGCGTTGCCATGCAAAAGCCGCACGGAGACGGATTCAATCGCTCCGCTGCGTATGTATTGAACGATTGGCGCTGATGTTCAATCCGCGGCAGTCGCGGCTTTCTCGGTGGGTTTTGCGTGCGGTTCGCCGGCGGCCACGGGAATCGCTTCCAGATCCGTCTTCCCTTCAGCCAGGCGAATGAGAAAATCCTGCGATGAAAACAGCGGCGCGT
The DNA here is from genome assembly GCA_963729915.1 of uncultured Acidobacteriota bacterium. Lineage (GTDB taxonomy): Bacteria > Acidobacteriota > Terriglobia > Terriglobales > Acidobacteriaceae > Telmatobacter. Next base: position 281,940 of record CAVSQE010000017.1, on the reverse strand, counting down.
CTTTCAGCTGTTTGCTCGCGCGCACAAAGTTGCCATCCGGTTGCTGGATGCGTGCCTTGACCGTGTCGGCCATGTAGGCGGGCAAGATTTCGTTATGGATACGCGCCATCACCGCCGAGTCGCGCACCGGAAAGACCACCTCGCAACGTTCGAACAGGTTGCGCGGCATCCAGTCGGCCGAGCCCAGATAGATTTCGTCGTCGCCGCCGTTCGCAAAGTGAAAAATGCGCGAGTGCTCCAGGAATCGCCCCACAATCGACCGCACGCGGATGCGCTCCGACAGGCCTTTCACGCCGGGCCGCAGGATCGAAAGGCCGCGAATGATGAGGTCGATCTCGACTCCGGCCTGCGAAGCCTGGTAGAGCGCCTGGATGATCGAGGGCTCGAGCAGCGCGTTCATCTTGGCCACAATGTGCGCGGGGCGTCCGGCCTGCGCATGTTCCTGCTCGCGGCGGATGAGGCGCAGAAAGCTTTCCGCCATGGTCAGCGGCGCCACCAGGAGCGGCGAATAATCATCGAGCTCGGCGTGCGCGGTCAGGTAGTTGAACACCATGTGCACGCGCTCGCCGATCTGCGGATCGCTGGTGAGCAGGCTCAAGTCCGTGTAGAAGCGTGCGGTGTCGGGGTTGTAGTTGCCGGTGCCGAGATGGCAGTAGCGGCGGGTCACGCCGTCTTCGTCGTGGCGCACCAGCATGGCCAGCTTGCAGTGCGTCTTCAGGCCCACCACGCCGTGGAAGATCTGCACCCCCGCGTCCTCCATGCTGCGCGCCCAGCGGATGTTCGAAGCCTCGTCGAAGCGCGCCATCAGCTCTACAACCACCGTGGCTTCCTTGCTGGCTCCGGCTTCGGTCAGCGCCTGGAACATCGGCGAGTCGTGGCTGGTGCGGTAGAGCGTCTGCTTCATGGTCACGACGGCTGGATCCTGCGCGCCCTGCTGAATGAACTCGACCACCGGATCGTAGGAGTCGTAGGGGTGGTGCAGCAAAATGTCGCGGTGGCGCAGCTCGTCAAAGATGCCGGTGGACTTGCGGCTGAGCACCAGCGGTTTGGGCGTGAAGGGCTGAAACTTGAGGTCGGGCCGCTGGATATCGCCGTAGAGGAACATGAGGCGCGAGAGATTCAAGAGGCCCTCGCCGTGGAAGACTTGGTCTCCGTCGAGCTCGAAGTTTACCCGCAGCCGCTCCTCAATCTCGGGATCGGCGTTGCTTTCGATCTCCAGGCGCACCGCGTCGCCCTTGCGGCGGTTGTGCAGCTCCACGCGGATGGTTTCCAGCAGCGACCGCGCTTCTTCCTCTTCGAAGTAGAGGTTGGAGTTGCGCGTCACGCGAAACGACGTGGAGGCAAGCACTTCGTAGCCGCGATACATGCCCCCGAGATGCTGTTCGATCAGGTCCTGCAGCAACAGATAGTCGTGGTGTCCGTGGTTGGAAGGCAGGCGGACAAAGCGCGGCAGGGCGCGCGGCACCGTGACCACGCCCAGCACCTGCGGCCCTGAACTGCGGCGCTTGGCGCGAAGCAACAAAGCCAGGCAGAGCGCCTTGTTCAGCACGCGCGGAAATGGATGCGCGGGGTCGATGGAGATGGGCGTCAGTAGCGGATCGACCTCGCGCTGGAAGTAGCCGCGGGCAAAGTCGGTGGCATCCTGGCTCAACTCGTCCCAGGTGAGCAGCCGGAGGCCCTGCTTGCGCAGTTCCGGCGCCAGTTGCTTGTTCCAGCAGTGGTACTGCGAGGCCACAAAGCTGTGAATCTCGGCGGTGAGGGTGGCCAGGGACTCGTCGGGACGCAGGCCGTCGTAGCCGGGCTCGCGGTAGCCGTCCTCAATGCGCTGCAGCAGGCCGGCCTGGCGGATTTCAACGTATTCGTCCAGGTTGGAGCCGGTAATGGCCAGGAATTTAACCCGCTCCAGAAGGGGGTTGGTGGGGTCCTCAGCCTCTTCGAGCACACGCCGGTTGAACTGCATCCAGGAGTAGTCCCGGCCGTTAAATAGCTCTTTTTTCTTTGTACTTCTGGCCATACGCCCGTCTCATGAGCCGTGTTGGAAAGTCTATCGCGTTTCCGCGCCCTCTTGCACCTGCGGCGAACCCCGGGCCAAGTCCTTCTTCCGCAATTGGTACGCCGCCGGGGCTTGCGTCCCTCCACGCCCGCGGCCAGGCGGATGGGTGCCGGAACCGGAGGAGGGGAAGTCCCCCAAAGAACTATGGTGACAGGCGCCAGTCGGCCGCGATGTTAAACGGAGGAAAAAACTCGACTCTGGGAGAGGGGTCCGGGCGGAATTTGATAGTCTTGCGACCGTGAGGAAACCATGAACCCTGTCGATCGCCGCGCCGTTTTGCGTTCCACCGGAGCCGCTGCAGCAGCCTTTGCGCTCAAGCGCAGCCTTTTCGCGTTTCCCGGCAGCCTTGCCGCGGCCGGCCTGCCGCCGGCGTCGGCCCCTCAGGCCAAAACCCGCTATGGATCGATCAGCGGCACGCTCGAAGACGGCATCAATGTCTTCCGCAGCATCCCCTACGGCGCGGATACTGCGCCAGTGCGTTTTCAGGCGCCGTTGCCTCCCACTCCCTGGACCGGCGTGAAGGTGTGCGACGCGTTCACCACCCGTGCGCCGCAACTCACAATGCTTCGCGGGCCGCAGGGCAACAATTCCGCGCCCAGCCTTGGGTCGGTAGGCATGACGCCGCCGGGAACCGTTCCGCGCATTGCGCCGGAGTCCGGCATCGAGAGCGAGGATTGTCTGCACCTCAACGTCTTCACGCCCGCATTGCGCGATCATCGCAAGCGCCCGGTGCTGGTCTACTTTCACGGCGGCGCGTACAACAACGGCTCGGTCAACAGCCCGCTCTACGACGGCAAACGTCTCTGTCATCGCGGCGACGTGGTAGTGGTCACGGTCAATCACCGGCTCAACGCGTTCGGATTTCTCTATCTCGGCGCCATCGACCCCAAACAGTATCCCGACTCCGGCAACGTCGGCATGCTCGACCTGGTGCTGGCGCTCAAATGGATACACGAAAGTATTGCCGAGTTCGGCGGCGACCCGTCCCGGGTTTTGATTTTTGGTCAATCGGGTGGGGGAGCCAAGTGCGCCACGCTGATGGCCATGCCCACCGGTCACGGTCTCTTTCACCGCGTGATGACCATGAGCGGCCAGCAAGTGAAAGGCGCTTCGATCGAGATTGCGTCCAAGCGGACCGAAGTCATGCTGGGCAAGCTCGGCGTCTCGCCGGCCAATCTTGCGGACCTGAAGACCATACCGTGGAAGAGTATTCAGGCCGCGGCCATCGCCACCAGTTCCGACTGGCTGCCGGTCGTCAACCATGTTGTACTCTCGCGCGATCCCTTCACGCCCGATGCGCCGCCGCTTTCAGAAAACGTGCCCATGATTCTCGGCAACGTGCACGACGAAACCGCCGTGCCCGTGCGCGGTACGCTCACCTGGGACGATGCGCCCGCGGCGCTCAAAAATGCTGTCGCTATCTACCTCGGCCCGTACACGGCCGAAGAAGTGGTCGCCAAGTACCGAACGATTTATCCCGACAAATCGCCTATCGAAATTGTGATTGCGGCTGCCACGGCCTTTCGCGCCTGGCCGGGACAAGTGATGGAAGCGGAGCGGCGCGCGAGCAATCCCAAAAGCCAGCCGCACACCTGGGTCTATCAAATGAACTGGCACCGCAACGCTCCCGGCGCACGCGCCATGCACACTATCGATATTCCCTTCATGTTCGACAATCTTTCGGCCTCGCCCGGCCAGATCGGAACCACGCCCGAAGAACTGGCGGCCGCGCAACCACTCGCCGACACTATGTCGGGCATGTTGATTCACTACGCCGCAACCGGCAATCCCAACCATCCGGGCCTGCCCGCCTGGCCTGCGTACGACCTGAAAGAGCGCAACACAATGATCTGGGAGAGCACGCCGCACGTTGAGAAGGAGCCGCGCGGCGACGAGCGACGTTATGCAGCAGGCTCGCCCTATCGCCAGCCAGGCACGTATTGAGGAGACCCGATCTCCGGCCCGCGGCGGTGGTCCTCCGGGCCGCAAGCCAAACGAAACACCAATTGGATACACTAGATTTAAGAAACGCACCGGGACCGTGATGCATCTATTAGAGGAATCGCCATTTTCGGGCGACCGCAGCCGTTGTTCTTGAGTAAGGTTCAAATTGCCAAAGCATTCCATCCAATGCAGAATCCGTCCCTGGGCCCCCGGCTTTTTGCTGAGCGTTGTGGCCACGGCGTTTTCTTCCTTGGCCGCGCAAACCGCGCCCATTCCGCCCTCGCCCGCCCCCGGGCCGCCTTCGGCCGCGAGTTTTCAGGGCAGCGTTCCCAAGGGTCAGGCGACGGCGCAGCCCATCGATCTTTCACTCGATGACGCCATGCAGCGCGGATTGCAGGCCAACCTCGGCATCATATTGAGCGGTACGCAAACCGCAGGCGCGCGCGCCCAGCGTTTGAGCCAGTTGCAAACTCTGCTGCCCTCGGTGGATTTCAACGCCAGGGAAGCGGAGGCGGAAACCGATCTGCCCGCCGAGGGCCTGCGCATTCCGGGCTTTCCCAAGATCATCGGGCCTTTCGCCTATACCGATTTGCGCGCCTCGATGACTTGGTCGCTGGTGAATGTGCAATCGCTGCGCAATTATCTTGCCGCGCGCCACAACTTTGCCGCCGCGCAACTTTCTGCCGAAGACGCGCGCGATCTCGTGGTTCTCACCGTAGGCAATGCCTATCTGCTGGTGCTGGCCGACGAAACCGAAGTCAGCAGTGTCGAAGCGCAGGTGGCAACGGCGAAGGTTTCGCTCGATCAAGCCGTGGCCAATCACCAGGCCGGCACCGCTCCGCTACTCGATGAGTTGCGTGCCCGCGTGGATTATCAATCGCTCGAGCAGCAGTTGATCGCCGCGCAAAACGCTCTTGAAAAGGATAAGCTGGCTCTGGCGCGCACCATTGGTTTACCTCTTGACCAGAGTTTCAATTTGACAGACAAAGCGCCCTACGCGCCTTTCGACGGGCTCGACGCGGATGCCCTGATCAAGCAGGCCAAAGAGAATCGCAAGGATCTTGCTGCGCTGGTGGAAGTCGCGGCGGCCGCAGCCGATCAACGCAAAGCGGCAACGGCAGCGCGCTTGCCCACCGTGGAAGCCGACGCCGACTACGGCGACATCGGCGCCACACTGGGCCACTCGCACGGCACCGTCGATGCGACCGGGACCTTGAGTGTGCCGGTCTTTGAGGAATTTGCATTGCACGGCCAGGCCGAGCAGGCGCAGGCGCAACTCGATGCCGCGCAGGCGCAACTGAGCGACAAGCAGGCGCAGGTTGACGCCGATGTGCGCGACGCCCTGCTCGATATCGGCTCGGCGCAGAAGCAAGTCGAGGTGGCGCAGTCGAGCATGGCCTTGGCCAACGAGGCTCTGAAAGAAGCGCAGGAGCGTTACGCCAACGGCGTAAGCGACAACCTGGCCGTGAGCCAGGCACAACAGTCCGTGGCCCAGGCCGACAGCCAATATGTGTCCAGCCTTTATCGGCACAACGTGGCCAAGCTCAGCCTGGCGCGTGCGCTGGGCGCCGGGCAGGACTACAAGAAATACGTAGGAGGGAAGTGAAGTGGCGGACCCAACCCCAGTACCGGAACCAAATCAATCGGCCGCAGAGACTGAAATCGAAGCGCCGCCGTCCCGACGCAGGGGCATTCTCATTATCGCCATCGTGGTGGTGGTGCTCATCGCTCTCGGTGTCTGGTGGCGCTCCACTTACAGCGAGGATACTGACGACGCGCAGGTGGAAGGCCATCTCATCCAGGTCAGCACGCGCATCAACGGCCATGTGCTCAAGGTGGATGTGGATGAGAACCAGGTAGTCAAAGCTGGCGACCCGATCGCCGAGCTGGACCCCCGCGACTATGAAGTTGCGGTGGAGAACGCCAAAGCCGCGCTGGCCAGCGCTCAGGCGAATGCCGCGGCGGCCAATGTGAACGTGCCCATTATCGAAATCAACACCGGCAGTAACCTGAGCTCCGCGAACGCTGATGTAAAGGGTACGCACGCCGGCGTGGAACAGGCGCAAGAGCAACTGCAGGCTGCGCATGCGCGCGTAGCCGAGGCGCAGGCTAATAACGTCAAGGCTCAGGCTGACCTCGAGCGCTACAGGCCACTGGTCGAAAAAGACGTGATCAGCAAACAGCAGTTTGACGCGGCCGTGGATGCGGCCGACGCCTCCAAAGCCGCGCTGGCCGATGCCCTTGCCAGTGAAAAGGCAGCCGAAGACACCGTGCGCGTGGCCCACGAGAAGGAGCAGCAGGCGGAGGCGATGCAGAAGTACGCGGAGACTGCTCCAAGACAGGTGGAAGCGCAGAGTGCCCGCGCCAAGCAGGCTGAGGCGCAAGTGCAGCAGGCCCAGGCCCAGCTCGATCAGGCCGAACTCAATCTGAGCTACACCAAAATCGTGGCTCCGGCCGATGGCATCATCACGCGCAAGAGCGTCGAGATCGATCAGAACGTCTCGCCGGGACAGAATCTGCTCACCCTGGTTTCGCTCCAGAATATTTGGGTGACGGCAAACTTTAAGGAGACCCAGCTCAAGCACATGCAGCGCCTGCAGCGAGTGGAGATTCATGTCGATGCGACGGGCAGGAACTACAAAGGCCGCGTGACGCAGATTGGCGGAGCCACCGGCTCGGTGCTGTCGCTGTTCCCGCCGGAGAATGCCACAGGCAATTATGTGAAGGTGGTGCAGCGCGTCCCGGTGCGCATCGATTTCACCGATCTCCAGAACGAGGACCCGCATCAGCAATTGCGTCCCGGCCTATCGGTCGAGCCCAAAGTGTGGGTGAAGTAGCGCTCCGGTGGTGAGTCAGAAGTTCGCCCCACAATGAAATTGTCATCCTGAGCGACGATTGGCCCGTTTTCGGGCCAATCGGAGTCGAAAGCCTGCCCTGAGCGGAGATCGCACAGCGATCGAAGTCGAACGGGGATCTGCAGTTGCTTTTCACATCTGTAACCCAGCACGAACCTGGGATGAATCCCGCTAAATACGCCGCAAGGTCCGCCATCCACCATGTAGAGTGAATGCAGAACCGCCATGAAAGACTCCATTCACGTTTCCAAGGAAAACTACCTGAAGGCCATCCTTGAGGCGGAGGCCGAGGGCCGCCAGGTGATTCCCGCCACCCTGGCGCACTGGCTTGAGGTTTCGGCGCCGGCCGTGACCATGGCGTTGAAACGCCTGAAGCGCGACGGCCTCGTGGAAGTGGGCGAAGACGGCATCGTGCGCCTCACCACGGCGGGGCGCGAGACGGCCTATCGCACCGCCCTGCGCCACCACCTCATCGAGCGCATGTTGAGTGAAGTCTTCGGCATGGGCTGGCACGAGATTCACGAGGAGGCGGAGCGCCTGGAGCATGCGGTTTCGCCGGCCTTCGAGGCCAAGCTGAAAGAAAAGCTGGGCGAGGGCGGGGCATGCCCGCATGGCAACGCCGTGCTGCCCGTGAATCCTGCCGAGCGCAAGCGCAAAGGCGAGATCCAGCTCTCCCAGGCGGCCGAGGGCAAGCGCTATGCCGTCATCAGCCTGCAGGAGCGCGATCCCCGGCTGCTCGAATTCCTCCACGCCTCCGGCATCGGGCCCGGAAAAAGCCTGAAAGTCGTCCGCCAGAACTACGATCAAACCGTTTTGATTGAGCTGCCTACGGGAACCTCCATCCTCGGCCGGCCCGGCGGCGGAAGCGGTGTGGCTCAAGGCAGAAAAGCCGGGAGCAGGGGCTAAGGAATAGGAAGGCCTGGGAGCCAGAAGAGTCGATAAAACGAAGGTAAACTTTAATAGTAAGTAAAAATAAAAAAAACTATTAACTATGATTAATATGATGTGGCATACTGGGGTTGAGCAGCTCCGTGCCGTCCCAACCTTTAGCCTCATGTCCACAGAAGTCGTAACTCGAACCGTACACGCCGAGCCCTCGCTGCCCGAGGTGCATTCGAGCGTGAGCATCTCCCGCTCGCCCATCTTCTGGCGTCGCCTGCTCGGCTTTCTCGGCCCGGGCTTTCTCATCTCCGTGGGCTACATGGATCCCGGCAACTGGGCCACCGACATCGCCGGCGGCGCGCAGTTCGGCTACACGCTGCTGTTCGTCATCATGCTGTCGAACCTGATGGCGATCCTGCTGCAGAGCCTCTCGCTCAAGCTGGGCGTGGCCACCGAACGCGATCTGGCGCAGCTTTGCCGCGAGAGCTACGGACTGAAAACGAGCTTTGCGCTGTGGGTGATGGCCGAGATCGCCATTGCGGCCTGCGACCTGGCCGAGGTCATCGGGTCGGCCATCGCGCTCGAACTGCTCTTCCACATTCCGCTCTTTTACGGCACGCTCATCACCGGCCTCGACGTGCTGCTGATCCTGCTCCTGCAGCGCTGGGGATTCCGTTACGTGGAAGCGCTGGTGATTGCGCTCATCGGCACCATCATCGTGCTCTTCGGCGTGCAGATGTTTCTCTCGCGGCCGGACTACTGGCTGGCCTTGCACGGCCTTCTGATTCCCTCGCCGTCCATCGTGACCAATCCCGCCATGCTCTATATCGCCATCGGCATCCTGGGCGCGACGGTGATGCCGCACAATCTCTATCTGCACTCGTCGATCGTGCAGAGCCGGCGTTACCAGCGCACGCCCAAAGGCAAACGCGAGGCCATTCATCTGGCCAACATCGACTCGGCGCTGGCGCTCACCATCGCCCTGTTCGTGAACGCGGCCATTCTCATCGTGGCTGCGGCAGTGTTTTTCCGCAGCGGGCACTTCGAGATCGCGGCCATCCAGGACGCGTACAAAATGCTGAGCCCGCTTGTGGGCGCGGGCGCGGCCAGCACCCTCTTCGCCATTGCGCTGCTCGCCAGCGGCCAGAACTCCTCCATCACCGGAACCCTGGCCGGCCAGGTGGTGATGGAGGGATTCATCCATATCCGCCTGTCGCCGTGGCTGCGCCGCCTGATCACCCGTTCGCTGGCTATTATTCCCACCATCCTTGTCGTGGCTTTTATGGGCGAACGGGGAACCGAGAAGCTGCTCATCCTGAGCCAGGTGATACTTTCCTTCCAACTGAGTTTCGCCGTCGTGCCGCTGGTCATCTTCACCGGCGACCGCAAGCGCATGGGCGAATTCGTCAACGCCCGCTGGCTGAAGGTGCTGGCTTGGACCACGGCGGTGGTCATCGCCGGCCTCAACGTGTGGCTGCTGGTGGAGACGGCGCTCGGGCGCTGATTCTTTTCCTCTTCCCCAACCTTTCCGGAGTGTGTGATGCAACAGAACAAAGCGACTTGGTATTTCTTCATCTTGGTTCTGCTGTTAATCGCAGTTAACTCGCAAGGACTTGGCGCGCAAAGCGGCACATCCAGCGCAATCTCGGGGACGGTGACCGATGCCAGCGGCGCGGTCATCGCCAACGCCACGGTGACGGCGACGGAAGTCGACACCAAAGCCACGCGCGTTGGGCAGACCGACATCAGCGGGCATTTTCTTTTTTCCCAGGTGAATCCCGGGACTTATCGGATCGTAGTGCGGCTTACGGGTTTTGCCGACGCGGAGTCGGCGCCTACGCCGGTGGACGTGGGGCGCAACGTGGCGCTCAATTTCACGCTGCAGGTGAATTCGACATCGCAAACAGTGGAAGTGACCGCGCAGCAGGGATTGCTGACTCTCGACAATGCCAACACCACCACCACCATCGAAGCCAAGACCATCGAAAACCTGCCCAATCCCGGCCAGGATCTCACGTATGTCACGCAGTTTTCGCAGGGCGCTTTGATGAACACAGCCGGCTCGTCGAGCGATGCCAAAGCTCCCGGCGGTTACGGCAACGTGGAGTTCAACGGCCTGCCGGCGACCTCGAACGGCTACATCCTTGATGGCTACGACTCGAACGATCCCTGGCTGGGCTTGAACATCGGCCTCGCGACCAACAACGTCATCGGGCTAGACGCAGTCGATCAGTCGACGGTAAACACCAACTCATTTTCCGTGGATCAGGGCCGCTATGCCGTGGCCCAGGTGAATTACTTCACCAAGTCGGGAACCAACCAGTTTCACGGCGATCTCTACGAGATCTGGAACGGCTCGCTGTTCAACGCGGAGGATTATTTTCTCCACGCAAACGACTCGCCGGACAACATCGCGAAGAAGCCGCGCTCCGTGGTGAATGAGTTCGGCGTCAGCGTGGGCGGCCCGATCCGCAGGGACAAGCTTTTTTTCTTCGCCCACTATGAGGGCATTCGCATCGCTTTGCCCATCGTTTCATCCACGACCTTACCCACACCCGCCTATCAGCAATATGTGCTGGGGCAGCTTGCCACCGGCGGAAATGACCCGGTCACAGGGACCAACCTTCCGGCGCAATCCGCGGAGATTCCCTTCTATAAAAAGATGTTCTCGTTGCTGCCTCCGCCCGGCGGTTCGCCTGTGGCGATTACAGCCTGCCCGCTGGACGCATCCGGTAGTCTGTTGCCCGCTCCGCCCGTCGGCACGTTGCTCGACGGAAGCGGCTGTGCATCCCAGCAGCAGCGCTCTCTGAATAACAGCGACAGCGAAAATCTGATCGTGGTCAAGATCGACCACACCATCGACGCCAGCAACACCGTCTGGTACCGCTTTCAGCAGGACACGGGTCTGCAGGCGGAATGGACAGACCCCATCAACTCCATCTTCAACGCCTACTCGCCGCAGCCGCAGCGCACGCTGGTGGTGGGCTACACGCACATCTTCAGCCCGCGGCTGGTCAACCAGTTCAACCCCGGCGCAAGCTGGTACTCGAGCATCTTTGAGCCGAACAATTACTCCCAGGCGCTCGAGACCTTTCCCATCGCACTTGCCTCAGGCAGCGACAGCGTGCCCTTCACGAGTATCGGTGGACTGAACGACACGTTTCCGCAGGGGCGCAAGGTTACGCAGTGGCAGATCAACGACAACCTGACCTGGACAAGCGGCCGCCACACATTGCACTTCGGCGTCAATACACGCCGCGTTGACACCAGCGACTACGACCTCGGAGAGGGCACTGTGCCGACAGTCGCCTACAACAATCTCGCAGAGTTCACGTATGGCGCTGCATACACGGCCCAGCAGAACTTCCCGGTCTCTCTGAAGGAAAGGGCGGCCGTCGGCAATCTCGAATACTACGGAATGGACACCTGGAAGCCTTCGACGAGAGCGACCATCACCTACGGCATGCGCGTGACGTGGAATACCAACGTCACCAGCCCGCAGGCACTCTTCTCCCGCATCGCCGGCTCCTTCCTGGATGCCTCGCATGCAACCAATCAACCGTTGAATCAGGTCATTCTCGGCAACGTTCACAACCTGTTTCCGGCAACTCCGCTGTTTGTCTACCAGCCGCGCGCCTCGATTGCTTATCAGCTTCGTCCGCGCACGGCAGTTCATGCCGGATTCGGCGTCTTCAGCGACATCATCCCGCAGCAGATTGCGGATAGCGGCCTGATGAACGCTCCCAACGATCCCTCCTTCACCGGCGGAATCGGCGGACAGGTCGGCGGCCTGGGAATTGCTCCCGGCGTTCCTTCCAGCGCAGTTGACGCGGCAGCCAGCGCCAATAAGCTGTTTCAAACGACCTTCAGCTCCGGCGGCGCGCCCTGCGAGGGCATCCAGCCGGGCGCTCCAACCTGCCCGCTGGCCGTCAGCCTGAACACCTTCCCCACGGGAACGCTCAAGACTCCGCATTACTACCAGTACAATCTCGGCGTCGAGCAACAGATCGGCTCACGCGGCGACCTGCGCGCCGACTTCGTGGGCACACGCGGATTGCACGAGCCCTACCAGGTGCAGCTCAACGGCTACCAGAACGTCTGCGATGGATGCTTTGCGCCATTCCCCTACCAGCAACCGCTCGATCAGCGATTTGGCAATGTCACCGAGTTCCATACCGGCGCGAACAGCAGTTACAGCGGATTGCAGACCGTCTACACGCAACAATGGGGCGGCTTGACTCTGCGCGGCAACTACACCTTCAGTCACTGCCTCGACGAAGTATCGAATGGAGGCTTGCTAGCCTTCTCCACGCAGGGGCTGGAATCGCCGTTACCGGGAGAGTTAAGCCGGCAGCATGCCAGTTGCGACTACGATGTGCGGCAAAACATCTCAGCGTTCGGCGTGTATCAAGTGCCATTCCACTCCGGCAATCCGATCTTGCGTCAGGTCTTTGGAGGTTGGTCTTTTTCGGAGACCGCGTTCCTTCACTCCGGACTGCCCTTCAGCGTGCTGAGCCAGCAATATAGCGCCAACGGCAATGGCGTCCTTCAGGCGTCGAACCCCGCGCAGACCATCCAGTTCGCCGTACCGAACTATGCCAACCGGGTCCCCGGCGCGCCGCTCTATCGCAAGACCCCCTATCCCGGCGTCACCGTCAACGGAACTCGGCAGTGGCTCAACCCCGATGCATTTGTCTCGGTGGTCGATCCCACGACCGGCGCGTGTTATACCGGCGCTCTCGGCGCGCAAAACGATAACCCGGCAATCTGCCAGTTCGGCAACTCCGGTCGCAACGCAGTGCGCGGGCCGCACTTCACGTATTCGGATATGTACATCACGAAGACTTTTCCGATGCGGGAAGGGATCAAACTGCGCATCGACGGCCAGTTGTTCAATGCATTCAATCATCCCAACTTCGCGCTGCCCAGCACGGTCGAGGCCGGCGTGCCCGGTTCGGTTCCAGCAAGATTCGGAACGCTGCAAAGCTTGACCATGCCGCCCACCGGACTGCTCGGTGTCGGTCTCGGCGGTGACAGCTCGCCGCGCATGATCGCCTTTCAAGGCAGGATCGAATTCTGATGTGTTGACGTCGGAGACGGATTTGGTTCCGAAACAGGGCATGATTGAAAGGGAACAGTCCGTGGCGGCCGCTGCACAACAATGGTTGCAGCGCCGCCACTCTCGTGTTTCAATGGCTGTGATCTCCGCGCACGATCCCCCAACCGATTGAATTGATCGCGTGCCTAGTCCTATGAGTGATGCGGATCAGAACGAACCGAATCAGGGATCAACTGCTGGTGGCCAGTCAGCAGGCTCCGGCGATGAACTCCCCGTCTCCAAATTTGAAGTCGTGCCGTACGTCGAAAAGGGGGACGACAAGGAGCTATATTCGTTCCGCGAAACCATGGCGCCTCCGCCCGCGGAACCGGATCCCAGGCAGCAGAAGAAGAGCCCTCCGATTCCCATCGTCAAAATTCTCCTTGTGGTCGCGGTGTTGGCGGGTGTCGTACTCATCGTTCTTGAGGTTCCGTCTTTGCTCCAGCCCAAGCCGCCCGTTCCTTACATCGATCTGGGAAGCCAGAGGTACGATCCTGCAGGGCTCAGCGGCCGCCTCGTCGCCCGCTGGGAGACGAGCGGCTCCTATCAGCTCTTCCTCGATCCCATTGATCCGCAACAGGTGGAGAGCTTCGCGGCCGTAGCTCAGGATCCGTCGCGCCAGCTCTCGGTAACGCTTCGCATTCAGGATGCTGCCGGCCTCGTAGCCTGCCAGAAACAGATTCTCTTTCCCGCTACGGTGGCCCACACCCCAGGCACGAAATTCGTCGCGCCACGCGAACCGCAACAGACCCAGACCGATGACATCGTGCAAAATATGACCGGCGAGAACGGTCTGATTGCAGAGATCGATTTGACAGGCCCGCTTCCCTGTCCGGCGAAAGCCTATTCATCGTTCAAGAGTTGGGAATTCTTCACCAATTTTCCCACCCTTGCCGAGCAGGCCGAATGGTTGCAGCACGAGAAGGCGTTGAACCCGAAAGGCCACGCAGGCAACGGCCAATTCTTGCCGCAGTCGCAGCACCTGCCCACCGCGATTGAGGGCGACGATGTGATTGTTGGCGATAATCCCTCGCGCGGCACAGTCCAAACCGGCGGCGGACGGGTTTTCTTTCTGGGCACAGCCGGCATGCGCAACCGCTCGGCTGAGTGGCAAGTCTTTCCCGCCCCCATTCACTTCCGCTGTGACAAAAACGGCTCCTGCGTCCTAACCCGCGCCAACTCCCACGTCTCCCTGCAGGCCCGGCTGCTCAAGTGAACCAGAACGAGTGTGAGTGTGGAGTGTGAGTGTGACGGACAGATGCAATCACACTCACACTCACACTCGCACTGCGTTACCATGAATGCGATGCACGTTCTATCCGCAGCCGAGATGAAGGCCTGTGACCGCGCCACCACGGAGCGGTTTCAAACTCCGTCGATTGAATTGATGCGGAATGCCGCGGCGGCCGTGGCCGGTTTTGCGCGGGAGCAATTCCCGCGGGCGCGGCGCGTCACGGTGCTCTGCGGAACCGGCAACAACGGCGGCGACGGCATGATGGCCGCGCGGCTACTCTCCGAAGCCGGCCTTGAAGTGACCACGCTGCTGCTGGGCGAAACCGATCAATTGAAGGGCGACGCCGCCGTAGCATGGAGCGAGCTGAACAATCCCGCGCACGGAAAGATACGCGTAGTCGCCCATGCGCACGAACCGGCCGAGCAGGACGATGCATTCACCACCGATTTAGTTGTGGACGCGCTGTTCGGTACGGGGTTCAGGCCGCCGCTGCCACGCCTGGCGCTGGCGGCGCACGAGTGGCTGCTGCGGGGAGGCGCGCCGGTTCTCGCCGTGGATTTGCCCTCCGGCTGGCCCGCCGACGCAACCGGCGCATCACCTTCCGACACGGTCTTTCCCGCCGATGCCGTCATCACCTTTACCGCGCCCAAGTCGGCGCACGTCTTTGGGCAGCTCACCCGCCGCTGGGATCAGCCTGTCGTCGTCGCGCCCATCGGCTCGCCGAATTCAGTCATTCGTTCGCAGATGAACCTCGATTGGGCCGGCTCCTCGCTGACCCTCGTGCAAACGCCGCGCGCCGCTGCAGCTAACAAAGGTAACTTCGGCCACGTGCTCGTGGTGGGCGGAAGCTTTGGCTCGGCCGGAGGCAAGGCCGGAGCGTCGGCCATGACGGCTTTGGCCGCGCTCCGTGCCGGCGCAGGCCTTGTCACTGCGGCGGTTCCCGCGCCTGCGTTGCCCGTGGTGGCGTCGTTCGCCGCGGAATTGATGACCGTGCCGCTCCAGGCGACAGCCGCAGGCCAGATCGCCGCGAAAAATCTAAACCCCGACGTCGTTGCCGCGCTGACCGCCGGAAAAACCGTCCTCGCCATCGGCCCGGGAATGGGACAGAGCGCAGAGACCGCGAAATTCAGCATCGGCCTGTTGTCGGCCACAAAGATTCCCGCCGTGATTGACGCCGACGCGCTGAATATTCTGGCCTCCCGCACGACGCAACTGGCCGCGCTGGCCAAGGGACGCACGCTGGTGCTCACGCCCCATCCCGGCGAGATGGCACGGCTCATTGGCTGCACCGTCGCCGAAGTCCAGGACAACCGGCTTATGGCTGCCGCGAACTTCGCTCAAAGCACGGGCGTCACGTTGGTGCTCAAAGGCGCCCGCACCCTCATTGCGCATCCCGATGGCCGCGTGGCCGTGAACACCAGCGGCAACCCCGGAATGGCCAAGGGCGGCAGTGGCGACGTGCTCACCGGGCTCATCGCCGGCCTGCTGGCGCAATATCCTGATGATCCCGTGCACGCCGTGGAAGCAGCCGTTTATCTGCACGGACTGGCCGCGGATTTGGCAGTTCGCAAGGCCGATGAGCACACTCTGCTGGCCACCGATTCCCTTGCGTATCTGGCCCAGGCGTACCAATCGCGCCTGCATCGTTTTGAAGTAGGTGGCAAAAACGGGTATGTTTGGTTGCAGGGGTATTGCATGCAGCAGACTAAAGACGCATGCAGCAGCCCAACGCCGCGTGCGGCGGGATAAAAGCGTGTGCAGCAGACTAAAGGCGCATCCAGCAGTCGAATGCACTTGTGAAAGTCTCCGGCGAGGTTAAAGAATGAGCAACGCCGCAGTGGCCGCAGAGGGCAGAATGTACGAGTTCACCACGCATAGCGGCGCGGACACCATCGCCGTGGGCCGCAAGCTGGCCGAATTGCTCAAGCCGCCGCAGTTGCTGCTGCTCGGGGGCGAACTGGGCACCGGCAAGACCACATTGGTCAAAGGCATCGCCCAGGCCCTCGACGCCGCCGAGCCCGACGAAGTCACCAGTCCCACCTTCACGTTGATTCATGAGTTCGACGGCACGCGCAAGGGCAAGCCGGTCAAGCTCTTTCACCTCGATGTTTACCGCCTCGAAGGCGAGCGCCAGTTGGAGACGCTCGGCCTCGATGATCTGCTCACCCCCGACGCGCTGGTGGTGGTGGAGTGGGGCGAGAAGTTTAAGAGCATCCGCAAGCGCGCCACCGGCGAAATCCTGATCGCTTCCGCGGGCGGCGACGCGCGCAAGATCACGGTGACGCTGAAGGAATAGCTCCGCTGTCCGACAAATCATGAACCGCATCCCCTTCGCCGAAGTTCAGCAAACCCTTGCCGCCATCCTGCGCAAGTTCGGTTTTGCGCCCGACCGCGCCCAGACCTGCGCGCGGCTCTTTGCTGAAACCACGTGCGACGGAGTGTATACACACGGCATCAATCGCTTCGCGCGTTTTGTGGTCACCATTCGCAACGGCTGCGTCGATCCCGCAGGCGAGGCCGCGGTCACGGCGCAGTGCGGTGCCCTGGAGCGCTGGGACGGGCACAGAGGCCCCGGCAATCTGAATGCGCTGGCCGCCATGAACCGCGCCATCGCGCTCGGCCGCGCGCACGGCGTGGGCTCGGTCACTATGGGCAATACCAATCACTGGATGCGCGGCGGTACCTACGGCTGGCAAGCTGCGGAAGCCGGCATGATCGGCATCTGCTGGACCAACACCATGCCCAACCAGCCGCCCTGGGGCGGTGTAGAACCGGTCATCGGCAACAATCCCCTCGTCATCGCCGTGCCGCGCGCCAAGGGGCCGGTGGTGCTCGACATGGCCATGTCGCAGTTCTCCTACGGCGCGCTTGAGAGCTATCGCAAGCGCGGCGAGTTGCTGCCCGTCGACGGTGGCTTCGATTCTGAAGGCAACCTCACCCGCGATCCCGGCGCCGTGGAGCAGTCGCGGCGGCTCTTGCCAACCGGGTACTGGAAGGGATCGGGGCTCGCCGTGGTGCTCGACCTGACCTCCGCCATGATGGCGCTGGGCCGCGCCACGCACGAAATCGCTCCCGACCCCGAGCGCGAAGCCGGTGTCTCGCAGATGTTTTTGGCTTTCAATCCCGCGGCCTTTGGTCCTGCAGAACAGGCGGAGAAGATTGCCGACGGGGTCGTCGCGTCCCTGCACAACTCCCAGCCCGCCGCGCCAAACGGCAAGGTGCGCTATCCGGGCGAGCAAACCCTGCGCATCCGCGAGGAAAATCTGCGCCTGGGGTTGCCCGTCGAGCCCGCCGTATGGGCTCAGATTCTGGCGTTCCAACGGTAACCGGCCCTCCCGGAAAGTGCTATCCAGTACCGCAACGATAACGGTAAAATTGGTTGGTTCCTCGGGCGCAATCGTTGCCCGTCTTTGCAATGGTCGGAAACGGACGGGTGATTGCCCCGATCAAAACGAATTTCCTGCCGATATGCAGCACAAGTGGGAACGGGAATTGTCGGAGAGTAGCGCCGCGGTATGGACTACGGGACGTTCTTTTTTACGAACATTGCCTCGGTCACCGTATTTACGGTGTGCGTTGGCGTCCTCGCGTGGTATAACCGCCGCGCCACCGGAATGCTGTGGTTCGCCGGCGCGCAAGTCGTTGGATTAATCAAGCTCATCCTGCAAGGTCTGGAAGGCAAGGCCCCGGCGATCTGGACCAGCATGACCGCCAACGAGCTGTATCTGGTTTCGATGGCCATGCAATGGATGGGCTTCTATTGGTTTGTGGTGCGCAAACCGTTCCGGTATCGCCGGCTCTGGATTCCCATCGGCTTGGTTCTGGCGGCGTACACCTTTACCTACCTGGATAAGATCTCCTACACCGGCAATGTCATCAATCTTCCATTCGTGGCGCTGTGCGGCTTTTCGGCGTGGACCTTGTGGAGATACCGCAGCGGACCGTTCGCCGCGGTAGCGCGCGTGAGCGCTATGGTAGTCAGCGGTCAAGTGTGCGTGGCCGCCTACCGCGCCATTCTCACCAACCTGAGCTACGCGCAGCCCTGGAAGACCGTTGACGCCCATAGCGATCCGCGCTGGCTCTATTCGCTGGCTGCGGCCGCGTTTTTCGCCGCCTGCGTGGCCATGTGCGAAATGTGGTTCCTTGTGACCGAATTGCAGGGAGAGCTAGCCGAGCGGGCGCGCACTGATCCCCTCACCGGCGCATTGAATCGCCGCTCCATGGAAGAAATCGCGCTGCGCGAGACCGCGCGCAGCCAGCGCTATGGCAACGCGCTGAGCATGATCATGGTCGACATCGACAACTTCAAGCACCTGAACGATACGCGCGGACACGCCGCAGGCGACTGCGCTTTGCAGTTCCTGGTGCGCCGCCTGCTCTGCTTGCTGCGTCAACAGGATTCGCTGGCGCGCATGGGCGGCGAGGAGTTTGCGATCCTGCTGCCGGATACCACAGGCGAGGCGGCGCTCATTACCGCCGAGCGCGTACGACGCATGGTGGAAGAGCTAGAAGTGCCCTTTGAAACCGGTCCGCTCAAAATGACGGTCTGCGCCGGAGTGGCGCAACTCGATCTCGCTTGCGGCTGGGAGGAAATGATGCGGCGTGCCGATGCCGCCATGTACGAAGCCAAGCGGCGCGGTCGCAACCTCGTCTCCGCGCGTTATGAACCCGTTCTATATTCCGACAGCAACCCCGATGGCGCTCAGATCGACAACCTCGGCCTTCTGCCCATCGCCTGAAGCATTTTCTTGCCGATCCAACTCCGCTAGCCCCGCTGGTCTCCGCTCAGTACCCCATGATGTTGTAACCGCAATCCACGTAGAGCGTTTCGCCGGTAACCGCGCTGGCCAGATTGCTAGCCAGGTAGAGCGCGGTCCCGCCCACTTCGCTCTGGTCCACGTTGCGGTGCAGCGGAGCACGCTCGGCATGCGACTTGAGCATATCGCCCAGCGCGCCCACGCCTCGTGCGGCCAGGGTCTTGATGGGCCCGGCTGAAATGGCGTTGACGCGGATGTTCTTTGGCCCCAGCTCGTACGCTAGATAGCGCACGGCACTCTCCAGCGAGGCCTTGGCCAGCGCCATCACGTTATAGTGCGGCACCACTTTTTCGGCAGCGTAATACGTGAGCGTGATAATGCTGCCGCCTTCTGTCATCAACGGCACGGCGCCGCGGCTCACGGCAATCAGCGAGTAGACACTCACGTCATGCGCGATGCGGAAGCCTTCGCGGCTGGTGTTGATGAACTCGCCCTTCAGATCTTCGGCGGGAGCGTAGGCAATGGCGTGCACCAGGATGTCGATCTTCGCGTACTTTTCCTTGAGCGCTGCGAACAGGGTCGCGATCTCCTGGTCGTTGGACACGTCGCACTGGAAACCGCTGGCGCTGCCGAGTTCGTTGATCAGATCCTCGGCCTCGGCGCGCATGCGCTCGTTCTGGTAACAGATGGCCAGGGTGGCGCCGGCTTCGTGAAGTTTTTGGGCGATGCCCCAGGCAATCGAGCGCTTATTGGCCAGCCCAAACACCACGGCTGTCTTGCCCGCCAGGTTAATCATGCGTAGGTTGTTCCTCCGAGTATCTAATGTCCTGTTACTGAATTCGCATTGAGACTACCGCCCGGTCATCCTGAGCGAGTCCCGGCAAGCCGGGACGAGTCGAAGGACCTGCATTTCGGGGCTCCGGCTTATGCCACGAACTTCTGGGGCATCATTTCAGTCCAATAGGGAAAACGGCAGAGCCGTGCGCCGCAATTCTCAGAATACCAGAGCGGTTTTCGTGGGTCGCCCTAACCTTACTTCTTCCCTTGCACGATCAACCTCTGTGCCGCATTTGTTCTCCTTTGACTCGACAGGGCCACGGCTTCGACTCCGTAAAGTCGCGCGTCGAAGAAGGCTCCCGTCAGACCACGAATCGTCAAAGTAATCGGTGGAGCGGTTGCGCTGCCAGCAGATGAAAACGAAACATCGTAGTAGTTGCCTGCATCCGTATAGGCGTCTCTTGTAGCGCTGCTAAACGCAGGCTCGTGAACTATGACCTGATCATAACTACTAACCCGCTTTGTCACTTCACTCGTAACCGAAAGAGGACTGCTGATTGCATATCCCTGCCTATCGTAAGGATCAAGTTGGTATGTTTCAGTCTTGGGAATCCCACCGTCAACGAAATAAACCTGTCCCAACCGGCTCTGCACCTCGGCGACCAACGGCTTATCGGCTTGTCGCGGGGCACCGTCAAAGAGTAAAATTCTCCGCCCTGGGAAACCCTGCAAATCTTGTATGGCCGCTCGCCATGAAGAGTACCGGTCTTCTTCGGTCAGACGTGCCACGGTCACTGGCACCAGTAATGCCCGCGCGAGTGCTGAAAGCGAAGCGCACCACGGAGAGATCCGCCCGTCCCTCCTGCTGACTGCAACAAGCCATCCCTTCGAGAAGGGATCTGCCAGACTCTCCGCAAGCGCGGCATCATTCGGCTGAGGAACTTGCGGCGGAATAAGAATCAGAAGGTGAGTCTGAAGAGCCTGTGCAGCCGAAGAGGGCTGTAGGAGCTGGAAATCAATTTTTTGGCCGCCTTGAGATAACTGAAAGTCCTTCGCACTTAGCCGGTGGGATTTCTTAGTCCAGTGTGACTGAATGGTGATCTCAATATGGTAGGTCGGGGCACCATCCGGCGCGGCTGACATGGATACGGGTGATGTTGTCTGCGCGGTAATTGCGGCAGGGATAGCAACGAGAGCATACACACAAGCACGTCGCGCAACGCGGCAGAGTGCTGAATAACGGGCAGACAAATAATACCTAGTTATTGTCATTTGCGTGCCTCAAAACCATTGATCACTGCGGCAACGCCCCCGCGGAGCCATTACCCGCCGAGATCGATCAATTCCACATGCCCCACGGGCCGCTCCAGGAATCGCGAACCAAGGCGCTCGAATTTTTCCACCGAATCGGTCGCGAAACAACGCACCTCAGTCACCGCGGACGCGCCCGCAGCCGCCGGTGCAACGCGCCCGTTAAATAGCTCGACCGCAGCCTGCGCCGCCGCTTCGGCGGAATCGATCACCTTCACTCCCGGGCGCACCGCGCGTTCGATCAGCGGCCGCAGCAGCGGGTAGTGGGTGCAGCCCAGAACCAGCGTGTCCGGACTGAGCCCGTGAGCCGCGGCCTCGGATCGCAATTCGTTCAAATAAACGTCAATCACCTCGGCGGTCACGGGATGGTCGGTCCATCCCTCCTCGACCAGCGGCACCAGCAGCGGGCAGGCTTTCTCGAGCGCCCGCAATCCCCGCGCCTGGCACGCCGCCGCGTAGGCATGGCTGTGCACCGTGGCTTCCGTGGCGATCACCAGCACATCGCCCGTGGCGGAAGCCTGTTTTGCGGCAATGGCGCCCGGCTCGATCACACCCAGTACCGGAACCGGCACCGCATCCTGAATAGCGTCGAGCGCCAGGGCACTGGCCGTGTTGCAGGCGATCACCAGGAACTCCGCGCCCTGCTCGCGCACCAGAAATTGCGCGCTCTGCGCCGCGTAACGCGCAATCGTGCGCCGCGATTTCGAGCCGTAAGGCAGCCGCGCCGTGTCGCCGAGAAACGCGTAGCGCGCGCGCGGCATCCGCTCCATGAGCGCGCGCAGCACCGTCAATCCGCCGAAGCCGGAATCGAAAACGCCGATGGTGGGAGTTGCGGCTGAGCTTGGGATCGTGGTCACGGGCGTGCTCCCTCGGTTGGAACCGTATCGGCAGTAAGGTAAGTGCGTGTCAGGTCGGCGTGCCCGGCCAGTGTAGCGCGCGTCTGGCCGTCCACCAGAAATCGTACTTCGGTCACGCGCGGCAGGTTGGCGTTCAGCGTGGTGCAGATGGAAAGAATCGTCAGCGTTTCGGTCTCCAGTCCGGAAGGATGCCCTGACGCAAACGCGCTGGTCAGATTCACCACGGCAAGCTCGGGCGCATTGGGAGCGGCTTTTCCGCTTTCCTCCGTGATGGGCAAAAGAAATACTTGTGCGATGGAGTTGGCGCCGCCGGGAACCGGATGCGTGGCATCCGGTGCGGCGTCGAGGTCGAACAGCTTGCCCAGCACGGCCCGCGCGCGAGCTTCGGGATTCTGCGGCAAAGGCAAGGTCAACATCCGCGACTGCACGGAATTGTCCGCATCGTTCGCCACCATCAGCGTCGCCTGCTCCGCCGGAGCAATCAGCGGCGCCTGCGTAGGCGCTGTATCTTCGCTGCGCAGCAGGCGCTCGTGCGCGCGCCGCAACTGGTTCCACAGCACAGCGCCCATGATGACCGAGGCCAGCAGCAGGATGATGAACAGCACGGTTTGGTGACGAGGGATCACGGCCGCGGTCCTCCGGATTGTGTGCCCTCCCAGCGCCACTCCACCAATGCCGCCGCCAGGGCATCGGCTACCAGGGCCTCGAACCCCGCATCATCCGCGCCCGCCGCGCCGGTTTGACGCTGCAGCGCAATTTCAACGGCGACCGCAGGGCAGGCCATGCTGTCGATCGCGGGCAGCGCGGTTTGGCCGAGAGTCACCGTGACGCCGGAGTGGGTGAGCGCAGAGTTCAACACCCCGGCCAGCGCTGTGCTGCGCGTGATCCATGCAGATTGCACGGTCCTCCACGGCACGAATCCGGGGTCCCCTGCGACGGGCCTTTGTCGCAGGGTTGGCAATTGCGTATCCGTCGCGGGGGGGAGAGAAGAAATGAACAGGTGCACGGCGGGTCCGTTCCTGGAGGTGACCAACGCCGCGTGCAGGCTCAGGCAGGCCGCGGCATTGGCGCGGTTGGCAATTTCGGCGCGGTGATCCGCATCCACATCCGCGCCCGACTCGCGCGTCGTCACCACGGTCATGCTGCGCGCCATCAGCAGCGAGCGCAGTTTCACGCTAAACGCCAAGGTATAGTCCTTTTCCGCCTGGTTGCCGAGCCGTGCGCCAGAGTCGTCCCCGCCGTGGGCCGCGTCCAGCACCACCACGAATTTCGCCGTGGGCGGAGCCTGCGCAAAGGCAGAGGGGCATGTGGCAAGCGCCGTCAGCAGCAAAATGAAGTGACAGCATCTGAATGTCTGAAGTGGAGATCCAGAAAATGGCCGAGTCTCGATCCTTGCCGGCAAATGCATACCTCAGGGGCTAGTGTAATGTCTCCTCAATGGCTATTCACAAAAGCCTGTCATCCTGAGCGACAAAAAACTGCCTGTCATCCTGAGCGAGTCCCGGCGTGCCGGGACGAGTCGAAGGACCTGCATTTCGGGGTGAACTCTATATCGAACCCCTCGGACCTCAACCTAGTCCAGCGCATAAATCGTCAAGCCGCTCAGCAGCTTGGGGAAGAAGTCGGTGGATTTCTGGGGCATCACTTCGCCCGCAAACGCCACTTCGCGCAGTTGTTCCATGGTCACGGGGTTGGTCAGGAACGCCACGTCCGCCTCGCCCTTGCGCACCTGCTCCAAGGCTTCGCCCGCGTCCCGCAGGTAGCGCAGATTGGTCTGCTCCCGCACCTTTTCGGCGTCCAGTCCCAGCAGCCGGTCGAGAACGATGGAATGCAACTGCGTCAGGTCGAGCTGCCGCTGCCGTTCGGGCACATCGGCAAGCGCCTTTGCCATTTGCTCAGGTTTTGCCCGCAGCAAAAAGTCGCCCGCTCGCGTGACAGCTACAAAAGCCGTGCCGCTTTGACCGGTCAGCGTCGCCATGTAAATCTGCGCATCGCCCGGCGCCAGCGTCTCCACGTTAAAAAACTCTCCAGCCTTGGCGCGAAACGCAGCAGGATCGAATCCTTCAAGACTGTGCACCACGCGATGCGTCGGCAGAATCACCAGGCCATCCGAATCCATATTCACGAAGGTCATCATCACCGCAGCCTCCGGATACGGTGGCTGAGGCAGGCCGTTGCCGGTCAATTCAGCTTGTACCGCCGCGTGCCCGTGCTCCTTCGCATAATTGAGCGCGGTTTCGTAGCGATGGTGCCCGTCTGCGATGATCAGCTTCTTATCGTCCATGGCCGTGGTCAGCAGTCGAATGGTGGCGGGATTGTTCACGCGCCACAGCCGGTGCAGCACCCCGTACTCATCGGTCACTTCCGCGTCGGCCGCGCCATTGCCGTCGTAGAGATTCTTCTCCACGCTGCCCGAGGGGTCGGAGTAGAGCATGAATATCTGCCCGAAGTGCGCCTGCGTGGCC
Organism: uncultured Acidobacteriota bacterium; assembly: GCA_963729915.1. Lineage (GTDB taxonomy): Bacteria > Acidobacteriota > Terriglobia > Terriglobales > Acidobacteriaceae > Telmatobacter. The sequence continues at coordinate 257,707 of CAVSQE010000017.1, read as the reverse complement.
TTCAGCAGGTTCAACCGGTCGCTCTTGGGCTTTGAAAGTGTCTGCTCGTGCCGGAAGACCACCTTTTCCGAGTAATCATGAAGCTTGCCCAGCGCGATAAACCCGCGTCGTTCCTTCACGATATCGGTTCCAGGCACCTGGAAACGCTGAGCGTAGGCAAACACGCAGGGGTCGTGTTCCTGGGTCAGCACGCCCTGCTCGCGCCATGCGCGAAGATCCCGCGCCGCGCGCGTATAGACGTTTTCGCCCTTCTCGGCGTCAAACAGTTCAGGCAGTCCGAGAATGATGCGGACCAGGTTGTACGGACTGCGCTGGTAATAGGCCTGTTGCATGGCCGGCGAGATCTTGTCGTAAGGTTGCGTGACTACGTCGGCCAAACGGACCGCGGAGGGATTGTAGCGCCAGGCGCGAAAAGGATAGATGCGAGCCATCAGGAAGGTCGAGCTCCGCCGTTGAAAAGGTGGATTTTGTGCCCCGCCAAGCCGTTCCCGGCAGTGGGATCGCGGGGCGTTCAGGCTTGATTGTATCGCGGCGAAGCGCGCGGCCGGTGTTCGCGCATCTTGAAATGCAGGACGCAAAATGACAATCCCCTGACAGCAGAGATTTGCCGATGGTGGTACTATCGCGTTCGACCCCCTTGGTGCCGCATGATGACGCTTCCCCAAGAGCGTGTTAGCTACAACGGGGACGGCTACCTTTTCCAGGTTTGCCGCCGCGTGGGTTTCTGCCTGCTGGCCGCGATGTTGTGCCTGGCCCGGGCCTACGCCCAGGAAGATCAGCTCAACAAAGTCCACGTGGAGCCGCCAACCAGCACCACCGCGCCCGCCACCGAGCCCAAAGGCGCTGAAGCTGGCCCCGAATCCGGGCCCGCCGCGCTCCGTATTCACCCCGGATCGTTCATTCGCATGAATGTCGATCTGGTGCTGGTTCCGATCACGGTCACCGATCCGCTGAACCGCCTGGTCACGGGCCTCGAAAAAGAGGACTTCCAGATATACGAGAACAACGGCGAGCAGAACATCGCGAGCTTTGCCTGCGAAGATGCGCCGGTTTCCATCGGCATCATCTTCGACCTCTCGGGTTCTATGACCTCCAAGCTCATCCGCGCCCGGGAATCCATCCTTCAGTTCATCAAAACCGCTAACCCGCAGGATGAGTTCTTCGTCATCGGTTTCAACGACCGGCCGGAGCTGATTGAGGACTTCACCAGCTCCGTTGAAGAAATTCAGGAGCGGCTGGCCACAGTGCACGCCGCCCATCGCACCGCGCTGCTCGACGCCATCTACTACGGTCTGGCCAAGATGAAGGACGCCCACCACGAGCGCAAGGCGCTGCTGGTGGTCTCCGACGGCGGCGACAACCGCTCGCGTTACACCGAAGGCGAGGTGCGGGCGGAGGTGCGCGAAGCCGACGTCGAGATCTACTCGATCGGCATCTTCGATCCCTACGCGCCCACCCCCGAGGAGCGTACCGGCCCGCAGTTGCTTGACGACATCAGCTCCGCCACCGGCGGGCGCATGTTCCGCGTGGACGATGTGGACGAGATGAGCGACATTGCCGAAAAGATCTCCACTGAGCTGCGCAACCAATACGTAATCGGCTACAAGCCCAAGGATCTGGCCCGCGACGGCAAGTGGCGTAAAGTGAAGGTGAAAGTGAATCCTCCACCAGGACTGCCTCCGCTCACCGTGTATGCTCGAACCGGGTACTATGCGCCATTGCAGTAAAGCGGTTTTCGCCGCGCTCTTCATCGCATCGGGGCTTCTGCTCCCCGCGTTTCTCGCCCGGCAGGCTTATGCTCAGGCCAGCGCGCCCCCGGCCGCGCAGTCGCCGCCGCTCACGCACGATACCGATCCCGTCCGCTCGCCGGACACCACGGCCCCCGTGTCACCCACTGGAACCCTCCGCAAGGAAGGTAGCGGCTACCTGCTGCACACCGACGTCGAAGAAGTGGTGCTCAATGCCACCGTGCTCAACGGCACTCAGCTGGTTGAAAACCTGACCAAAGACGATTTCCACGTCTACGAGGACGGGGTCAAGCAGAACATCATCAGCTTCCAGCACACCGATCTGCCTGTCTCCATGGGACTGGTGGTCGATAATTCCGGGTCGATGTACCTCAAGCGGCCCTCGGTCAATAAGAGCGCGCTCGATTTGATCGAGGCCTCGAATCCGCAGGACGAAGCCTTTGTGGTCAACTTCTCTGACGAAGCATTCATCGACTGCGAATTCACTTCCGATATCAAGAAGCTGCGCGACGGGCTCTCGCACATCGATTCTCGCGGCGGCACCGCGCTCTACGACGCCGTGGCGGCTTCGGCCGACAAGCTGGCAGCCGATGCCAAGCGGCCCAAGCAGGTTCTCATTCTCATCACCGACGGCGAAGACAATGCGTCAAGCCTGGATCTGGAGCAGACCATCCAACGCGTGCAGCAGCTTTCCGGCCCCGTCATCTATTCCATTGGACTGCTCTTCGGCCCTGAGATGACCCGCGCCGAGGTGCGCCACGCGCGCCGCGCCCTTGAGATGCTCTCCCAGGAAACCGGAGGTTTGGCGTTCTTCCCTAAATCCATCGATCAGGTCGATCAGATCGCCGCCGAGGTGGCGCGCGACATTCGCAGCCAGTACACGATCGGCTACCACTCCACCAAGCCCACCTCGGTCCCGGGATTTCGCAAGGTGGAATTAACGGCCGAATCCGGGAGCGGAGGCAAGCTTACAGTGCGCACCCGCACCGGCTACTTCCCCACGCCGCGGCCCGTCAGCCAGACCACAGCAGCGCCAAAATAAAGGACCCGATGACCGATCCGACGGAACGCGCCGCGCAGCTGGAGCAACTCGCGCATTTGAAGGCGATGGGTGAAAAGGCCTACGACGACATGTACGAAGCCCATTCCCCAAGCGGCGCGACGGCCTGCTACAGCGATGCCAAGGAGTGCTATTACGACGCCATCGGCCTGGCCCGGCGGTTAGGGCTTGAAGAAGAGACCAACGCACTCGAAGAGCGTTTGGCGCATATCAAAGCGGTCTTCCGCAGCCAGTTCACGTAAGAATCCGCCTTAGCACCTTCTTCCTTTGATCGGTCATCCTGAGCGAGGTCGCTGCGCCGACCGAGTCGAAGGACCCGCATTTGCTTTTGTGCGATAACGGCGCGATAATTTGCCCTTCCAGGAAGACGTCCATGCACGAGCGCTACTATTACACCTACATCGTAGCCAGCCGCAGCCTCACTCTTTACATTGGGATGACGGGCAATCTCGACAAACGAATCTTCGAACACAAGAACAAGCTCTATGAAGGTTTTTCGGCGGAGTACAACTGCAACCGTCTGGTTTGGTTTGAGCGTTATGCGCACGCCAGCAGCGCGATTGCGCGGGAGAAGCAGCTGAAGGGGTGGACGCGAGCCAAGAAGATCGCGCTGATCAAGAAGAGCAATCCTACGTGGATCGATTTGAGTGAAGCGTGGTACACGCCGGAACAATTGGTCGGAGCGAACAGCTAAATGCAGGTCCTTCGACTCGTCCTCGCGTTGCGAGGACTCGCTCAGGATGACCGCCTGGGAGGTGTTTTATGGAATTGGGCTGGAAATTGAAGCGACCCGCGTATTACGCCGCCTTTGCCTTCTTCTTACTGACATTGGCAGTCTCTACACGCGCTCAGGGAAACATGACCATAACATTCAAATCATCCAGGAGCATCCGCCATCTTGCTGGTGTCGTCACGTACACCGATGGGACTGTTATTCCCGGTGCCGTCGTCGCAGATTGCGACCCCGCCTACAGCCGCGTTCGGGCTTCCACGAAAACCGATACGAGCGGTTATTTCTCCTTCCCGCACGCGAAGCTGGGATCGAAGCATTACCTCAAGATCGACTTTCCGGCATACCAGGAAATGCGCATGCCGGTAAAGATATGGCCCTTTGCGAAGGCGGAATTACGGATCTGGCTGACACCTGGGACCTAGGCGAACTCGCCGCGATAAGCCAGCAGCTAACATCATTTCCCGGTCGCAACCTAACTGTCTTAACAGCATTTGACGCCCCCCAAATCCCCGCTCGCAGAAAACCGCTTCGATCCTTACAGGTTCGTCACGATAAGCTAGAAGCCAGGAGCTAGCAGCTAGAAGCTAAGACCATGTCCCCATACAAGTACTCGACCCTTGCCGTCCATGCCGGGCAGCACCCTGACCCGCTGACGGGCGCGGTGAACGTGCCCGTTTACCTTTCCTCGACCTTTGAACTCACCGGCATCGGCAGTGACCGCGGCTGGGACTACTCGCGCGCCGGCAACCCCACCCGCGACCGGCTGGAGACGGCCTTGGCCGCGCTCGAAGGCGGGACGAGTGGTCACGCCTTCACCACCGGCATGGCGGCCATCTCCGCGCTCGTGGCCATGTACCGTGCAGGCGATCACATCGTCTGCTCGCGCGACGTCTACGCCGGCACCGTCCGCTTATTCGATCAAATCGTCTCGGGCTACGGCATCGAGATCGAATACGTTGACACCAGCAATCTCGCGGCAGTTGAGGCGGCGATGAAGCCGAACACCAAGCTCGTGCACATTGAAACGCCGAGCAATCCGCTCATGGTGCTCACCGACATTGCCGGCGTTGCCAAGATCGCCCACGCGCATGGCGCTGAAGTGAGCGTCGACAACACGTTTCTCTCGCCCGCGCTGCAGAGCCCGATCGCATTGGGCGCAGACATCGTGATGCACTCGACGACGAAGTATCTCAACGGCCACTCCGACGGCCTGGGCGGCGCGCTCATCGGCACCAAGCCCGAGCACAAGGATCGTTTTCTGCTCGTCCAGAAGGCCGCCGGCGGCGTAATGTCGCCCTTCGAGTGTTACCTGGTGCTGCGCGGCATCAAGACCCTGCCGCTGCGCATCCAGCAGCACGAGGAAAACGGCCGCGCGGTGGCGGCGTTCCTCTCGACGCATCCCAAGGTGAGCAAGCTCGCCTATCCTGGCCTCAAGAGCCATCCGCAATACGATTTGGCCGTGAAGCAGCAGAAGGGCTTCGGCTCCATGATGAGCTTCGAGCTCAAGTCGCGCGACGAAGCCGAGCGTTTCCTGAAGGCAATCAAGATCTTCATCAACGCCGAGTCGCTGGGCGGTGTGGAATCTCTCGCGTCTCACTCGGCCACCACCACGCACGGCTCGGTCAGCGAAGAAGTGCGCCGGAAGATGGGCATCAACGAAGGCCGCATCCGCCTTTCGATCGGCATTGAGGACAAGGAAGACCTGATCGCCGACCTCGACCAGGCGCTGGCGGCAGTGTAGCCGGCTTCCCGCTTGGGATTTGAACGGCACTTTTTAGAGTCCTGAGTCGGAAGTTGGATGAATAATTGTTATGTCATCCTGAGCGGAGTTTGCCGCATTTATTGCGGCAAACGGAGTCGAAGGACCTGCGGTTGCTTTTCGGCCATTTCAGATCTCAGACTCAGCACATCGGGGGTCAGCAATACTTGCAACCTGAAATGACTCACGCCTTTCCACTCCTGCTCGCGATCGACACATGCGGCCCGTCGGGCTCCGTAGCACTGGGGCGGATTCCCGGCCGCGATCTCGAAATTCTCGGGCAGACAGAGCTAGCCGGACGCACCTACTCGGCCACGCTCATCTCCGCCATCGCCGATCTTTTGAGCCGTTCCGCCCTGCAACTTGGGCTGCTCAATGCAATTGTCGTCGTGAACGGTCCCGGGAGCTTTACCGGCGCGCGCGTTGGCGTCAGCGCCGCCAAGGGCCTCGCCCAGGGCGCAGGAATCCCCGTAGTGGCGATTTCGCGCCTCGAAGTCCTCTCGCGTAAATCCGGCGTCCCCTCGGCAGCTCTCGATGCGCATCGTGGCGAAGTGTTCCTGCGTCTGGAGCGCACAGGCGCGTCGCCGGTTGAAATTCTGGCCGGCCCCGAGGAGCTAGCCGCCGTCCATCCCGTCCCCACCCGCGTCGCGGTATGCGAAGAAGCCGCCGCGGCGCTGCTGGCCCGTGTCTGGCCGCAAACGCAACTCGTCACCACGCCTCCGCCACTCGCCTCTGACGCTCTCCGTCCCGGCAAGGCGCGCCTCATCGCCGGCGCCGCCGTCGACTTGGCGCTGCTCGACGGCCACTACCTGCGCCGCTCCGATGCCGAGATTTTCGGCGCCGATGTCGCCGCCCAGGCGGCAGCGGCAGGCCCAGTTGCCCCAGAGTCGAAGGGCGCGTGAAGCTCGAGTTTGAGATCCGGCACATGGCCGCCAGCGACCTCGATCGCGTGCTGGCCATCGCCGGGAATCTTCCGCAAGCCCCGCATTGGCCGCAGTCGGCCTACCTGAATGCCATCAACCCCGATTCCACGCCGCGCCGCATCACCCTGGTGGCCGCAAGCCCCCACCCCGGCTCCATCCTCGGCTTTGCCGTTGCCAGCCTCTTGCCCCCGCAGGCAGAGCTGGAATCGATCGCCGTCGCCCCGGAGAGCCATCGGCTCGGCCTTGGCGAAAGTCTTTTTCAGGCGCTGGCCGCCGAACTGAAGGCCGCGGGCGCGGACGAACTTGTGCTTGAAGTACGCGCCTCGAACCAGCCGGCGCTGGCTTTTTACCAGTCCCTCGGCTTCGCCAGAACTGGTCTTCGTCCGGCCTATTATGCAGATCCCATTGAAGATGCAGTCCTCATGAGCCTCCCGCTCACCGAGAGACTTTCCTCGGAGCCGGTCGATCCGGCCTAATTCCGCAAGCGCCGCAAACGCCGCTAGCCCAGCTATCTTCTCACCTGAAATCCACAGGCTTCCATTACCTTCGGTGCTTTTGCCGCTTGCCGATTCCACCATTTCGGCGATATATGTAAATGTTCTAAGAAAAATGGCGGTTTCAGCAGATCGTCCCAACTGAGTCGCCATTGGGGGTGCTGGATGGACGAAATACAGGTTTCCGCGCTGGGCGATGAGCTTGATCGTCTGCACGCCGAACATCACCGCTACGCTCAGCGTTTGGAAGAGTTGCTTCAAAAGCCCTACCTCACCGAAGACGAACAGCTCGAGGAAGTGCGACTCAAGAAACTCAAGCTGCACGCCAAGGATCTGATCTTCGCGCTCGAACGGCGTCAGCCGGCCGTGGCCTAGACCGCAAGGTCGACCCCAAGGTAGATCGCAGGGTAGAGGGTTTTTGAAGGTCAATTGCTCGTCGCAACGCCCCCCTGGCGTTACGTTGTGTCGTGGGTGCATGCTGGATGCCCTGTCCCCGCAACCGTTGCCCGGAAGCACCGTATAATCGTTGGGGACAATGGTTCGTGACGGTTACATTTACGCTCTTAGCTTATTGGCAGTAGCCGCGGCGCTTGCGTGGCTAACAGGCGCTTGGGCCTGGGGCATTCCCCCGGTTCTCCTGGCGGCATTTTTCCTCTGGTTTTTCCGCGATCCCCAACGCACCATCCCCACCGGCAAAGGCTTGATTGTTTCTCCGGGTGACGGCCTGGTCACGGAAACTGCATCCATCGCCACCCCTGAAGGCGCTCGGCAGCGCATCAGCATCTTCCTCAGCGTTTTCGATGTGCACGTAAACCGTGCTCCCATCGGTGGCACGGTAAGTCGCGTCCACTATCAAAAGGGCCAGTACCTCAATGCCATGAACCCCGCCTCGGCCGAGCGCAACGAGCAAAGCGCCATTACGTTGCACGGCCAGGGTGCGGACGCGGGCTTCGAAATCACCTTCAAGCAAATCGCGGGGCTGTTAGCGCGGCGCATCGTCTGCCGTTGCGTGGAAGGCCAGACCGTGGAGCGCGGGCAGCGCGTAGGCCTCATCAAATTCGGTTCCAGGGTCGATGTTTTGTTGCCGGCAAACGCCGAGTTACGGGTCAAGGTAGGGGATCGAGTCAAAGGCGGCACGAGCGTGCTCGCTGCTGTCTCTCCGGGAGACCGCGCATGAACCACTTCGACATTGCGCAGATCAAGCGGAAACCGCATCCCCGCCTGCGCCGCGGCATGTATCTGTTGCCGTCGATATTTACCGCGGGCAACATTGCCGCCGGCTTCTTTTCCATCACGCAAACCATCAGTGCCGTCAGCGGCGACGCGCAGAGGCACCTCGATTGGGCGGCGATCGCGATCCTTTTCGCCATTCCCTTCGACGCGCTCGACGGGCGCATAGCGCGCATGACAAATACCACCAGCGCTTTCGGTGGGGAGCTGGACTCGCTGGCCGACATTGTCGCCTTCGGCATGGCGCCCAGTCTGCTGGCGCTGGTCTGGGGATTTCACTTTCTGCCCGACTCGCTGAATGCACAGTTGCACATGCATCTGCTGCAGGCCGGAGCTTTCATTTGTTTCCTCTTTCTACTCGGCGGGGCATCGCGTCTGGCGCGCTTCAACATCAGCCACGACCCGCAGCCGCGCAACCCCGGCCGGCCCGATCGCAAGTATTTTGTTGGCATGCCCATTCCCGCGGCCGCCGGGCTTGCTCGCCGCCAGCGTGCACCTTTGCTACGGAATTCCCAATGTCTACTGGTACATTGCCGTTCCCTGGCTCATCCTGGTTGGGCCTCGCCGCTTATCTGATGGTCAGCACCTGGCGCTTCTGGTCGGCCAAGGAGATCAATCTCTCCCGCAGCCATCCCTTCCGGCTGCTGTTGGTGCTGGCGCTGGTTGCCTACATCTTGTTCCGGTTTTCAAATGTCACCCTGTTCATGGTCGCGCTGGTCTATATGTTCTCGGGGATCTGGGCGCGCGCGGCGTACGGATGGCAGCGCCGCCGCCGCCGGCGCCAGCAGGCTACGCTCGGTCACGGCGCCCCGGCAGAACCAGAGCCACTCGGGCCCAAGTTTTCCGAATAGAATTCGTCTTGCGCCCTTGCCCTGCATTGGCCAGGGCTCCGGCGCGAAGGACGCGACGCTAACTCGCTAACTCGCTATCTCGCTGCTTTAAAGGATGCCTGTGTACAAAATTGCCATCGTCGGCGCATCGAGCCTGCTCAGCCGGGAGTTGAAGGATGTTCTCTCCGAGTCGCCGCTTGCCTCCTCAAGTTTCGCTCTCCTCGACGAGGAAGAAACCCAGGGCCAGCTCGAGCAGGTGGGTGACGAGGTCACCTTCATCCAGGTCATCAGTGCCGAAGCCTTCGGTCACGCCGATTTCACCTTTTTCTGCGGCCCCGAGAGCCTCACGCGCCGTCACTGGCAGCAGGCGCTTCGCGCCGGCTCCACAGTTCTCGATCTCTCCGGCGCACTCGATCAGGAGACCGGCGTTCTAATCCGCGCCCCCTGGCTGGGAACTGAATCCGCCGCCGTCGACCTGTTCACCCCCGCCATCGTGCCCGCGCATCCCGCCGTCATTGCGATTACCCTGCTCCTCGATCGCTTGCAGCAGACCGCTCCCATTCGTTTCGCCGCGGCCACGGTCCTCGAGCCGGCCAGCGAATTCGGCCGTACCGCTATGGATGAGCTGCATCAGCAGACGGTGAATCTGCTCAACTTCCAGGCCGTACCGCGCGGCATTTACGACGCGCAAATCGCATTCAACCTGCTCGGCGGCATGGGTGAAGATGCCACCGTCAGTCTGCCTCATGTGGAAGCGCGCATTCGCCGCCATTACGAAGCGCTCACCGGCGGCCGCGGCCCGTCCCTGGCCGTCCAGGTCATTCACGCGCCGGTCTTCCACGGCCACACGTTTTCCATCGCCATCGAGCTTGAGCGTCCCGTGGAAATCGTCGCCCTCGAAGAGGCGCTGAATGGCGAGCACATCGAGCTGGTGCTCGAAGACACGGATTCGCCCTCGAACCTGGCAGCCACGGGACAGAACGATGTTCTGGTGCGCCTGCGTCCGGAGGTGATGGGCCGCAACTCCAATCAGACATCGCGGCTGTGGCTCTGGGCCGCATCCGACAATCTGCGCCTCCACGCGCAAAACGCCGTGCAATGCGCGCTTGACCTGCGCCGCCTGCGGCCGCAAGGGACAGTCCAGTAAGACATCCAAAGAAAAGTAAGTCAGAATATCAGATTCTTACTTGTAGAATGGTCTTACTTTATAATATCGCCTTACTTATGCTAAAATGTAAGCCATGGAAGAGATCTATACGACTGTTAGCACGAAAGGCCAACTGGTCATTCCCGCGGCGATCCGCCAACAACTTGGAATCCGGCCGGGAACCCGCGTCGCAGTTCGTGTCGATGGAGGTCAGATGATTCTCGATCCTCAGAGTATCGAGGCAAAGCTTCGCCGGATCAAAGCGATGCGAGGCTATACCGCAGGGGGCCCATCGGGAACTGATATTTTGCTCGAAGATCGCCGCATCGAGCGCGAACGCGAGCTGCGAAATGACGGATTTTAGGAATAGGCCTGATGATTACTTACGTTCTCGACTCCTCGGCGTTAATTCGTTTCGTGGACGATGAGGCTGGAGCTGAGCGAGTCGAAGCGATTCTCAGTGCTTGCGCGGCCTCACAGGCGATGATATGCATCTCGGCTGTGCAGTGGGGCGAGGTTGCTGCCAACTATCGCAAACGCTTCGGTCCGGCACAGGAAATCTACATTATGAGCACGATCCTGCCAAGCGAAGCCACCATTGTTCCCGCTACCGCGGAGCGCGCAGTTCATGCGGGAGAGTTCAGGGTGGACAGAAAGATCTCCTACGCGGACGGATTCGCTCTCGATCTTGCGATGGATTCGTCGGAACACGTTCTGGTGACTGCCGATTACGATTTCAGGAATGTCGAGGATTTGGCGCGAATCGAATTTCTTCCTGCAAAATAGGCGAGCTAGGACTAAGATGCGGCTCAATGGAGGGAGTGATGAAATTCGATATCAAAGCGCTTGCTTTGGCGTGCGCAATCCTGTGGGGAGCCGCTGTTTTCCTGGTAGCACTGGTCAACCTTATCTGCGGCTGCTACGGACAGCATTTTCTTGATATGTTGTCCTCCTGGTATCCCGGTTATCACGCAACCCGTAGCCTCGTTGAGGTGCTTATTGTGACTGTTTACGCGTTTTGCGATGGCCTGATCGGCGGTGCGGCCTTGGGCTGGCTCTACAACCGCTTTGCCAAGCAAGCCTCTTGAGCGATGCCGGAGCTGCGATCTTTCGGTTAGCCGCGGCTGCACTTACTCCACAACTGCACAATGTAGCTGTCGGTCATGCCGGCAATATAGTCGGCCACGGTCCGCGCCAAACCCTCCGTGGGAATTTGCGCCTGGTGGTCCTCCGGCATCAATCCCGGCTCGGCCATAAGGAAAGCGAAAAGTTCGACAATCACTTTTTCTGCCTGCGCGTGCACCTGCTCCTGGCCGGGGGAGTTGTAAAGGCTGGCATAGAGGAATTCTTTCGTCGTCACGCGCGCGGCTTCCATCCGCGGACTCAGCGTGGCCAGCCGTTCGGGTGCGCGCCGGATCTCGTTGAGTGCGGTCGCGCCCAGCGCCGTCACGCGCGCGCGCACTTCTTCAATCAAGTCTGTGACAAACGCGTTCAACATCCGCCGCAGGGCCTCATACACCACGACCTTGGACGCGGCATGGGGAAAACTGGCCAGCGCCGCGTCGTGGAATCCTCGGAAGAGTGGCACGGATGCGCGCACTTGCTCGAGCGCGACAATGCCCGAGTCCAGTCCGTCGTCGAGATCCGCGGTCAGATACGCAATCTCGTCAGCCAGATCGATCAACTGCGCCTCGAGCGGCGGAAGTTCGTCAAGAAGATACTCCGCCAGCTCAGGATGTTCCGCGGCAGAGTAATCGTGCGAGTGTTTCACAATGCCTTCGCGAACCGCGAGCGTCAGATTGAGCCCGCGAAAGGCCGGATAGCGCTCTTCAAACCAGGTGACGATACGCAGCGCGTGCAGGTTGTGATCGAAGCTCAAGCCGTGGCCGCGGAGCGCGCGGTCCAGCGCTTTTTCGCCGGCGTGGCCGAACGGCGGATGCCCGATGTCGTGCACCAGCGCTAGGGCTTCGGCGAGTTCCGCATTCAGTCCCAGCGCCGCGGCCGCGGTGCGCGAAATCTGCGTCACTTCGAGTGTGTGCGTCAGGCGGCTGCGAAAGTGATCGGAAAGTCCCTCGGCGGGCAGACGGGTGAACACCTGCGTCTTCCCGGCCAGGCGGCGAAAGGCGCGCGCGTGCAGAACCCGCGCGGCATCGCGCGCGAAGGGTGTGCGATAGGCGTGCGGAGGCTCCGCGTGGACGCGGCGTACGAGTTCGCTGTCGGCCCGACCGCTGGCGGCAACTCCCGCCGGCAGCGGGACCGGAGATTCGTTCTTGAGCGCAGTCATCAACTCTGGTCTGGTTATACCGCAAAAGGGGATACTGCCGCGCGCTGATGGAATCCGCGCCGATGGCATCTCTGTGCGCTGTATCACCGGGCCATGCACGCCGCGGCTGTTACAAGAAAGCCTGAACGCTGCAGGATGGACAATCGCGGGTTCACGGGAGTACCATCCACCCGGATTTTCGATGGGCCGGCGCGTGCTCGCAACCGGCAATGCCGGTCCGGGCAAAACGTCGCGAATCAATTCCCGCTTAAGGGGAGGAAACCATGAAACCAGTCAAGGGAATGGCGCTTGCACTCGCAGCGCTGGCAGCGGTACTGATCCCAGGGTGCGAAGGAAGACATTCGCTCAAAGAGGTGTTTTACCTGGTCGGCTCGAACATGTCCTCCAATTATTGGCAGACGGCCGTGGCGGGATTCAAGAAGGCGGCGTCGCAATACCAGGTGACAGTGAAGGTGGCCGGGCCCGACAATTACGATCCGCAGGCTGAGCTCACGGAACTGAAGAATGCGGTCGCGGCCAAGCCGGCCGGCATTCTCATCTCGGTCTCCGACGCCTCCGTGCTGACGCCTGAAATCGACGCCGCGATCAATGCCGGCATTCCCGTCATCACTGTCGACTCAGACGCCGCGGGCAGCCACAGGCTCTACTTCATCGGCACCAACAATCTGGATGCAGGCCGCCTCGGCGGTCGCCGGATTATTGACAAGTTGGGCGGAAAAGGCAACGTGGTCTTCTTTACCATCGCCGGCCAGCCCAACACGGAAGAGCGCCTGAAGGGCTTCAAAGACGTCTTTGCTGCCCGGCCCGGCATTAACATCGTTGACGTCGTCGACATCAAGGGCGACACCACCGTGGCTTTCGACCGCACCCAGCAGTTGCTGGCTCTCACCGGCGCCAAGAAGATCAATGCCTTTGTCTGTCTCGATTCCGCTTCAGGCAAGCTGGTGGCCGATGCCGTCAAGCGCACGGGCGACAACAGCCGCATTGTGGTGGCCTGGGACGTCAATCCCGATACGCTTAATGGAATCAAGGACGGAGTGATCGACTCCACCATCGTGCAAAAGCCCTTCACGATGGGATTTATCGGGCTCAAGGCGCTGGACGAGATCTATCACGATCCGCCCGTACAGCTCAGCAAAGACTTCAGCACCGACGCATTCGCGCCCTACCCGGTCTTCATCGACACCGGCACATCGCTCGTGGATAAGAGCAACGTGGATGTGTTCCTGGCCGCAGCCGCCGCGCACGCGCAGTAGCACTTACACCCGTTCAGGATGGCAGCTTTGGGTTGAGCAATCCGTTTGAAGGTGTCATCCTGAGCGAGTCCCGGCATGCCGGGACGAATCGAAAGCCCGCCCTGAGCGGAGATTGCGAAGCAATCGAAGTCGAACGGGAACCTGCGTTTGTTCTTGATGCGCTCGGATTTCGCTCAAATATTTTCTCTGATGCTGTGAGCGTGTACCGATGCGGCCCGCATCGCAGCGCCTACTCCGGCTTGCCCTGGTTCAGTGCGCCTTCCTCTTTTGCCAGCTTCTCCCGCGCGCTCTCCAGCTTCTTCTGCACCTTGGCCACGTCGCCTGGCTCAATGTCGGCCGGCGACGATTTGGCAAACTCGTCAACCGAAAGCTGCCACTGCGCCGCTGCCAACCGGATCCGTCCCGTCTTTTCGTACAAATCGCCCAGGTGCATATGCACCGTGGGATCGGTCTGGTCACGGTTCACCGCCTGGCGCAGATTATCTTCGGCCAGCTCGTACTCGCCCATCTTGAAGTAGACCCAGCCCAGCGAATCGAGATATGCGCCGTTCATCGGCTCAATGTCCACGGCCTTGCGAATCATCTTCAACGCTTCTGGCAGTTTTTCTCCCTTGTCCGCCCACATGTAGCCCAGGTAGTTGAGCGTGTTGGCGTTCTCAGGATCGAGATTAAGTACCTGGTTGAAATACTGTTCGGCCTGGTCATAGTGCTTTTGCCGCTCCGCCAGCTCGCCGCGCAGGAAGAACAAATACGTGCGGTCTTCCTTCTTGGTCGCCAGCGGATCGCCCTTGTCGAACGCGTCTTCGGCGTCCTTCCAGCGGCGCAGGCGCACGTTCATCTGGCCGATCGCGAACCAGATGCCGCGCTGCTCGTCGGGAGTGGCGCCCTCCAGCAGGCTCTTTGCCATCGCCAGTCCATCGTCGGGATGGCCCTGGTCGGCGATTTCTCCGGCCAGCATCAGTTTCAAGTCGCTATTCTTGGGATCGGCGGCCACGGCCTTCTTGGCCACGCTGAGCGCCTTATCGTATTCATGCGCGCCACTATACGCGTCGATTTCGCCCTGGTAGCCGCGCACCGCAATGTCGCCGCCCAGGTCGATCATCTTCTGGTACGCAGCAGTCGCCAGGTCCACCTTGTTCTCTTCGACACACACGGTTCCCAGCCGCTCCAGGAAGATGCTGCGGTCTTTCTTTTCCTCTTCGGTGTACGCGCCGTTGGCGTGCGAAACCGACTGGTCCGACATCGAAGGCAGGTCGAGAATTTCTGTGTAGGTTTGGATGGCGTCGTCCAACTGGCCGAGAATGTCCTGCAACAGCCCTTCGTTGAATCCCGCTTCCAGCGAGTTGGGGTCGATCTTGCGCGCCTTGCGAACGATGGTCAGCGCATCTTCATACTTGCCCTGCCTGCGCTCGATCTCGGCAATGTGAATCAGCGGCTCGGCGTCGTCAGGATTGGCTTCGGCCAACTCCTTGTACTGCTTCAGTGCGTCGTCTAGCTGGTTGTTGTTCAGCAGCGCCTGTGCCAGCGCATCCACCGTCTGCAAATCGCCGGGCTCCATATCCTCCGCGCGCTTGTACGCCGCAATTGCGTCCTTGGGCTGCTTCATCTGGTCGTACAGCGCGCCCAGGGTGAACTCCATCTTCGGCGTGCGCCCATCCACGGGAACCGCCTCAATCGACTTCGCCGCGTGTTGCAGGTCGCCGCTTTCGGCGTAGAGCCGCGCCAGGTTCAGCACCACATCCTCTGATTCCGGCTCGATCGCCTGCGCGGTCTTGAATTCCGCTTCCGCTTTTTCGGGCTGGTGCTTCACCGTGTAAAGCTGCCCCAGCACCATGTGATCTTCCACGCTCTTCGGCTGCAGGGCCACAATCTTCTGGAACTCCGCAATCGCCTGGTCCAGCACCCCGTTCTGAGAATTGCCCTGCGAGTTGCCCGGCGCCGTACCTCCCGCGCTCGAGTTTTCGCCTTCGCCCAGTTGGCGCAGGTAAATCCGGCCCAGCAGTTTGTGCGCTTCAATATCGTCGGGCGAGTTCTTCAGCAGCGCTCGGGCCGTCATTTCCGCATCGCGCGCGCGGCCCACGATGAAATAGAGACCGGCGAGATCGTCGGCCAGTTCCGCCGAATTCGGATCGGCATCGAGCGCCAGCTTGTACTCCTCGATGGCCTTGTTCACCTCGTCGGTGCGACCGTCGGAGGTGGCGTCATCCTGATACACCGCGGCCAGCGCCAGGTGATAGTACGCCTGGGCGCGATTGGGCTCAGGCGCTGCCGTGGCCTGGCTCGCCGGTGTCGTGCCGGGCTGGGTCGCAGGCGTCTTCGCGGGAGCGGCCTGTGCCGGAGCGGCAGGCTGCACTTGTTGGGTCTTCGCCGGGCTCGCAGGAGCGTTCCTGGCCGGCGCGTTTTGCGCGCAAACCACCGCTGCCGGTAAAAAGAGTAAAAGGGCGGGGGCAATCTTGCGCCCAAGGGTCGGAAATACAGTCATTTTTGTCATCATGCAGGGAATTCCACAAGTTCTCTAGCCGGCAAAGCGTATCGAACGCTTACGAAAAGCCAAGACGCGGCACGGGCAGCCGGATACCTCGGGTAGCCGGTCAACTCCGCCTACCGTTACAGACGATTTTACGCGCCAATAGTCGCACGTGCTCGGCGGAATCCGCGATTTTCCCGCAAATCGCCGCTATTTGTGTCTTTGCACGAACCCAACCCAAACTCAGTCATCCTGAGCGAGTTCGCATCAGCGAACGAGTCGAAGGACCTGCATTTGCTTTCCACCCAATTCCGCAAGCAGGCGGTTGCCCCATCCTTTCCCCCGTTCTTGGGGCGAAAGGGTGGGGCAACACGCTTCGTTCTGCTCAGTGCCTGAAGTGCCGTATCCCCGTGAAAACCATAGCCAGGCCGAGCTTATCGGCCGCCGCAATCACGTCTTGGTCTTTTACCGAGCCGCCCGGCTCGATCACCGCCGTCGCGCCGCTCTCGGCCACGGCCTCCAGCCCATCGGGGAAGGGAAAGAACGCATCCGACGCCGCCACACAGCCCTTGAGCGGCAGCACGGCCTTCATGGCGCCGAACCTGGCCGCGTCCACCCGGCTCATCTGCCCCGCGCCCACTCCCAGCGTCTGCCCGTCGCGCGCGTACACAATCGCATTCGATTTTACGTGCTTGCACACCCGCCACGCGAAGAGCAGGCTGCGCAGCTCCTCGGCCGTCGGCGGGCGCCACGTCACCACCTTCAGCTCCGACTCCGTCACTCGCCCCGTGTCGGCGTCCTGCACGAGCAACCCTCCCGACACCTGCTTGACCATGGGCTTTGCCGGCACCGTTTTCACTTCCACCAGGCGCAGATTCTTCTTCGTCGCAAAGCGCGCCAGAGCATCGCTGGAAAACGCCGGCGCGGCAATAGCTTCCACAAACAGCTTGGCGATCTCTTCTGCCGCCGCACCATCCACCTCGCGATTGATGCCGATCACTCCGCCGAAGGCCGACACCGGATCGGCGGCAAGCGCCTTCTGATACGCCTCCAGAATGTTCGCGCCCGTGGCCGCGCCGCAGGGGTTAGTGTGCTTCACGATGATGCAGGCGGGTTCCTCAAACTCCTGCACCAGCTCCCAGCAGGCATCCAGGTCCACGAGATTGTTGAAGCTCAGTTCTTTGCCCTGCAATTGCCGCGCGCCGGCAATGCCCCTGCCCGAGCCGTCGGCATAGAGCGCCGCGCGTTGATGAGGATTCTCGCCGTAACGAAGTGCATTTGCCTTTGGCATATTGATGCGCAGCGTCGTCGGCAGCGACGCATCGTCGAACGCAGCGGCAGCTTCGGGTGCGGGCGCGTCGGCAATCTGTTCGAGCGTGCTCGCAATTGCCGAGTCGTACGCGGAAGTCAGCGCGAAGGCCTGTTTCGCCAGCCGCCAGCGCGTAGCGCGCGTGAGAGCAGCTCCATTTGCTTTTAGCTCTTCCGTCAGCGCGGGATAATCCGCCACCCGCGTCACAATCGCCACGTCTTCAAAGTTCTTCGCCGCCGAGCGCACCATCGACGGCCCGCCAATATCGATGTTCTCGATCAAATGCCCGAAAGCGACGCCGGGTTGGGCTGCGGTCTTCTCGAACGCGTAGAGATTCACCACCACCATGTCGATGGGCTCAATGCCGTGGGCCTTCACCGCCGCTTCGTGCTCGGCGTTGCCGCGGATATAGAGCAGACCGCCATGCACGCGTGGATGCAGCGTCTTCACGCGCCCGTCGAGCATCTCGGGAAAGCCTGTAAACTCGCCGATATCCCTGACCAAAAGTCCCGCTGCATGCAATGCCTTTGCGGTTCCGCCCGTTGAAATCAGCTCCACGCCCAACCCAGCCAGCGCCTGCGCAAACTCCACCAGTCCCGTCTTGTCGGTCACGCTGAGCAGCGCCCGGCGAATCGTCTTCGCGCCGCTGCCGCTTGCCTTTGCCTCCGTACTCACCATGTCTCTCCTGTCATAAAATGCGCGGGTGGAAAATCACGAATCCTAACCTAAGCTCGGTCATTCTGAGCGAGTCCCGCGTGCCGGGACGAGTCGAAGGACCCGCATTGCGCGGTGCCAACCCAGCACGATCGCTGGGGTGCCCCGGGTCCCGCTTTTGGGACCCGGGATACCTCGATGCCCATGGGACGCAAACCAAACTCCAGAGTACAACCAGGCTCCGCAGCAGCCTGTGAATCCGGCGACGGGCGTCAATTTCCGGGGCTCTCGTGCCTTCTCGTTCGCAGGCTCATTCTTCCTCACGCAGCGCAACCGCCGATGCTTTAGAGTGATGATATGGGAAGTTATTCCTCGAGCCCCCCGCCGGAGATTCTTCCTCCGCAGGCCGAATACGCACCTCCGCGTCCGCCTCGCCCGCGGCGCAGGTGGGCCTCTGCGCCGGCCACCTATCTGCTCGTGGGCATCAATTGCGCGGTGTTTCTGCTCATGTCGGCGCGTGGCGTCAGCATGTGGACCCCTACCGTCGACCAGTTGATGAACTGGGGCGCCGATAACGCCGGCAGCGTACTTATCGACGGGCAGTGGATACGCATCGTCACCGCCATGTTTGTGCATGTGGGCATTCTCCACCTGGCCACCAATATGTGGTGCTTGTGGAACCTGGGGCTTCTGGCCGAGCCATTGATGGGCTGGTTTGGTCTGATCTCGGTCTACATCCTTACCGGAGCCGCCGGCAACCTGCTCTCCACTTGCTACAACTGGGTGCGGCCCATGCACGACGCATCAGGCGTGCCGATCTTCGCCGCCGGAGCCGGAGCTTCCGGCGCCGTCTTCGGCATCGCGGGGGCGCTAATCATCCTGCTCAAATCCAAGCGCCTGCCTATTCCTGAATATGAGCTCAAGCGTCTGCGCAAATCTGTCATTTATTTCGCCGCGATCAACCTCGTTATCGGTCTTTCCGTCAACTTTGGCAGTGGATTCACTGGCGTGGAAATCGATAATTCGGCCCATATCGGCGGCTTTCTGTGCGGACTGCTTTTTGCCGTGCCGCTGGTGCCGCGCATTGGCTCGCCGCGCACTATGTTTCAAACGCGCATGCGTCTCGCCGTCACCGCCATCGTCATCCTGCTTGTGCTCTTTGGTTTCTACGTGGCGCACATTCCGCCGCCGCAAGGCTTAACGTTCTGAGCGGTCGCGCTTCGTGCGAAAATAGCCGCGTACGCTGCCCGTATCAATCCCCCAGGAGGCAGACTATGGAACGTCGCAATTTCCTCAAGCAAGCCGCCTTCACCGCAGCCGTCGCCTCGGCGTCGCGCCTGCGCGCATCCGATCCCAAAACCCCCGCACGGCCCATCGCTCGCCGCCCCCTGGGCAAAACCGGTGAGCATCTCTCGATCATTGGCTTCGGCGGCATCGTGGTCATGAATGAAGAAGCAAATGCTGCCGACAGCGTCGTCTCCGAGGCCGTCGACCGCGGCATCAACTACTTCGATGTCGCACCCAGTTACGGCAATGCCCAGGAGCGGCTGGGTGTGGCGCTCAAGCCTTATCGCGACAAGAGCTTTCTGGCCTGCAAGACCGATGGCCGCTTGAAAGACGATTCGCGCACCGACCTCGAAAACTCGCTCCGCCTGCTTCAGACCGACCGCCTCGACCTCTACCAGTTCCACGCCCTCACCAAGATGACCGATCTCGACAAGGTGCTGGGCCCGGGCGGCGCCATAGAAACCTTCGAGGCGGCAAAGAGGGAAGGCAAGATCCGTTACATCGGCTTCTCAGTCCACTCCGTCGAAACCGCACTCGCCGCTCTCGATCGCTACGACTTCGACACCGTACTCTTTCCTCTGAATTGGGTTCTTGTCAGCCAGGCGAACTTCGGCTTGCAGATCCTGAAGCGCGCGCAGGAAAAGCAGATGGGCATTCTGTGCTTGAAGAGCATGGCCAAGACAGTCTGGCCGGCCGATCAGCGGCGCAATCATCCTGAGCCCAAGTGTTGGTACCAGCCGGCGGGCTTTCCCGATGAGGCTTCGCTCGGCCTGCGCTGGACGCTGGGCCATCCCATCACCGCCGCGCTTCCGCCCGGTGACGAGCGCTACTTCCGCCTGGCCATGGACGTGGCCCAGAATTACCAGCCGCTGGAACCTCACGAAGAGCAGGCCCTGCTGAGCGGCGGTAAGGGCGTGGAGCCGTTCTTTCGATTGGGCAACGACGTTTAGGGCAGCGGAGTGATAGGAGTTATCTAGTCGCCGTAGCAGCGAACTTTTTCACCATGGCCATCAGCAGCTTGCGGTCGCTCTCGTTCAAGTTCGAGGAGTAGCGCCGGATCTGCGTCAGAAAGCGCAGCTCGTCGTCGGAGAGATTCTGCGTATTCATCTGGCGGGCCAGTGTATCGCTGGCGAAGAACTGCGCGATGGGTAGGTCGAGGGCGTTGGCGATCTTGGCGAGCGTATCCAGCGAGGGCACGGTGTGGCCGTTTTCCACGCGCGAAAGGTAGCAGCGCAGTAGGCCGGTTCTCTTTTCGATGTCTCCCTGTGAAAGTCCCTTCTGCAACCGGTACGCGCGAATCGTGGTGCCGATCTTCATTCCCATCCCCGTCCCATCCTGTCCGATGCAGCCAAGGTTTACTTGCTTGGTAGCAATCAGGAGATTATTGCCTTAATAGTTAACATGTGGCGCCGCGGATTGCAAGTCCAAATCTCGCGTGCCGCATCAATTTGCACAAACTACACAAAACCTCCCGCAGCGCGAGACGGCCGGCGCGCGCGATTGCACCTTCGTAAACCTTAACGGCGCATGACTCGTCAGACTGAATACAGGCACGAGAGGCCGGACAGCAAAATTTATGATGCGTGCGGGAGTGGTGGGGATCATTGTGGCCAGCTCGATTGCGGCCTCGGCGCAGGCCCCGGCCCCAACCGGCGCACCCGCATCCGCGCCTGTCGCTGTCCCGCAGGTTGCCACCCCCGCAGCCAGCCCAGCCGTCGCCGGCGGCAAGCTGCATGGCACAGTAAAAAGCGGCAACATTCCTCTTCCCGGCGTCACCGTCACCGCGCAAAACTCCCTTACCGGCAAGCGCTACTCCACCACCACCGACATCACCGGCGCGTGGCAAATGAATATTCCCCCGAACGGCCGCTACGTCATCCGCACTCAGTTCGCGGCCTTCGCGCAAGGCTCGCAGGAAGCGGTCCTCAACGCCACGAGTCACGATCAGCTCGTGAACTTCCAGCTCATTCTGGCCTCGCGCCAGGCCGAACAAGACCAGCAGGACCAGCAGGAGGCGCAGCAGGGAACGCGCGAAGGCGCCCGCACTGGCGCCCCCGGCCAGGGCGTGCGGCAAATGGCCGGCAACGCTCCTGAAAATGTGAGCCTGGAGAGCGCATTGAGCGCCGATATCGACACCGGGGCCGGCACCGAAGGCCAGAGCGGCGCAGCGCTGCCCTCGATTGCCGGCAACTCCGACTTCAGCGATGAATCGGTAGCGATCACCGGCCAAGCCGGACAAGTGAGCGCCTACGCCGGCATGGGTCCTGACGACCGGCTCAATGCGGGCATGGGACCGGGCGGTCCCGGTGGGCAGGGCGGTCCGGGCGGCGGCGGTGGGTTTGGCGGAGCTTTCGGCGGCGGTGGTTTTGGCGGTGGCGGCGGGGGATTTGGCGGTGGTGGTGGAGGCGGCGGCTTCGGAGGACGCGGCAGCGGCGGTGGTGGTGGCGGCGGAAGAAATTTCCGCGGCTTCAATCCTGCGCAGCCCCACGGCGCCATCGCGTGGAACAACACCACTTCTTACTTCAATGCGCAACCGTTCGATCTGACCGGCCTGCCAGAGCAGCAGCCGGTGAACGGATCGAATCGTTTCACGCTTTCGTTCATGAGCGCGCCGTACATTCCGCACCTCACCAAGCCCAGCGGAAAAGATACCGTCTTCCTCACGCTTTCCGGCACGCGCCAATCCACTCCCGCTGTATTCAATGAGACTGTGCCCACGCTCGCGGAACGGAGTGGCGATTTTTCCGCTGCGGGGTTGCCGCCGATCTACAACCCGGTCACCGGTCAGCAATTCAGCTATAACACCACAGCCAACGTGATTCCGCCTTCGGGGGCTCCCTACCAGTCCATCTCGCCGCAAGCCGCGGCGCTGCTCGCCTTATTCCCTCAGCCATTGCCCAACGGCGAAACCGTCAACGGCTACAACTACCACGCGATTACTACCGGGCAATCAAACTCGACCAACGCCGGCATCCGTTACAACCGCAGCCTGGGCGCAAATGTTGCGCAGCCCAACGGCCGCAGAGGCCTCGGCGGTGGCGGCGGGCGTCGCGGCGGATCGCAGAACCAGGGCCTGCGTCAGAGCATCAACTTCAATTACAACCAGGGTCACTCAGCCTCAGATATCGTCAATTTCATTCCCGAACTCGGCGGCAAGAGCGCTTTGAACTCGTACTCGCTGCAAGCCGGCTACACCGTCGGTTACCACCGCTTCACGAGCATTTCCAACGTCACCTGGAACCGCAGCGATAGCAATATGACGAATTTCTTCACCAACACCACCGACAATCCCGCCGCGACCGACGGCATTAACGTGCCCAACAACGTCCCGCTCAACTACGGCGTGCCCACCATCTCGCTCAGCAACGGAATCCAGGGCCTCAGCGACCAACCGGCTAGCTTCTCCATCTCGCAGACCATCTCGTTCTCTGAGGTCCTCAGCTGGATTCACGTCAAGCACAACATGCGCTATGGCGCCGATTACCGCCGCGTGCACCGCGACTTTCTCGCCGGCTCCAATGGCACAGGGAATTTCGCATTTACCGGTCTCTTCACCGAGCAATTTGTGAGCAACGCGGCCGTTGCAGGAACGGGTTCTTCGATCGCCGATTTTCTCCTCGGCCTGCCGCAATCCACTTCGCTGAATTCTTCGCTGGCCAAGAGCTACCTGCGCGACAACGTCTACGACGCCTACGCCACGGATGACTGGCGCGTGCTGCCTTCGCTCACGCTCAATTACGGCGTGCGCTGGGAGTTTTTCGCGCCCTACACCGAGAAGTACAATCGCCTCGCCGACGTCGCTACCAGCCCCGGCGCAGCTTTTGCCAGTGAGACCGAGCAGACCTCCGGTGAAAACGGCCTGCCCTCTTCACTCGTATTTCCCTGGCACAAGGCCTTCCAGCCGCGCGTAGGTCTTGCATGGCGTGTGCCGAAGCTCAAGAGCACGGTACTCCGCGCCGGCTTCGGCACCAATTACACCGTGGGCGAGTACGCCGGCTTCGCCACCAAAATGGCGCACCTGCCGCCCTTCACCAACGAGCAGACCAACCAGGAAGCCGCTGGCAACTCGCCGTCCATTGCCTGCGCGCAAACCGGCACCTGCTTCACGCTGGCCAACGGATTTCCCGCGCCCGCCACCGTCGGCAACTACGCCTTGAATCCCCACTACGGCCTTCCCTACGTAATGGTGTGGGACCTCGATCTCCAGAAGACCCTGCCGCTGGGCATGGTGTTGAATCTCGGCTACAACGGGGCGCGTTCCAATCACCTCGACGTGCAACTCGCGCCGCGCGCGCTGCCCACCAGCGCGGGCACCGACCCCAGCGACCTGCTTTTCACCTACGACGAAGCCGAAGCCTACTACAAGAACCATCAGGCCACGGTGCGTTTGAACAAGCGGCTGCAGCACGGCGTCTCCGTGGGCGCCAATTATCAGTACGGTCACGCCATCGATGACGCCAGCTCCGTAAACGGAAGCTCGGGCGCCGCGGTGGTGCAGGACTGGCAGGACGTTACCGCGCAGGAAGGCCACTCGGTTCTCGACGTTCGCCACCAGGTGACCGGAAACTATCTCTTCGAGCTACCCTTTGGCGAAGGCAGATTGTGGGCAACTTCCGGCGTGCCGTCGCACATTCTCGACGGCTTCTCCGTCTCGGGTAGCTTCACCTTCGCCGCGGGCGGCTGGATTTCGCCGGGCTTTGAGCCCACGGCACAGGGCGTAGAGTGCGGCAACGCCGGCGCGCTCCGGCCCAATCTCGTGCCCGGGCAATCGCCCACCATCATCGGCGGCCTGCGCCAGTGGTTCAACACCGCGGCCTACGCTCCGCCCTCCGCCACCGCCGGGTTCTGCAATTACTTCGGCAGTGCGCCGCGCGACTCCATCGAGGGGCCGGGAACGGTGCAGAACAGTATGGCGCTCTCCAAAACCATGAATATGGGCGAAACCCGCAGCATGGAAATTCGCGCGCAGATCAATAACGTCTTCAATACCGTGCAATACTCGGGCGTCGACACCACATACGGAGATCCGCATTTCGGCCAAGTCACTTCCGTAGGCCAGATGCGGCAGTTTCAATTCTTGGCCAGGTTCAGGTTTTGACGGATCGTAGCGCCGGTCTCCAGACCGGCTGTCGTGTGGGCCTCCAGGCCCGCACTCATGGCGACGACTTGGCGGCGTTTTGAAAGGGCACGACCGGGGAACCCACACAGTGTGTGGGTCGCGTGCCGGAAGACGGGCATAGAAGTTAGGGGGCTTTAGCCCCAGAGGAAACGCATGACGGGCACGACGCAAAAAATCGCCGCAGGATTTGCCATGCTGGCGCTGGCCGCTGTCGGTGTGCCGCCCCTGCCCGCGCAATCGTCCAACCAGGTAAGTTCCACGCCACAGGGCGGATTCGTGCTCAAGGCCAACGCCGATCTAGTCCTCACCAACGTGGTGGCGCGCGACGCAAAAACCGGCGAACTCGTGAAGGACCTGAAGCAGAGCGACTTCAAAATCTACGAGAACAGCCGCGAGCAGCAGATCTCCACGTTCGATTTCGAAAGCGTCGACATGGCCACGCCAATCAAGGAGGCTACCGTGAGCGGCCTCGCCGCCGGTCCCACCGGTAGCAAGGCAGTGGTCGTGGCCAAACCCGAGGAGCTGCGCAACCATCGCCTCATCGTCATGTTTTTCGACCTCACCTCCATGCAGCCTGAAGATCTAGAGCGCAGCGTGGAAGCGGCGCAGCTATTCCTCAAAACCAAGATGCAGCCCGCCGATCTTATCGCGCTGGTCTCTCTTGGCGACACGCTCACCGTCGACCAGGACTTTACCGCCGACAAGGATGCGCTCATTCGCGAGGTGGGCGCGTACAACGGCACCGAGGGCCAGGGCTTCGCCGAGGGTGCCACCGCGACCTCGAACCAGGTGGAAGACACCACCGCCTATACGCCCGACGAAAGCGAGTACAACGACCTCAACACCGATCGCGAGCTGTTTGCCTTGCGCGCCATCTCGCAGTCGCTCGCAAAAATCAACGAGAAAAAGTCGCTGCTCTATTTCTCCGGTGGCATCTCCCGCAACGGCATCGAGAACGAGGCTTCCTTGCGTTCGGCCATCAACTCCGCGGTGCGCGCCGATCTCTCCATTTACAGTGTCGACACGCGCGGCCTCCAGGCCATCGGGCCGCTGGGCGACGCCTCCACGGGCAGTCTCCGCGGCCAGGGCGGGTTCAGCGGTGGCTCGCTCACAAACAACATGCAAAGCAACTTCAACACCCAGGAAGTGATGGGCACGCTCTCTTCCGACACCGGCGGCAAGGCCTTCTTCGACTCCAACGATTTCGCGCCCGCCTTCGCGCAGGTGCAGAAAGACACTTCGGCCTACTACGCCATCGGCTTTCACTCATCCGACCCGGCACGCGACGGCAAATACCGCAAGCTCACCGTCAAGATCACCAGGCCGGGCATCAAGCTCGACTACCGGCCCGGCTACTACGCGCCCGCCGACTTCAAACACTCCGGCAAGGAAGATCGCGAGCAGGAATTGCAGGATCAGCTCGCCAGCGACTTGCCCGCCACCGACATTGCGGTCTACATGGACGCCATGTACTTCCGCCTCAACGCCAACCGTTATTACATGCCAGTGTCGCTTGTCGTACCCGGCTCGCAAATCCCATTTGTCAAGGGCGGCGACAAGGACAAGGCCACGCTCGACATTATCGGCGCTGCCCTCGACGACACCAAGCGCCCCGTGGGTCGCGTGCGCGACACCGTCAAGCTCAATCTCGACGCCTCGCTCGCGGCGCGGCAGAAAAATATCCAGTACACCACCAGCTTCAACCTGCCGCCCGGCAAATACGAAGTCAAATTTGTCGTGCGCGAAAACGAAACCGGCCAGATGGGCTCATTCATCGCCGATGTCACGTTGCCCGATCTCAAAAAAGCCCCGCTCAAAATGAGTTCAATTCTGCTGGCCTCGCAGCGCAAGCCGAGCAAGAAGACTGACCCGCTGGTGCGCAATGGCCAGGAGTACGTGCCCAACATCAGCCATGTCTTCCGCCAGGACCAGCACCTCTACCTGCTCTACGAAGTCTACGATCCCGCGCACGAGAAGACCGCCGCCGACGAGCCTAAGGGATCGAAGCCGGGTATCGATCTGATGAGTAGTCTGGAATTGATGCAGGGATCCACCAAGGTCTACGAGACGCCGATCGTGCAGGCCCGAGCCATCAACGTCGAAGGCCGCGACGCCGTATCTTTCGAACTCGATGTTCCGCTCAGTGGGCTCAAGCCCGGCCAGTATCTCTGCCAGTTAAATGTAATCGACGATGCCGCCGGCAGTTTCGCGTTTCCGCGTTTTGCCGTGCTGGTCCGCAAGCCGCCCGCGCCGCCCGCCGCTGCACCGGTTACTCCGCCCGTGCTCACACCGCCTCCAGCACCCGGCGGCTCTGAATAGCAGAAGCCCAAGCCCGCCACCAGTCATCCTGAACGAGTTCGCGTCAGCGAATGAGTCGAAAGCCTGCCCTGAGCGGAGATCGCGTGGCGATCGAAGTCGAACGAGGACCTGCATTTGCTTTTTCGGAAATCTTAACTCAGCACAAAAAAGGGTGCCCCACATCTCGATTTTGAGATGTGGGAAAGCACGACCCTCAACCTCCCTTTCTCAATTCGGCACAGAACGCGGGCGGGGCAACGGCTAACTCCGCCAGCCCCGCTAACTCGCTAACTTGCTGTTATTCACCGCTTAATCAACCGCACGATCGCCACCAGGATGACCGCTCCGCCTATTGCAATCAGCGTGCTGTAAATAAACCCGCCGGACGGGTCAAGGCCGAGATGGCGCGCGATGAAGCCGCCGACGAACCCACCCGCAATGCCGAGCAAAATATCCACAATGAACCCGTAGCCCGAGCCCTTCATGATTTTGCCCGTGAGCCAGCCTGCAATCAGACCAGCCAGAATCCAGTAAATGATCCCCATTCTTTCCTCCTTCGTCGTTCTGATTCGTATGCTGCAAGCGAAATCGGGCGCGGAGAAGCTTCCTTAGAGCAGAAGCCAGGGAGCCTTGACTCGCAGCGTGGGATTTATAACACGTCTCGCATATACGGGGCCACAATAATCCCGGAGTGCTTATTCAGCATTTCTCGCAGGCCGTCGAAAATCCTACGGCCGGTCTCCCAGGGTTGCGGAAAAACTCTTCAAGACAAGCGCGAAGTGTCAGGGCACGACTTCAGTCGTGCCATTTTGCCTCCCAGGAATGAACGGGCTTTAGCCCCTGCGGTATCCTTTCCTGAAAAATGGAGCTCTAACTGGTCCACCGCTATTTCTATTCCTGCGATGACGTTTCCTGAGCCGGCCCACCGCCATACGGGCAGTGCCGGCAGCCCGAGCCGCAACAGCTCCCGCGCTTCAGGTGGTACGCGGCGGTAAAAACCATCAGCGGCCCGTCGAAGTAGTAATCCTCGGGTTCGAGTTTCCGGGGCTCTATGGCGGGCAGTTCCTGGTCCATGCCTCTATTCTCCCGTAGGCACCCGCGGCGGTGGATCGGCCGCCACACGCAGCCGGTAAAATCGAATCATGGCACTTACCGCACAAGACCGCGCCCGCAAAATCAAGATCATCCTCTTCGACGTTGACGGCGTTTGGACCGACGGCACCATCTGGCTCGTCCCCGCCGCTGCGGGGAGCAGCCTTTTGGAGGAGATCAGTGGCAAGGAGACAATCGGCTTCGGCGTGAACTCCACCACCATGACTGAGGCCAAAGGCTACAGCGCCCACGACGGCACGGCCATTTCGCTGGCGCGCATCGGCGGCATGAAGTGCGGCGTCATCACCAAGCGCATCAGCGAAACCGTAGCCACCCGCGCCCGCGACCTCAAGCTCGAATATGTCTACCAGGGCTGCGCCTTCAAGATGCAGGCCATCCGCGAAATCATCGCCAAGGAAGGCGTCACGCTCGACGAGATCTGCTACGTCGGCGACGATGTCATCGACCTGCCCGCCATGCGCGAAGTCGGCTTCGCTGTTGCCGTGGCCAATGCGCGCGAGCGCGTCAAGGCCGAGGCGCACTACATCACGCCCAACTCCGGCGGCTACGGCGCGGCGCGCGACGCGGTCGAATTCATTCTCGAAGCCAAGGGCACGCTCGACCAGTGCATCGAAGCCTACATCGACGAGCGCAACCCGATTCCGCCGTCCATGGACATAGGCCGCGGCGGAGCCGATCTGAAGTAGATGCGGTGTCAGCGGTGTTGGCTGCGCCTGCTAAGTTCGCGGCGTTAGTGGAGCAGGCAGGGCGAGTCAGAAGTTCGCAGCATAATGAAACTGTCATCCTGAGCGACCGGAGTCCGCCGCGGCGGACGTAGGAAGTCGAAGGACCTGCGGTTGCTTTTTAAGCTGCCGGCAACATCGATCGGCTTTTGTTAAACAGGATTCCGAATGGACACGAAGAAAAAAGCCGTCATCCTCCTCAGCGGCGGCCTCGACTCAGCTACCGTGCTCGCCATCGCGAAAGCGGAGGGCTACGAGCCCTACGCGCTCTCATTTTCTTACGGCCAGCGCCACGCCTGGGAACTTGAAGCCGCCAGACGCGTAGCCGCGTCCATCGGCGTGGCCCAGCATCGCATAGCCGATATCGATCTTCGCGCCTTCGGCGGGTCGGCGCTCACCGACAATATCGACGTTCCCAAAGGCCGCAATGCTGCAGAGATGTCCCACGGCATTCCCATCACCTATGTGCCCGCGCGCAACACCATCTTTCTTTCCTTTGCGCTGGCCTGGGCCGAGGTGCTGGGCGCAAGCGACATTTTTCTCGGCGTCAACGCACTCGACTACTCCGGCTATCCCGATTGCCGCCCCGAATTCGTCAAAGCTTTTGAAAAGATGGCTAACCTCTCCACCAAAGCTGGCGTCGAAGGCCGCCAACATCTCAGGATTCACACCCCGCTCATCGCCCTGACCAAAGCGCAAATCATTGCGCGAGGCATCGAACTCGGCGTGGACTACGGGCTCACCAGCAGTTGCTACGACCCCGGGCCCACAGGCGCGCCCTGCGGCCAATGCGACTCGTGCCTGTTGCGGCAGAAAGGCTTCCGCGAAAACGGAATCGCGGATCCGCTGCGAAGAGCAGCTCCTGGCCTCTAGTTTTCACTCGCTGGATCTCGTTACATAAATCCGGTCGTGAAAAGACGCGATTTCACAGCGCACTAGAAAATGCGTCGTTGCGCACGAAGTGTCAGGGCACGACTTCAGTCGTGCCGAAAAAGCCGCATACAACTTCGGGCTTTAGCCCCTGAGAGGCGTTTTTCAATCGGCTCCGAGGATTGATGCGGCCCTACACTTGAGCCAGGGATGTTGCGTTTCGCAGCAAAGAGCTAGAAGCTAGTAGCTAGAAGCTGCCTTTATGTACGCAGTCAAAGAAATCTTCTACACCTTGCAGGGCGAGGGCGCGCACACGGGACGCGCCGCGGTCTTTTGCCGCTTTGCGGGATGCAATCTCTGGTCGGGCCGCGAAGACGACCGCGCTTCCGCAACCTGCCAGTTCTGCGACACGGATTTTGCCGACACTGACGGACCTGGCGGAGGAAAGTTCGCTTCTCCTGAGGAGTTGTCCGCGGCCGTTGAAGAAAAATGGCCGGGCGGCGACGTCCCCGGCACTCGATTCGTCGTCTGCACCGGCGGCGAGCCTCTGCTTCAGCTCGACCCTCCGCTCATCGACGCTCTTCACGCACGCGGCTTTGAGGTTGCCGTCGAAACCAACGGAACCATCGCGGCTCCGTGGGGTCTCGACTGGATCTGCGTCAGTCCCAAGGCTGGCGCCGCACTCAAGCAATGCACCGGCGACGAGCTGAAGCTGGTTTATCCCCAACCCGGCGCCGAACCGGAGGTGTTCGAGTCGCTCCAGTTCCGCCATTTCTTCCTGCAGCCGATGGACGGCCCCCTCCGCGACGCCAACACGCAAGCCGCGCTCAAGTATTGCCTCGATCACCCGCGCTGGCGCATGAGCCTGCAGACGCACAAGCTGCTGGGAATCCCGTAGAGGCAGGGAGCAAGGGACCGAAGATGAAAGCGACAGTTTTTCTGCAGGCCGCTCTCAATGGCGACCGCATTCACCCGACAGCACCGCGCAATCCGGCTTCTATCGCTCACGCGGCTCGTGCGTCGGTGGACGCTGGCGCTCAATCGGTGCATGTTCATGCCTTCGACGATTCCGGCAGGCAGACTCTGGACGGCGCCGCTTGCGCCAGTGTTCTAGGCGCAATCCGAAACCTCTGCCCCGAAACTCCGATTTCCTTAACAACCTCAGCGGCAATCGTGCATGATCCGGCACAGCGACTCCGAATCGTTTCGGCATGGCAGGAGATGCCTGACCTTGTAACTGCGAATCAGGGCGAACCAGGAATTCGAGAGCTTTGTGAGCACCTGTTATCGCGAGGCGTCGGTATCGAGGCTGGACTGCTGAGTGTGCATGATGCGCGAGCTTTCGTACTTTCAGGACTGGCAGGCCGCTGCCGTCGCGTCCTGATCGAGCCGCTTGACTCCGACCCCGAGGCTGCTCTTCGGCACGCTGCCGCGATGGAAGCAATTGTGGTATCCGCGGGCATCACGCTCGAGCAGGTTCACCACGGCGACGGCATTGCATCATGGGCAGTCAATCGGCGCGCATTGCATAAAGGCCATGGCATCCGAACGGGGCTGGAAGACACCCCGGTGCTGCCCGACGGGGCGCAGGCGCGGGACAATGCAGATCTGGTTGCGGCCGCCGCACGCATGATACGGGAGCAAGGTCCGCGCTAACGAACGCCCAAAGCTTCGCACGAGCGCAGAGGTCTTAGTCCCCGGTTTTTCGTTTCTCTGCCTCCGCCAGCCATCCCCGCATCAGTTTCTCCTGCGGCACGCTGGAGAGATACGGCTTGATGTCGAGCACCGGCGTGCCGTCCAGCATATCCACGCCGCGCACGCGCAGCGATGCGCCCTCGCGCCCCAGCAACTCCACCACCGTCAGCCCGATCGGGTTTGGCCGCCGCGGCGACCGCGTCGCGAAAACCCCGTGCGGCCGGCGCTCGTCGGTGGGCGGATGCGCGATTAAATCGAATCCGCCGGCGCGGTCGAACTCCCAGAGCACATAGAGATGCGAAAAGCCCTCGATATCGAGCAGCCCCGGCTCGTACTCGCGCAGCAATTCGATCGCGCCCTCGGCGTCATGCCGCGCGCCCAGGCCTTTGGGAATGGCGGAGGTTTCAAGGAAGGGGCTATGAATAAATCCGATAGGCTGGGCGGTAAACATGGCAACGCCTCCGCATTTCATCCTAAGCGAGTGTCCTGTCCCCTAAGTCCGTTTAGAAAGTGCTTTGTCATATCTGCTGTCTCAAGATTGGTCATCTTGAGCCAGCCCCGGCGTGCCGGGGCGAGTCGAAGCACCTGCATTTCGAGACCTCGGTGGCCGGCAGGAACCCCTTGGGGGCACTAACCCCTTTATTTTCAGCTTCAAGGCATCAACAAAGTTTTCGTGAGACCAAAAGCCGCGCCCCAAATGATCGGGAACACTTTAGCGCCCGCCGGTGTCTAATCAAGCAGGTGCAGGGGTCGTCTGGAGGAACGCCAACGCCCTCGCATCGGGTTTAGCAGTATGCTTCCGGCGTCAATCAGCGCTGGAGGTGGCTCAAAAAACCATCGGCTCTCCCGCGTCTCCTTGGTAATCGATTGTGACGCAGGAGGGTGCACGCGGTGGATGAAGTGCGATAACGTGGGAGGAAACTGACTTGCAGGCGGACCTCACCATGGGCAATATTGCCGGCGCACTCGCGCTCCAACCCGACGAAGCGGCTCTGGTGGCAGAGTTGCGGGCGGGTTCGGAGGAGGCGTTTGCTTGGCTGATCGCACACTACCACCAGCCGATTTATTCTCTGCTCGCGCGCACCGTGCGCAACTCCGCTGATGCTGCCGACCTGACCCAGGAAGTTTTCGTCAAGGTTTTCCGGGGCATTCACGGTTTTCATGGTGAGTCCTCGTTGCGCACCTGGATCTACCGCATCGCCTTGCGCGAGGCGTCGAATCAGCGGCGCTGGTGGATGCGGCATCAGCAGCAGGAAGTTCCCATCGAGCAGGAGATTGCGGATGGCGACAGGGAAAGGCCGGCATTGCTGAAGGACATGCTTGTCGATCCGTCGGAGTCGCCGTTTGACGCGGCCCTGCACGAGGAGAATCGGGTGCACGTGGAGCAGGCGTTACGACAGGTGCCGGAACCATTCCGCAGCACGCTCATCCTGCGCGACATTGAGGGATTTTCTTACGAAGAAGTGGCGGCAATGCAAGGTGTCAATCTGGGAACGGTGAAGTCGCGGCTGGTACGTGGGCGCACCTATTTGGGTGCGTTACTGGTCGCATTCAAGCCGGGCTCGCGAACCAAAGCGCTGGCAGGGATGGAACTGTCCTTGCGAGAGGAGGCGCGATGAACAACTGCAATCAGGTGCAAACGGGCCTGACGGATTATTTGGACGGCCGGTTGACGGGACGGGAAATGCAGACGATGGACGCACACCTCCAGGCGTGCCATGAGTGCGCGCGGCAGTGGAAGTCGCTGCGCGACCTGCAAACCGCATTGGCCGGGCTGGGCCCGGTGGAAGAGCCGGCGGACCTGCCGTTGCGCATTCGCGTCGCGGTCAGCCAGGAACGCGCGCGCAGCCGCCGCAGCATCTTCACCATGTTCGATCTGATCTGGAGAAACACCGTCGGTCCGTTCCTGCTGCAGGCTGGCGCGGGCTTTGCCAGCGCCGTGCTGCTACTGGGCACCATCGTCTTTCTGGTTTCGATGCTCGCCCAGCCTGAAACTGCTGCGGCTACGCCCGACGAGCCGCTGGGCAATGCTACCGCGCCGCATCTTCTCTATTTCTCCAATGCCCAGGGCGGCAATGAAACCGGTGCCATCTCCGGTCCCATCGTGGTTGAGGTCTGCATCAACGATTCCGGCGAGGTGTACGACTACCGCATCGTCTCCGGACCGACCGACGCCAACACGCGCTCTCAAGTAGAAAACCTGCTGCTGTTCAGCCGCTTCGCGCCGGCCCGCTTCTTCGGCCAGCCGGTTCGCGGATTAGCCGTGCTGTCCTTCTCCGGCGTTTCCGTGCGAGGATAAGAACAGGGAACAGAAAAAGCCCTTGCACGAGCGGCGATTCAAGAGGACGCAATGAAGATTCTTCGTTCCGTGCTTCGCAGGGGTTACACCGTTGGGACCGCCGGATTTTTTACCATCACGAGTCCCAACCGCTGGTTTGCCGCCTCGCGGCTGCCTGAAGACTTCCCATTTGCTGCCGACCACACAAAGGAGACAGCCGCGCTGTCCGCGGCTGAGCTGAAGGCTCCCGGCTACGTTGAGGGCCAGCCAGCAGAGGTGCCAGCGGATTTCCTGCAAGCGAGCAAGCCGGATCGCCATACGATGCGGCTGGCGTTGATCTTTCTGGGAGCAGCTGCGGTCGCATTGGCCCTGCTGTGGTGGTTTTTTAAGATCGCCATCCGACACGGCGGTTACTACATCACAGCTTCCATCTTTCACCTCTGAGCCGCCAGCTTTCAGATCGTGTTTCGTGGCTCGTGATTCGTGATTCGCAGCAAATCCCCTGGCCGAAAAACCGATGCGAGTCTGCGTCGCAGTTTCACAGAAACGCACGGACTGTGAGACCGCGAGAAGTTTTCGCGTAAGCGGCTGATTTCAATCGGCAAAATCGACTTCACAGTTTCACAGATTGTTTTTTGCGAGAGGAAACCGGGTTCCGTGGTTCGTGGACCGTGGACCGTGGATCGTGGTGCGTGGTCGTCGGACCCGGGGTGGGGGGAGGGGGGTGGGCGCGAAGGTGGTACGGACCGGGGACATCCTCGACCGATTGAATCGGGTCGCGGACGAATTGCCTTTCCCTGGGAGCATCTCATAGAACGATTGTGCGCCGAATGGGCTTAATTCTATGCAATTCGGCGGGCGGATTTTGCTGAGTGTTTTGAGTGGTTTATGGGGAAAATGGAGCGGGAGGGCTTGCGGCGTAGCCGTCAGGATGAGGGGTCAGGGGTCAAACGTCGGCGGGCGAGACTGATTCGGTTGCCGGCGTCTAGGTCGCTCTTGATGGGCGCCATGAGCTATTGGCGCCAGTTGAGGATTTCCTCCGGATCGCCGATAATGCGCCCAAAAAACGTCGATGGGCGACTTGCGATCTGGCAACGGATGAGGTGTGCTGCGGTGGACTTGCCGCGCTCAGTTGCCGGAATCGACGGGGAAATGCTCTTTTGCTCGCGCGAGGAGTTCGTCGAAATCGGCGATATAAACCTTCGCAGTCCCGTCGGCGCTCGCCGTGACGATGCGTTTGCCGTCCGGGGAAAATGCGGCAGAGAGGACAGCGCCGACGTGCCCGGAAAGCGTGGCCAGAAGGCGGCCACTTTCGGCATCCCAGACGCGCGCCGTGTTGTTCGTATTCGTCGTGGCGATGCGTTTCCCGTCCGGCGAAAATGCGGCCGTGTTGATATGGTCGGTATCCCCGGAAAGCGCGGCCAGAAGGCGGCCGCTTTCGGCATCCCAGATGCGTGCCGTGTGATCGTAGCTCGCCGTGATAATGCGTTTTCCGTCCGGCGAAAATGCGGCGGTATTGACAGCTTTGGTGTGCCCGGCAAGCGGGGTCAGAAGACGGCCGCTTTCTGCGTCCCAGATGCGTGCCGTCGAGTCGTCGCAGGCCGTGACGACGCGTTTGCCGTCAGGCGAAAACTCGGCGTCTTTGACGTCGCTCGTATGCCCGGAAAGCGTGGCCAGCGGACGGCCGCTTTCCGCATCCCAGATACGCGCAGTGCGGTCCCAGCTCGCCGTGACGATGCGCCTGCCATCCGGCGAGTACACAGCGTCGATAACGGTCCCGGTATGCCCGGACAGCGTGGCCAGGAGGCGGCCGTCTTCGGAATCCCAGATGCGTGCCGTGTGGTCGTCGCTCGCCGTAACAACGCGCTTGCCATCCGGCGAAAACATGGCGGCTCCGACGATATGATCGTGCCCGGAAAGCGTTGCCCGCAAAAGGCCGTCTTCGGTATTCCAGATGTGTGCGTCCCAATCCAGGCTCACCGTAACGATGCGCTTGCCGTCCGGCGAAAATGCAGCTGATTTGACGGAAGCGCTGTGCCCGGACAGCGTGGCCAGCAGGCGACCGCTTTCCGCATCCCAGATGCGCGCAGTGTGGTCCCCGCTCGTCACAACGCGTTTGCCGTCTGGCGAAAATGCGGCGGTCTCGACGATAAGAGTGTGCCCGGAAAGCGTCGCCAGCAAAACGCCGACGTCGGTATCCCAGATTCGTGCGGTCCCATCCTCGCTCGCCGTGACGAAGTGTTTCCCGTCAGGCGAAATGGCGGCGGAGAGGACTTCAGCGGTATGCCCTGACAGCGTGGCCAGCAGGCGGCCGTTTTCGGAATCCCAGATGCTTGCCGTGCGATCGTAACTCGCCGTGAGAATGCGCCCGCTATCCGGCAAAAAGGCGGCGGAGACGACGGAACCGGTATGTCCGACAAGCGTGACCTGGAGGCGGCCGCTTTCAGCGTCCCAGATGCGTGCCGTCAAGTCGTCGCACGCCGTGACGACACGTTTGCCATCCGGCGAAAATGCAGCTGAATTGACGGAACCCGCATGCCCGAACAGCGTGGCCAGGAGTCGGCCGCTTCTCGCATCCCAAACCCGCGCTGTGTTGTCCTTACTTGCCGTGACGACGCGTTCGCCGTCGGACGAGAACACGACGGAGCGGACTTCCATAGCGTGCCCGGAGAGCGTGGCCAACAGATGACCGTCGCCGGTATCCCAGACGCACACCGTGTGGTCGTTACTCGCCGTGGCGATGCGATCACCGCCTGGCGAGAACGTGGCGTCGATGACAGGTTTGGCATGCCCGGAAAGCGTAAACAGCAAATGGCCGATCTCGGCATCCCAGACGCATGCCGTCTTGTCCCAGCCTGCCGTAACGATGCGCCTGCCGTCCGGCGAGAACGCGGCGTCGATGACGGCTTCGGCGTGTCCGGAAAGCGTAGCCAGGAGGGTACCGATTTCGGCATCCCAGACGCATGCTGTCTTGTCCCAGCCTGCCGTAACGATGCGCCTGCCGTCCGGTGAGAACGCGGCAGACGCGACCGCATCGGTGTGCCCGGAAAGCGTGGCCAGAAGGCGACCACTTTCGGCATCCCAGATGCGCGCCGAGTGATCCTGACTCGCCGTGACGACGCGTCTGCCGTCGGGCGAATACACCGCCCTCCCTATGGGGCCCTTCTGATGAAGGATGAATCGATCCCGGGGGGTGCCCAACACGGAGCTTAGGGCGATGTACGCTTCCTCGGTGCTCGATCGTTCTCCGGCCTCGACGGCTTTTCGTAATGCCAGGGTCGCGTCGCTTCCGAGATACCGCAATGCCTCAGTCGCCAGTTGCCGCGACACCTCTGCGTCGTCATGAGCGACGCTCGCCTGCAGGAATCTCGTTTGCAGTTCGATAGGCTTTGGCTCGCGGCCCGAAGCCTCGCCCTGCCATCGCTCGGCATCGAGCAGGTCCTTGCCGCGCAGCAATAGGCTCGCGTCTTGATTGCGTGCGTCCCACTCCCTGGCCCGCACCAGCAGCCGGGTGTGTTCGTGGACCCAGTCAAGATCGGTGTCGATGGCCTCAACAAGGCTGCGAAATGCGTTGTCGAAGGGATTGTCGCTGAAGGAGATCCACTGGATGCGCGCCAGGGCAGGCGGCAGATCCTGCTGCGGCACCGGGCGATACACGACGGGCACCAGTCTCTTGTGGTTCGCCTCCGCATAGGCCAACTCCTCTCGGCACATCTCCGAGGCGCAGGAAGTTGGGCTGATGATGAATAGGAAGTTGTGCGCGGCGGCGATGCTCGCAAATATTTCTTTGCGCCATTCCGCCGTCGGCGGAATGTCTTCCCAGTCAATCCAGATTTCGCGGTTAGTTTCTTCCAGGCCCTGATGCAGTTTGCGGACAAAATCCTTGTCGGCTCGGGCGTACGAGATGAAGACGTCAATCATAGACTTTTGAGGCCAGAGTATAGCATGGTGAAAAAAACGACGGCCCGCCGATACTGGCTTCAACCGATGCGTTCATCCGCTCGCCGGGCGCACCCACTTCCCCGATTCCGGGAGGATTGTCGCCAATTCGTCTGTAGCTCTTAGCTAGGCAGAATCAATGCGGCACAACCCCTTCCCCCTGGCCGTCTATCCCCACTCCCGTTTGACCCCACCGGTGCGTCTAACTAGACTTGCAGGCAGGGAACCTCATGACGTCGCGTTCTATGCAATCCTTGTTTTTTCATTCCGCCGCACTTCTGGGTTTGTTGGCCGGCTTGGCCCCCATCTCCTCTGCGCAGTCCTCCTCAAGCTCTTCCAGCGGCTCGAATGCGCAGGTATATGCGCACGAAAAGGCGCCGTCGCTCATCGATCCCGCTGGACCTGACGTCTCGCTCGACAGCGACGCGGAGGCGGTCTTCGTGATGGCAGCCGGACTGAATGCCTGCGGCTACGACGAGGGCCTTGAAGACAGCGACCCGGTCCGCAAGCGCATCCGCGACGAGATGAACCAGGTCTTCGAGCAGAGCGAGAACGCCCGCCAAAAGCGCGATGCGCTCTGCCTGTACATCGCGCAGCACCGCATGACCGGCACGGAGCGCGACATCTCGCAGTACATTTCTCTGTCTCTCTATCTGACGCCGCCGCCCGCGCTCGAAGTCACCGCCGAACTGACCGAAATGCCACCCGATTCCACGCAGGTGGCGGAGGTCGTGCCCATCCTCCGTGACTTTGCCGCTGCCGTGGACCTGCACGGCATCTGGCTCACTACGCACCGCGCCTACGACGACGAGGCCGACAAGTTGCACGGCCCGCTGTCGGAGATGATCAATGACACCAATCTCTACCTGAAGATGCCCGCCGCCACATACAGCGGCAGCCGCTTCATCGTCGTCATCGAGCCGCAGCTCTCGCCCGCGACGGTGAACGCCCGCATTTATGGAACGGATTATGTGGTGGTGGTTTCCCCGATCAACGGCAAAATTCCTATGGCCGACGTGCGCCACACCTATCTGCACTACGTCATCGATCCCATGCTCTACGCGCGCACCAACGCTCTCGAACGCGATCAGCCGATTCTGAAGGAGATTCGCGACGCCCCTCTCGATTTCCATTTCCGCTCCGATACCACGGCGCTGACGATCGAGTGCCTGATCAAGGC
The DNA here is from genome assembly GCA_963729915.1 of uncultured Acidobacteriota bacterium. Lineage (GTDB taxonomy): Bacteria > Acidobacteriota > Terriglobia > Terriglobales > Acidobacteriaceae > Telmatobacter. The sequence goes on along the minus strand of CAVSQE010000017.1, from coordinate 219,312 downwards.
CATTGAAGCGCGCACCATGGATACGGGCGTTCCCGAGTACAAAATTCCGCCCGGCATCGACCGCTCGCAGCTGCCGCGCTACGAGCACGAGCGCCAGCTCTACCAGCAGCGAGTGGACGCCGTGAAGTGGGCCACCGTGCAGCACGATATGCGCCAGGGCTTCGTGCTGACGCAATACTTCTACGAGCAGATGATCGAATTTGAAAAGCAGCCCACCAGTCTGAAAGAGACCATGGGCGAAATGGTCTACAGCATGGACGTGGACCAGCAGGTGCACCGCGCGCGCCAGACTGAATTCGACAAGGAAGCCGACCAGGATGTGTTGCAGCGCAGCAGACCGCGCCAGCTCACCGGCCTCGATTTGGCGGAGGCGCGGCTGTCGGCAGGGGATATCGCAGCGGCCAGCACCATCGCGCTAAAAGTGCTGGCGTCGGAGACCGACACGGTTTCCAGTGTGGCCGACGCGGCACGCGCCCATTTCATTCTGGCGCGCGCCGATTTGATGAGCGTGCATCCCGGCGAATCGGAAGACGATGCCGAGAGAACCATCGGCGAGGCGATCGCGCAGTTTCAAGAGACGCTTAAAACCAGCAAGGATCAGCGCCTGCTTGCGTGGTCGCACATCTACCTGGGCCGCGTGCTCGATTTGGAATGCAAGCGCGACCAGGCCGCGGCCGAGTACAAAGCGGCCCTGGAGGTGCGCGACGGCCAGCTCGATACGCGGCTTGCCGCCGAACGCGGCATCAAGACCGCATATGCAGTAAAGGGCCATGGCTGCGACGACGACGCGGACGACGAAGCTCCGGACAATGGAGCGCCCAAGCCCGCACCGCAATCGCAGCAGGGCGCGCCGAAGCCGCAATAATTCCCCTGGGGCCTGTCATCTAATTCCCAAGAAGCAGCGCCGGGAGCCAATTTTTCGCGTTTCTAGAAGCGAGGAGAGACAGATACCGGGTGTATCTTAGCGACGAGCGACAACGAAACGGGGAAAATTGGCCCCGGCCCAGTGGGTTGCGGAGAAAATCGGGCCATACTTCATTCTCGCCCTCGACGGTGGACCCGCCACAGCCTTTGGGCTCGGCTTCGTCTGGCCCGATTTTTTCTCGCAACGCTGCTCCTTGGGAATTAGATGACAAGTCCTGCTGCTCCGCGAGGAACGAATGGTCCGAATCCCGGCAAGGTTTGGGTTTCTCCTGAAGCGTAGTGGACGCGCCAAACGTCAAATTGCGTAGTGAAGGACAGAGCATGGGCGAAGTGCGCATGGAATCCAGTCTCGATGAGCTTGAAGCGGCGCTCGGACATAGCTTTTCGCGTCCTGAGCTGCTGGTGTGCGCGCTCACGCATCGCTCCCTGGCGCACGAGCTGGCGCAGACCGAAGGCAGCAACCATACCGTCGGCAGCATCCAGGCTGCGGGAAATACTCAGGCTGTGGTCAACGCTCGGCCCGCAGCCAGGGAAGACAACGAGCGCCTGGAGTATCTTGGCGATGCGGTGTTGGGCCTGGTGGTGGCGGAGGCGCTTTATATCGCGCATCCCGAGTGGCGCGAGGGCGAGCTCACCCGCATTCGTTCCGGCCTCGTGAGCCGCGAGCGCATGGCGCAGGTGGCGGAGACGATCGGGCTGGGCAAGCATCTGCGCCTCAGCCGCGGTGAAGAGCGCAGCGGCCTGCGCCGCAAGAGCACGGTGCTCTCCAATACCATGGAAGCAGTGATGGGCGCGCTCTATCTCGATGGCGGTTTGGAGCCGGTGCGCGACTTTGTGCGCAGCCAGGTGATGGGCGAAGCTGCCGATCGCCTTGTCCTCGAGCTGCGTTCCGGCGCCGCACTGGGCAACTACAAGTCAGCATTGCAGGAGCGGCTGCAGGCGGCGCGCGCCGGCGCTCCCGTCTACCGCGTCAAAAACGAGAGCGGCCCGGACCATCACAAGCGTTTTCTCATCGAAGTGCGCGTCAAAGGCGAGGCCGGAGAACGCGGCAAGCCCCTCGCCCGCGGCATGGGGCGCACCAAGAAGCTCGCGGAACAGGATGCCGCCCGCCGCGCGCTGGAGCAGTTGGAATCTGCCGGCGGCGCGCTTCCGCCCGATGCCGAGATCGACACGGAGAACGAGGAGCCATTGCAACCATGAGCGATTCTTCCCCGGCGGCGAATCCGGAGTCCGCGCCAGCTCCCCATCCGGCGCACAGCCCGTTCGCGCACTGGCGCGCGCACTTGCCCACCTTGCCGCATGTCCTGGCATCGCTCATGCAGACCGTGGTGGTGGCGCTGTTTGTTCTCACCTTCATCGTGCAGCCTCTGCTCATTCCCTCTGAAAGCATGGAGCACACCTTGCTGGTGGGCGATTTTCTGCTCTTCAACAAGCAGACTTACGCGCCCGCCGGCATTCTTGGCCGCTGGCTCCTGCCCTATCGCAGTCCCGCCCGCGGCGACATCGTCGTCTTCCGCCATCCCTATCCGCCCATGCTCATCAAGCGCGTGGTCGGCCTTCCTGGTGACCGGCTGCGCATCGCCGGCGGCAAAGTATTCATCAACGGCGTCGAACTCAGCGAACCCTACGCGGCCTTCGAGCCCGCGCCGCCCAATCCCGAACGCGACAACTTTCCCGGCGGAGTCTATACCGTCCCCGAGCCCCAGGTCGATCCCGAGTGGTGGCGTCAGATGCAGAGCCTCACGCACGACGGCGAGCTCGTCGTGCCTCCGGACGAGTACTTCGTTCTGGGTGACAATCGCAATCACAGCTGGGACTCGCGTTACTGGGGTCTTGTGCCGCGCGATGCTGTCGTCGGCCGCCCGCTGGTCATCTATTTCTCGCTCGATCGCCCCTCGTCCACCGATATGGAGCAGCCGCCGCAGGCGTCTGCGCAGCCTACCCCGGATGATAGACTCGGACACGAACGGGAACTTGCCGCCAAGGTGGCAGCATTTGCGCGCTGGCGGCGCATCTTCCACGTAGTGCATTAGAAAGACAGTGGTTAGTGGAGGGCGATCCGTGATTGGTTTCTGTACGCGAGGCGCTGGAATCGGACTGCCCACGAATCGCTGATCACTGACAACTGACAACTGACCACTGACCACCGACGAAGAGCGAGAGCATGGCAAAGAAAAAGACGCGAGCAGAGAAAGAATCTTCCGGCCAGCGCTCGGAAGCCGCTCCCGTTCCCGCGAAACCCGAAGAAACTCCGTTCGAGGCAGTGGCCAGTATCTGTTCGGTGTTGGTGGTCGGCCTCTACATTCTCACTTTTCTCGCGCAAAACTATGTCATCCCCTCGGGCTCAATGGAAAAGACACTGCTGGTGGGCGATCATCTGGTCGTGGATCGCATCACCCTTTCTCCGCCCACGACTTGGATGCCCCTGGCGCACTATCGCGAGCCGCAGCGTGGCGACATTGTGGTCTTCATCAAGCCGGTTGCCGAGCCCCAACTCGATGCCGATGGCAAGCCGCAGTACTTTTTCCTGGTCAAGCGTCTTATCGGCGTGCCCGGCGACCACATCCACCTGCGCCGCGGCATCGTCATTCTTAATGGCGTTGCGCAGCCTCCGCCGCAGGACGGTTCTGACGATCCCGGTTCGGGCGTCGATCAGGATTTTCTCGACGAATTTCCTACCACTCCGCCGGCCCAGGCGCCCAGTGGCGCCGCAACCCAAGCCTGGGCCGACGACGCCCCCAGTCACATCGTCGATGGCGAACTCGTGGTCCCTCCCGGCATGTACTTCATGATGGGCGACAACCGTCACGACAGCCTCGACTCGCGCTACTGGGGCTTCGTGCCGCGGCAAAACATCGTGGGACGGCCTCTGTTCAATTACTGGTCGTTCAAGTCCACGGAAGAGGACTACACACAAACTCAACTTGGCCCTCGCGTCGCCTGGATGTTTCACGTGATCACGCATTTCTTCACCGAGACACGATGGAACCGGACGTTCCACCTGACGCGCTGAGCTGACGGCTCTGTAGCCGCTCCAATTCTGTTCCCATGGAAGAGCCCCGATTTTCAATGAAGATGAAAAACCCGCCAATGGAACAGCCCGTTAAGAAAACCGCGAAGGCCGAAGAAACAGAGACGCCGTTTGAAGCGGTCGCCAGCATCTGCTCGGTGCTGGTCGTTGGCCTGTTCATTCTTACCTTTCTCGCGCGGAATTTCGTCATCCCTTCGGGATCGATGGAAGATACCCTCCTCATCGGCGATCATCTGGTCGTCGACCGCATCGCGCTCGCTCCTGCCGCCCATTGGATGCCATTCGTTCACTATCGCGAGCCGCGCCGCAACGACGTCGTGGTCTTCGTCAAGCCGGTCACTGATCCCGATCCGGCAACGGGGCTGCCGACTTATTTGATTCTGGTCAAGCGGCTCATCGGCGTGCCCGGCGATCATATCCGTTTGAATAACGGCATCGTCATCCTCAACGGCGTGGCCCAAAGCCAGCCATTCGCCCAGCCCACCACGCCTGAAAATTATCAGCAGTGGCTCGACGAGTTTCCCTCCGTGCCGCCGGATTCTGAACCCGGCAATCTGATCCCTGAATCGTGGGCAGTCGATTTTCCCAACCACGTGGTCGACGGTGAGCTCGTCGTCCCTCCCGGAATGTACTTCATGATGGGCGACAACCGGCACGACAGCGCCGATTCTCGTTTCTGGGGCTTTGTGCCCAGAGAGAACATCATGGGCCGGCCGGTGTTGAACTACTGGTCGTTCTACGCCACGGAAGAGCAGCTCGAGCAAACTGGATTCGCGAACCAGTTGGCCTGGATGGGCCATGTGGTGACGCACTTCTTCTCGGACACGCGCTGGAGCCGGACGTTCCACGTGACGCGGTGAGAATCAGCTCTTAGCTTTTAGCCTCTCGCGGGATTTCGGGTCGAAAAGAGCGGCTCCAATCAAGAGCACGGGCGCAAAATGAATCGCCCGCAAATGGCTGGAATACAGTTGGCTGGCGCCCTTCAAAAGGAGATCGAAAAATGAACGTCCCTCCCTGTTCGCGATCCACACTGGAGCGTTGGATCGCGCTGCTTGTGCGCTACTGGTCCGTCAATATGACTTTGGCTTTCAAGTCGGGCAGCTACTGGCCCGGCTTCGGCTACACCGAGGAGGAGAAGGCCGAGATGGCCTTCCTCAGTCGCAATTGCTCCTTCGGGCAGTTACTTGCCTGGGCTTTTATCGTCGCTCTCATCGTCATGCCGATCGTCGCCGTCGTCATCATACCTGGGATCTACGTCATGAGCTCCCAAGCTGGCGCGACACTCCCAGGCTCAGTCTTTTTCCTGTCGCAGGGGGCGGCCATCGTGGTCTGTTTCACGGTTGGGCTCCCTGTGGCCATGCTGCTCGCCTCCGCACTTGTGGGCAGATTGAATAAAATTCCAGACTCGGACCTGCCCGATCGCGCGACCACCGCGCGATTCTTTCATAAGATGTGGTTCCAGCTCACGAGGATGGCAATCGTGATGATGGCCATTCTCGTTCCAGCGTGGATCCTCGTCCCGGGAGATTCCAAGGTCTGGGTCACCCTGCAACTAGTGGTCCCCTATTTGGGGCTCGTGGCGCTTGCGATTACCGGCGCCTACCAACTTTCCAACTGGTTGAGAAAAGGCGTGGGCAGCTAGGACCTGTCTCTAAGGTTCGCAATACAAAAATTGCGGTCATCCTGAGCGACGTTTGGCCCTTCCGGGGCCAAGCGGAGTCGAAGGACCTGCATTTCGGAAACCCAGTTTATGCTACGAACTTCCGGGACATCCCACTAGGGCAGGTCCTCGAAATCAAGGACGGCATTTCCGAGGCAGAGCTACTGGCTACCGGCCATTGGCTGCTGGCCACTCTTGAGCGGCTAGAATGGTCCCTGGAACGCAATGACAAACGGCGATGCCAGGTTGAAAAAATTGCACGGCCGGCTGTGGATGGCTCTGGCCGTCGTCGTGCTCCTCGTGCTCGCGCTGGTGGTGCCTCCGCTCATCAGCGTCAGCCATTACAAGGGCCAGATCACGCACCTGATTGCGCAATCGCTGGGCCGGCCGGTGCGCCTTTCCTCGGTGGAAGTCCGTCTTTTGCCCTGGCCCGGCTTCGTGCTCTACGACCTGAGCGTTGCCGAAGATCCCGCCTACGGCGCAGAACCCGTGCTGCATGCCAGCAAGGTCACGGCGTCGCTCCGCCTGCTTGCGTTATGGCGCGGACGGCTCGAAATCGACAAGATCAGCGTCAACGACGCCAGTCTCAACTTGGTGCGCGCCGGAGCCGGGCGATGGAACCTCGATCCTATCTTCCGCACTGCCGCTGCTCAAACCGGTGTTGCCATTGGCGGAACCGGCGCGTCCGGCGACGCCGGCCAGCGCCGCGCCCAGCGCCTGCCTTCGCTTGAAGCCACCAACTTGCGCATCCATTTCAAGAACGGCGCGGAAAAATTGCCCTTCTCGCTGCTCAACGCCGACCTCTCATTCTGGCAGGCGAGTCCAGGCGAGTGGCGCATCCGTTTGCGGGGCCAGCCAGCGCGCACCGACGTAAGCCTTTACCAGGAAGAGACCGGCACGGTGCGCATGGAGGCCAGTGTCCGCTCCGCTCCCGCTCTGCGCGAGATGCCGGTGCATGTCGATCTCGACTGGCGCGACGCGCGTCTGGGACAGCTCGCTCGCCTCGTCGCCGGGTCCGATCCCGGCTGGCGCGGCGACCTCGCGGGCGAACTGCACATCGACGGCACCGCCGACGCTGCGCAGATCGCCATGCGCTTGCGCGCCTCGGGCGTGCACCGCGCCGAGTTTGCCCCCGCCGCGCCGCTGGACTTCGACGCCAACTGCAACCTCTTGTACCACTACACGCGCCGCAGCCTCGAAAATCTGGCCTGTGATTCGCCCCTGGGCGACGGCCGCATGCACCTCAGCGGCGAAAAGCTCGGCCTCAACACGCCGGCGCAGTTCACCGTGGAGCTCAATCGCATTCCCGTCGCAGCTGGCCTGGACGTGCTGCGCACTCTCCGCAGCGGCCTCGATCCCTACCTCGAAGCCAGCGGCACCGTCAGCGGAAAAATCGCCTACGCCGCCAACTCCGGCAGCGCCCCGCCTCCAGCCAAATCACCAAAGTCGAAGCGCGGCCTCAAAGCCGCCGCGGAGCCAACCGGCCCAGTGAGCGGCAGCCTCACGGTGGCGGATTTCGCGCTCACCGGAGGCGGCCTCAGCCGTCCCGTGCAGGCCCCCAAAATTACGCTCCAGCCCTCCGCTGCTCCGCGCGCCTCCGCCACGGCACTTACCGGAACCGTAACCATTCCCGCAGGCGGCGACATGCCCCTCGTCTTCAATCTGCGCCTCTCGCTTGCCGGTTATCAGGTAGGTGTGCGTGGCCAGGCGGGCATCGCGCGCGCCCGCGAGCTGGCCCACGCCGCCGGCATTCCGCAATCGCAGGCGCTGGCCGCGCTGGCCGGCGACCCCCTTACCGTGGACCTCACCGCCGAAGGGCCGTGGATGGCGCCTGAAGAGAATTTCCTTGCCGTCACCCCGGCCGTCGAACCCGCTGCGGCCGTCGCGCCAGAATCGCCCACGCCGGATGTCAGCGCCGCGACTCCCGCCGCCATTCCCGCAGCCGACTCGCTCACGGGAACCGTGACTCTGCACAATGCCAACTGGAAGGCCGATTATCTGGCCAGCCACGTCGAGATTTCCGACGCCACGCTGCATCTGGACGGCTCGAACCTGCGCTGGGATCCGGTCGCATTCTCCTACGGCCCGGTGAAGGGAACTGTCAGCCTGAGCGTGCCCTTGCATTGCCCGTCAGATCTCCCCGTGCCGCAGCCATGCCCGGCTGAGTTCCAAATGCAGTTCGGCGATCTCGACGCTGGTCTGCTCGAATCCGCATTGCTGGGCGCGAAGGAAAAAACCACGCTGCTGTCTGATCTCATCGATCGCCTGCATCCCTCCGCATCGCCGCCCTGGCCGGCGCTCGAGGGCACGGCCAAAGCGGATTCGCTGGTTCTCGGTCCCGTCACGCTCCACGGGGTTTCGGCCGCGTTACGCGTCCTGCCCTCGAGCGTGGAGATTGCCTCGCTCGACGCGGGCTTCCTTGGCGGCAGCATTCACGTTGCCGGATCGCTCGATAAACCCGCCACCGATCAGGACAAGCCCGCGTACACCTTCGAGGGCGGCTTTGAGAAGCTCGATGTCACGTCCGTCGGCGCTCTGCTCGGCCTGCGCTGGGGCGGAACTCCACTGGACGGCAACGGCAAGATCGAGCTCTCCGGCTACACCGGCGAGGATCTCGCTGCCTCGGCCCACGGCACACTGCACTTCGAGTGCCGGCGCGGAGCCATCGGCAACCAGCCCTCGGAATCCTCCAAGGCCGGACCTGTTCCCGCGGCGCTCGGCCGCTTCAATGCGTGGACGGCCGACGCAGCCATTGCGAACGGCGGCCTCACGCTCGATCAGAACAGCGTCTCCGCTGGCGCGCGCAAGCAATCCGTGCAGGCCACCGTCACCTTCGGCGATCCGCCCGCCGTCAGCTTCACCGCGCCAAAGCAATTAGCCGCGAAGCATTGAACTCCAATTGCTTTTGCGATTTCCACCCAGCACGAAAAGGGGTGCCCCACGTCCCTCGCATTTGGGGACGTGGGATAGCACGAACCTCCGCTCTCCACGCGCCTCATACAATGGAACCATGGGCTCTCCCGCCGTTTCCTCCCCCGTTCTCATCCACTGCCAAGGCGTCCTCTTCGATATGGACGGCATTCTCATCTCGTCCATCGAATCGGTGGAGCGCAGTTGGACCAAGTGGGCGCATCTGCGCAACGTTGACGCCGCTCTGACGCGAGAAACTGCGCATGGCCGCCGCGCGGTCGAAACCATTGGCATGTTGCGTCCCGATCTCGACCCCGAGGACGAGCTCAAAGTAATTGAAGAAATCGAAGTGGCCGACAACGACGGCCTCACCGTGCTGCCCGGCGTGCTGGCTCTGCTGGCCGTTCTGCCCGCCGATCGCTGGACCGTGGTCACCAGCGCCACGGATCGGCTGGCGCGCATTCGCATGGCCGCCGGAGGCATTCCCGTGCCTCAGCGCCTCGTCACCGCGGACCGCGTCACGCGTGGCAAGCCCCATCCCGAGCCGTTTCTCGCGGGAGCCGCGCTGCTCGGAGTTGCGCCCAGCGATTGTGTCGTCTTTGAAGACTCGGCTTCCGGCGCCCAGGCCGGACGCGACGCGGGATGCACCGTGGTCGCAACCACTTTCTCGCATCCCATTGAGTCTCTCGACGCTGCCCACTATCTGGTGCGCGACCTCACTGGGATCGCGGTGGAGAACAGCAACGGCGAGATCGCGTTGCGCTTCACGCCGATCGGATCAGGTCGTTAAAGCAGGAGCGATTTATTCGCCAGTTCCTGATCGGCCGCGATCAGTTTTCGGTGGGCTTTTCGTCAATCTGGTCGATGACGAGAACGGGCTCAGGGCGCTTTTCTTTGACGATCTTCAGGCCGAGCTGCTTCCTGATGGCGTCGAAGAACGAGATAGCGCCGCTGGGCTCTGAAGCTGTGGGGGCGGCGTCCGGCGTGGAGGCCGGAGCCGGACCTGGGCCTGGGCCTTGCGTGAGATGGGCCGAACTCCAAAACATCGAAAAATCGTACGCGCCCTTGAGACCGGTTTCGTCTTTGACTGGATAAAAAAAGTAATCCGCCGCGATATGATGCACCAGGCTGGCGAACTGCTCCATGGTGACGTTCCAGCAGCTTTGATTACTGTCGAGCATGACGTTGGTGAGTGACGGATCTTTTTCTTTGCCTGGCAGGGCAGTCCCGCATGTAGTCCGTTCGGACGGGTCGGCCTTCGTCAGCTTTGCACCTCCCAGTTTGGGGTCGGCGACTTCGAGAGTATACGCATCGATGGGCCGGTCTTCCATGTGGTACTTGATCTCGAAGCGATCGACTAGCAGCGAGCGCACCATGGGCCGAAAGTCGTCGAAGTTCATGGTGTTGGATCGTCCTCCCATGGTGCTCAAACCAAGGTCGCTGTCGGCAACCTTGCCTTGGATGTCGATGCGGTCGGAGTCCAGCCATTTGGGCGCGACAAGGGTGTCGTCGTTGCGCGGATCGAGGTCCCAGGCCATCGTGATGAGGAATTTGAGCGGGATGCCCTGGATGTTGAGCTGATCGCCTTCGATCCTGATCATGCCGCGATTTTGGTCAGGGTTAGAGGGACGGACGGTGGCGACTTCAAACTGCCGCGGCGGCAGCGGAGGCATGATTTTGGCAAGGTCCGGCGCGTTGGGAGTCGGGTCCGCGTTCACGCTGTCGATCACCATGCCGGGCTGCGGCGTGGTCTTGAGCTCCAGATTGAGGCCGTATTGCCCCAGCGCCTGAAAGATGGAGACTCCGGCCGATCCGGCCTGGGGAAGATTCCACTTCGGCGTCCATTTCAGGTCGAAGTCGTAGAGACCCTTCACGCCTGTGGCGTCGAGGACGCTGATGGCGTAGGGCACGTAGTCTCGGCTTTCCACGCTGTTGAGGGTATCGGCCAATGTCCCCATGCTGACGGCGTGGCATTCGAGCGCAAAGGACGCCACGGAACCGGGTCCGCTAGGGAAGGTCGGGTGGAATTTGCACGTGCCTTCCTCTGTTGCGGTCGATGGCTTGAGATTGGGCTTGCCCTTCACTACCGTGAGCAGATAGGCGGGCACAGGCACGTCTCCGGGATGCACGACGAGCTTGAAGCGCTCGGCCAGCAGGTTCTGCAGCATCGGCCTGGCTGTCTCAAGCGTGGTGCCGGGCGGGACCTTGGCCATGATGTCATAGCGGTTCCACGCTAACCAGGATGGGCCGCCGCCGACAAATCCGGTGGCTTTGAGATTCCAGGCGGTGGTGACGAGGTGAATCATGGTGGCCTGGTGGATGATGTAGCGGTCGCCGCGTAAGAAACGCGCCGGAGAAGAACACAGCCCTGGAAGGCGCGGTGAAACCGACGTCTGCGGCCTCGAATTTGGCGGTCGCGGCAGACGGCGTTGTGGATGGTGAAGCGGGGGCCGGCTGGGAAACGACGGACTGGGCGGGCGGCGGTGGCGGCGGTGGTGGCGGGGCCTGCGCAAAGATGGGAACGGCGAAAGTGGCGAGAACGGCGAAATTCGCGAAAGTTCGAATCATCAAGGCAACCCCAGTCAAGCGATTTACGAAGAAGCATTATGTGATGGACGCAGCAAACCGGTGGAAGGCTTGTGCGGCCGCGAACTCGTTCTTAGCCAGCACCCTCCAGCTAAGAGCCAATTCCGGCTCATTCCAGTTCCCGTTCCCGCGCGGCCCATCAGTTTTCGGTGGGCTTCTTGTTGATCTCGTCGATCACCAGAACCGGCTCCACGTGCTTCTGTTTTACGATTTTCAGGCCGAGCTGCTTCCTGATGGCATCGAAGAGCGACACCGCTCCGTTTGGGTCGCCGACCGCTTGCACGCCTTCCTGTGCCGGTTGTTGCATGCCAGGGCCCCTTACCTGCGCAAGTCGGGCAGAGCTCCAAACCAGTGTGAAGTCCCACGCGCCCTTAATTCCCGTCTCGTCTACCACCGGGTAGTAAAAATAATCCGGAGCGATGCGATGCAGTTGCCCGGCAAATTGGTCCATGCTGGTGTTGAAGCAGCTTTGGATGCTGTCGAGCATGATGTTCGTCTCGCGCAGGTCCTTTCCATCGTTACCGGGGAACGACTCGCACGCGGTGTATTCCTTGGGGTCAGCTGGGGTAAGCTTGGGGTGATCGGCCAACAGCGTGTAGGTGTCAATGGGGCGCTCCTCCATGTGGTACTTGATCTGGAAGCGTTCGATGAGCAGCGCGCGCAGCATCGGGCGGAAATCGTCAGGATTCATGAAATTGTTTCTACCCATGGAATTATTCCCCAGATCGCTCGTGGCTACCTTGGCGTGAATGTCGATATGGTCCGAGTCAAGCCACTTTGGCGCGACCAGCAGACCGTCATAGCTATCGTCCAGATCCCATGCCCACTCGATAAGGTCTCTGAGCGAGATTCCCTGGAAGTTGAATTCGTCGCCCGTGAACCGGCCGTCCCCGCGCTGTGCATTCGGATCCGAAGGCTTGATGGTCGCAACCTCAAACTGTGGTGGCGGCAGCGGTGGCATCACGCTGGCGAGATCGGGCGCATTCGGCGTGGGCTCACGATTTACGCTGTCGATCACGATCCCGGCGCGCGGCGTTTTTCTGAATTCGAGACTGAGTCCGAGCGTTTCCAGCGCTTCGAAGAGGGTGACCCCGGAGGCGCCGGCCTGAGGAAGGAAGTTTCTCGGCGTCCATTTGAGCTCGAGGTCGTAGAGGCCCTTTAGGCGTGTGTCATTGACTACAGGAGTGAGATAGGGTATGTAGTCTCTAACGTCCACCGCGCCGATCGTATTGGCCAGTGATTCCATGCTGGTGGCGTGGCAATCCAGGTCAAAAACCGGTATGGAATTGCCGGACACTGGGCCATTCGGGTACTTGGGTGAGCACGAGCCTTCTTCTGTGGATGTGGACAGCTTGACGATTGGGTTGCCGTTGGCCACTTTGAGTACATAGGCGGGAACCTGCACGTCGCCGGGATGGGCGACAAGCTTGAATCGCTCGGCCAACAAATTCTTCAGCATGATCCGAGCCGTATCGAGAGTTGTGCCCGGCGGTACCTTGGCCGTTATGTCATAACGGTCCCACCGGATCCACGAGGGTCCGCTCCCGATGAACCTGGGCTGCAGATTCCATGCTGTGCCGACGAGGTGCGCCATCGTGGCCTGGCGGATGATGTAGCGGTCGCCGCTGAGAAACGCGCCGGAGTAGAACGGGACCCGGAACGGGGGCGTGAGATGGACGTCCGCGATTTCGAATTTAGTCGGCGCCGCCGCCGCCGGATGGGCGGCGATGGATGGGGCGGCAGGCGGAGGCGGGGGCGGGGCCTGCGCAAGGATGGAAACGGAGAGAACGGCGAGCACAGCGTAGTTCGCAACGGTTCGCATGATGAAGGCAACCCTCAGTGAAGCGATGCCTGCAGGAACCCTACGCGATAGACGCAGGAACTCGGTGAAAGGTCGGTGCGGCCGCGAATTCACCCTTAGCCAATCGCTGAAATCTAAAACCCGCCTCACTCGTTCGATTCAATCTTGCGGCCGTGCGCGTCCTGCAAGGGCCGCGTGTTCATCTTGTAGAGATTGGTGAAGGCGCGGTACTGATCGCGGCTGATGCTCAGGTCATCCTCTATGACGAACCAACGCACACCCTCGGCACAGGGCGGCGTGACCATGGAGCCAACATAGGTCCAATAGCCGCGGTCTTCCGGCAGCAGGCCGCCCGCGTTCACCATCTCGGTCACCTTGGCGCTGGTGCCGGGCGTCTTGGGCAGGTGCGCCCACAAGCTCGACAGCAGGGCGTTGGGAAATCCGCGGTCCTGGTTCAGGAGCACGGCCACAATCGCCACCTTGCCGTCGTCGCTGCGGTGCACCAGGTCGACCTCCATGTCGGCGAACTTGCCCTTGATGGGGTGCTCGCTGGGGTGGTGGAAGTCGAGCTCGACCAGGTGATAGCGGATGCCGTTCGTCACCATCGTGCTGCCGGGATCGACGCGCGCAACGATGCCGCGGCCGGTGTTCTCAAGCGTCATGGGTCCGGAAATGTAGTGGAAATCGAGCGGCTGTAGGCTCTTGTCGAGGTGGGTGCTGCGAATGTCGAGCGGCGACTGCTGGTGGCCCTTCGAGCAGGCCTGGTACGCGGGATCGAGCCTGCCCCAGACCAGCGGTCCGGCTTTGCCTTCGTAGGTCCAGTTGGGTCCGCTTTGCACGGCGCAGAGGGTAGTGCAACCAAACAGCAGTACAGCGATCGCAGTTAGACGCATGGTTTTCTCCGCTGGATAAAGACAGTTCAGTGTCCCGGAGAATTCTACGGCATGAGAGCGCGAGTCAGCGAGTCGGCGGGCCAGCAGGCCCGTGTGCAAGTGAAAGAGTGAAGGAGTGAAAAGAGTGAAGGAGTGAATGAGTGAAGAAGTGACCCGCATCCTTCACTCTTTTCACTCCTTCACTCATTTAACGACAAACTACTTTGCGGCCACGGCCACGCCAGCCTGCTCGGCCAGCTTCGCAGCCTTGTCGGTGTTCTCCCAGGTAAACTCCGGCTCGGTGCGACCAAAGTGCCCGTAGGCCGCGGTCTTCTGGAAGATCGGCCGGCGCAGGTTCAGGCTCTCGATAATGGCCTTGGGCGTCAGCGAGAAGTTCTTGCGCACCAGTTCGGTGAGCTTGGCTTCGCTTAGCTTGCCGGTGCCGAAGGTCTCCACAAGGACGGAAACCGGCTCGGCCACGCCGATGGCGTACGCCAGCTGGACTTCGGCCTTATCCGCCAGTCCCGCGGCCACGATGTTCTTGGCGATGTGGCGCGCCATATACGCCGCACTGCGGTCGACCTTGGTCGGATCTTTGCCCGAGAAGGCGCCGCCGCCGTGACGGCCCATGCCGCCGTAGGTGTCTACGATGATCTTGCGGCCGGTCAGCCCGGTGTCGCCCATAGGCCCGCCGATCACAAATCTTCCCGTCGGATTGATGTGGTACTTTGTGTGCTCATCGAGCCACTTGGCGGGCAGCACGGCTTGAATCACGTGCTTCAGGATGTCGGCGTGCAACTCTTCGTTGCTGACGGCCTCGGAGTGCTGGCTGGAAATCACCACCGCGTCAATGCGCGCGGGCTTGCCATCCTCGCCGTACTCCACCGTCACCTGGCTCTTGCCATCGGGGCGCAGGTAGGGCAATTTGCCGTTTTTGCGCACGGCGGTCAACTGGCGGCAGAGCTTGTGCGCCAGCGAAATGGGCGCGGGCATCAACTCCGGCGTGTCGTTGGAGGCGTAGCCGAACATCATGCCCTGGTCGCCGGCGCCGCCAGTGTCAACGCCCTGCGCGATGTCGCCCGACTGTTTGTTGATGGTCGAGATCACGGCGCAGGTGTTGGAGTCGAAGCCGTAGGCGGCGTTGTCGTAGCCGATGGAGGCCACCACGCCGCGCACCAGCGACTGGAAATCCACGTAAGCCTTGGTAGTGATTTCGCCCGCGATGACCACCAGGCCGGTGGCCGTGAGGGTTTCCGCGGCGACGCGGCTGTAAGGGTCCTGCTCCAGGCAGGCGTCGAGAATGGCGTCGGAGACCTGGTCGGCAATTTTGTCCGGGTGGCCTTCGGTAACGGATTCAGAAGTAAACAAGAAACGGTCGCTCAACTTTGCAAAACTCCTTCCCACTTGCAGAAACTTATCCTGCCGCACGGCAGCGTAAGACCCGATGGTGCAACCTTTCTATGGTAATTGCGGCGGGGCAGCGGGAGCAAAGGCCCGCAGCGTATGGCAAACATTGGCAGGTAAACGGCGGAATTTGAGGGGCAGAATGGGGTGGAATCGAGAGGGTGAACCGGGCAGGCTTTAGTGGCCGAGCCAGGTGAGCAGGTGGTCGAAGTGATGTGAGGTCCAGTTCCACACGCCATCGAACACCGCGGAAACCTCGCGCATGGGCAGCAGGTTGGACCACCAGCCTTCGCGCAGGCCGTAGTAGCGGAAGGCAAGGAAGCTGCCCGCGACCACCGCCAGCAGCAGCAGAATGGCGCCGATCCAGCGCAACCGCACTTCCACGGCTTCGCGGTGCAGGATGCGCGCCTTGCCTACGTTCGAGGCAAAGGTCGTCCAGCCGCGTTCGTCATCGGACATCTGGCCTGAATCGTCGCAGGCCCGAAGAAATCGCTGCGTCCAGTCCTGGGGATCGAGGCCGAGCGCTCCAGCATAGCCGCGCACAATGCCTTTGCTTAGAATGCCGCCCGGAAGCAGGCGAAACCTCTCCTGCTCCAGCGCGATCAGGTGCCGCTGGGTGATCTTGGTCACCGCCGAGATGTCCTCCAGCGCAACGCCACGCGTCAGGCGCTCCTTGCGCAGGTCTTCTCCAAAACTACCCATCAGCTACCCTAAAAACACCCCTAAAAACACACCTAAAAACCCACCATAGAAATTATCTCCACATTAAACCCGGTTTTGCCTCCGGTCAAAAGCAGAAAGGGAGGATCACGCACCAAGGTACCAAGGAACCAAACTTTTAGCTTTCAGCCGGCGGCTGGGCCGCGCCGCAGGCGCCGATGGCTGAGCGCTGAAAGCTGATAGCTGGCTTGGGCTGTTACTCTTAAAGCGGACTTTGCAGCGCTTTTTCCGCCTCCAAAGTCCGGCGCGAACATGAATAAGCTCATTTTTGCCAATCTGTTGCATCGCCCCCTGCGCTCGGTCATCAGCGTGCTGGCCGTAGCCATTGAAGTCATCATGATTCTGTCGATTGTGGCCGTCTTCATGGGCATGCTGAACGACCAGAAGCAGCGCACCAACGGCATCGGCGCGGACCTGATGCTGATGCCCTCGAACGCCAGCATGTTTGCCTCGGTCGGCAGCGCGTCGCTGCCCGTCAAGGACGCGGAAGTGATTCGCCGCATGCCGCACGTCGCGGTAGTTTCGCCAGCCATCCAGAAAATTTCGACCATCGGCAACGTCGAGATTCTCTGGGGCATCGACTACGACTCGTTCAATGCGCTCAAGCCTTTCGTATACCTCTCCGGCGGCAAATTCCAGGGGCCCTACGACGCGATCATCGACGACATTCAGGCCGGCAGCAAGAATCCGGCGACGGGAAATCCTTATGTTGTCGGCGACACGTTGACGATCATGGACCACCCTTTCCGCGTGTCGGGTATTGTGGAGCGGGGCAAGGGCGGCCGCAAGCTGATTCCGCTCGCGACCATGCAGGAACTCTCAGGCGCGGGAGACATGGCTTCACTTTTCTACATCAGATGCGACAACCCGGCTAATGACGACAAAGTCATGCAGGAGATTCGCGCCACGCGCGGCTTCGGCAACAACACGCTGACCACGGTGGACAATTTGCTCGACCAGATGACGCCGAGCAATATTCCCGGCTTCAATCTGTCGCTCGAAATCATCACCAGCATTGCCGTGATTATCGGGTTCCTGGTGATCTTCCAGTCCATGTACACAGCGGTGCTGGAACGCACGCGCGAGATCGGCATTCTCAAGTCGATGGGCGCGTCAAAGGCGACCATTGTGGGCGTGGTGCTACGCGAGTGCGCGGTGTTGGCGGTGGCTGGCGATTTGGTGGGGATTGCGGGCACCTTCGGCATTCAATTGGTCTTTATTCACTTTTTGCCCACGCACCAGTTTGAAATCACCGGCTTGTGGCTGACCTACGCATCGCTGATCGCCTTCGTGGGAGCCATCTGCGGCGCCCTTTATCCGGCGTGGATGGCCGCGCGCAAAGATCCGATTGATGCCCTGGCATACGAGTAGCGCCAAGCATCTCCGGATGCGATAAAGCATTTCTTTACGTGATTTTGACGGCTTTTCCACACTCCCGTTGTGGTACGCTTGCGGGGTTGAGGGCATTTTCGGAAATTGCGACTGTTTGACGCGCATGTTCTGAGCTCACATCGCTCATTCCCAGAGACAGAAAATTGATCTCTTGGAACGCTGGCTCGTTTCGCCGCCTGACCTTCAAGTCAGGGCGCTGCCTTCCTTTCCTTCCGAACGTGCAATAGCAGTCAATCAAACCTACTAAGGAGAGCCCATGACGAAGGTATGTAATTTCTGTCCCCAGCGAAATCTCGCCGCGCTCGCATTGACGGCGTTTTTCTTGGTATTTGCCTGCGTATCTGCTTGGCCGCAAACTACGGGCGCAGGTTCGATCAATGGTTCGGTCACCGATCCCAATCAGGCAGTGATTCCCGGCGCGCAGGTGACAATCACCGATGTCGACACGGGCGTGTCGCACCAGTACGTGACCAATTCGGCCGGCCTGTATTCGGCGCCGTTTCTGGTTCCCGGCCACTACCAGGTTGACGCTTCAGCAGCCAACTTCGGCAAGGTGGAAGAAAAGGGCCTCACGCTTCAGGTGGGCGAAACCCTCACGATCAACCTGACGATGAAAGTGAGCGCGGCCACCACGACGGTGGAGGTTTCCGGCAGCAACCAGATCCTGGACACCGAGAAGACCGAGGTCTCTCAGGTTGTGGATCAGTCGATCATCCAGAACATGCCGGTGAACACGCGCAACTGGTCGAGCTTCGCGCTGCTGACGCCGAACGTAACCCAGGACGGCGCCACTGGCCTTGTCAGCTTCCACGGCATCAGCGGCCTTTACAACCAGAACTATGTCGATGGCGCCAACAACAACCAGATCCTGTTCAGCGAGGCGCGCGGGCGTTCCAACGGCATGCCCTATGCGTATTCGGTGGATTCGATCAAGGAGTTCCAGGCCGAGACGTCGAATTATTCAGCGGAGTTCGGCCAGGCGGCCGGCGGGCAGGTGAACGCCATTACCAAGAGCGGCACCAACGCCATGCACGGCGACCTGTTCTACTTCCTGCGCTACCCGACGCTGAATGCGCTGGATCCGCTGACCAAGTACAACGCGCTGTATAACCAGCCGAATGCGACGATCAAGGCATTTCTGCTTACGCAGCCGACCCACCAGCAACAGCAATTCGGCGGTTCAGTGGGCGGGCCGATCATGAAGGACAAGTTGTTCTACTTCTTCACTTATGACGGCTTCCGCAAGGTGGGCAAGGCTTTGTACACAGACTCGAACTTTATTTCGGCGACGCCTTCGGGGGTGACGTCGAGCACCACCACTATCACGCCCGATCAATGCCCGACGACGACGGCAGCCAATTACACGGCGCCCTCAACCAATCCGAACATGTACGTCAGCTCGGCGCAGTGCCTTGCCGCCATCAACTTCCTGTCCAGCGAATCCAATGCTGCGCCGTCGCGCGTTGCCAAGGAAGACCTCTTCTTCCCGCGCCTGGACTATCACATCAACAGCAAGAACGACGCATTCATCGACTACAACTTTGCCGACTACCAGTTCGACCTACGGTTACAGTGCGGCGGCGACATTCAGCAACAGCTCACCTTCTTCCAACGCCCCAACCTACTACCATGAGCGGTTTTTGGTGGGCGGATGGACCACCCAGATCGGCAGCTCCAGCGTGAACGACGTGCGCGGGCAGTGGAGCCGGGACCTGGAGACCGCCGGCGCGAATTCTTCCGGCCCGTATGTGAGCATGGGCGTGGACACGTTCGGCATGGTGAACGCGCTGCCCCGCATCGCCGAGCCGGATGAACATCGCCTGCAGTTGAGCGACGTGTTTTCGACCGTGCACGGGCGGCAAACATACAAGTTCGGCGGCGACTTCAACCTGGTGCACGAGGTGATGATCAACCTCTACCAGGGTGGCGGCCTTTACGGCTATGGCGAAGCCAACAACGTGCTCGATTTCCAGGACTGGATTCTGGACGCGTTTGCAGGCCAGACCGGCGATCTGGATCCCTACGCCGGCTACCACTACAGCACATTGGTGCAAACCATCGACAAGGTGAATACTGCGCCCGACACCCAGGGCAAGGACGACTTCTGGATGAAGATGTACGACGGCTTTGCCGAGGACACATGGCAGGTGAGCCGCAAACTGACCGTAACGGCGGGCGTGCGATACGACGTGCAGATCACGCCCAATCCGGGATTGGTCAACCATCTCTTCGATCCGATTTCGTCCGAATACACATCCTCGATCAAGAATGTACTGAACCGCGTTCAGCCCCGAGTCGGTTTTTCGTGGTCGCCCTTCAACGGCACGGTGGTTCGCGGCGGCTACGGATTGTTCTCGGCGCTGAATCAGGGCAGCACCTACTACGCGATGCGCGTGGAGAACGGTGTGGTGCAACTGAACTACACCTATCTTGGCTGCTACAACTCGAAGGCGGGCGATTCGTGGGCCAACACCACCTGCCCGACCCCGCCAGCGACTGGAACTTTGCTACGATATCCGAATATTCCCGCGGCGGCTCCGGGTCCGGCACTCAGCCAGGCGCAGTATCCCAGCGGCGGAACAGTCCCCGCAGTCACGCCGCTTTCTGTGGCCCCGAGCTACAGCTTCCACGGCCTGGATCCTAATTTTGTGCCGCCCTACGCGCACGAGTGGGACCTGAGCGTGGAGCAGGCGCTTCCGGGCAAGATCTCGCTGCAGTTGGGCTATGTGGCTACGCGTGGCATGCGGCTGCCGGTGTTTGTGGACTCGAACCTGATCGGCGTGAAGCCGAGCGGAGAGGCCAGCTATGCCGTGCAGGATGCAAGCAACAACGTGACGAAGATCATCACCGTTCCTGTATACAAGCCGGCAGATCGCCGCAATACTTCACTGGCCAGCTTTAACACCGGCTACAGTGTGGCCAATACCTGGTACAACGGCATGGCGGTTACGGTACGGCGTCCGTTCGCGAACGGCCTGGAAGTGCTGGCCAACTATACCTGGGCGAAGGCGACAGATACGGGCCAGGTGGGAGGCGCCAATGGCACGTTCTATGGGGGCGATGTTCCGTCCGATCCCAACAACATCAGGTGGGATAACGGACCTTCCGACATCGACATTCGCAACCGCGCCAATATCTCCTTCGTTTACCGTCCCACCTTCAGGATTTCCAACAAGGTGGGGAGCGAATTGGCGAACGGCTTCCAGTTCTCCGGAACCGAAATCGCGTCGGGTGGTGAGCCAATCTACTTGGGCGTTTCCGGAACAATCTACTCGGGTAACGGCGCGTCCACAAGTTTTGGCGACCAGAGCGGAATCTTTGGCGGCGCCATCAGCTCCGGCTCGGGCTCTGCAACCAGTGGGCACCCGCCGCAAATTGGGCGCAACAGCATTTACATGCCGGGGTTCAACGACTTCGACATCCGCGTGACGCGCAATGTGCCCATTCACGAGAACATATCGATGCAGTTTAATGCCGAGGCATTCAATCTGCTCAACAGGCAGATCATCACCGGCGTGAACAGCACCTATACGACGTTTCTGGCGCCGGGCAAGAGCGTGTCAACTTCAACCGGAGCCACGTACACCTGCCAGACGATAAGCCTTCCGTCGGGTTCGCAGCAGCAGACCGGGTGCTTTGTGCCGTACCAGGGGACAGGGCTTTCTGCATTCGGCACTCCATCGAGCACCAGCAGCAGCAATCTGGATGGGTCGCGGCAGTTGCAGATGTCGGCAAAGCTGTTCTTCTAAACCCGGCCCTCAGGGGCCACGACAGGGCGGCGGCCCCGGCTGCCGCCCTTTTTGTGTCCCCTTCCCTGGAACGCGATCCACCGGCATCGGCGATACTGAAGGAAAAGGGGGCTCGAAGCTCAGCCATGCCGGCCGCAACGCAAGACCTGGTTTCAATCGACGTCATCCGCGCTGCTGCAGCGCGCATTGCATCCATCGCCATGAAAACGCCGCTGGTGCGTGCCGCGTTCCCCGGCGTCTCCGGCTATGGAACGGGCAGGGAAATCTGGCTGAAGGCGGAGAGCCTGCAGCCCATCGGCGCGTTCAAGATTCGCGGCGCTGCGAACAAGATTTTGCAACTTACTGCCGCGGAGATCGCGCGCGGCGTCATTACTTATTCGAGCGGCAACCATGCGCAGGGCGTGGCCTACGCGGCGCGCGAAGTGGGCGCCAAGGCGGTGATCGTGATGCCGTCGAACGCGCCGGCCGTCAAGCGAGCCGCGACGCTGGCGCTGGGTGCGGAGATCGTGGACGTGGGCGTGGCCTCGAGCGAGCGGCTGGCCAAGGCTGAAGAGTTGGTACGCGAACATGGTTACATCGTCATTCCACCTTACGACGACGAACAGATTATTGCCGGGCAAGCTACATGTGGCCTCGAGATTGCGGAAGCGCTGCCCGATGTGGACCTGGTGGTCTCGCCGGTCTCGGGCGGCGGCCTGCTGAGCGGCGTGGCCGCGGCGGTAAAGCAGTTGAGCCCGAAGGCCAAAGTCTTCGGCGTTGAGCCGGAACTGGCCGCCGACACCGCGGAGAGCTATCGCACCGGAAAGATCGTCACCTGGCCGGCCGAAATGACAAGCCGCACCCTAGCCGACGGCCTGCGCACGCAAAGCGTCGGCGTGCGCAACTTCGCACACATTCAGGCATTTGTCGACGGCATCGTCACCGTGAGCGAAGCCGAGATTTGCGCCGCCATGCGCGCCATTGTGGCCGTCACGCGCCTCGTGCCCGAGCCCAGCGGTGCCGTAGCCACGGCAGCATTGCTCTTTCACGCGCACCAGTTACCGCCTTTCCGCAAGGCAGTGGCCGTGGTTAGCGGAGGCAACGTGGATCCCGCGATGCTGGCCGAAGTGCTCACGGAAAGCAACTCGTAGCGTCGTTGGAAGATGGGCCGTGGGCTGGTTTGAGACTCCAGTGAATCGACGCGGCTCCCGGGATTGTTGGAAACCATCGAGGCGCCGCTTCCGAAATTGTTGGAAATCATGGAGTGGAGCACGAAGTGTCAGGGCACGACTTTAGTCGTGCCGAAAAGGTAGAAAAAGGGAACGGGGGCTTTAGCCCCTGTAGGGTATTTTTTCAGGCCGCCTTCTTTCCGGAGTAGGATTCTGCTTGTGATGAAGCGCCGCATCTTCGCAGTTCGCATTCTCGCTCTTGCCCTGGCGCTGGCCTGCGCCGCTTGGCCCGCGCACGCTGATAAAAAGCCGCAGCAGCAGGTAAAACCCATGGCCGGTCCGCGCGCCACGGCCCTGCGCGTCACCTGGCTCTACATCACGGCCTCGACCGGCTCGGAAAAAGTATCCAAGTTGCAGATCGGCCGCGAGATCGTGGTGGCGGAAAAAAGCGGCGCGTGGATGCGCGTCTACATCAACACCGATATTGAAGAGCAGCACAACGACAAGGACGAGCCCATGGTCGGCGGAGACGAAACCACGCCGCCCATCTCCGGCTGGGTTGAGGCCAAGGGCATTGTGGAGGAGACCTCGCCCAATGGCGACCAGATTCTGATGGGCGCGGCGGCCAATCAGGAAGCAGAGGCATCCGATCCACGCGGCGCGGCCAATGCCGCGCAAAGCGCGCGGCTGCTCTATCGCCGACTTGTCGAAATGTTCCCCAACTCGCCTTTGGCGCCCGATGCCATGTGGCGCGCCGCCGATATCCAGTGGCAAATAGAGCGTGCCGACGCTGCAACCCTGCCCTCGGCGCACGAGAGGGATCCCGATTTCCGCCAGGCCCTGGATGAAGACGACCTGCGCAAGGTGATCAAGTATTATCCGAAAACGAAGTGGGCAGCGCTGGCGGCCTTCGACCTGATCGACAACAAGCTTTGCGGCGACTGGCAGGGTTCGGAACAATGCCCGGTGAAGGAATCGGAGATCTACTTGAAGTACGCCGACGAGTATCCCGACGGTCCGCGCACGCCACAGGCGCTCTACGATGTGGTGTACCGCATGGCCGTGCTCACCGACATGTATTCCGCCGATGGCGACGACCGCAAAAGCGGCGACGCCCACAACCAGGCGCGCAGCGTGGCTGCCCAACTGAAAGCGCACTTTCCCAATTCCGACTATGCCTACCGGGCCGGTGCGCTGGTGTACAAATTGGATGAGGGCGTTCCTGTCTACGGCATCGACCGGGACTGAGCAGATAGCGGTTTCCCGGGTGCTCGGCGGATGCGCCGTCTGACGCGTATCGAAAGCAAGATGGAGTTAGCTTGAGCCCGTATATTCTGTCCATCATTTTGGGAATTGTGGAAGGCTTGACCGAATTTTTGCCGGTCAGCTCAACGGCGCACCTGCGCATTACTGAAGCATTGATGAAACTCCCGCTCAACGATCCCTATTGGAAGATGTACACGATCGTCATCCAGGTGGGCGCCATCCTCGCGCTGTGCCTGCTGTTTCTTGAGCGCATCATCAACTTCCTGCGCACTTTTCCCAAGGGCGAGAAAGGCGATCGCAACTGGCTTACGCATCCCATCTCGCTGACGCTGGTCGCCTTTGCCTGCACCTCGGTGCCTGCGCTGCTCCTGCACAAGTGGAGCGAGAAGAACCTGGGCAGTCTGCAAACCATGGCCATCGCCCTGCTCGTAGGCGGCATCGTCATGTGGGCCATCGATGCGTGGAGCGATCGCTCCGAGCCCAACACCACGCACGTGGAAGAGATTACATTTCCTCAGGCCGTCTGGATCGGCCTCTGCCAAACGCTCTCCGCGGTTTTTCCCGGCACGTCGCGCTCCATGTCAACCATCGCTGCCGGCCAGCTGGTCGGCCTCGATCGTCCCTCGGCGCTCGAGTTCAGCTTTCTGCTTTCCATTCCCACCATGATCGCCGCCACGGGATGGGATTTGATGAAGGAGATTCACGCCAGCAAGGTCGCCGGAGTGGCCGGCGTCGCAACCGCGCATGTGGTCATGAATTCGGAGCGCTGGATCGTGCTCCTCATCGGCACCGTGGTTTCGTTCTTCGTTGCTCTCGGCGTAGTGGAGTGGTTCCTGATGTGGGTGCGCAAACACGGCTTCACCGTATTCGCCATTTACCGCATTCTTCTCGGCATCGCGCTGCTGATTTGGGGCGCAAAATACCTCGGCGCCTGAACTCGCCGCTGCGGCGGCATTCAATCCAGCAGGAAAAGGGGTGCCCCGGAGCCTGTCCTGAGCGTAGTCAAAGGATCTCGCTTTTGTTTCTTGAGATTTCCATCTGCCACGAAAAGGGGTGCCCCACATCTCGATTTTGAGATGTGGGATAGCACGAACCCCAAGGAGCCGGCCCACTTGCGGTGAAACGCGCTGCGGGCGGTGTCCTATTTGTGCGTTGCTGCTGAATAGAATTCCAGGGTTCCGATCAGCTTTTGCCAGCCTGAGGCGAAGATGCTAGTGATTGGTGCAGATCGTGCATGTGCAGTGTTTCCCACGGGCGTAATGTCGAACCCCGACAGCGTGACCTCCAACCCTGTGTGCACGCTGATAAATCCTATCAAATAGATCGGTTTCTCCGTTTTCACAGAAGCGTCGGATCGCATATGCACATAGATCCGCCAGCTGAACCCCAACAGTCAATTTGCTGTCCACGAAAAATGGCGTCTCAATAATTCTAGTGATCTGATTCCACATCGTGCCGCTAGAGTGAAAATGCCGCATCAACTGCGTGAGTCTAGCTGCGGAAGTATTGTCGTGGTCATGCGCGAGTAATCCAACAGTGTGTGGCCCACCAGTGTCTACAAGGTACCGCTCAAAGCGATTTACCACATGCGTGAATGCTTCCTCACGTGGTGGAATTGTGGGCGCCGTCCCACCGAAAGAGGTTTTATCTATGGCCTCCGAGAAAAGCCGTGTGTTGCCCCATGCGCCGATTAAATCAGCCAAGTCCCTGAGAAATGCCATTCTCTCATCTTGAGTCAGGTGAAGGTAAGCCTCGCTTTTGCGATACGCCTTTCTCAGTTCTTGGGCCTCTTTCTGGCCTTTTACGGCAGCGACCTTAATCAGTTGAGCATCTCGGCCCTTCTGGGCCTCGATACGGCGCTGGGCCCGATCTAGCGTCATAAAATCAGAAATTTTTTCTTGTTCAAGGTAGCGCCTAGTCATCCATCCTGTATGCACTTCCGCATTGGCTAATCCATAGCGACTTTTGACAGCAGTTACAGCGCGATCCTGGCGTTTCCAGTCCCACGCTTCAATCGAAAGGCCAACGAGCACAAAATGAGAAGTGCCTTGCCCGATCTCAGGCACACCGCTTTCATCTATGTAGCAGAGATACATCAGTCAGCCTCACTAATCTAAAAACGCCCTTTAGAACGAAAGCAAAAAAAATGCGTCTGGGGCGGGGCCATTCGGCCCTGCAAGAGTCGCATAGCGTCTCTACCCAGTCGCGCAGTGATTATCGACCATCTGATACACAAATCAATGGAAAAGAGAACACAATGTTGAAGATATAACGCTATCGCTTTCTATCCTATTTAAAATAAACAACTTACACAGATTACCGTTGATTACTTTAGTACCGTGATTTATCTCTACATCAAGGAAATCACTTCCTCGACACTCCATTAGCGCGATGGCCGGGGTTTTTTCTTCTAGAAACAGATTATCCCTTCCGCTTGCAGTTTGCAAGAGAAAGAGTAATATTTCTTGCAAAACTACAAGCGAATGTTGTAATATTTAGATCATGGAAGAAAAACACGAAAACCTAGCCCTCTTTGCCGCCGAACTAGGACGCAAGGGCGGAAAGAAAACGGCAGAGCGCGGACCTGAATACTATGCCGCAATTCAGGCCAAACGCGAGAAACGTGGTGGCGGAAGGCCGAAAGGGCCACCCAAAGCTGAGTTTGAAGGAGAGATTACAGTTGCGGGCACAAAAATAGCCTGCGCGGTGCTGGACGATGGCACCCGCGTACTTTCAGAGCGTGCTGTCACAAAGATCATGGGTGGCAAGCGCGGAGGCTCTCATTGGTTAAGAAAACAGGCTGGCGCCGATCTGCCTGTTTTTCTCTCGGCAAACAACCTTAAACCTTTTATTAGTAAAGAGTTAGAATTGGCGCTTACTGCCCCTATTCCCTATGTCCCGAAGACGGGGGGAGGCGCAGCTAATGGGATGCGAGCCGAGTTTCTACCTCGCATCTGTGACGTATGGCTGACGGCGCGGGCGGCAGGGGTTCTGACCAAGAGCCAATCGCATATTGCGGCCCAAGCTGAAATCATCGTTCGGTCGCTTGCCGGGGTAGCGATGATTGCCCTCGTAGATGAGGCGACAGGCTATCAGTACGTAAGAGCAAGAGACGCTCTTCAAGAGGTTCTCGAAAAGTTCATTGCGAGCGAATTCCGCAAGTGGGTCAAGACTTTCCCGGATGAGTTTTATCGAGAACTGTTCCGCCTGCGAAAATGGCCCTTCATGGAGGATGTCGTCAGAAAGACTCCGCTTGTCGGAAAGTTGACCCTTGATCTTGTTTACGACAGGTTAGCGCCGGGAGTGCGGCAGCGGTTGGAAGAGATCAACCCCAAGAATGAAAAAGGTTATCGGAAACATAAGCTGTTCCAGCGTCTAACCGAGGATATTGGTGACCCGGCCCTTCGCGCCCACTTGGCATCGGTCATCACCCTAATGAAGGTTAGCGATGATGGCGATTGGAATGGTTTTATCAAGATGATGAATCGCGCATTGCCGAGATACCCCGCAATGCCACTCTTTGATGCGGTAGAACAGAAAGCATTGCCGGAGACAGCAGCCTGATCCGCTGGCGGCCTTATCTCTCAAGGCCGCCACCAAAGCAGCAACGCAGAGCTAGGACACTACCCGCGCTGCGCGTCTGAGATCGATCATCATCTATAATCCCTGAGATACCGGTTTCCGCCAATTTCCGTTCAGGAGGCTGAGGATGCATTCCTCGCGCCGCGATTTTCTCCGCATTGTTGCTTCCACTTCCGCTTCCGCCGTGGCTCTCGCATCCATTCGTCCGGCACAGGCACAGGTACAAGACAGGGCCGCGGGCGTAGTTCCCGGCAATTCCGCCGCTCCCGTGGACCTGCTGGTGAACGGCGTGAGCAATCCGCGGGCCATCGACCGCGATGCCGTGCGCTTCACGTGGAGGCAGACAGATGCCGGACGCGGGGCAGCGCAGGCCGCGCACCGAATTTTGGTTGCCACCAGCCGCGAGCTGCTGGCTCAAGGAAAAGGCGACCTGTGGGACAGCGGCAAAATGGATTCGGACAAGTCGGCTGGGGTCGCCTACGCCGGCGCAGCGCTGCCAGCCGTTACGCGGCTTTGGTGGAAGGTGCGCGTCTGGAACGAGGCAGGAAAGCCGGGACCATACAGCGCGCCGGCCCGCTTCGACACTGGATTGGCGCAGGACGAGTGGACGGCAAAATACATCTGGGATGGAACCAGCAACGAAAACAACTTCGCATACTTCCGCAAAGTATTTACAGTGCAGCGCAAGCCGAGCCTGGCCAAGGTCTACGTCACGGCACACAACGATTACATGCTCTTCTTCAACGGACAGCTTCTGGGCCGCGGGCCCGCGCGTTGCGATCCCAATCATTACGGACAATACAACGCCTACGACGTGACGGAGCTGGTGAAAACCGGAGTCAATGTTTTTGCGGCCATGGCGCATTGGCAAGGCACCTTTTGGGATGCGGGCGTCAACGCCCAGCCGGCCTTCCTGCTGGAGGCGCGCTTCAATCATGCTGACGGCAAGTCAACCGTAATCGTGAGCGACGATTCGTGGAAGTCCCTGGCGCACACCGCTTTCATCGAGACCGATCCCACGTACTTCATCGGCAAGTATCGCAATCGCGCGGCCATCCAATTCGATGCGCGGCTTGAACCGAAGAACTGGAAGTCGGCGGAGTTCGACGACTCCGGCTGGGCCGCGGCCACGGTGGTCGACCGCTCCAGCTATCGCCTCTTTGCGCAAATGGCGCCCGTGGAACGCGAACAGGGCGAGCTCGACGCGGTGAGCGTTGCCTTAATAAACGACGCGTGGCGCGCGGATCTGGAGCGCTGCATCGATGGCTGGCCGCAGTTGACCATGCGCGCCAATCGCCCCGGCGACAAGGTGCGCGTGGAGTATTTCGAGATGACCGGCGAGCGCAAGGCCTCCGGATGGGATCAATACACCTGCCAGGGCGGATTGGAAACCTGGAAGCCCGGCTTCGGGCGGCACACGTCGTTCCAGGAGATGAAAATCACCGGCTACGCGGGTAAGCTGCGCGCCGCCGACGTGTGCGGCATTTGGGCCTATTGCGATGCCGACGTCGCCGGAAATTTCCATTGTTCGAGCACCTTGCTCAAC
Organism: uncultured Acidobacteriota bacterium; assembly: GCA_963729915.1. Classification (GTDB taxonomy): domain Bacteria; phylum Acidobacteriota; class Terriglobia; order Terriglobales; family Acidobacteriaceae; genus Telmatobacter. The sequence continues at coordinate 190,721 of CAVSQE010000017.1, read as the reverse complement.
TCCATTTACAAGATGTGCGAACGCTCGGCGCGGCAAAACATCCAGCAGGGCATTATCAGCGTGGATGCCAATCGCGAACAGTCGCCCTGGCTGGCCGACAGCTGGAACATCGGCAACGTGCTTCTCTACAACCACCGCGGCACCACCATGATTGACAAAGTAGTGCGCGACTATGCCGGGGAACAAAAACCGGACGGCGGTTTCAACGACTGCAGCCCTGCCGCGGTCTTCCAATGCGCCGAGTGGTCCATGTATTGGCCGATGCTGTTGTGGCAGCAATACCTGTTCTCAGGCGACGAGACGCTCCTCAAACAAATGGCGCCGCATCTCGAAAGCTTCTTGAAGTGGATCAAGCTCTCACAGGATCCAACAACCAAGCTGCTGAATCCCAGGACCGCGCGGATTTCGGATTACGCCGGCGGCAACATGCCCAGCGGCGGCTACAACGTGGCGACCGCCTGCCAGTATGTCGAAAATCTCCGCATCGCCTCGCGCATTTTTTCAATACTCGGCCAGGCTGACCAAAGCAGCCAGTGCGCCGGCGAGGCCGAAGAAGTGAAGGCGGGCATCAACGCCAACTTGTTTAATGGCGAGTTTTATCTGGCGCGCACAGACAACAAGGAGATGTTTCCGCTGGCCCAGGCCTGGCCGTTGCGCTTCGACATTGCGCCGCCCGAGGTGCGATCGCGCCTGCTGGCCGCGGCGGAAACGCCGGGGAAACTTACCCTTGGCGGATACGGAGGCGATGCTTTTTACAGCGGCCTGCTGCATGCCGGCGCCGGCGAGTTCGTCGTACGCGATCTGGAGCGCTATCGCATGATGCTCGACGGCAACAAAGCCAACTGGGAGCAGTTCGCGGGCGGGGAAGTGAATCACGCCTGGACTTCCTACCCGGGATACATCTTCCTCAAATACATTTGCGGCATTCAGCCCACGAGTGGCGGCTTTGCCACCTTCGACGTCCGGCCGAAGACGGAAGGTCTGGCATTTGCGGAGGGCACGGTTCCCACCGTGAAAGGCTCGATCACCACGCGCTGGGAAAAGAGCGAGCACGGAGGGTTGGTTTTGTCCGTTCACGTCCCCGCCAACTCGCGCGCCACCATTTACCTTCCCAGGCTCGTCCCGGGAGATTCGACGTTCGCTGAATCCGGGAAGCAGCTGTGGCCAGCAAAGCCGGAAACAAAAATCCCCGGCGTGCTCTCGGTCGAGGTTGGGGATGGCTTCATCGCCTGCCAGGTCGGCGCAGGCGATTATCGCTTCAGCGAGATTCCTGCAAAGGCATAGCCGCTTCTCGATTGCGGCGAACCTTTGCAGTTAATCCCTGTGGTTCCCCCCTGCCCGGTTTTGCCCTGATTCGGCCCCGCCAACGCCGATAATGAAAGCTGCTCTGGGACGTACCACCCGCTCCACCGGCCTGCCATTCCCGCGTTTGCGGTAGCCGGAGTGCGGAACCGCCCTTATCATGAAGCCCATCCGCATTGTTCTCGCGCCCACGCGCAGCCGCCCCGTGAATATCTTCCTGGGGATGGTGCTCCTGCTGGTCTCCTTGCTTCTTTTCCTCGCGCTGGCCACGTATCACGCCACCGACCCCTCGCTGAATACGGCCACCGGCACGGTTACGCCCCACAACTGGATCGGCCTCTTCGGCGCCTACCTGAGCGATTTGTTGTTGCAGGCGTTGGGAATTACCGCGTTCCTGCTTCCCATGTGGCTGGGCGGAGTGGGCTGGACGTGGATGCGCTCGCGGCCCGGCGGCTCGCCCATTCTGCGCTGGATGGGCACGCTCCTCGCGCTCACTTTTTTACCCGCGGTCCTCGGCCTGCTGCCCTGGCATTGGCGCTGGCTGCACGTAGTTCCCATCGAGGGCGTGGTAGGGCGCCTCATGGCCGGTCTGCTCGTGGTTTACCTCAACCTGCAGGGCGCATGGGTGGTGGCTGCCGCGCTGGCCGCAGCCGGTCTCTACTTTGCCTCGGACATCAGCTTCGGGACGATTCGCGAAATCGTAGCCGAACGCTGGGCGCAGTTTGCGGAATGGCGTGACCGCCGCCGCGATCTGCGTGAAGAGGAAGAGGAACTGGAAGCGCGCCGCGGTGCTCTGAGCTCCGAAGGCAACGGGGCCATCCCGTTCTCGCAGTTCGATGCCGCAGCCAATCCAGAAATGGAAACGGAAATACCAGCGCAGAAGCCCAACCGTTTCCTGGCCTTCTTCATGCGCCGGCGCGCGCCCAAACAGGATCCCATCGACGAAATTCCCGCATATCAACGCGTGGATTCACGCGCCGATCAGCGGCCGCGCACAGAAGAGCCCGCGGTTATGCCGCGCAGGTCCAGCATCTGGGAGCACAGCGAAGCAGAAACCGGCCACGCAGCGAGATACCCGACCCATGCACCGATGACGGCTGCGGTTGTGGCAGCAGCGACGGTTGCGCCCATCCGGCTTCAAGCCGCTCCCCCGGCTCCTGTCGATCCATGGGCAAACGAGCGGCCGACTCCCGCAGCAGCGCCGCCCGGGCGTGCCGGAGAAATTGCAATCCACAGTCGCGCCGATGCAGAAGTGCACGCCGTCACCGTGGCGCCCAAGCACGTGAGCGGTTACAAGTTACCGTCGAGCACGCTGCTGACCGAGGGCGAGGCGCCACAATCGGTGCGCGAAGACGAGTTGCGCGAAGAAGCCAAGGTGCTGGTTGAAAAATGCGCCGAGTTCGATGTGCGCGGCCAGGTGGTGCAAATCAACCCCGGCCCCATGGTCACCACCTTCGAGTTCAAACCCGAAGCCGGCGTAAAATATTCGCGCGTCACCGGTCTCGCCGACGATCTGTGCCTGGCCATGCGCGCAGAAAGCATTTTGATCGAGCGCATGCCCGGCAAAAGCACGGTCGGCATCCAGGTGCCGAACCACGAAAAAGAAACCATTCATCTGCGCGACGTGATCGAGAGCGAAACCTTTGCCCGCGCGCGTTCGCGGCTCACGCTCGCCATGGGCAAAGACATTAACGGCCGCATCGTTACGGCCGATCTGGCCTCGATGCCCCACGTGCTCATCGCCGGTTCCACAGGATCGGGTAAATCCGTGGCTATCAATGCCATGATTATGAGCCTGCTCTATCGCACCACGCCGCAACAGGTGCGGCTCATCCTGGTCGATCCCAAGCGCGTGGAGCTGGGTATGTACGAGGGCATCCCGCATCTCTTCACGCCCATCATCACCGAGCCCAAGCTGGCCGCCAACGCGCTGCGCAATGCCGTGCGAGAAATGGAGCGGCGCCTGAAGCTGCTGGCCTCGCGCAGCGTGCGCAACATCGATCAGTACAACAAGCTCTTCGAAGGTTCCACGCCTTCACTTTTTGCGGAAGAGTCCGGGCAGCCTGAGGAGCCGCTGCCGTACATCATCATCATCATCGACGAGTTGGCCGACCTGATGATGCTCGACCGCGCCAACGTCGAAGAGTCGGTCACCCGCCTGGCGCAGATGGCGCGCGCGGTAGGCATTCATCTCATCCTGGCCACGCAACGGCCCAGCGTCGACGTCATCACCGGCCTCATCAAAGCCAACGTGCCCACGCGCATCAGCTTCCGCCTGGCCACCAAGGTGGACTCGCGCACCATTCTCGACACCAACGGGGCCGAGGCGCTTTTAGGCCGCGGCGATTTGCTCTTCCTGCCGCCGGGCACCAGCCGCCTGATGCGCCTGCATGCGCCGTATGTGAGCGAGAAAGAGACGGCGGCCGTGGTCGAATTCTGGAAGAACCAGGGCAGCGCCGAGTACGTCGATGGCTTCCTCGATTCGCCCAAGGACGAGCGTACGGCGATGGAAGGCGGGAGCGGCGAGAGCGCAGACGACGATCCCATGTTCGACGACGCCGTGCGCCTGGTCTTCGAATTCGGCAAGGCCTCCACGTCGCTGCTGCAGCGGCGGTTGCGCATCGGCTACGGCCGCGCCGCGCATCTCATCGACATGATGGAGCGCGACGGCCTGGTCGGCGCTGCCGACGGCCCGCGTCCCCGCGAGCTTCTCAAAGCTCCGGGCTGGTTGCATGAGGTAGCCGCGAACCAATAAGGCGAGCGAAAAACGGCCGCCATGCGTCCAACGATAAAAGGAGGCTCGCACGATGAGGAAACTCCTGCCCTTTTGTTTGCTCGTGTGTCTCCCGGTTATTGCGCAACAGGCCCCGATCCCCACGCCCACTCAACTCCCCGGCGAGCCGTTCTTCGTGAAGAAATTCTTGCCCATCGGCGGGAGCGGAAATTGGGACTACCTCACCATCGATCCCGTGGCGCGGCGACTTTATATTGCGCACGGTCACGCCGTTCAGGTGGTGGATGTTGACTCCGGTTCTGTCGTTGGAGAGATTACGGGATTCCGCGAGGCGCACGCCATCGCGCTTGACGACATTGGAACCCACGGCTATGTGAGCGATGGACCGGCCAATGCGGTGACGGTCTTCAACCGGAGCACGCTCCAGGCCGAGGCCACGATCGCCATCGGTTGCGCCCCGCGCTTTATTACCTTTGAACCGCAGAGCAAACTCGTCTTCGCTTTTTGCTTCCTGAATCCGCCTCCGCCGCGCACGCCGCGGCCCGGCGAACGGCCTGCCCCGCCGGACAATACTGCCTTATCGCTCATCGTTGCCATTGACACGGAGAAGAGCGCCGTCCTTGACGGTGTCATGCTCAACGGAGATTTCCACACTGCGCAGGCCGATGGCTACGGCAGCATTTATGCGTCGGTCGCTTACCCATCGTGGGTGGCGAAGATCGATGCCGTTGGCTTTGCCGCGGAGGCGCAGCGGTGTCTGGCCGCATCATTGACAAAGAATCCCTGTGACCATTCTCATTTCGACTGGAGCAACAACCGGCCGTCATTCGGTCTTCTGCAATACATCCCTTTGCACACTTCCTGCCTGGATCCGCAAGGACTCGCCGTGGACGGAAGGGGCCTGCGCTTGTTCATTGCGTGTGAGAACCAGGGCTTGGAGGTTCTCAACGCAAATACTGGCGACCTCGTCGCGTCGCTCACTACGGGACCTGGCGACGATGTCATTGGCTATGATTCCGATCGCGGCCTCATCTATTCCGCCAACGGCGGCGGTTACGGCAGCCTCACCATCATTCAGCAGGACGCGAACACTGACTCCTACGCCGTCATCCAAAACTTGCCCACGCTGGAGCGGGCGCGGACGCTTGCGGTTGACCCGTCAACGGGCCTGGTCTATCTGGCGACCGATCTTCATGGAGTGGACCTGACCAAAACAGGCGGCATTGGCACGCTTCGCTTCGATCCCGTTCAGGGCAGCTTTCAGGTGATGGTTGTGGGGCACTAGACCTGCCCATTGCGCTATGCTTCTTCTTTCTGAGGAAGTCATTCGCGGAGGGCGTCATGTTACCCCGCAGCACGTCAACCAATCCTGTGGTCCTGTCGTATTACACGATGCGGCGCATGGTGGGTTTCATCGCCCTCGCGCTGCCTTTCGCGCTCGCCGCCGGATACCTCCTCGTGGCTCTTCTTGCATCCGGCCACTTGCCGCATCCACTCCTCGAACGCTCCATCAGCGACTACTACTACACGCCCATGCGCAACATATACGTGGGCAGCCTTTGCGCCATTGCGGCATTTCTCGCCTGCTCGCGCGGCTACGATGTGCACGATGAAATTACCGGCTACCTGGCCGGAGCGGTCACTTTAGGCGTGGCGTGTTGTCCCTCATTCAATCCCCGCAGTGGTTTCTACACACCGCTGGAATTCCAACTCGGCTTGATCCACACGGCGCTCGCTGCGCTCATGTACCTCATCCTTGCCTATATCTGCATCTTTCTTTTTCGCAAGTCTTCTGGAGCAAAGCCCTTCACGCGCCGCAAGCGCGACAGGAATCGCATCTACGCAGCCAGCGGCCTAGTCATGGTCGCCTGCATGATGACCATGGTCGGCCTCACCATGAGATCGGTGATTGAACAGCGTCATCCCAGCCATTGGCTTTTCTGGTGCGAAGCGCTGGCGAACTGCGCCTTCGGCGTAGCCTGGCTGACCAAGGGCGAAGGCTTCATGCGCGACACGCGGCACCAACCCGACCATGTTGTTGGACACCACCGGACAGTTCAATCATCCTGAATGCCGGGCGGCAGAGCGCAACGCGAAGATATGTCACGTCAACCGCGCAAAGCGACGCGTGACCTCAGGGAAATCGACCCCGCTGACGAACCAGCCAAAGGCCGCGCAGGCGATTGCCAGAAGCATCGAACTCGCGCTGATCGGGGCGAAGGAATTTGCGGCCGGGCTTGGTATGGCGGTGAATACAGCTCCGAGCGCAAACGTGAAGGCAGCGATCCACTGATAGATGTGCAGCCCGCACCACACCATGGTCTGCGGTTCGCCGCGGTAGGCTTCCTCGGCAAAGCGGCCGGCGCCGGAGAGCAGAAAATAGATTCCGCAAATCATTGTGCAGGACGCATGCACCGCCAGCAGGCGCAGAAGCGCCGCGCCGACGACGAAGTTCCAGAGGATCGAGTACACCGGCGTGGCGTGAATCGAAACTCCGGCAAGTTGCGCGAGGCGGCAGACGCGCGAACGCGGATGCGTGTAGCGGATTCCCAACACATCGACAGTCGCCCGGCCGTGGCAGCAACCCTGCACGAGGCAACGGAGCCGTCCGGCCGCCTGGATCCAGGGCCCGGCCACAGCGAACGCGGCCAGCGCGGTCCAATAGTTGATGCCGAGGAACACAGCGGAAACGGCGCCGATCATCGCGCCAATCACTCCTCCGTAGAACCCCATTGGTCGCAGCAGCGAAGGCGATCCCTCCACCCACTGTGCCCAAAGCACCGCTCCGATGATGGAACCGAAGAATATGCTGCCTGCCACAACGGCTCCGCCTCTTCCCACGAGGGACTCCATCATCACCACGCCCACCAGCACCGCCAATCCCACGTAACCGCCATGGTTGATGATGCGTATCGGGCCGATGCGCCACTCCCGCCACGAATTCGCAAGGTACTCGGCGAATCTCAAAACCGAGATCCAGATGCGGTCGATGCGCACGATCGCGATGAAAGTAATCGCCCCGGCAACCACGTCGAGCACGGAGTGCATGCCGGTAGTGATGCAGCTCAAACTCACCAGCACCGCCCACGTCCACCACAGAATTCGCTTGGCCCTGCCGCCATCTGCGAGCGCCGATGCCGCAATCAAAGCCCACACCACGTGAAACGAGGGAAACGCCCCGATTCCCGAGAACGGCGTCCTCTCCATCTGCAATAGGCCTCCGATGGGACCGGCTGGCTCGAACGGGCGCGGAGGCACAAAGATTGGAAGCAGCAGATACATCGGAAAGATGACGGCCATCGCCGTAAGCCCGCGCAGCGCAAACCGCCGCAGCGCAAAGCCCGATGTTGCAAGCAGCGGAGCCAACAGCACGACAAGATAGGTGCTGGAGTAGACAATTTCTGTCTGCTCAATCACCGGCCATCGCATTTCGAACGGTAAGTAGGTGCTCACCGCGCCCAGTGGCCTTCCCAATACGCCAAGCAACTCGAAGATGGTGAGCCACGGCAACAAAACCACCAGGTAAACGCGGATGCGTTCCACAAATAATGGTTTGCCGGTGGTGTCTCGCGGCAACCAGCACGAAGCGGCCCGATCGCTAAATCGATCGCCAAATCGTTTCTGCAGGTCCGGCAATTCGTAGCCAAGCACCAGCGCAGAGCAGCCCAGCGCCACGGCGGGCGTCACCAGCCAGAGCCCGCTTGCCGATCCGCAAAAAATGGCGACACCCGCACAAGCAATCACGAATCCCGCATAAATCGGATGTGGAACTACGCCATAAATGTTGCGGTCCACGAATCGCGGAGGAGGGAAGGCGTTCATCGGCAGCCCGCCGCCATCGCGCCAAAGCGAGATCATTCCGGCGAGTGTCATGGCAATGCCGATTGCTGCAAGGCATGCGCCAAAGACCGGAGAATGCAATGCGGCAAGTTGCACCGCAGTTCGCGATGCATGTGCCCACGCCGCAAGCGCCGCAGGCACCGCTGCGACAAACGTGAATCCGTAAAATACCTTCGCCAACTGCGAGCGCATTAAAGTTTCCAATCGACCGTCTCGTGAATGACCCAACCATGGCTTTGACGATCTGGAGTCTCCAGGATTCCCCGGCTCCTCCACTTCTTTTCTTCAACATTGAAGAGGGAACGGGGAAAGATTCTGCTCAATGCCGGCGCGGCCCGGAAGAATCGTCAACCCGAGCCGGCCGGCTCGAAGCGCAAGGGGTTCTTCCATGCGCAGCGTCCCACCGTCCCATGTGACCTCGTTGGGTGAGATGGATGCGTTCTCGTGGCTTGCGCCGTTGTGGACCACCAGGCTCATCGCATATGGACCTTTCCAGTCAATCCAAGCTACAGCGTCGCGGGTCAGCGCATTGCAGTCAGAAACAAAGCGGCCCCACTGCAAATGCCGCAAGGGCAATTGCCAGGGAGGCAAAGTCAGCGTCAGGCATTCGGCATATCCCGCGCCCGTCAGTTTTTTCTCGCCGATCTTCAGGGAAACCGAGGCAGCCGGTTGCAGGCAATTCCAGACGACAGAACCGGATTCGCATGCGTACACGGTGCGCTCAATCGGCGTCGCACGCGCCGTCCAATTTCCCTGAAGCCCAAGCCGCGGCGACGCGACAAGAATCTGCGGCTCCTCGCGACGGATCCTTGCGCCATGCATGGTCGACGTAGACTTGCCGGTGGCGCCATCGGTCGAGATCAGGTTGCTGTACGCCATGCCGATGCCGCGCCAGCGCACGCGCGCGCTGTAAAGAATCGCCACCTCTCCCGCATCGCTTACGCAGTCCATGTACCACTTGACGAGAGAGAAGTGTGCCGAGGCAGCCAAACCCAGCCCCCATGCTTCGCAGGACGTAAGAATTTGGAACGCCTGATTATAGAACGATGCCGACTGGCGCGAATTTTCGCGGCAGTCTGATGTACGGCCGGAATTGACGGATCGGTCGCGTGGCGATACAGGCGATGGGCAGCGAGCGGGCTTAGGCAGCTATGGTACACTTCGTTCGGTAAACGCTTTCTCAATCACCGGCGCCGGGATTTCGCCACCGCTGCAGGGCCGGCGAGCCGACCTTGGCAGAGGCGGGATTCTGGCTCTGCGCAAGCGCGCTTTGCCGCTTGACAAGTGCTGGAGTAAAGCAATTTACTTAGTGCGAACGTCCAAAGCCTCCGCGGACGCATTCTCACAGCGGTTCCATAGTTGTTGTAGCCGTTTCCAGCCCCGGTGGTGGGTGGATTTCTCTTAAGAGAAGATCCACTTGTTGACCGTGGCTTCGGGACACAGTAACTGCGGAACTGCTGTAGCCCTTTTAGGTGATGCTCATGTTCGGTTTGCTCACTGGTTCCATCGCCGCCGGATTCCCAGGCTCGCTGTCGGCGCTGCTCCTCTTCAACACCGAGCCGCTGGCGCACCTGCGCTCGCTCGACGTGGTGGTGATCTGCCTCTATTTCGCCATGGTGCTCTGGATCGGCTTCTACTTGAAGGGCCGCACCAACACCAGCGAAGAGTTCTTCATGGCCGGCCGTGAAATGACCGCCTGGATCGCCGGACTGAGCTTTGTAAGCGCCAATTTGGGATCGCTCGAACTGATGGGCTGGGCCGGGTCGGCCTACCAGTACGGCATTCTGGCCACCCACTGGTATTGGATCGGCGCCATCCCCGCCATGCTCTTTCTGGGCCTGATGATGATGCCCTTCTACTACGTGTCGAAGACGCATTCGGTGCCCGGCTACCTGAACCTGCGCTACGGCGAACACGCGCGCAGCGTGGCCGCCATCGCTTTCGCCGCGGAAATGATCCTGATGAGCGGCGTGAACATGTTCGCCATGGCCGTGGTGATGAAGGTGGTGCTGGGGTGGGATCTGAACTTCTCCATCATCGTTTCGTCGCTGGCCGTGGCCGCGTATGTGGGACTGGGCGGGCTGCGCTCGGCCATCTTCAACGAGGTTCTGCAATTCGTGCTCATCTGGGGCGGAGCGCTGCTGGTACCCATCCTGGGACTGGTGCAAGCCGGTGGTGTCAACGGCCTGAAGACAAAGATCATGGCCAACCTGCAGACGATGAGTTCCACGGTTGCGCCCGACAGCTATTTCCATCTCTGGCGCGATACCGGCAGCTTTGCCGCCAATCCCATGGGCGTGCACTGGACGGGCATCGTCTTCGGCCTGGGCTTTGTGATCAGCTTCGGCTACTGGACCACCGACTTTCTCGTCGTGCAGCGCGTGCTGGCCGCGCACAACTTGCGCGCCGCGCGCATGGCGCCCATCATCGGCTCATTTTTCAAAATGGCGGTGCCGTTCATCGTCATTCTGCCCGGGCTGCTTGGCCTGGTGCTGTTGCAGAATCCCGATGGCAGCCGCCGCCAACTGGTGGGCGAAGACGTGGTGGCCGCCTGCACGCGGGCAACCGCGGGCGGGCTTGAAGAATCCCGGCACATGCTCGGCTGCGATGGCCAAGACGAGTCTCTCGGCTGATGTATCAGCAGAAAGTTCTGAGCGGCGCGCCCGATACCGAGCTACATACGTACAACCAGGCGCTGCCGCTGATGATGGTGCGCTACATGGGGCCAGGTCTGCTCGGCCTCGGCATCACTGCGCTGATTGCCGGCTTTATGAGCGGCATGGCCGGCAACGTGAGCGCCTTCTCCACGGTGTGGACCTACGACATTTACAAGCCGCTGATCCACAAGACCGGCAGTGACAGCCACTATGTTTTCGTAGGACGATGTTCGATCATCATTGGCGTGATTGTGTCCATCGGCGCCGCGTACCTGGTGCAGCAGTTCCACGGCATCATGGATTACGTGCAGGCGCTGTTCTCGATCTTTGTCGCGCCGCTTCTCGCGACCATCCTATTCGGCATGTTCTGGAAGCGCGCCACGCGGCTGGCTGGGTTCCTGGGCCTGCTCACCGGCATCCTCTTCTCGGCCGGCCTGTTCATGTGGGTCAAGTTCGTTCCCGCGGCCCTCGCGACTGTGGCGCTTTCACCGGATGCCAAACCGATGGCCGAGAATGTATTCCGTGCCTTGTGGGCGTTTCTCTTCAGCGCCATCGTCATCGTGGTCGTGAGCCTTTTGACCAAGCCGCGGCCGGTGGCAGAACTGGATGGCCTGGTGTACGGCGCCACAAAACTACCGGCCGAAGAGCCGGCGCCGTGGTACAAGCGGGAGTGGACGTGGGCGATCGTCGCGGTGGTGATCTTTGCCGCGCTCAACATCATTTTCTGGTAAGGGGTAAGTCTTGCCGCGGCGCGAAAGACGTGCGCGAACGCGAAAAGGGAAGGGAAAAAGGCGATGCGCGGTTCGGGAATTCCAATCTGGTTCTTCATTGGCGTGCTGCTCACCATCTACGGCGGCATGATTTTTGGCTACGGCATCGTGGAATGGACCACGGGAACTTATCCGGCGGGCGTGCAGCTGACCCAATTGCATACGCCGGTGTGGTGGGGCGGCCTGCTTGCCGCTTTGGGCGTGTTGTACGTCGTCAAGTTTCGTCCCGGCCGCGCGGGCAAGTAGGCGCTTGGGCAGGGCATTGAGTTCTACGCAGGAATAACGATTCAAGGAGCAACATCATGGCAGCACAACGCAAAATGACATTCGGAATTATCGTAGGCAATCGCGGCTTTTTCCCGCATCACCTCGCCAAGACCGGCCGGGAAGAAATTATCGCAGCACTTGAGGCCGCAGGCGCGCGGCCCATCGTGCTCAGCCCTGAAGAGTCCCACTACGGCGCGGTGGAAACCTACACCGAGGCGCAGCGCTGCGCCGCGCTTTTCAAGAAACATGCCGAAGAGATCGATGGCATCATCGTCACGCTGCCCAACTTTGGCGAGGAGCGCGGCATCGTCGACGCCATCCGCCTGTCGGGATTGAAAGTTCCGGTGCTGGTGCAGGCCACGCCGGACCGCGCCGACGCCATGACCATCGCCACGCGTCGCGATAGCTTCTGCGGCAAAATGAGCGCCTGCAACAACATGATGCAGTACGGCATTCCCTACTCGCTCACCACGCTGCACACAGAATCGCTTGCCTCGCCCGAGTTCAAAGCCGATCTCGAATGGTTTTCGCAGGTCTGCCGCATCGTGAAGGGCTTGAAGAATCTCCGCATCGGCGCTATCGGCGCGCGGCCCACCGCCTTCAACACCGTCCGTTACTCTGAGCGCATCTTCGAAACCAGCGGCATCACCATCGAGACCATCGATCTGTCGGAAATCTTCGGCCGCATCAACAAGATGAAAGACACCGACGATGCCGCGCAGGCCAAGCTCGCGGCCATCAAGAAATACGTGACGACTGCGGGCATCGCCGAAGCCGCGCTTCTGAAGATGGCCAAGCTGGGAGCAGTCATCGACGGCTGGATGAAGCAAACTCACGTGACCATCAGCGCCGTGCAGTGCTGGACCTCGATGGAAGAATTCTTCGGCGTGGTGCCGTGCACCATCATGAGCATGATGTCGAACGATCTGATTCCCTCGGCCTGCGAAGTCGATGTGCCCGGCACGCTCAGCATGTACATGATGGCGCTGGCCTCGGGCACCCCATCGGCGCTGCTCGATTGGAACAATAATTACGGCGCCGACCCCAACAAGTGCGTCTGCTTCCACTGCTCCAACCTGCCCAAGCATTTCTTCAAGGAAGTGCGCATGGATTACCAGGAGATCATCGCGGGCACGGTGGGCAAAGAAAATACCTTCGGCACCTGCGTAGGCCGGGTGAAGGCCGGCACGATGAGTTTCGCGCGCTTCTCCACCGACGACCGGCGCGGCGTGGTGCGCGGCTACACCGGCGCGGGAAGATTCACCGACGATCCGCTCGAAACTTTCGGCGGCGCGGGAGTCGCGGAAATTCCGCAACTGCAGAAGCTTCTCAAGTACATCTGCCGCGAAGGATTCGAGCACCACGTGGCCGCGAACTTCAGCGACGTGTCCAAGGCCGTGCACGAATCCGCGCGCTACCTGGGATGGGAGAGCCACTACCACCCCGCGCTCGAAGACTAGGGCCGTTCCAGAGTTGCCGCACCCTGCCTCATCTTGATGTCATCCTGAGCGATTAAAAATAGGATGTCATCCTGAGCGAGCGTTGGCGCATGAAATGCGTCAACGCGAGTCGAAGGACCTGCGGTTGCTTTTTTAACGGGAGCTGCGCACGCGGTCAGTGGGCTGCTTTAAGCCGTGGCTCGAAAGCAGTTCGCCACAAATCAGGCAAACAGAAAAGGCCTCGCGAGGGGCCTTTTCGCTAACTTGCTAACCCGCTAACTCGCTTCAACTGGTTCGATCGTCAACCGCGCCGCCAGCACCACAATTGCCGCCCAGAGCACGTCGGCGCCCAGCAGGTGCAGAATCTGCAGCCAGACCGGCGCGAGAAACGCCACATCGAGAATGCCCAGCACATATTGCAGGGCGAGCAGGATCAGCACCAGCGCGGAGAGTGCGCGGTTGTCCCAGTGCGAGCGGCGCTGCGCCGCACGCACCAGCAGCCAAATGAGGAAGACGCTGGCCAGAAACGCGACGGCGGGATGCGTCCAGCGCCAGCGCACCAGCCACTCGCTGGCGGAAGAAAGGTCTTGCGCGAACGCGGTGCCCAGCGAGCTCGCCGGGAACAGGGTGTCGCCCAGCGCGGCCAGCGATCCGGTGACTCCGACCACGAGCACGATCACGAGCGACGCGACGCCCACAAACGGCGCGGTCATGCGCACCTTATTGCGCATATATCCCGCGTGGCGGCCGAGGAAGTGCGCCGCCAGCGTGAGCGCCGCAAGCAGCAGCAGCGTGTTGGTGAGGTGCAGCGCAAGATAGGGGGCGCGCAACGGCGAGCGGCTCTGCGCAGTCAGCCCCAGCTTGACCAGGAATGCTCCCAATGCGGCTTCAATTAAGGTAAAGGCCACGGCGGCGATGACCGCAGCACGCGCCAGATGGCCGCGCGCGGTCGCAGCCAGGGTCCACACCAGCAATGCGACGACCGAGAAGAAGGAAATGCCGCTGGTGATGCGATGCGTGAACTCGATCATGGTGTCGATGCGCGGCGAGTGCTGCATCACGGTGCCGTTGCACAGCGGCCAATGGTCTCCGCAGCCCGCGCCGGAACCCGTGGCGCGCACCAGCCCGCCCCACAGAATGACGGCAATAAAATACACCAGCACGCCCCACGCAAAGCGCTGCAATGCAGGCGAGGGAAGGCGATGAGTGGCCACAGGAACAGCAGTTGCAGACATAAAAGATGAATCCCCAATCAACTCACCAGTGTAGAACAAGCGCTTGGTGGCGAGTGTGAGTGTGGGCGTGTGCGTGCTAGCTGTCCAGCAGCCGCACCACGTGGTTCACGATGATTAGGTCTTCGAGCGGCGGAAGCACGCGCACCGTCACCGGCGAATTCTCCGCGGAGATCACGGCCGGGCCGCGCACGTTGTTGCGCTCGGCGTCGAGCACAATGCCCAGGGCGCCCAGTCCGGCGCAGATTTCGGCGCGCGAGGCGATGTCGTTTTCGCCAATGCCGCCGGTAAACACCAGCATGTCCAGCCCGTTCAGCTCCGCCACGTAGCTGCCGATCCAGCGCGCGATGGTCCAGCAGAATTTGTCCACGGCGAGCCGCGCCTTGGCGTTGCCCGCAGCGATCGCGTCGCGCAATTCTCGCATGTCGTTCGAAAGCTCGCTCACGCCCAGCAGGCCCGATTTCTTGCTGACCACGGTTTCAAGCTGCTCCGCGGCGGCGTCAGTGTTGGGAGCGGTCTTGGCAATCTGTTTGAGAATAAAAATAAGCACGCCGGGATCAATGTCGCCCGTGCGCGAGCCGCTGATAATGCCGCCGGTCGGCGTCAGGCCCATCGATGTGTCGAGGCACTGGCCTTGCAGAATTGCCGTGATCGACGCGCCGTTGCCGAGGTGCGCCACAACCAGCTTCTCCGGCACGTTGGGCTGCAGTTGATACACGATTGATTCGTAGGAGATGCCGTGATACCCATAGCGCCGCACGCCCATGTCGGCGTACTCCGTGGGAATCGGCATGCGCTTGGCCACTTCAGGCATGGTGCGATGAAAGTACGTGTCGAGAATGGCGAAGTTGGGGGTGCCGGGGAACAGGCGCAGTGCCTCGCGCATGATGTAGACGGCGATGGGCGTGTGCAGCGGCGCCAGGGCCTCATAGCTCTCGATTTCGTCGATCACTTTCGGCGTGATGAGCTGGTTTTCCAGGATTCCCGGCCCGCCGCATACCGTGCGATGGCCGATCGCGGCCGGGGCAGGGAATTCGCCGGAGCGCAGCGCATCCGCCACGAGCTTGAATGCCACCGAGCGGCTGGGCACGGCCGGCGTTTGATCCACCAGCTTTTTGCCGCTGGCGTCCTTGATCCAGAACTGGCCCAGGTCGGTGCCGATGCCGTTGACCGCCCCCTCATGGAGCTTTATCCGCTGGCCGTCGCCCGCTTCGTACATGGAAAACTTGATGGAAGAAGAACCACTATTCAGAACTAAAACCGGCAATGAAGACATGGATAAGTGAACCTTTCGTAATATTGAGCCGAGTTAGCAGAGGTAAGCGTAGTTAGCGGAGCTAGAAAACCCCCGATGCACGGACTAAGTCTCTGACAACTTAATCTTGCACCACCCCAGGGGGTGCCCCAGGTCTCGATTTTGAGACCTGGGATACCCGGATGCCAACTTACGAATTCATGTCGTCAGAGACCCAACTCCGCTAGCCCCGCTATCGTTCCCGCCACCGCCAATCCTTGATTTCCGGCAGATCGTCGCCGTTTTCGGCGACGTACAACTTGTGCCGCTGAATCTGCTCGGAGTACCACTGCTCCGCCGCATCGACTTTGCCGGCGAGCCGTGGCACACGGCGAACGGCGTCCAGCGACAACTGGAAGCGATCGATATTGTTCAGCACGCACATGTCGAAAGGAGTCGTCGTGGTGCCTTCCTCCTTGTAACCGCGCACGTGCAGGTTGTCATGGTTGTGCCGCCGGTAGGTGAGCCGATGGACGCACAACGGATAGCCGTGAAAATTAAAGATCGTGGGCACGCCCGGCGGAAAAATCTGGTCGTACTCTTCGTCCGGCAGCCCATGCGGATGCTCCGATTGCGGCTGCAGCGACATGAGATCGACCACATTCACCACGCGGATGCGAAGATCGGGAATCCGTTCGCGAAGCAGCATCACCGCCGCCAGAGTCTCCATCGTCGGCACGTCGCCGCAGCAAGCCATCACCAGTTCGGGATTGCCGCCATCATTGGACGCCCACTCCCACACGCCCATGCCCACCGTGCAATGTGCGATCGCCTCGTCCATTCGGAGCCACTGCGGCGCAGGCTGTTTGCCGGCCACAATTAAATTGATGTAGTTGCGACTGCGCAGGCAGTGATCCGCCACTGAGAGCAAGGTGTTGGCGTCGGGCGGCAAATAGATGCGCACCACATCGGCCTTCTTGTTCACCAGGTGGTCGATAAAGCCTGGATCCTGATGCGAGAACCCATTGTGATCCTGTCGCCACACCAGCGAACTGAGCAAGTAGTTGAGCGAAGCGATGGGCTTGCGCCAGGGAATCTCGCGCGTAGTCTTCAGCCATTTGGCATGCTGATTCACCATGGAATCGATGATGTGAATGAAAGCCTCGTAGCAGTTGAAGAGTCCGTGCCGGCCCGTCAGCAGATAGCCTTCCAGCCATCCCTCGCATAGGTGCTCGCTCAACACTTCCATCACGCGGCCGGTCTGTGACAAATTCTCGTCTACGGGCAGCGTCTCCGCTATCCACCGTTTGCCGGTTCCGCAGATGACGTCGTCGAGCCGGTTCGACGCGGTTTCATCGGGGCCGAAGACGCGGAAGTTTTTCTGCTCCATGTTGGCTTGCATCACCGCGTGCAGCAGATGGCCGAGAATGCGCGTCGATTCCACGTCCTCGCTGCCGCGTTTCTCAATCTTCACGGCGAAGTCGCGGAAGTTGGGAACGATCAGCGGCTGCATCAGCAATCCACCGTTGGCGTGCGGGTTCATGCCCATGCGCTCGCGGCCCTTGGGTGCGATCTCCGCCAGGTCGGCGCGGAACCGGCCCTTGTCGTCGAACAATTCCTCGGGCTTGTAACTGCGCATCCACTCTTCCAGTTGGCGCAGGTGCTCGGGCTTCTCGCGTAACCCGGCCAGCGGAACCTGGTGCGCGCGCCACGTGCCTTCCACCGGCTTTCCGTTCGACAAACTTCGGTCCCGTCCAGCCTTTGGGCGTGCGCATGATGAGCATGGGCCACGCGGGCCGCCCCAGCTTTCCAGTCTCGCCGCTGCCGTCTTCGCGCCACTCCTTCTGGATGGCAGCGATGCGATCCAACATGCGATCGAAGGTAGCCGCGGCTTGCTGGTGCATCACCGCCGGATCGTCGCCTTCAATAGTGAACGGCTCATACCCGTAGCCGCGCATCAGGCTTTCCAGCTCTTCATGCGGGATGCGCGCCAGCACCGTGGGATTGGCAATCTTGTAGCCATTCAGATGCAGGATGGGCAGTACTGCGCCGTCGGTCGCGGGATTCAAAAACTTGTTCGAGTGCCAGCTCGTCGCCAGCGGCCCGGTCTCCGATTCGCCATCGCCCACCACGCAAGCCACAATCAGGTTGGGATTATCGAAGGCCGCGCCGTATGCGTGCACCAGCGAGTAGCCCAGCTCGCCGCCCTCGTGAATGGAGCCCGGCGTCTCCGGCGCCACGTGACTGGGAATGCCGTAGGGCCAACTGAATTGCCGGAACAGTCGCTTGATGCCGTCCTTGTCTTGCCCGATGTAGGGATAGATCTCCGAATATGATCCTTCGAGATACGTGTTCGCGACGATCCCCGGGCCGCCGTGTCCCGGGCCGATAACGAAGATCATGTCCAGCCCGCGCTCGCGGATCAGCCGGTTCCATTGCACGTACAGAAAGTTCAAGCCCGGCGTCGTGCCCCAGTGCCCCAGCAGCCGCGGCTTCACGTCGTCGATCGTAAGCGGCCGTTCCAGCAGAGCGTTATCTTGCAGATAGATCTGGCCAACGGACAAATAATTCGCCGCCCGCCAGTAGGCGTCCATTTTGGCAAGCAATTCCGGGCTCAGCGGGCCCAGATTCGCAGTCTCGTACTTGGCAGTCTTGAGCATGGCGCACCTCGCAACAGGGGAATTTGCGTGCTGCCTCCAGCGTAGCAGTCACGGTGGGAACCGCAGGGTGATTCGAGTCACATAGGGATAAAATGTTGACTGTTATTTCATAAAACATGCGCGCGGGCCTGGCGCTGCTCATGGTGGAAGTCGAAATCTACCACGTCCTCCGCAAAGAGCGTGCAGCACGCGACGTCGCGTACTTCCTTCTGGCGCTTTTCGTCATCGTCGGCCGCTGGCCCTACTAGCTGGTTATTTTGGCGGCGTCGCCGCAGGCGCGGGCATCGCCACAGTTGGCAGCTTGGCCACCGATGCCACCGGCAGCTCCACTGCGCCCACGTGGTCGCTGGCAGTGTCCCGGATGCCAATGCGCAGGTAGTACTCACCCTTTGCGGGAACGCTGATCTGCTGCACATACTTCATAGCGCCGCTTTGAATCGAAGCAAATCTGGCGTCGGGGATTGTCGCGCGGATGCCGTTGAACTGGGCGTTGATCTGCGTTCCGTCGGCGTCGTATACAACGGTGATGAATTCCAACGTGCAGCGATGCGAGCCGTCGGGAGCGGTGGTCCAAACGACCTCTTTCGGATTCGCCGCGAACGTAACGGCATAGCGGCGATAGGGTCCGGAGACTTTTTTGCCGGCCTGGTTGCCCGGCACCAGCGCCTCCTCGTTATCCGTTGAGGCGGGCCGCACACTGGCCTCGAAGATCAGCTCGGTGGGATCGGGTCCGCCATGCAGCATCGCGACGCGCAGGGCGTTGTACTGGTTGGGATCGGGCTTGGCGTTCTGCGCCTGATTGTTGTGCGCGGGCGCGTTCGGATCGTCGGCAAAATAGCCGCGCCGGTAGGCAAGCGTCACTCCCGGATGGTCGAGCTTCACCTGGATTTTGCGGAAGTCGCCGTTCCATTTCCGGTTGGTCGGCGTATAGGCAATGGTGTAGTAATTCGATCCCGATTCGATGGCCTTTTCCACGGCTTCTTTCAGGCCGTTGGTATTCACAAAGGCCTTTCCGCCGGTGGCTTGTGCCATCTGCTCCATGGTGCCGTGTTCTTCACTGGTCTGCTGGAAGAATTTTACGTTCGCGTTGGCAAAACCATTTGGCTTTTTCATCATGGTTGAGCCGCTCTGCGTCGCGCTCAACATCGGGCTGGTCATAAGGCCGCGTGCATCGATGGGATACACGGCCACCTGGCTGCGCGCCAGCAGATCCACGGTTTCCCTGAATTCGTCCTCCATCGAGGCTACCCCTGCAAACGGATCAGGCGTAAAGGCGCCGGAAGTCGAAGACGATGTCGCGGACAAAGTCAACATATCGGGATCGGGCAGAATGTTTACGGGAAACGAGCCGGAAAACCAGATCAGGTTCTTGCGGCCGGGAAGGGCGCTCATGTAGCGCGCCAGCTGGTTGAGCGCGTCCAGCGTATAGCGGGCGCGGAGCTGCAACTGGAGCGACTGCTGTTCAACCTCAAACTGCTGCAGGCTGGCCAGGATCATCGCGGCGTCGGGATCGTTGCCAAGCGCTTCGGCTTCCGTGTCGTACATCGGATCGTCGGCGCCTGGTTGATCGCCTTCCATCGCGTTATTCATCAGCGGCGATGCACCCTGGTTGCCTTTCTTGCCTTCCACAAGCGCACGCAGCAACTCGGGATTCGACGTGAATCCCTGCAGCAGTTTCAGCTCCGTAGTCAGCGAGAAAATGGCGATACGCGTGCCGGGCGGCATTTGCTTGAGGTACTTCAGCACCTGGTCCCGCACCACGCTTTGCGCGTCCATGGGCGTGTTCAACTTGTCGAGAAGCAGGATATTGAGAGCGCCGTTGGCCGGCGCAACTGAATAGTTCGTGAAGATGCCGGGATCGAGTTTGGGAAGCGGCGGCAGAGGCGCGGGTGTGCCGGTCGCATGTTCCTCGAAGGACTTGACCGTCTGCGGCTTGCCGTCTTCGAGCACCGTGAAATCCGCGGCGGTAAGCTGATGCACGGGTTTCTGCTGCGAGTCGCTCGCCACCACATCCACCACGACGAGATCGGAACTGGTGCGAATGGTTGTCGCGGGCGCAGCCGCGGCAGGCGCGGTTTGTCCGCTCGCGCAAGCCGGGATGCAGATGAAGGCACAAAGGCAAATAAGCGCAGGATTACGGATCATGGCTGGCTCTCCTTGATCAGGACAGAAAAGGATAACGCACCCTGGTTCACGGCGCTATTCGGCCAAAGCTCCGCGGCTCACCTCGCGCCAACCGCCAGCGGAACCTCCAGCGATCCGGCGCGGCCCGCGTTCAAATCCTGCACCGCGATGCGCAGGAAACCGGGCCCGGCCGGCAGATCGAGAAACATGCGCGCGTGCAAGCCGCTCGCCATGATGCTCTCAAATTGTTTCGGTTTCAGCGTGATACCCAGGGTTTGATCCTGATAATTCACGCGGTTGCCTTGGGCGTCATACCCCACCAGCAGGAACTCGATCCGGGCGTCGCGTCCGCCGTCGGCCGCATCGCTAAAGGCAATGCCGCGCGGATCGATGTCGAGATCGGCCACGTAGAGGTGGGACGGGCCTTTGAGGGTCGCGGCCATCTTTCCCGCCGGGTCGGTGGGCAGATTGGCGTTCTTCAGCAGCGGATCGGTCGCCGGCAGCACCCGCGCCTCCAACAGGATTTGCGTCGCCGGCGGCGCCCCGTGCAGGATGGCCGCAGTGATCAGTTTCTCTCCTTCCGGATTCTGCGCGCCGCTGCCGGGCCCGTAGCCTGGATCGGCGTAGTAGCCGTCGCGGTAGGCCAGCTTGTCTCCGCCTCGATCCATGGTCACTTTGATTCTGCGGAAGCTGCCGTCCAGTTTCGCTGAAGGGGGAACGTAGGCGATGGTGTAATAGCTGGAGCCGTCTTCGATGACGCTTTCCACGGCCGCCTTCAGATCGTTCGTGTTGAAAAACGCCTTGCCCCCCGTTTCCTGGGCGATGGTCGCGATCGATTGATCTTCTTCCCCGGTCTGGGTCAAAAACTTGGTGTTATCGTTATTGATATTTTGTTGTTTGCGCGCCGCCGTAAGCTGCCCCTGCGCGTTTACGCTCATTCCGTTTGGCGATGGGTTATAGCGCACATCCACGGTGCTTGATGTCATCATGCCCCGCGCATCAATCGGATAGACAGCTACGCGTGCTGCCGTGAGCAGATCGCTCGCCCTCCGGATCTCGTCGCCGAAATCCTGCACATTCCGCCCCGGATTCCTGTAGCCTTCGTTTTCTGGGTCGATGGTGATGGGAAACGATCCCGAAAACCAGATGAGGTTTTTGCGGCCGGGGATGGCGGCAAGATAGCGCGCTAGTTGTTGCAGCGCATCCAGGGTGACCTGCACGCGGAGATTGGTTTGCGTGGCCGTCAGATCCTGTTCGAATTGCTCGATCTCGCCCACCACCTCGGCGCTGGGCAGAGTCGAGCTCTGTTCCATCATCGCCAGCATCTCCTCGTCGGCCGACTGCGCCGAGTTGGCCTGATCTTCGAGCACCACCGAATGCGAGGATGCGGCCGCCTTGCTCTTCATCACTTTGGCCAGGGCTGCGGCGTCGGTGGTAAAGCCGGTCAACATTTGCAGATGCGAGGCCAGAGTGAAAATCGCGATCGGCGTGCCCGAAGGGATTTTGCCCAGGTAATCGATCATCTCCCTGCGCGCTTCCGCCTGATCGGCCATGGGAGTGTTCAACGCATCGAGCAATAATACGTTCACCACGCCGGTGGCGGGATAAGGGGAGACGTTGGTGTAGGTGTGCGGCGGCAACGCCGCAATCCTCGCGGCCACAAGAGGCGCGTTCGCGCGTGCCGGCGGCGGTTGGTGCTCTTCAAACGTGACGATCGCCTGCTCGTGCCCATCCTCAAAGACATGAAAGCGGCTGCGATCGATGCCGTGCGCGGGCTTGCCGTGATCGGTCACCACCACATCCACCAGCACCAGGCTGGTGGTTGCGTGCAACACCGAAGCAGAGGTCGCTGGGGCAGGAGATTGCGCAGTCTGGGCCGCCATCGCGTAGGCAAAAATCAACAGCCAAGCACAGGGAAAAACATTAAAAAGACGGAAGGTATGCATTGGGCCCTCATTTACCCGACAGCAATCCCACAGTTTTCAGGTCGTATCCATTGTGCATCCGGGCGGCGCTGTTTTAGAAACTCTCCAACAATGAGGTTTTAGACAGGATCTTGGGGACGCTTCGCAGCAAAGAGCCCGCGTAGCGGGCAAGAGATTGTAGCCCCAGGCGTGAGCCTGGGGAAAAAAGTCGGAATCCGCGTTGCCAGCCCGCTTGAGCGGGCGTAAGAATTCTTCCAAAGACCAGTTTTCGGAAAGATTCTCAAAAATGCTTCTTCAATTTAAGAATCTGCGATTCAAATCCGTACCAGAGCGCCGCAGCCACCAGCGTGCTCACAATCAGGCGCACGGCCACAACGGCGAGGTTGCCCGCCATCCCGTAGCCGTGGCGGTCCATCGCCGCGTCAAAGGAACCGATGAAGATGAAGACCGAGATGTGCATCATATAGAGGCCGTAGCTGATGCGTCCGTAAAAAGCCAGCGGCCCCGAATGCAGCATCGCGTTCACGGGGTTGCGCGCGCCGGTGGATGCGATCAGCGCCAGCACCATTCCGGCAAAACCCACGGCCAGCGCGGAATCCAGATGCGCCGTGCCGCCTGCGACTGTGCCCGCCGCCAGAAATCCCAGCACCAGCCCGCCCAAACCCATCCCCAGCCACGCGCGCCGGCTCAGCGGCAAAGTGTGCAACCCGATGGCCAGAAGGCTGCCCCACGCGATGCCATCCAGGTGAATGAGCGTGTTCGTCGACGTCATCCAAGGCAGATTGGCGTGGCGCACGAGCGGCGATGCAACCAGCGTGGCTACCATCGAGGCTGCCAGCATCCACGGTTGGCGCAGCACGCGCACCAGCGGCGCCCACACAAAGTAATACTGCTCCTCAATGGCCAGCGCCCAGGTGGGGCCGAGCGCCGGCGGCAGCGTCAGATGAAACAGGTTCTGCACGCAAAAAATGTAAGCCAGCCACGGCGCAGTCTTGATCGCCTCCCACACGCCGGGGCCGATGAACCACGGCGCGTTGAGATAAACAACGATCAGCAGCAGCAGATAGACGGGCCAGATGCGCAGCGCCCGGCGCGCATGAAAGTTGTGAAAGTACCGCGGCTTGTCGCGCGTGGTCAGGAGGATGGATGTGAATGAGGAAGCCGCTGAGAGTGAAAAAAAGAATGACCCCGGCCCAGCCCCAAAGCGAGGCGCCGTAGATCCACGTGCCCTCCAGCCGCGGATTGCAGTGATAGAGGACGACCGCGAGAATCGCCAGGCCGCGCAGCCCGTCAAGTTCCGGCAAGTATTTGGGAAGCCAGGTTGGGCGTTGGATCGGCAAAGCGCTCAAATCATGACCTCAGTCGGGCTCCTTGGCGAACCCCTCCACAATCCATCCCGCAATCCAAAGAAGCACTCCGGGCGCTGCCGCAATGAGGACTTCTCCGATTCCAAGGCCGCCCGCAATCGCGCCCATTCCTCCGCGGAACAGGAAGATCACCTGAATACAAAGAACCAGCGTCCGCCAGGAAATGGCGATAAGGGCCAGCCATATACCCGCGTACCGCATTCTCCTCGCACCTTCATGAACGTTCATCGCTCCTCCTTGCTAAGCGAAATGCTTTCTTGTTCCTTCTGGTCCCTGTCTTTACCCCGCCGCCAACTGCCGTGCCCGCTCCGTCGCCCGCATGACTGCTTTTATGAGCGTCACGCGCAGCCCGCCTTCTTCGAGTTCCAGAATGCCGTCGATCGTGCATCCCGCGGGCGTGGTCACAGCATCCTTGAGCAGCGCCGGATGGTAGCCGGTCTCCAGCACCATCTTCGCTGCGCCATAGGCGGTCTGCGCGGCCAGTTGCGTGGCAATGTCCCGCGGCAGGCCCACTTTCACGCCCGCCTCGGCCAGCGCTTCAATAATGATGTAGAGATACGCCGGCCCCGAGCCGGACAGGCCCGTCACCGCATCCATGTGCTTTTCGTCCACCAGCACAGTCCGGCCCACGGTCGCGAACAGCCGTTCGGCCAGCGCCATCTGATCGTCCTTCACAAAGCGCCCGCGGCACAGGGCAGCCACTCCCGCGCCCAGCGCGGAAGGCGTATTAGGCATGGCGCGCACCACGGCAATCTCCATGCCGGCCGCTTCTTCAATGGCGCTCGTCTTCACCGATGCGGCAAACGACACCAGCAACTTGGCCGGCGTCAGCGCGGGCTTGATCTCCGCAATCAGATCCGGAACCTGGAACGGTTTTACGCCGATCAGAATCAGGTCGGCCTTGCGCGCGGCCTCCACGTTGTTCGTGCTCACGTCCACGCCCCACTGCGTGCTCAGCGCCAGCGCCCGCTCGGCATGGCCCACGGTGGCGTGAATTTTGTCGGTGGCAAACAGGTTCTCTTTCAAGAATGCCTGCAGCAGGATGCCGCCCATCTTGCCGGCGCCCAGCACGGCTATGCGCACTTTCGGCAACTGCGCCGGAATCTCCGGCGCCTCCACGGCGATCTCAGCCATTTTTTCTCTTTTCCGGGACATGAATTTTGACACGAAATCTCGACGTCGATTGTGGTGCAGATTCAAGAATACGCGCCCACCGGCGCCCTCGCGCAGGCTTCTTACGGTCCGTTGTCAGATGATTTCCACAGGGGTCAAAACGAGAGGGAGAAATAACTCACTGCACCGTTGTACATGAAAATGCACTGCTTCAGAATATCTCGACCAATCAAGGCATGAATGCCCTGCCGCAAGAAAAGGTCGCAGGAAGCGATGCGGAGGTTAGAGATTAAAAGTGGCGTGTCGTTCGGTCCTGCGCCGATCTGGAAATCTACGTCATAGGTGTCCGCTGTATGGGTATTCTGACCGGTGCTCGGTGTCACGATGTCGATTGTTCCTGTTGGCGTCAGGCTCAATGCGACCAGAACCGCGGGGTCAATCGACGTAAACGAGGCTCCGGTGTCAATCAAAGCTCTAATTGCTTGCATTGCAGGAACCGGCTCGTTCGCGGCCACGAGAGCCTGTCTACGACCAGCAGATACGGACACCCCGGCGTTGACCACCGGCCCAGCCGCATCGAGGGTGAGCGTAAAGTGTGGCATGCACGCTAACCCACTCTCCGGACCGCTTGAATGGGGCGCGTGAAGTAATACACAGGCTCAATGGCATGTATTTGCTTGACCAGAAAAGGCGTGAGTCCAAACCGCTTGTATCCCTCTTTGAGGGCATCATCATACGACGAGAAAATGTCGATGACGGTCTCGCCTTGAATCAGAACGAATTTTCCTTCGTCCTGTTTAAGTTCGCCGAGCTTCGCCTGGTAGGTTGCGAGTTCTTTTTCAAGTGCCATGGGGTCTCCAACAGTATAGCGGTCAAATACCGCTGTCAATTGGAACACTCAGATGCGATTATGGCACCAATCTTTGCATTGACCCGCTAAGAATTCTTTAAGATGCCATGCGAAGTCCATCGAGAATGGACTTCCGGTTCGCCAGTAAGACCAATTCTTCCACGGTCCAGATATGATCCGCAATCCCCGCTTCCATCGCAGGAGTGACCCTTAATGTTTCGTGGACTCTGCAAAAGTTGTAGTAAACAAAATAGATAGCCAGCATGTGCTCGTGGTTCTCAACTTTTTTCGAGAACGCATTTGTAAGCCGCGTGAACCGGCGCATGGACATGCGCATCGTAAGATTCTGGCGTTCCACAAAAGATGTGCTGATGTGCTTAGGATCGGGGCTCCCGATAACCTGCACTGATTCCGTTCCGATGCACACGCCGGGGCTGTAGCGCGTATCCGGCTGCGCGGGGTTGCCGTAGAGCTTTATGAGCAGCGCGTAGTCCACATCCATGCCAAACGCACCCTCGACGGCCTCAATGTAGGCCTTGTGGCCGTCCGTCGTGACTTGTACGCGAGTGGTCAAACGCGCTGCCACATCCTTCATAAACGATCTTGCCCAGGCCGCATCTCTACCTCCGCACAGGTAAGAGACGATCAGTTTGGAATCGGCGTCTAAGGCAGTCCAAGTCCACAAACTGCCAGCGCCTTGCGCCTTTTTCTCTTCAGAGAGGTTCTTGTCCTTGCCGTAGCAGAACGACCAGATTTCATCGCACTGAATGCGCTTCGCGGCCACGTTGCGAACGTTCTCATCATGGTAATCGGTGCAGACCTTTCCCATCTCGGCCAACAGAGAAAGGACGGTTCCTTTGGCAATGCCGGTCATGCGGCATGTCGAGCGGATGCTGTTTCCTTCGACTAAGGCCGAAACGACTTGGACCCTTTGGGATGTGCTCAGGCGACTCATGATGCCTGTAGTATGCTTGAGCGCTCATGCTTTGTCAAGATAAATTACAGAAATCAATAAAATCAATTAGGACTCACTTTTCCACAGATCGTCCATCAATTGTACATTGATGCGAGTCGTCTATCCTGCTATACTCTGAAAATGGAAACGGCCAAAGGCGCTTAGGACGCCCTCAGCCGTTGGAGAGGAGATAACCCCGATGCCCATAACTTTGCGCCCTTAGAAGGGGCGAGCGGCTATGGAAACACCGCAGGAACCATCTTGCCAAGCGGGGTTGCTCTGAGAAGGGTTGCCCCGCGCGGCACTCATTCATTTTACCAGTGTTTACGCTGGTTTCCAAATTAAAAGTGAGGGAACCATGGGAACTCAACCTATTGACTACGAAGCCGTGATTGCCGATCTTGAAGCCAAAATCGAGCATCTGCAAGCAACATTGGCAGGTATTAAAGCAGTAGCTGGCATGGGCGGTTTAGGAACTGCCCCGACACCTGGAACTCCTACAGGTGGAGGCGGCGGGAAAATTGCGTCTGACGCGTTCTTTGGAAAGAGCATTCCAGAGGCCGCAGTGATCCATCTTGGCAACGTGCGTCGGAAACTCTCGACGCAGGCGCTTATGGATGCGATGGAAGCAGGCGGCTTGCCAAAGAGCAAATACAACACCGTGTACGCCATCCTACGTCGGCGCGAGAGTATGGTCGGCGACATCATCAACATGCAGGGCGAATGGGGATTGGCGGCGTGGTATCCCAATCACGTAAAGGCGGCAAAAGCCGCAGCCAAGAAGGGTGTAGCCTCAGAAGCTGCGACTGGCGAAGCTGATGAGGGATTGGATGTGGTCTCGGAGGAAGAACCTGAAATTGAACCCGCAGGCGAAATGAAGGCTACGGCCTAATCTTCCTTGTGCCATCTCTTTCGAGCGGCATTGCTGGCGATCTCCCTACGTTGGGACTCCGTGAGCGTTGCCGCTCTTGCCTTTCCACCTTTGAGGCCGCCCAGCCGTCCCAAGGCGACGGCAGCAGCGTTTTTCTCTTTGCGCTTTAGTGCTTCGCCAGTCGAAATCTCTACGACTCGAAGCGCATTCTGTGCGAAGTCGCGTTTACCTTTTGCCATGCCCTTATGATGCTTGACCGCTAAAGCGAACGCAAGAGCCTGTGCAAAACACTTGACCCACTACCTACGGTCCGCCTCATGCAGAAGGGCGCCGGCCTTCACCAGGCCAGCGCCCTTCTCCAATCCGATACCGCGCAGAGCTTAATGGCTCAGCAGCGCCTCGTTGGCCAGGAAATCCTTCAGCGCCGCTTCCATCTTGTCCTCGCGATCAGCCATCGCCCAGGCGGAATTGTAGAACAGGTATCCGCCGGGCAGTGTCAGGTATTTCTGACCGGCTACGATGGCTGCAACCGAAGTGATCACCCAGGCATCGTTCTCGTCAATGAGGAACGGAGCGTCCTCGTCTCCAGGCTTCGGGCTGCGCAGATCCGCAACGTGCTGGCCGATATGGAACAGCGCATACACGATCGCGTTTCCCTGCAAGCGATCCCGGTTGATGGCGCAGTTGTACAAAACGCCGTCAGGAGAATCCTTTGTGCCCTGACCATCGGGCGTGACCTCGTTGCCCACTCCGCCCATTGCAACGTTCACGCCATTCTGTTCCTTCCCCTTGGGGAAGAGCGCCACGTCCTTCTGAGCCTGGTCGCCCGCCGGACCGGCTCCGATGTGCCCAGCCAGCCGTACTGCCGCGGCAAAGGGGTCGTCGAACTCCCCACCGGGGGCCCCGGGGGGCGCGGCCATCCCCGAGTCGCCCTTCGTGATCGCGTCGGTTTTCGAATAGTCGATTTCCTTCGGGGTCACATCCGACACCGATGCCAGCACCAGCCGCGCGGGGTAGGCGTTCATGTTGCCGAATCCGCCCAGACCCACGATCTTGCCCGATGCATCGCGCTTGATCGACGCATCGGCCACGCCGTCGAGGCGCCCTGTGAACGTCGCCGTCACCTCGTAGCGCGCGCAGCCCAGGCACATGTCCAGGCCCTTCTGGTGCGTCTGCGACAGCAGCGAGTCGAACTGTTTGAACTCCTTGCTCTTGTCGAGCGTCACCGGCGTGCGCGTCGGAACCTTCCAGTTCCCGGCAAAGTTGTGCGCCGGCTGCGCGGTCACAATCGCCGCCGGACCGGACTTGGCTTTCGATCCTTGTGGGTAGGAAAGCCAGATCGCGTTCACCTGGAATCCGCAGTTGGGGTCGGTCGCATCCTTGATCACGAATTCGTCGAACCCGGCCACCACCGTGCCCTTGATGCGCACCATCTTGCCATCGAACGACGCCGGACTCTTCACCACGTCGCACACATTCACATCCACGGGCGCCGCAGCCTGCGCATGCAACCCGCACCCGAATGCCAACAGCAGACCAATCAAAACAAAACAACGCTTCATAAAACCCTCTCCAGCCGCTGCTTCAGTGCCCTGTAACTGAAGTTCGCTTCAAAATCACTCTGTCATCCTGAGCGAGTCCCGGCGCGCCGGGACGAGTCGAAGGACCCGCATTTCGGGGCCTCAACCCATCTTACGAACTTCGGGAACACCACACCAGCCGCATCGGCAGCAATAGATAGGCGGCATCAACCGCCCTGAATGGGAACTCGAAAGAATATCACGCGGGACGGCAATTTTCCGCGCACGCGGCAGCTCGGTGGACGCCTGGCCGTATCGGCATGGAGCAGCCAGTCAAGCCATTGAATCTGAATTGTCATCCTGAGCGCGGCGCGTTCGGGGCCCCGAATTCGCAACGCGAATACGGGGTCGCGGCCCGCCGCTGGGGGGAGCCGAAAGCCAGCCCTGAGCGAGGTCGTCCTCGACGGGGACGATCCGAGTCGAGCGGGGCCCCGCGGTTGTCGTTGCACTGCCCAGCCTTCCCACAAAAGTCGATGGGCACCGAGACACAAGCGGGGAGTCCCCAGCCAGTCGGACCAAACGCTGGACACCGCAACATTCGCCGAACTGGCGTTACCAACCTGGCCACTGTCGGCACAACGCCTGTTTCCTCTAGCCGTGCATCGAGTGGGACGTGATGTGTATCACAGATTGCGGCCATTGCCGGATTCGATACTTGATCACCTTACTCAGGAGTCTGCCCGTGAATCGTTTCTGTGCCCGCATGTTCGGTCTCACCCTGTTCGTTTTTCTCGTTTCGGCTGTCGCCCTCCAACCTGCCATTGCTCAGCAGGATCAAGCCAAGCATATTGTCCATCGGCTGATTCCAGCCGGGGATACCTGTGCCAGCTGCCACAAGGTGATCTACGACCAATGGAAAGCCAGCCCGCACGCCGACAACGGTATCGAATGCATCGTGTGCCATGGCGAGACAACAGCCAAGGACTTCGCGGGCACGCCGGCCTTAAGCACATGCGAATCCTGTCACACCGATCAGGTAGCACAACTGAAGTCTGATCCATTCATGCAAGGCAGGACGTGCGTGAGCTGTCATCAAGCACACATCTTCGTGGAGCACCCGAAGCCGGCCCCGGCAGGCAAGCCATAACAATTTCCAGGCGTGGGCCAGTTTGAATGTGTCGTGAAAGGGCACGACTTCAGTCGTGCCGTGAAAGGCGCATAAACGGCGGGGCTTTGGCCCTTGGAAGTCTCGGGAAGGCACGAAGTGTCAGGGCACGACTTCAGTCGTGCCGTAAATGCCCCAAGAATCGGTGGGGCTTTAGCCCCCGGAAGTCTCGGGAAGGCACGAAGTGTCAGGGCACGACTTCAGCCGCGCCGTAAATGCCCCAAGAATCGGTGGGGCTTTAGCCCCTGGAAGTCTCGGGAAGGCACGAAGTGTCAGGGCACGACTTCAGTCGTGCCGTAAATGCCTCAAGAATCGGTGGGGCTTTAGCCCCTGAGGGACGTTTTTCAATCGGCTGCGCGGCTCACTTCGCGGCAACCGCCAGCGCACGAGCCCCAACCTCCCTTTCTCACCTCAACACGAAAACTGGGTGCCCCACATCTCGATTTTGAGATGTGGGAAAGCACGAACCCCAAACCACCCCTTTCAACTCAGCACGAACCACGGGTGCCCCGAATCTCGATTCTGAGATCCGGGAGAACGCGACCCCAACCTCGGTTCGGTCATCCTGAGCAAAGCCGACCGCGCAAAGCGCGGCCTGCGAGCCGAAAGCCTGCCCTGAGCGAGGGTCGTCCTCGACAGGGGACGATCCGAGTCGAATGGGGACCTGCGGTTGCCTCTGCACCGCCCAGCCCTTCCTCAAAAGCCGATACGCACTAAGGCCCGAGAGGACGCCCAACCAGTCGGACCAACCTCGGATTCCTCAACACTTGTTGACTTATGAGGACCAATCTTCCCATCAACTGCGATTTCGAATTATGTCGTTGACTAATCTGCAACTAGAGGTTAGCCAGTGGTGCGCCGGCAACCCGCGAAATGGCTCTCAAGAGCCCCAGGGAGCTCCAGCCGAGTAAATCGGTGATTTGGCAGTAACTGAGGTGCGATGCGAGGCTTGCTGCGCCGTGCTCAGTTGCCGGAGTCGACGGGCAGGAGTTGTTTGGCGCGCGTCAGGAGCTCGTCGAAATCCACGATGTAGATCTTCGCGGCCTCATCCCGGCTTGCTGTGACGACGCGCTTGCCGTCGGGAGAGAAAACTGCAGAAGGGACCACATCGGTATGCCCGGTGAGCGTGGCGAGCAAACGGCCGTCGCCGGCATCCCACACCCGTACCGTATGGTCTTCGCTGGCCGTGACGATGCGCTCGCCGTCGGGAGAGAAGACGGCGGAATAGACCGCCCCCGTGTGTCCGCTGAGCGTGAAAAGCAAATGGCCGTTCTGCGCATTCCAGACCCGCGCCGTGTAGTCAGCGCTTGCGGTGACAACGCGCTTGCCGTCGGGAGAGAAAACGGCGGAATTCACTGCATCGGTGTGCCCGGCGAGCGTAGCCAGCAGATGCCCATTGCCAGCGTCCCACACGCGCGCTGTGTGGTCATCGCTCGCCGTGGCAATGCGTTTGCCGTCGGGAGAGAAGACTGCGGATAGGACCGCATCCGTGTGCCCGGCGAGCGTGAACAGCAAACGACCGTCCCCGGCGTCCCACACCCGCGCCGTCTCCATGCATGCCGTGACGATCCATTTGCCGTCAGGAGAGAAAGCGGCGGAATTGACCGCACCAGCATGCGAGGTAAGCGTGGCCAGTAGATGGCCGCTTCCGGCATCCCATACTCGCGCCGTATTGTCCCAGCTTGCCGTGACGATGCGCTTGCCATCGGGCGAGAAGACGGCGGAAGAGACCACACCAGTGTGCCCGGTAAGTGTGGCCAGCAGCCGGCCGTCGCTTGCACTCCACACCCGCGCCGTCTCGTCGGCGCTCGCCGTGACGATGCGCGTACCGTCGGGTGAGAAAACGGCCGAAGCAACGTCCGATAGGGGCCCGCCAATGTGCACAGCGAGCTTCAACAGCAGACGGCCGTTGGCCGCATCCCACACCCGTGCCGTGTTGTCGTGGTCCGCGGTGACGATCCGATCCCCATCGGGAGAGAAAACGGCGGTGTATCCGGTGAGCGTGGCAAGCAGCCGGCCGTCCCCGGTATCCCACACCCGCGCCGTCTCGTCATCGCTGGCCGTGACGATGCGGTCGCCGTCGGACGAAAAGACGGCAGAATAGACCCAATCTGTGTGCCCGGTAAGCGCGGCCAGCGGATGGCCGTCGTCCGCATCCCACACCCGTGCCGTCTTGTCCTTGCTGGCCGTGACTACGCGCTTGCCGTCGGGAGAGAAGGCGGCGGACAGGACCGCATCCGTGTGCCCGACGAGCGTGGCCAACAGCTGGCCGCTTGCAGCATCCCAAACCCGTGCCGTATGGTCGTCGCTTGCCGTGACGATGCGCTCGCTGTCGGGCGAGAACGCAGCCGCATAGACATCGCCAGCGTGCCCGCTGAGCGTGGCCAGCAGACGACCGTCAGCGGCGTCCCACACCCGCGCCGTGCTGCCCTCGCTTGCCGTGACAATGCGCTTGCCATCGGGAGAGAAGGAGGCGGACGCGAGCGGTCCCGTGTGGCCCGTGAGCGTGGCCAGCAGACGACCGTCAGCGGCTTCCCACACCCGCGCCGTGCCGTCAAAGCTTGCGGTCGCGATGCGGCTCCCGTCGGGTGAGAAGACGGCGGAATCGACTGGGCCCGTGTGCCCAGTAAGCGCGACCCGCAGATGGCCGTTGACGGCATCCCAGATCCGGGCCGTGTTGTCAGAGCTTGCCGTGACGATGCGCTCGCCGTCTGGAGAGAACACAGCCGAATAGACATCGCCAACGTGCCCGCTGAGCGTGATAAGCAGATGGCCGTTCTGCGCATCCCAAACCCGCGCCGTATCGTCAGCGCTTGCGGTGACAATGCGCTTGCCGTTAGCAGAGAAAGCGGCGGAATGAACCTCGTCGGTGTGGCCGGTGAGCGTGAAAAGCAGATGCCCATTGCCAGCGTCCCACACGCGCGCTGTGTGGTCATCGCTCGCCGTGACGATGCGCTCGCCGTTGGGGGAGAAAACGGCGAAGGCAACCGCATCCTTGTGATGGAGTATGTATCGTTCACGCGGGCTTGCAAGGACGTTATTCAGCGCGATCTCCGCCTCGACTGTATGCGCGGTCTGGGCAGCAGTCACCGCCTCCCGCAGCGCTATACCGAGATCGGTTGAAGCATCCAACATAGTATGCGCCGCAAACTCCCGTGAAACAGCCTGCTCCTTCTCTTCCTCGGCCTGGACACTTTTCTCGTCCGCAAAGGCTTTCTGCCTCTCTGCCTCTTGCCTCTGCGCGTTGGCCTCCTTTGTTTCCCACGTCGCCTGCCGCCACTGCCAAAGAGCAAACACCGCCAGCGCCGCAGTGAGCGCCAGCGCGGCGATGACGCCGCCCAGCATCGAACGATGGCGGCGCGTTTGCGCCTGGCGGCTCGCAAACAGGAACTGAGCTTGCAGTTCGATGGGCTTGGGCTCGCGGCTCGCTGCCTGGCTTTGCCAGCGCTCGGCGTCGAACAGGTCCTTGCCGCGCAGCAACAGGCTTGCGTCGCGATTGCGCGCCTCCCACTCCCTTGCCCGCACCAGCAGCCGGGTGTGCGCGTGGACCCAGTCAAGATCGGTGTCGATGGCCTTCACGAGGCTCTGAAATGCGTTGTCGAACGGGCTGTCGCTGAAGGAGATCCACTGGATGCGCGCCAGGGCGGGCGGAAGGTCCTCCTGCGGCACCGAGCGATGCACCACCGGCACCAGCCTCTTGTGGTTCGCCTCCGCATAGGCCAGCTCCTCGCGGCACATCTCCGAGGCGCAGGAGCTCGGGCTGATGATGAACAGGAAGTTGTGCGCGGCAGCGATGCTCGAAAAGATTTCGTTCCGCCATTCCGCCGTCGGGGGAATGTCTTCCCAGTCGATCCAGATGTCGCGGTCAATCTCTTGCAGGCTCTGATGGAGTTGGCGGACAAAATCCTTGTCAGCGCGGGCATACGAAATGAAAACGTCAGACATAGACTTTCTTGTCAGACACGGACTTTTCTACGGCGAAAAGTGTAGCACGCAAAGGTGAACACCATCGTCCTGCCGGTGCGTGCACGCGAGGGTTTAAGCCGATGCGCTCACTCGCTCGTTGAGCACATAGAAGCGTTTGCGCGGTTCCCGGCGTGTGGCCAGAGATGGGTGATTTCCCCGGAAAGGTCCTCGCAAACGCCCTTCGCGCCATTGACTCGGCACCTCGGCCAGGTTACCGGCAACCCTGAAAGTACCACCCGGAAAACCTCCAGCAACCTCTGTCGCGCGCATCCGCGAAGCGCGGCAGGCTAGAAGCTGTCCTTCGCCTCCTCGCTCCCTCGCTCCCTTGCCCACTCGCTCTCATCGTCCACGCTGTCCCCCTCCTTCACAATCTCCCCCGTCGGTTTCCTCCACCCGTCCCCAACCCAAACATCGCCCACCTCCGGCTCCACATATTCCGGCTCCGACCCCAGCAACTCCGCCCAGGAAGGCCCCGACCGCTTCTTCTTCTTTTTCTCTTGCGGCTTGCGATCGTTTTTGTGTTCCGCCAGGGTCACCAGCAGCTTCGTGCTCTCCATCTTGCCCTGCTTCGCTTTGTCCAGTAGCAGATCCGCCAGCGCCTCGCTGTCGAGCCCCAGCCGCCGGTCCGCCGCTTTCTGCAGCTTCTTCAGCCCGTTCCCGCGCATCTTCTTTTCCGGCTCCGCTGCCGCAATCGACGGTTTCTCTGCCTTCGTGCTCTCTGCTGAGGTGGCTTGCTCTGCCCCCCGCCGCCGGGGTAGCTTGCCCCCTGCCTTCTTCGCTCCCACCGTTCCCACCCGCATCACCACCATCTCGCCGCCTATCCCGGCCGCTCTACCGCATCGAATTCACCATCGAGCGACCCGCAAAAAAATAGGGAAGCCAACAAGGCCTCCCGCGCTCACTCCTATTTACTGCCCACGAATCACTGATTCCTGACCCCTGACACCTGATCCCTGACCCCTGTTCCCAACACTTTCCTCCACAGCCTCTCTTCCGCCAGGGACTCGAAGGTTTTGCCGTTCAATGGCACCACTCCGTACACCACCTTGCAGCCCATCGCCTCCGCTATCCGCGCCAGCGATCGCGTCGAGATGGTCTGGTCCCGCTCGCTCACCTCCAGAGCGAGCAACGTCGATCGCCCCACTCCCATCTTCTCTGCAACCTCTTTCACCGGAATCGCCAGCGCCTGCCGTATCGTCCGCAATAAAGCGTTCGTAGGATTCGGCTCCCGCCCTGCCCATCGGAAGGGCCTCATCTCCCTATCCAGCTTCCTCTGCGTCAGCCTCCGCTCCATCTCCACCATAAGTTCCCGCCCCGCTCTCTCGACCTCTGATTCCACAGTAGCGAAAACTGCGTAATTATCTGCAAAACGCGGTCCAGAAAGTTGTTCTTGGATGCCGTTTTTCACTTTTTTGTATGCCTGGAATCGGACGTTGCGCCGCGATTTGATCCGCTGGAGCACAGCGCTTCAGAGAATATGTCAGTCTGGAACCGGACATTTCCTCGCAACGCGGCACTTTCGCTCAGGATGTAGTGCTAGAGGCCGACAAAAATCACTGAATGGGTCGGGCTGCAGGCAGTCATTTTGCAAATAGAATGTCCGCTTTGAAGCGGATATTTTGCGCGCACATTGGGCCTGCGCGAAGCGCGGCCAGCTAGAAGCTAGAAGCTGGCAGCTAGAGGCTGACTTCCACTCTCTACTGGCTATTGGCTACTGGCTGCTCCACGCGATCAGATCGAGTTGGCGAAGCCGAGAGCTTCCTCGACCTTGATTCCTTCCAGCAGTTGCGCCGTCCTGGACAACATGTCGGCGTAGCATTTCGCCGCGCTGGCCGCATTCCCAATCGTATGTTCGCTCACCTGGCTGCAAGTATATTTAGTAATCTGCATCAGCGAGCAGGTGCGAATGTGCATGGCGTCTTTCCGCAAGGCCGCAAGAACCTCCGGATCGACCCCCGTGCAGTTTTGATCTACAAAATTGGCGATCTCAAGCATGACACCGGAGTTCACGTACATCGACCACAGGCCGGCGCTCTGCATGTTTCTCCATCTCTCCCACGTAGCGGTCTGCCCTCCATCCAAACAGAGTTGATGCCATTGCTCCCGGTCGGGACCCAGTGGCATGAACTTGGACGCAAGCAGTTCCCACGCGAATTTTCGCCGCTGGTGGATGGTGACCATCAGATAGAAAAAGTAGAGTGCGGCGAGGGCAACAAGGGTGGTTTGGAGCAGACTGGTAAACATGGCTCACCTTCGGCAGGAACAGGACGGTACCTTCAGGCTAGCCCGCGGCGTTAACGGTTCCAGCTCAGTTTTCAGTTCGAGCAACACACGCCGTCTGACATGAATCATGGCACTTATATGGGACACTAGTGTCCTCATTCAGGTCGGTAAATACAACTATTGCGGTATGGCCGGCCACCGACCGGCATTCCTGCTCTTACGAACCGACGACGTCTTCGCCATTACCCCAACCATCCGCGCGCTCCAACTTGAATGTATGGGCGTAGTTGCGCGCAGCCCCGAAGTCACGCGGTCCAGCAGTCCCGAAGCCCCCGGCGTTCCTAATCTTTAGTTTTCGCAATCCACGCGTCGATGCGCTGCTCCAGCACATCCAGCGGCAGTGCGCCCGCGTCCAGCACCTGGTCGTGGAAGGCGCGAATGTCGAACTTCGGCCCCAGCGCCTTTTGCGCCCGGTCGCGCAGCTCCAGAATCTTCAACTGCCCGATCTTGTAGGCCAGCGCCTGGCTGGGCCACGCAATGTAGCGATCCACTTCGGCCTGCACGCTGGTCTCGTCCACATTGGAGTGGTCGTGGAAATACTGCACCATCTGCTCGCGGGTCCAGCCTTCGCTGTGGACGCCGGTATCGACGACCAGCCGGATGGCGCGCCAGATGTCGCCCTCCAGGCGGCCGTAATCGGAGTAGGGATCCTGGTAAAAGCCCACATCTTTGCCCAGCCGCTCGGCGTAGAGTCCCCAGCCCTCGGCGTAGGCCGTGTAGTGCCCGTATTTGCGGAACTCCGGCAAGCCCGTCAGCTCGTGCGCGATGGAAATCTGCAGGTGATGGCCGGGAATGCCTTCGTGGTAGGCGATGGATTCCACGCCATACAAATTGCGCTCGGTGGCGTTGTAGGTGTCGATGAACAAGCGTCCCGGCCGGCTGCCGTCGAGCGTGCCCGCCTGGTAATACGCGGGCGCCGAAGTCTTCTCAGCATATTCGGGCACCGGGACCACTTCGAACTTTGCCTTGGGCAGCGTGCCGAAAAGCTCCGGCAGCTTGGCCTGCATCGGCTTCAGATAGCCGCGATAGGCGTCGAGCAGGGCCGCGGCCGAAACCGGATGCAGCTTGGGATTCGATTTCAGGCTTTCGCGAAAGCTCTTCAGATCCTGGAAGCCGAGCTTCTGCGCAATGGCCAGCATCTCGGCTTCGTCTTTCTTCACTTCGTCCAGGCCGATCTGGTGAATCTGGTCGGCCGTGAGATCGGTAGTCGTCGTCTGCTTGATCAGAAACTGGTAGTACTTTTTTCCGTCGGGCAGGGAATCGATGCCGGGCTTCTCGCGACCCGCCGGAACGTAGGTCACCTCGAGGAAACGCGCGAAGCGCATGTAAGCGGGCAGATCCTCTTTAGTGATCACATCCAGCATTGCAGTCTTGATGCGCGCCTGCTCAGCGGCGGGAATCGTTGCGGGAAACGATTTGAGCGGCAGCGCCAGCGGCGAGTCTTCAGGCTTCTGGTTGCCCAGCTCCTTCACCTGGTCGAGCGCCTTTTCCAGCAGGTACTTCGGCGGCACGCGCCCGTCCTCGATGCCGATTGACATGTTCTCCGTCACCTGCGCAAAAGCCGCGGGCATCGCATGCAGGCGCGCGATCCAATCGTCGTAATCTTTCACGGTGGAGAAATCCAGCTCGGCTGCCAGTTGCGGGTATTCGCTGTAGATGCCGCCCATCTGGTTCACCGGCATCTCCCAGTCCTTGAACTCCGCGCCTTCTTCATCCATTTCGAACTCGTGGGTGAGCAGATCCTGGCTGACCTTTTCCTGATCGGTGAACCCGGTGGGATCGATCGCCACCAGGCGCATCAGGAATCTCTGCTCCCGCGCCAGCGCGTCATTCACCGCCTGCACGGAGTAGTCGCTGGTCTGGTCGTTGTAGCGCTTATCGCCGATGGTCGAGGCAAACTCAGGATCGTGCTTGAGCTGGTCCTCCCAGTACTCGTGGAAGAGATCGCTGAGCGCCTTGCGCCGGTCGTCCAGCGAAACGGGCGCAGGCGCTTTGGTCTGCGGCGTCAGTTGCATCTTCTGGGCGTGGAGGGTGGGAAGCAAAGCGAGCAGCGCGGCGGCGGCAGGAGTGAAGAGGGTGACTTTTTTCAATGGAGCAGGTTCCTTCGCGGAAATGGGCGTTGGAATCAGTCTAGCGGAGCGAACGGGATTACGGGACTACGGGACTGCGGGTCCGCCGGGCTCGAGCGTTGAAAGCCGTTCCCTGATCACGAGCCAAATGTCCGCTTAAAAGTGGACATTATTTTTGCAAAATGACTGCCTGCAGCCCGACCAATTCAGTGATTTTTGACTGCCTATAGCACTACATCCTGAGCGAAGGCGCCGCGTTGCAAGGAAATGACCGCTTCCAGGCCGACATATTTTAGGAAAAGTCCTATTCCAGAGGGTCAAATTGCGGCACGAAGTCCGATTGCAGGCATACATAAAAGTGAAAAACAGCCTCTAAATGCAGCTTCCAGGACCGCATTTTGTAGCTAGTTACGCACTTTTCGCTAAGGTGCTGGTGACCCTGGCAGAGCCGGGATGGGGTGCCCGGCCGGGCAAGCAACATGGAAATCCCGGGTATCGCCGTCTTACTTATGGACCGACTTGAAGATCTCCCATTCCTCATTGGCCTTCGCGGCCGATAAAGGCTCCAGAGTCTGCGGAGTCGGCATCGTGGCAGGAGTCTTGCCACTAAACCCGTTGGCAGCAGAATACTCGCTGGTGGAAATGCTGCTCACGGTGCCGGAGAACCGGCGTTGCAGATGCTCAATGGCTGCGATATCGAGGCGGTAGTTCTCTTCCGCGCGGTGGTAGTTCTCCTCCGCGCGGCGGTAGTCGTCTTCCACCCGGCGGTAGTCGTCTTCCACGCGATTCCGTAATGCTTCTAATTGATCCTTTTCCACTTCTGCTGTTGCCATATCCTATCCTCCCCGTTGCGTCTAATTGATCCGGCGCCAAGATTGAGTGTGTCACGATCGGCTGGAATTTGTACTAGCACTAAGGGGGTAAATGGGCGAACGGGAGGGGCGTGGTTGAAAACGGGGACGCTGGGACGTAGGGACTAAGGGGCTGAGGGGCTAGGGATTGAATTGCCGGTCGATTCATCGCGACCGTACTCCCGGACCCTACGGCGCTTCCCGGTACTAATCCTGCTTCCCAGGATGAAGATTCGCTGAATTTGGCCTGAATGGATGCTGGTAGCCTCCCGAACCGTTCGATGTTGATCTCAGTTGACCGCGCCTGTTATCTGGCGAGTAACTTCCGGATAGGCGACAATCCGACCGGAACCAATTCTTGAAGTTTGCCTACCGCGATGCGAGGCGAGAAACAGGGCGGGACAACGATCAATGAAGAATTTGCGCCATCCGGTAGCGCGGAACTGATGGTTGTCGCTTTCTTTGGGCGACGCGGGTTGGGAGACGTGTAGCGATGCCCGTGCGGGCGCGACTCTATCGAGTGCGATCCGCAGATCTTCCTGATCGTGCCAAAGGTGAACGCCGTTGTTTGGGCACCAGACGTGAAGTTGGGTCGGCCTGCATACCAGCGAAAGAGAAACCTGGCATAGAAACCTGTAGCGCAACTTTGGTCCGGATACGGGGTCTAAGTCGGGGAATCCGATTTGGGCGTTGGAAAGCGACGCCAATTCCCCCGTGGCCGTTTTCAACGATCTGGCGGTAGGGTGCGGCAGGGCACAGCCGTGAAAACTCTTTGCAACTCGCTTGCGAAGGCTGTTCGGCCATCGTGATCAGTGGGTCTGTTATCTATAGGTTGCGATTGGATCCCCTGTGTCACGCAAGCTGCATCCTGTGCCACGGGGGAGATTTGTGCTTTTGAACAAGCTTGAATCTGGTTTCCTGCTGTTCCAAACGGAGCAAGGATTCGTTGCCGTGGAGCCCTGCTTTTGGCAACGCGTTTATCTGCTTTGGACCTTCCGCAACTTTCGACAGCTCTCGCTTCCCCTGTTGAACCCGCGCCAGATTGCGCTCATTAACAATCTTTTTCGCCAGCACGCGGCGGTGGTTTCGCATGAATACGAGCCATCGCGGGAGATTGGCGTAGTGGAGAACTTTGTGCCTCCGGTGATCGAGCTCGGCGCTGCGCTGGCCATCGGCGCTACGCCGGCCGCGACAACTGACGCTTGGCCGGCGGTGAAAGCGGAGCTGCCTGAGCAAACGGCCGGACAATATGTCGCGCCGCCGGTAATTCCGATTGCAGCTGCGCCTGCCATGAAGGCCGATGTGCCGCCGGCCGTGCAATGGGAAGAAGCAGAAGAGGATGGCACTCGAATCGATCGTGCGGAAATTGCGCCCAGGAATGCTCTGGACCGTTTATTTGCGCCGAAAGCCTCTTGGTTGAGATTTGCATCGTCGAATCTTGCAGCGTCTCGACCTCAAGTGTCGAGAATTGTAATTTTCAGGTTTGCAGCCGCGATCGGCGCGCTGTCGCTCTGCGCGTTTTTCATCGTCGCATTTCATCGAGTCGGGGCCGTACCTGGCTCTCATGCGCGCAGTTCGCCCTCGCAGCTCAACGCGCCGGATTCTCCTTCTGCGCCCGGACCAACTTCCGTCGCCGAAAATCCCGCCCCCGTGCCCGAAGTGACTCCTGAGGCCGGCGCTGGCCCGGACGCTGCGGTCGAGCCGGCATCGGGGAAGGTAGCATCGTTGACCAATACGACGCACCGGATGATGACACCGGAACGTGCATCTCGCGGAGGTCCTGCGCGTATTGCGTCGAGGTCAAGCGGAGGGTCGCATGCTGCGGCGTCCTCGAGGGTTCCGGCGTTGACATCGACTCGCCGATTGACCTTGGCGCCTCCGTCCCTTGGAGGTGTGGCACGTTCCGCACAGAGTTATTTCGCTTTGGCCAACCGACAGATGCACGAGGGCAACTATGCGGCAGCAGAAGCTAACTATCAACGGGCCTGGCGAATCGAAGAGAATGGCGCCGCCGCCAAGGGCCGCCTGGTACGAGCTCGCCGGGCGATGCAAGCGGAGAAGGAGAGCATTGCCAATCGGTGACAAAAATGCGCGCAATGACACTACGAGTCGTCAGCATATTGTTATTAGTAGCGGGAAGTATTGCGGCTCGGACGACAAGGACACAAAATGCTCACCAGCCGCTTTCGGCTGCCGACGTTGAACACGGTCTTAAATCCGCGCCCAGCATCCGCTAATGAGCAAGCAGCGCGCGCAGTTGGCTCCAATCGATGGCCTGGATTGCCTTGGCCGCCAGATCATGGTCGCAGTTGAGATAGACGGCGATGTTTTGAATGGAGAGGCGCGGTGCGGAGGGATTGAGCTGCGCTTTGGTGATGACTTTGGTGGTTTCCCCGTCGAGGTGCGCGGCTGTGGGTTGGCTCCAGGGGCCAAGCAGAACCCAGGTGCCGGGATCGCCGCCTGATCCGCCGCTCAATGGCTGCATGGCGGGCAGATAGAGTACCGTGCCTCCGCCGGGAAGTGCGGAAGCGGTGAAGGCTCCGTGGAAGTTGATGAACTCCCGCGCGGAGAAGTTGAAGCTGACCTGGACGGTAATCCTCGTGCTGGGCGGCGGCGGGGCGTTTTTTGACTTGGCGTCGATCTGTTTCTTGAGTTCCTGGGCCTCGGCATATTTGCCCTCTTTCATCAGCTCCATCATTTTGACCATCATGGGATCGGGCGTGTTGGCCGCGGCCATGGCTTGCTGGCCCTTGGCGGAATTCGGGTCGACCGCCATGGTGAGCTTGAATCCCTGGCCGTGGAACGGCTCACGCTCCGATCCGCGCGGTGCGGAAAGAAACAGGACGCTCGGGTCAGGCTTGTTGACGATCTGCCACTGGGAAGCCGTGAAGGCGGATTCCATGGGCGAGAAGGCGGCATCGAGCGCGGTCTCGAGGTGGTGATCGAACTTGACCTCGCAATCGGACGAGGCGCGATTCTGAGCCTGGTTGAGCCAGTCGTGGACGATGGGGTCGCAGCCGGTCCAGTTGCCTGCCGAGATGGGCGGCGGCGCGCTTGCCCGGTGCAGGCTGATGACGCCGCTGACCGTAACGCGATGCGCTTCGTGGCCGTTGCGCTCCATCATGGCCGCCTCCGTCATCGATCCGGAAAAAGTGGCCTCAAAGTTGAGCATGTCCATTTTGGTGACGGTGACGGTGACCGCGTCGCCCGGATCGGTGGTGGAGAACGACTTGCTGCTGCTGCCGTCCACGACCATCACATCGAATGCCAGGTCGGTTTTATGACCGGACGCCAGGTCGTTGGCGCTGGTGATGACAAAGGTTTTCTGCGCTCCGTTGAGCAGGATGTCGGCCCTGCACTGGGAGAGAGTGGCCTTGTCGGCGACGAAAAAGGCGGCGTGCGCGTCGTCCGGCAGCACGTACCAGTCGCCTTTGTTGGCGAAGTTGTTCATGAAGGGCAGGGAGCAGGTTTTGGTGGCGCCGCCAATGCCCGGGCCGGAGATAGTGACAGTGCTGTTGCTCACCACGGGCGGAGGCGCAGGTGCGGCGTTTGCGCGTGCGGCCGCGCATGCGAGAACGGCCCCAGAAACAAACAGAACATGGATTTTGACCATGGCGTGTCCAGTTGAATCGGAATCCGGTTTTTGGGCCCTGGTTGCAGGAGATTGTATCGCTCTCGATGCAGCTTGCAAGAGCAAAGAAATGCTTGTTTCGAAAAGCCGGCGGATTGGGCGAGTTTGCGATCGTAGAGATGGCGGACTGCTTACTTCATAAATAATCATTCGATTTCCGGCGGGCACCGGGGGTACAATCGCGGGCAAAGAATCCCAGGCAGACTAGAAAGGCGGGAATCATGAGCGACATGGGAGTTCAACCGGCGGCAGCCGCGGGTTTGACGCAGTGGCAGCGCGTGGCAGACACATTTACGGCGCCGTCGAAGACATTTGACGACATCCGGCGCGGCAACCGGAGCTGGTGGCTGCCGTTTCTGATCACGCTGGTGACCGGCACGCTGCTGTGGGTCGCGGTGGGACAAGTGGTGACGTGGCGCGGCGTTTATGAAAACAATCAGAGGAACCTACCCGAGTTTGCCAAGCGCATGATGGAGAACATGACGCCGGCGCAAAAGGCGAAGCAGGAGCAAGCGGGGCCTGTCTCGCAGAAGATTACCTGGGCCATTGCGCCGCTGGGCCTCTTGTTGATCGATGTGTGCGCGGCCGCCGTGTTGCTAGCGACGATCAACTTTGGATTTGGAGGCAGGGCGAAATTCGGCGAGATCTTCGCCGTCACGCAATACGCGGGACTTGTCATCTGGCCCATCAAGTTCCTGCTCGGCGGCGTCGCGCTCTACGCCGGAGCGCTTCCCGATGCCTTCGATCCCAAGAATCCAGCGGGCACCAACCTGGGCTATTACCTGTCGCAGCAAGACACGTCGTTCACGCTTTATACGTTGGCTACGAACATCGACGTTCTCGCCATCTGGTGCATGGTGTTGACGGCCATCGGGGTTGCAGTGGTCGCGGGCACGAAGCGCGGCGCGGGATACTTCGCGGTCTTTGGCTGGTGGACGATTTTCATGGTGTTTTCGCTGGGGATGGCAGCGATTTTCAGCTAAGGCGTGGGATGGAGGTGGGAATATCCCACGCAGCGCTTGTTAAAATCGAGTAGACCGCGATGTGGAGGATCGTATCCACTATTTGCGGGCCGTAAGATTTGAAAGC
The DNA here is from genome assembly GCA_963729915.1 of uncultured Acidobacteriota bacterium. Taxonomy (GTDB): domain Bacteria; phylum Acidobacteriota; class Terriglobia; order Terriglobales; family Acidobacteriaceae; genus Telmatobacter. Next base: position 146,807 of record CAVSQE010000017.1, on the reverse strand, counting down.
GATGACCCTCCGCCTTTTCAATACCCTCACGGGACAACTGGATGCGCTCGAGCCGGCCGACGGCAAGGCGCTGCGCATGTACGCGTGCGGGCCTACGGTCTATGACTACGGCCACATCGGCAACTTTCGCACGTTCCTGCAAATTGACATTCTGCGGCGCTTTCTCCGCCTGATCGGCGTGCCCGTGCGCCACGTGATGAACATTACCGACGTGGATGACAAGATCATCCGCAACGCCGCCGCGGCGAACATTCCCATTGGCGAGTACACCAAGCAGTATGTTGACGCGTTTTTCGAGGATTTGGAATCGCTGCGCGTGGAGCGGCCGGAGCAGATCGCGCGCGCTACCGAGCACATTCCACAGATGGTGGAGCTGATTGAAAAGCTGGCTGCGGCCGGAGCGGCCTACAAAGTGGACGACGGCTCGTGGTACTTCAAGCTGGCGGCGTTCCCCGCGTACGGCAAGCTGAGCAAGAAGGACCTGAGCGGCATGGAAGACGGCGCGCGCGTGGACGTGGACGAGTACGAGAAGGATTCGGCGCGCGACTTTGCGCTGTGGAAGGCGTTTAAGCCCGGAGAGACCTCGTGGGAGACGGCAATCGGCCCGGGTCGGCCGGGATGGCACATCGAGTGCTCGGCCATGGCCATGGAGTACCTGGGCGAGAGCTTCGACCTGCACTGCGGCGGCGAAGACCTGATGTTCCCGCACCACGAAAACGAAATTGCGCAGAGCGAGACCGCGACCCACAAGCAATTCGCGCGGCATTGGATGCACGTGCGCTTCCTGCTCGTGGACGGCAAGAAAATGTCGAAGAGCGAGGGCAATTTTTACACCCTGCGCGATCTGTTGCTGAAAGGTTACAAAGCGTCGGCCATCCGCCTGGCGCTGATTTCGGTGTTGTACCGGCGTCCGCTCAACTTCACCTTCGACAGCCTGACCGATGCGACCAAAGCCATCGACCGGCTGAGGACGTTCAAGGCGCGGCTGAATGCGGGAAAATTTTTGGCCGGCGAGAATCCCGTGTTGCAGGAGGCTGTGAAGAAGGCGCGTGCCGATTATTTTGCAGCGCTTGCCAACGATTTGAACACCGCCGACGCGATGGCGCCGATCTTTGAATTGGTGCGCGCGGCTAATACGGCCATGGATGACGAACAACTGTTTACGGCCGACCGCGACGCGATGTTGCCCGTGCTCCAGGATTTCGATGCCGTCTTCGACGTACTGGAAGACCGCGATGCCGAGCCCACGCGGCGGGCGCTCGAATGGGCCGAGCGGGAAGGCCGCATGAGCGAAGTGGCTCCCGAACTGATTGCCGCACAATCGCTGACCGACGCGGCCATTGAAGCGCTGGTGGCCGAGCGCGCCGCGGCCAAGAAGGCGCGCAACTTTGCCCGCGCCGACCAGATTCGCAACGAACTGGCGAAAAAAGGCGTTATCCTTGAGGACTCCAAGGATGGGGTCAGGTGGAAGCGGAAATAGCAGTATCGGTTGGCGAGAGGAGTTCGAAAATCCAGGTTATCCATAACTGTCCAAACAATCAGAGCTCACTCCAGTGGTACGGTACAAATAAAGGAGAATCGCCTTGAAAAAAACCAATGGCACCAATAAGTCGTCTTCTTAATCGTGCAGTGTTGCATGGCAGCATAGCGGTGTCAGTGTTTACCATCCTGCCGAAAGTCTGCCTTGCGCAACCAGCGCAAGGAAATTGTGCGGCGGTCCTTGAAGCCGCACCCGTGGGTAATGAAGGAGGGAAGGTTTACTACGGTGCAGCATGGGGCAGGGCAACCCTTGCGGATGCGCAAGCAGGCGCCATATCTGAACTGGTGCAGCACATGAACGGTCTCGGTATTAACCCCGACGTAGGCGATCAAACCGGCCCACAGCCCGGTGTCATGATCGTCGCTCAGGGATGTGACTATGCACACGGCGCGGTTGTAGGCGTGCCATGGGAGCCGGAGGACGGTTCCTACAATAATTTTTACAGTGCGCTCTCTGCAGCCACCGATGATGCTACCTCTAAAGCGACTGGCTATTGCCGAAATCGTCTGGGGCCGGGCATGACATATTCGGGAAAGTGCCTCGTGATTATCCAGTGGTAAAGCAATTGCGATGAAATCGGGCCCGGGGCGTTCACCCGCATCGCCAAGCGGCGAGACTGAGGCTCTACGGATCGTCGTCCATTTTAAAGTCAACCATTTCCAAGAATTGCAGGAACGTGCGGAGCACGGCGCACGCGAATCGACGCTGCGCCCGCGTCCGGTCGCATTCGCCACAAGCGTGCTGGCCGAGCAGGAAGGCCGCATGAGTGACGTGGCTCCGGAGCAGATTGCCGCGCAATCGCTGACCGATGCGGCGATCGAAGCGCTTGTGGCCGAGCGCACCGCGGCCAAGAAGGCGCGCAACTTTGCCCGCGCCGACCAGATTCGCAGCGAACTGGCGGAAAAAGGCGTTATCCTTGAGGACTCCAAGGATGGCGTCAGGTGGAAGCGGAAATAAGCTTCCAGCCTCTAGCTTCCAGCCCCTGACGAATCGTACGATAGGCTCTGCAACGGCAGCCAATTCCCCAGCCCCACAAATTCAAATGAGAAGAAGACATTTGCCCATGGAAGCCAACGAAGCCCAGGAATTGCAGGAACACGCGGAACACGGCGCGCACGAATCGTCGCTGCGGCCGGTCGCCTTCACCATGAGCGTGCTGGCCGTAATGGTGGCCGTGATCACGGTGTTGGGCCATCGCGCGCAAACCGAGGCGGTTCTCGACCAGAACCAGGCGACCGATCAGTGGAACTATTATCAGGCGCACAAAATTCGGGCCAACGATACGGAGCTGGCCGCCGATCTGCTTGGCGTGCTGAGTGTTGCCGATAAGGAGGCAGCCGGCAAACTCGCCAAGAGCTATGCCGATCATGAGAAGAAGTGGGCCGACGATCTGAAAGAAGAACAGGACCAGGCTGAAGCGACGGAAAAGAAGGTGGAGCAGGCCGAAGCCCACGCCGACCGCTTCGATCTGGCCGAGGCGCTGCTCGAGATCGGCCTTGTGATCACGTCGGTCACGCTGCTCACACGCAGCCGCATCTACTGGTACCTGGGATTGGTGTTCTCCGCGTTGGGAGTAGTGTCGGCGGCGTCGGCCTTCCTGCTCAAATAGCTCTTTCCGGCGCGCGAATAATTCTTGTACGTGCGTGAGCCCTGCGATAGACTGACGCCCAGTAAAGGTGAACCCATGAGAGTTGCCCTTGCCGCTGCTCTTTTCCTGCTTGGTTCGGTGCCGCTTACTGCACAGACACCCGCCCCTGCTGCAGGGCAGAACGCAGCACCTGGGCAATCCGCAACACCCGCACCAGCCGCGACGCCCGCGTCCGCCGCCCTGCCCGCTGCAGCGCAGCCGGCTCAGGTCGATGACAGCGATGTCGGCTTCAACTACAGCCTGCCTTCCGACTGGGAGTTTGTCGCTCCGCCGCGCGCGCCCAAGACCACGGTGCCCTTTCCCGACGTGGCGTCGAAAAAGGGCAATGCCTGCGTGGAAGTTGTCTTTACCGCCAAGCACGGCGCGCCGGCCTCGGTTGTCGTGGTAACGGCTTTGCCCTTTGCCTGCTATGGGCAAGCCATGAAGCCGGGCGACCTGGCAAACTTTGGCGCCGGCGCCGCGGAGGGACTGAAGCAAACCTTCAACGTGACCCATCCGGTCGAGGGCAATTACACGCTGGGTAGCCACGAGGTCTGGATCGAGCGCGCCAAGGGAACGCCCAAAGGCCATCCCGAGAACGCTTACACTTTCGAGATCGCCTGCACCGTGCTGGCCAAGGGTGCGGCCTGCTGGATGACCATGGCTGCCGACTGGCCCAGCCTGCGTGCCTTCCAGAGGGCTCCCATAACGCTCGATGGCGAAGTTTCCCCCGCGCTGGTTCCCCGGCACTCCTTTTTTCCCGATTCCAAGTAAGCTGAGCAGGAAGCGATTTGTGACTGGCGCAGTCGCTTCGCCGCTCCGCATTTGGCGGCGACGGCTGCGAACTTCTTCAGGAGTGGTACACTTGCGCCGATGAAAAATCCAATCTTTGCCGCGCTTCTGGTTCTTTGCGCTGCTTCTTTGGCCGGGCAGACGCCTGCTTCTTCCGCTGTAAAAACCCACACAGATCCGCTCGGCTTCAGCTACAGTTTGCCGGCGGACTGGAATCTGATCGATGTGCAGCCGAGCCTTCCCGCCATACGCCAGCAAGTTGGGAATGAGGCGACGAGTGCGGAGGAAAAGAAGGGAACGGAGTGCGCTCAGGTGCCATTCCTGGCGCGCCGCGGCGACCCGCCCTCGGTGGTTGAAATTGTCACCATGAGTTTCGATTGCTTTGGCCAGAAGATGACCGAAAAGGATCTTCCCGCGGTTGGCATGGGGATGGCGGAAGGCGTGAAGAAGAGCTTCAATATTGTTGATCCCGTGTATGGCGCCTACACGCTGGGCAGTCACCCCATCTGGATTGAGCGTGCTTCGGGCAACTTCATCAGCAGTCCTGACAGGAAGGTAGAGTTCGAGGCGGTGTGCGCCGTGCTCAAAGGCGGCGTCGCGTGCTGGATGGCTTTCATCGCGGATGACGCCTCGCTCAAGGCCTTCGAGCAAGGGCAGGTGGTGCTCGAGGACGACGCCCCTGTGGCGCTGGTTCCCGCTGACGCCCTGACGAAAAAGCCGGAGTAAAGCCTGCATGATGAACCATCTGGGGCTGTAGAGCGGGTTCCCTGCGCCGTCCATGCCAGCGGTCTGGTAAGCGGCGGCGGGCCTCGGCCTGCGTAGAATTCCGCTGTCTTTGCATGCTATCCTCGAAAAAGGGTGGAAATCTGATGAAAGCGCGAGTCCAATTGCGATCGCTACACCCGCCAGCCACCAAGAGCTGGTCGCGTTCGCGCGCGCGTGGCATTTGCCCGCGGCGCCACTTGCGCGTGCTCCCCACCCGCACACGACCTAGCCTCTTCGGCGGCGATTAGTAGAGCCCTCCGCCGAAGATCCTCACTTATATTGGGCCCGCATTGGATCCAATTGGACCCGCGGAATTGAATCATCCCACGAGCCGGGATCTGTGGCCGCGCCGCATCAATATAAGGGTGCGCCGGCCGCGACAACCGAATCTGCCGAGGAGAATGTTCCATGACTAATAAAGAATTGCACACGCAGTACGGACCAAAACTTGTCTGCTCTTTGCCAGGACCCAAGGCCCGCGCGGCCGTTGAGGCCGACCACCGCCTGATCTCGCCCAGCTACACGCGGTCGTATCCGCTGGTTGCCAAGCGCGGGCGCGGCCTGCGCATTGAGGACTCCGACGGCAACGAGTTTCTCGACTTCGCTGCCGGCATCGCCGTGGTTTCCACCGGCCATTGCCATCCTGAGGTCGTGGCTGCGATTCAGAAACAGGCTGCCGAGCTGATCCACATTTCGGGCACCGATTTTTACAACGAGCTCCTCACCGATCTGGCCACGCGGCTTTCGGCCGTGGCGCCCATGCCCGGCCCACATCGTTTCTTCTATGGCAACTCCGGCGCCGAGGCCATTGAGTGCGCGCTCAAGATTGCGCGTTATCACACCGGCCGCCAGCAGGTGATCTCGTTCTTCGGCGCGTTTCACGGCCGCACCATGGGCGCGCTCTCGCTCACCGGTTCCAAGCCGCAGCAGAAGCGCCGCTTTTCGCCATTGGTTCCGGGCGTGACGCACGTGCGCTATCCCTACGTTTATCGCGGCTGCAGCGGCGGCGCCAAAGAGCAGGAGGCATTCAGCCTGGAGTGCGCTCGCTATATCGAGGAGAAGCTGTTCAAGACCACCCTTCCGCCGGAAGAAGTGGCCGCCATCTTTATCGAGCCCATCCAGGGCGAAGGCGGCTTCGTTCCCGCGCCCGCGAACTTCCTGCGCGAACTGCGCGCCATCTGCGACCGTCACGGCATTTTGTTGGTTGCGGACGAGGTGCAGAGTGGATGCGGTCGCACTGGCCAGTGGTGGGCCATTGAGGACTCGGGCGTCGAGCCCGACATCGTCTGCATCGCCAAGGGTATTGCCAGCGGCATGCCGCTGGGCGTTTGCATGACGCGCGCCGAAATCATGGACTGGGCACCTGGTTCGCACGCGTCCACATTCGGCGGCAATCCGGTGTCGATCGCTGCCGCGCTGGCAACCATGGACATCCTGGAGCGCGAGGCTATTGCTAACGCCGCCAACGTGGGCGAGTTCATGTTGGAGCGCGTGCGCGGCTGGAAGCACAGCCATGCTTCCGTGGGCGATGTGCGCGGGCGCGGCCTGATGATCGGCATTGAGATCGTCAAGGACAAGACGACGCGCGAACCCGCCGTGGAGCTGCGCAACCGCGTCGAGACGCTGGCCTTCGAGCGCGGCCTCATCATGCTGGGCTGCGGAGAAACCTCGCTGCGGCTTTCGCCTCCGCTCATCGTCAGCAAGGAAGAGGCTACCGTGGCGCTCGACATTCTGGAAGAGGCGCTGACCCAGGCCGAAAAAGAGCACGAGCTGAGCGCAGTCGCGACTGCAACGGTCTGATTGACGGCGCGGTTTCGCAGTTCTCCAACAACATAGGCCGCGGGGATCGTACGATCTCCGCGGCCCAATTCTTTTTGTCCTGCGGCCGAGTTACTCGGCATACCGCATGCGGCAATCTCGGAGACGATTTGCCTCCCAGCCCATTTGCGCGCCTCGCCCGGCCGGGCCACAATGGTTGGCGATGGAATGGACGTTGGAAATGCGCGCTGAATTGCTGGAGCGGTCCCTTGCTGGTCTGGATGCTCTCGCTGCGCGCCGTGGCCGGGCGGCCAGCTTGCCCGCCCACCTGCTCACTGGGATTGAGGGCGAGGAAGCCGCCTGCTTCTACCTTCTGCGCAAGGGCTACACGGTGGTGGCGCGGCGATGGTCGGGAGGCAACCAACCCGGCGACCTCGATCTGGTGGCTTGGCAGGGGCCGATGCTCTGCTTTTTCGAGATCAAAACCCGCACCGCCCGCGATTTGAACCCTGCCGAAGCCGCAATCGACCTCCATAAGCGCAACGTGCTGCGCCGTTTGGCCCGGCAATACGTGCGGCAACTGCCGGGCAACCCCGCTCCGCAGGTGCGTTTCGACGTGGTCAGTGTCTACTTGGAGGCCGGCAAACCTGCTGATTTTGTGCATTTTGAGAACGCTTTTGGATGGCGCGAGCCTCGCCGGCAGGGAATGGCCTGAAAGAAGCACTTACCTTGACAATCGATTTTGATAGATTCTATGGTGATGTTTCAATGAAGCTGAGCCGTGCTCCGGGGCGGAAACCGCGCCGTTGCTCCATGAATGGAGGATTTGTAGGTTATGGTCATGCAAGCGCCTGTTGGCCGGCACCAGGTTCGGGAAGAAATCCAGCGCCGCATCCTCTCGGGCGAGAGCCAGCCGGGCGAGCGGCTTACCCAGCAGAGCCTGGCCAAGGAGTTGGGAGTTGCCCAGGGCACGGTACGGGAATCGCTGCTTGAGCTGCAATGGCTGGGGCTGGTTGAATCCATCGACAGGCTGGGAGTCTTCGTGCAGAAGCTCGACGCTGCGCGTCTCTGCGAGGCCTACCAGGTGCGCGAGTTCCTTGAGGGCTTGGCTGCGCGCCTGGCCTGCGAGCACACCTCCCGCTCCGATGTAGCTTCGCTGCGCAGGAAAGCGGATCACATCTGGGAACTGGCGCAAGAGAATCGGGAAGAGGAGATGGGCGCCGCGGATCGTGCTTTTCACCTGCAGATCATGACGCTGTCGCACAACAAAGTTCTGCTGCGCCTGGCGGAGGGCTACCGCGTGCTGGGCATGGCCGTACGGGCTTCGCGCGCTCCGAAGGACGTTTATGAAGAGCATCTGCAGATCGTCGACGCCATTGGCAATAACTTGCCCGACGAGGCGGAGCGGCTGATGCGCCTGCACGTGGCCGAGGCGCGAAAGATGATCGAGCAGCAGGCGGCGCGCAGCGACTTTACTCCCAAGTGGGTGGAAGACGCGAACGAATAGTAACGGATCGTGTACGCGGGTTGGGGTCAGACAACCATCGAAATGTATATCATGAGTCTCTAAGGCTTCCTGTGGGTGGGAAGCCGTATCGGAAAACAGGTCGGACGCATTGCGGCGGGTTCCTGCCTAAACCAGCGTGAACGAGGGCCGCCCGTGCGAAAGAGGTTTGTTGAAATGTCCGCACTCTCCTGCTCTCTTCGCTCCCGTTCCGCGGCCATTCACAACCGTTTGGCGAACTGCCGGGGCGCGATCGCCTTGCTTTGGCTGCTTGTGCTTGCCTGCGGCGTTGCCGCCGCGCAGAACACCACCATCAGCGGCACGGTCTACGATCCCAGGCTGGCGGCCGGAATGCCTAATCCCCTTCCTCTGCCCAACGTGCTGGTCTACGCGTCGACGACTCCGGTGACCCCACCGGCTTCGGGTGTGCAGTGCCTTACGACCACGAACCAGACGCCCAGCGGCGCTAATGTAGTCGGTTTCACCTCCACCGCTACGGACGGCACGTTCACCCTCCAGAACATTCCTGAAGGCGCGACCTACACCATCGTGATTCAGGCGGGCAAATGGCAGCGGCAATTCAGAGAGACAGTGGGAGCCGGCCCGCTCAGTGGGCTTCAACTGGGCATGCCTGCTAACCACACCCAGGGCAACATGCCCTATATCGCCATTGCCACCGGCTCGGTGGATGGCGCGGAATGCGTGCTACGCGACATGGGCATCTCCGACACGGAGTTTAGCGACGACAACCAGACCGTCAATGCCGGCGGCTACATCCACCTGTATAAGGGCAGCGCAAACGCTGGGGCGGAGATCAATGCGTCAACCCCCTCCGAAACGGCCCTGATGAACGGTACGTCGGCCACGCCCCTGAACGCCTACGACATGGTGATGTTTCCCTGCCAGTCAACCGCTATCAATCAGGCGACCGCGGCAGGCGCCACCAATCTGCTGAACTTCGCGGAGGCGGGCGGCCGCATCTTTGCCACCCATTACAGTTATGCGTGGCTGGATCCCGCCGCGCCCTACGACGCGCAGTTCGGGAATGTCGCGAACTGGACCATAAGCCCGGAGTACCAGATCAATTCGGGCGTGGGAACAGTGCAGACGAATTTCAGCGACGGGGCCATCCTGGCGCAATGGCTTGAGAACTCGGGCTCGACGGTAGCGGGCACGTCAAACCAGATCGACATCAGCACCCTGCGCAACGACGTGGGCAGTGTAGTCGCGCCCACACAATCGTGGGTCACGCTGAACAACGGCACGTACACCGTTGGCAACCCGCCGCCAAGCACAGTGACGTATAACGGCGGGGCTGGCAATCCGGTAATGCAGATGACATTTAATGTACCGGTGGGCGCGCCCGCTTCAAGCCAGTGCGGGCGCGTGATGTACAACGACTATCACGTCATCAACGCCTCGACCGCCGGCAAAATCTATCCCACAGAGTGCCCCAGCTATAACAACGCCTCCTACACAATGAGTGCGCAGGAAAAGATGCTGGAATTCGCGCTCTTCGATCTCTCGGGAATCGTGCAGCCGGTCGTGAATCCTACGCTCAATACCACCTTCAACCCCAGCCCGCTGGTGGTGAAGTCGGGCGATACCGGCGATCAGTTGACGGTGAACGTGATCAACACCAGCACGACAACGGAGACCGACAGCTCTGCGGTTCTCAGCTTCACGCTGCCCGCGGGGCTCACCATCACCAGTATGGTGGACACTTCTTCCACCGGCGGATGGGTCTGCACGGCAAGCACCGCGACGTGCACGCGCAACTCCAGCCTGCCGGCGAACGCCACCGATTCCGTGCTGCTCACGATCAGCGTGGCCTCGTACACCACGCTTTCGAGCTACACAGGCACTATTACTGCAGCAGTTTCGAGCGTCACGTTCTCCACCAACCCATCATTCCCGGAGAATGTAATCTTCCAGCAGGTACCTCCCATCACATGGCCCACGCCTGCGAACATCGTTTACGGTACGCCGCTGAGTGGAGCGCAGCTCGACGCCAGTTCCACCGTGGCCGGCACGTTCACATACTCGCCTGTGGCAGGAACCGTTCTGGGCACCGGGCCGCAGACTCTAACCGTCACCTTCATGCCCACCAATACGGTGACATACACCACCGCGAAGGCAAGCGTGACGCTGACCGTGATTCCGGGCACGCCGGTCATCACGCTCACTTCATCGGCCAATCCGGTCTTCATGACCAACGCGGTCTCGTTCACCGCCAGCCTTCCCTCCTACGCGTCCACCGAGACGGGCACCATGACTTTTTACTCCGGATCGACTGCCATCGGCACGGCTCCGGTGTCGGGCGGCTCGGCCACGCTCACTACCACTGCGCTCGCTGCCGGCACGCAGGCGATCACCGCGGTCTACTCAGGTGACGCCGACTATGGGCCGGGCACCAGCAGCCCGGTCTCTGAAACGGTGCAGGATTTTACGCTGACCTTCGCCAGCGGCAACGGCTCAGTGACTGCGCAGCCGGGAGGGCAGGCAACGTATTCTCTCGTTGTCACTCCGACGAATGGAACACTCCTACCGGCGGGCGTAACCTTGAGCGCGAGCAATCTTCCGCTGGGCATGACGGCGTCGTTCTCTCCGGCCACAATATCCGGCGGCGCCCCGTCCACGATAGTCACCGTGACCATCACGCTGCCGGGCAAAGCGGTGAATGAGCGGCCGCGCAGCCCGTTCGGCGGCGGCGCATTGCCGGTGGCTCTTGGACTGACGCTGTTGCCGTTTGTGCGCAGGATGCGCAAAGCGCGCGCGCGTCTGGTCCGCCTGGTGGTGCTGCTGGCGTTCGGAGCGGCTCTGGCCGTGGGATTCACGGGCTGCGGCGCCAAAACGTCCTCGCAGAAGTTCTCGTTCTCGGTGACCGCTGCCTCGGGAGCGCTCTCGCACTCGCTGACGCCGGGACTTACTGTCGAATAAGGATGGCCGCGAAGCGCGGCACAGTCGTGCTGTGCGATCTGGACGGAGAGTTTTCAGATCCAACCTATGGCGCGCTGCGGTTGCGCCATTTTTCCGCGAGCGCACGATCAGAAAGCGCCTTGATGTACACCCCGCCGACCACGGAGCGGGCTTGAAATCCCATCTGTTTTCCGGTCTTCGTGTCGTACCAGTCGGTGAGCGGAACGCGCGTGGGGCCTTTATTGATCCAGCGGCCGATGGGAGCGATGAGCGCGGCAAACGCGTTGACGCCTCCGGACTGCGGCGCATGGGCCAGTGTCGCCGTCCAGATTTCCCAATCCAGCTTGGTGTAATCGCGGCGGTTGTCGAGCGACAGACCGTACGCGTTGAGATGCTGGAGATAGAACGCAATCTCAGTCTGGCGAACCTGAGCAGGGAAGAGATGCAAACCGAGGATCTGATCCCACACCAGGTTGTATTTCTGGCTCCATGTGCCGGGTTTGTCGAAGGCAAGTTTGTAGTGGTCGCCGTCAGTCGCCATCGTCTGCCATTTCATCGCCATCTCCGCAGCAAGGCGCTCGTACTCCTTGGCGACATCCGTTTTACCCAGCGCCTGCGCCATCTGCGCATATGCGGCCAGCGCCTCGATGGCCTTGATGGAAAGGTTCGCGTTGTGCGCGAGATGTCCCGCGAAATCGTCGGTCGAAAGCTGATTCGCGGGATCCAGCCCCTTATCGCGCAGATACTCGGCCCACTGCGTGAACTGCGGCCAGTATTCACGCACGAAGTCCCAGTTGCCTTGCTCCTGGCTCATGGCATCGGCGAGGATCAAGAGATTTCCGCTCTCCTCCACGGGCATCTGGTTGTCTTCTGAGATTTCTCCGCCGCCGTAGACTTGCCCATCGGCCAGCGGATAGGTTCCCAGATCGTGCGGCGCAAACGGCCACTTCCACCGCGGCAGTGCGGCATACTCCATCACAGGCTTGAGCATGGCCTGCACCAGCGCGGGATTGAAGAAGAGGAAAAACGGTGCGGAAGGATAGATCACGTCGACGGTGGAGATGCAGCCGTTGGAGAAATTTTCCTTGGGAAAGAGCATGGGCGTGCCGTCCACGTCGGCGGCGAAGCCATGCGCCGCGAGCGTCTGTCGATACGCGAGAATCGCAAGCTGTGCGTACGCCGGGCCACCAGCCCTGGTCAGATCGGCAGTGAGCTCGCGATCGAAGGTCTCCCCGCGCGCCACGAGAGACGGATATTGAGATTCCGCAGCCGCCAGCATCTGTTGCACGGTGGTGTTGTTGCGCTGCCAATAAGGGCGCAGTTTGCGGCCCAGATACTCAACTGCGTACTCCTCGGTGTAGGCAAGCAGCACGTGCCGCACGACCGGCGTGACAGAGACTTTGCCAAGAGCGAACGCGACGGCAAGATGCGCGGCGTGATCGCGCGGCATCCGCGGCATGTCGAGATCGTCACTTGTGGGCAGCGCGCCGGTATCGGCAAAACTACGCATTGCATCGGCAGACGCGGCAACCTGCGTGTCTGCCGAATCGGGCACGGCAAGATGGAAATAACCCCAGTCGATGCGTAGATCGTCACCGGGGCGGTTCAACACGCGTTGCTCGCGCGAGCCCGCGTTGAGCACGGTGAGCCCCGGAATGCGGCTCCGCCCCCACGTCACTTCTTCATCGCGCGTGTTCACGGCGATCACCGGATCCACGTCGACCAGCAGTGAAACTCCGTGCTGGCCGTCGCCGGTCACCGCAAACGTGAGGTACGTGACCGGCCGCGAAAGCAGATCGAGATCCTTGGGGAAGGCTGGCATGAAGAAGGTCACCGTCAGCGTCACCTGCGCGGCTTGGAACGTATAGATCGAGCGCGTCGGCGTGACTTCAAGTGCAGTCTGCTGCATCGCAGGAACGGAACGCGGCATTGCGCCCATAAACCGGTACGTCTGCCCGTCAATCCGCGCCAGGCCAGCGATCGGCTGCGGAGCGCCCGTCCAGTGTTTGGTGTCTTCGTCGGTAAGACGATCGGCCATCGACCACACGCTGAAATAAGGATCGTGCGCGATGAGCGGAACCGCGGGAGGCCGCTGCTGTGCGGGAGCGAGAGCAGGAGCAAGGACGGCGGCAACGGATAGCAACCGTAGGCTCCAGCTGAAAGTTGAGTGCTTTAACATGTTTTTTCTTTCCACAATCGAAAACCGCCATCGCACTGCGCATTGGCTGTTGCGTTGCAGCCAAGCATCCGCCGCGCGAGCTTTCGGTGCGCATGATCCAATGTACAGGCGGGACTTCAATTCCGCCAACGAAGAGCCAACCCAGCTTGACAGTCAGCGAAGCGTCTGTATAGCCTTTAGCAGCTTCTCCAACTCAAACTGAGGTGATTCCCATGCGTGCAGTTCTCAGTAGGACGTGCATAGGTATTGTGTTGGTGCTGACTGCATGTGGTAAGTCGGGGAAGCTCGTTCCGCTATTGCCGGACGCTCCGACAGGCTGGAATGCGGAGGGTCAACCTCAAAATCATGACGTCCACGGCGTCGGCTATAGTTCGATGAAGTCTTATGTTCCTGCCAGGAACGCAGCCGGATCGAAAATCCAGCGTGTGCAGGTTCAGATTCTGGTTGCCGAGAAGGGCGCGAATGAGCCCGATCTTGGCAAGATGTATCTTGGTGGCAACCATGCGGCGTTCTGGGAAGCTACGACAGTAAATGGCTTCGATGCGCAAGATTCATTTCTTGTGGAAGGACAGAGCTATTCGCGTATCGTCTTTCCGAGCAAAGGAACCTACGTTCAGATCATTGCCCTGAACGGCACAGGAACGTCAAGCACCGACTCAATGGTCGAGGGGAAAGCGATCGTCCAGGCCTTTTCAGACAAGATCGATTTCAAGCAGATTCCGATGCTGAAGTGTTCAAGGGAGCGCTGCGTTTGTGCTCCCCAAAGCATCGCGCTCGGAACCTCGACTTCACCAAGGCTGTCGGTCTCCTTCCGCACCTCGGCCGTGTTCTTCGCTGAGCTGAATTCATTCATCGCTTTTCCTCCTTCATTCGTTGTGTCCACGACAGTATCGTTTTGCAAGGGAATATTCTCCCGTCGCTGTCGTTGGATAAGGTACAGCCCCTTTCCGAATTTCGACGACGACGCCAACTTGAAGCGGATGCCAGGGCAGTGTCGATTTTGGGGAACCCTCGGAACTACGGAAACTCGGCCCTGGTTGTCTATTAAGAAGATGCGAAAGCCTCCCTTAGGCCGTGACTCATACATTCAATAGCTCGCTCCTTGTACCTCCAGCGTGTAACTCGCGAGCAGACTCCTGGGGAAGACTGAGGCCATTTCTATCGAAGCGTCACGACGGCAAGGACTGCCAGAGCGACTGCGATAGCGTCTTCGAGCAAGGCTGCGGGCAAATCGCGTCCGAACAGTCGCGCGGCAAAGGCTCTTGCCTTGGAGCCGGCAAGTGTTCCGACGACACTGCCGATGATTCCCGACAAGGCACCGATGACGAGGTGCTCTTGCGAGAGCCCAATAGCGGATCCCGTGAGTGCGCCCATCACCACACGACCGCCGAATTGCGGAGGCACAAGGCGGCTGGGGGTTTTGGGCAACTTGTCGTTGATCACTTCACCGACCGCCAGAAGGCTCGTGATGTAGGGAGTGAAGCGAAACCCAAGGAATGAGAGCCAGGTGCCCTCAAGGGGTATCTGCTGGCGATTCGCCGCCCAACAAGCGGTGACCAGTCCAATCATGGAGCGGAGGCCGCACACAACACCCAACACGAAAGCCGAGATCAAGACAGACATCTCATTCTCCTTAGAACTGCGATTCATTGAATCAGCAGGTTGATGGCATAGCCGATCAGGTTTAGCTATCTACTAGTGGTAGATGGCGATGGATGGAGAGCAAGCAACAGATCGTCTGCACCAAAGACTTCAATTCGAAGGCCGCAGCTGTTCGAGTGTTCCGTTGCGATCACGGCCCTTTCAACATCAGATACCATTGCAAGCGTTCCGTCGCTGCCGACCTCGTAAGATCCATCAGGAATAGCCAAGTCTCATTACTTTTTGGAAAGCAAACGTTTTTTCAGGAAGGCTAACGCTAGGGAAAATGAGCCGGCGTCGCTTCATCTTTTACAGTGCGGCGAGCAGCAAGCACGCCGCGAAGGCGGCTCTAAGAGCACAACGATCACCACATATTCGACTACGATTGCCAGTAAATGGGACCTATAGACGTCGAGTTCTACAGCTTCCTCAGGAATTGCCAAGTAACGCTCTTTCTTGCAAAGAATATCGACCCCAATGCGATTAGCCTGAGAACAAATGGGCCTGCCTACGTTTGTTGAATAGGGCACAATTCTGAAATCAGGCTTGCGAAAGACCTGTTAGCGACGATCCACAGAGCATCACGAACTGTGTTAGCTCTCTAACATCACATTCAAGCACACTCGCTCGATACGGCGACAGATACGGAGCAAGCACAATGAATTCCTTCACGACCACAGATGGGACATCGATTTACTTTAAGGACTGGGGAAGCGGACCTGCTGTCACGTTTTCTCATGGTTGGCCGCTTAGCGCCGATGCCTGGGACGCTCAAATGCTGTTCCTCGGTCAGAGAGGATACAGGGTCATTGCACATGATAGGCGAGGACATGGTCGCTCCAGCCAATCGTGGAACGGCAACCACATGGACACCTACGCTGACGATCTTGCCGAGCTCGTGGAGAGACTCGACCTGAGGAAGATAACCATGGTTGGCCACTCGACTGGCGGAGGAGAGGTCGCACGCTACATTGGGCGGCACGGATCCGAGCGGGTGGCGAAAGCGGTTCTAATCGCGTCTGTGCCACCGATCATGTTGAAGACCGAGAACAATCCTGGCGGTTTACCAAAAACAGTGTTTGACGACATCCGCGCCGGCGTACGCAACAACCGTGCGCAGTTCTTCAGGGACCTAAGTCTCCCGTTTTACGGCTATAACAAACCGGACGCAAAGGCATCTGAAGGAGTTCGGGACTCATTTTGGAGGCAGGGCATGCAGTCTTCGATCATCGCGTCGTATGACTGCATTGAGGCTTTCTCGGAGACAGACTTCACAGAAGACCTTAAGCAAATGGAAATACCGACATTGATTCTGCAAGGGGATGCCGACCAGATTGTTCCGATAGAGGATGCTTCGTTCCTCTCCGCGAAGCTGGTCAAGAGTTCAGTGCTGAAGGTCATCCCGGGTGCGCCCCACGGCCTTTGCACCACGCATGCGGACCAGGTAAACGAAGAACTACTTGCATTCTTGAAGACCTAGTGTGCTTCAGAAAAGAGCGGATGTGCAGTGATGGTTCCGCGCCGATGGGGATGCCGCATTGAAAGAATCAATCGCGAGGGACAACGAGATGAGCGAGGCGCCTCACATCCACAAACTCCTCGACGGATTTGACGACTTCTTGGACAGCGACGAAGAACTGGTTCAGTTCGCCAGGTCCGGCTGTGAAGCTGCGTTTGTCGAGCTTTGGCGTCGCCATTCGTCGACGGTGTTCCGCGCAGTGTTTCGAATTATGAAGAACCGCGAGGACGCTGAGGATCTCGTTCAGGAAACATTTCTCAAGGCGTTCGCCCACCTGCAAGGTTTCAACGGCGCTTCAAAGTTTTCCACATGGCTTGTGCGCATTGGAATCAACGCAGCACTCGGCGAGCTGCGTAGAAGGCGATCTCATCCAGAAGCGTCCTTCGATGGTATGAATAGCGATGATTACGAATGGCATCGAGAGATTCCGGATAAAGCCATTGATATCGAAACCCAGCTTATGAGGTCCGAAATGATCGAGTGGATGAATACGGCAATCAGTCGTCTCCATCCCACTCTGCGCACAGTAGTCGAGATGCAGCAGAGACATGAATATTCGCATACCGAGATCGCTCTGTTAGTCAATCTTTCTGTACCGGCAGTAAAGTCTCGGCTATCCCGGGCGAGACGAGCGTTGCGCGAACGATATGTCTGAAGGGCGGTCAGAGTCTTGCAGGCCTGTGACCTCGTGACGACGTCACTTGGCCGTACCTGAGGAAAGGAAACTCGCAACGTCCCGCTTTTGATTGAACTTGTCCGCAGTCTCTGATCGCTGCGATCCTGACCCTAAGGTGGGGGAGATATTTATGTCATTGGGCTGGACCTGACGTACTGTGGTGCTGTGTGTGTGCGGTTTTGGGGCGTTAGGACTGTTGGCAGTACAGTTGATCGGGCCCCGCCTTGAGAATCCTCCGGTGAGCGCAGAGATTCAAGCTCCTCCGGAGGTCAAGAGCATCCTGAAGCATTCTTGTTATAACTGCCACTCTAATGAAACCAAACCTGAATGGTTCGATGAGGTTGCGCCTGTCTCCTGGATCGTGAACCATGACGTGCGCCGAGCGAGAAAGCATCTCAATTTCTCTGAGATTGGGGACCTTTCCATTGTTGATCAAAGGCTTATACTCTTCGACGCAGTGAATCAGATTCAACTGGGAGCAATGCCGCTATCAACCTATCGGCGAGTTCACCCGGACTCTACGGTGACTCTAGAGCAATTGGCCATATTGAGGTCATATGTCGTATCGCAGGCGCCTCCGGATCCATCCGTCACCAACACGCTGGCGAAGGTTGTTGAGCAGCGAGTTCTATGGATCGAGAGCAACGCCACGAAACGAAAGGTCCAAGATACGGTAGGCGGCGTCCCTTTCAACCCAGACTATAAGAATTGGAAGCAAATCGGTATAACGGATCGGCAGGACAACAACACTATCAGAGTTGTTATTGGGAATGACGTAGCGGTCAATGCAATAAACGAAAACCACATTAATCCGTGGCCCGACGGAACCGTGATTGCTAAGGCTACGTGGCACGAGCAGGGTGACGGAACGGGCATCGCTCGCGCGGGCGATTTTGTTCAGGTTGAGATGATGATTCGCGATAGCAAGAAATACCGTTCAACTGTGGGGTGGGGATGGGGGCGGTGGCTTGGGCCGGGTCTTAAGCCGGACGCAAGAGCGTCTGATCTGAGAAATGCTTGCATAGACTGCCATACCCCACTACGCAACAACGACTACGTATTCACCACACCCATCAAAGCGCAGAAGTGAGGAGCAATGTGAGAAAGGCTCTTATTCTCGGTATGAGTTGCGTCCTTTGGGTTTCCGGCTGTTCGGGGATGCGCCATCAGGGCCCAAATGAATTGAATGGTGCAGCGGTTCTGTCAGGGAATCTTCCATACAACCCGCTGCAATGGAGTGTCATCACGTCTGCTGTCAGTCGCACAGACGCTACCGTTTATGCGGTCTTTGGCAACGGTGAGGCCATCAGTTCCGCACGAAGCGGCGCTAACGGGAACTATCTCATCGGCGCTAGAGTTTCGCTGGTCGCATGGACACAGCGACCTAGTTCCCGTTGGTTCGGTGGCACGATCCCCGGCGCGGTTAAGTCTGTAGAATTTGTCTCGGTCATCGCTGGCGCTGACCACCGTCCGGAATACGTCTATGAGAGGTTTGAGGGAAATCCGCTTCAGTTCGTTACGTCGCAGAGGGGAAACATCCCTACGGGACGTCTCGCTTATCTCCTCGCACAAAGGGCAGCATTGATGCCTTAGTCAGGAGCAGGTCGATGATGTGTCCCGGAAACACGCTCTGAGGCTTGTTGCTATTCCGATCCGTCGGATACACCGCCATTCCTTCGCATTTCCTCGACCTTGAAAACTCAACGCAATCCCAGGTGGGGCATTACCGTCGAACAAAGTCAGTGGAGATACTTAGGTCCTTCCACTGTCTGTCGGAATCTAATTTAGCGGGATCATTCTGTTCGATAGCCTGGAAGGCATCGCTGCCGAGAATCAGCCGAAGCGGAGGGTTGTCGATGCCGGCAATGTGGAGTACTGCAGCCGCGGCTCTAGCCGGATCTCCCGGTTGCTTTCCATTGAAGTCGCGTTGAAACCGCGCGGTCTTTCCAACTGTCGCGTCATACTCAGGACGTCCTTCGCGGATTGTTGTCGACGAGCCTGCAAAGTCGGTGCGAAACCCCCCTGGCTCAATGATCGTAACCTTAACGCCGAGAGGACCGACCTCTTTCGATAGAACTTCCGAAAACCCTTCCACTCCCCATTTCGCGGCAGCATAGGCCGCACGCCCAATTGGGCCTATGCGACCGCCAACCGAAGAAAACTGAAGAATGTGGCCGCTTCCTTGCTCCCGCATAAACGGAATTGCCGCTTTTGTGACATGAACGACGCCGAAAAGGTTCGTATCTATTTGCGCCCGAAACTCGGCCATGCTCATGTCTTCAATTGGGCAGACGTCACCATAGCCGGCATTGTTTGCAACCACATCCAACCGTCCGAAGGCCTTGATTGCTTCAGCGACGGCACTGGTCGCCGCTCGCTCGCTTGTCACATCGAGAGATATGGCGCGAACCTGATCGCGATAGCGCTCAACCAGTTCCTTGAGCTGTCCTGGATCGCGTCCTGTTGCCACAAGTCTGTGCCCGGCCTCGAGGACCGCTTCTGCAAGTGCCCGTCCCAATCCGCGGGTACTTCCGGTGATGAGCCATACCTTTGTTGTGGATATTGTAGTGTCAGTCATGAGCGTGCTCTCCATCTTCAATCATTGATCCGTTCGCGAATTCACTTTGTCCCGTCTTAGCCAGCCGGCCTGCTGTACGGCCTCAGCCCACATCAATCACGATCTTCCCAGCTCCCTTTTGACTATTGCGCAGTGCCATCTGCGCCATTGCCGCATCTTCGAGCGGATACGTACTCGCGATGGGCACCGTTAGCTCCTCCGCTTCTACAAGCTCAACGAGCCGCAGCAGGTCTGCTCGATCCATCCGCGCAAACACCGTTTTTACACCAGGAGCGCTGTCGGCGACTGAGCAGGCACGTAGCCCAGCGCGGCCCAACTGAGGATTGAACACAAGAACCCCGCGACCAACACAGTCGAGGATGGCATCAACACCCTCCGGCGCGATCGCGCGCACGTCGCGAACCAAATCATCTCCATACAAGACAGGCTCCACGGCAATAGAACGCAAATACTTGTGACTTGCGGTTGATCCCGAACCGATTACGCGCGACCCGTGAGCCACAGCAATCTGCGCGGCCAAGGAGCCCACACCGCCCGAAACTCCGTGAATTAGAACAGTCTCGCCTCTCGTCGGCTTCAGTGTGTGAACGATGGCCTGATATGCCGTAAGCCCCGCCAGCGGCAGCCCTGCTGCCTGCGCCCACGTCGCATTGAGCGGCTTGCGAACCAAGGTGGACGCCGGGGCAGAAAGTTTTTCGGCATACGTGCGATGGTGAAGAATCTCCTCACGCACAAAGCCAATCACTTCGTCTCCCTCAGCGAACTCGGTCACGCCTGCACCAACGCGTTCAACTATGCCCGCAACATCCCAGCCTGGGATCACTGGAAACCATGCGTCCATGATCGAGTCTCCAAGACCCGCCTGCAGTACATGGTCCGCTGGGTTAAGTGCCGCCGCCTTGACCTTAATAAGCGCGCTGTTCTGTGCCAGCTTTGGGTCCGGGACCTCTGCAAGTTCGAGGACCTCAGGGCCGCCATACCGCCGATAAATAATCGCTCTCATGGATTGCTCCTTATTGCCCGGGGAAGGCTAAGGGAAGATTCGTGACGATCCGTAGCGTATCGATCTTCCATATGCCATCAACCCGACGCAAGATTGGCCGATAGTAGCCTGACTCGATTGGAGTCACTGTGCCCTGAGCTCCGAACGCTCCCTCGGGCCATCCCGTGGCAGGCCGTTCTTTGCCACGAACCTCAAAGACCACGAATTGAGCATCGATCGTCGCATTATCGCCATTCACTTCAATAATGTAGTCATGGGTCGTATGGTGGCTCGAGCCACGCACCGGGTGCGGTCGCATCATTTGCGATACGGCGGTTGCGATTGCCTCCTGCCCCACCAATTCGCCAACGGGCTCCACTTTGCCCGAGTTGTTGACCTGCCCCCGATTTCTCAACCATTGATAACTGGAGTTTCCCGGTTTTGGTTTAGCTTCGAGATTAACTCGCAGCCGCCGTCGAGGCTGTGCGGATGTGGGAAGCGTTCTTTGCTTTCCACATCCGCATAGCCTGCTCTCTGTCTGAACTCCTCTGGCGTTCTGTAGTCGAGCGAGCTGTGCGGACGCTCGAAGTTGTACTCCTGCCGCCAGCTTTCGAGGGTACTCCTTATATCATTCAGCGTGCGGAACCAGTGCGCGTTGAGGCACTCGTCGCGCAACCTCCCGTGGAAGCTTTCGACATGGCCATTCTGCATCGGCCTTCCCGGCTGGATGTGCACCAGCCCCACCTTCCAGTCCTCTGCCCAGCCCAGCATGCGCCGCGAGGTGAACTCCGGGCCGTTGTCCGAGCGCACGTTCTCCGGCCGGCCGCGCTCTTCGATCAGTCTGTCCAGCACACGTGTCACGCGTCCGCTGCCCAGGCTGGTGTCGGCCTCCAGCGCCAGACACTCACGCGTGTACGCATCCACCACGCTGAGGATGCGCACCATCCTCCCCGTCGCCAGTCCATCCACGATGAAGTCCATCGCCCACTCCTGGTTGGGCCGGATCAGCCGCGGCGCCAGGGCACGATCCCGCACCAGATGCTTGCGCTTCCGGCGCCGAACCGCCAGCCGTTCTTCCAAATACAGCCGGTAGACACGCTTCACGTTCACCTCGTGACCACGACGGCTCAAAAGCGCATGCAGCCGTCGATAGCCGTAACGCGGCTTCTGCCGAGCCAGCTTCACCAACGCCTCGCGCAGTTCGATGTTGCGGTCCGGCCGAGGCTCATAGCGATAGCTCGACCGCTCAACGCCCAGCAGCTTGCAGGCCGTGCGTTCGCTCAGCCGGAACTCGACCGAGATGAACGCAACCTCTTCTCTTAGACCGGCAAGCTCCAGCCGTTTTTTCTTATGACTGCCTTCAGCGCCTCGCCGTGCAGGCTCAACTCCGCCACCAACAGCTTCAGTCAACGGTTCTCGTCCTCCATCGCCTTCAGCCGTTGTGCCTCGCTGACCTCCATGCCGCCGAACTTCGACTTCCAGCCATAGAACGTCGCCGCGCTGATCCCGTGCTCCCGGCACAGATCCGCCGTCTTCACCCCGGCCTCGTGCTGCTTCAATATCCCGATGATCTGCTCTTCCGTGTAACGGCTCTTCTTCATACTCCGTCCTCCCGCTTAGATTACGAGAGAACTCCAGTTTCAACTGGTAGAGATTTCCAGGGGCAGGTCATTGTTATACGAAATCTCCACGCGGCCCGCCTTGGTGAACAGCGCCGCTACTGCGGCTCCATCTCTCGTATCCGCTCCGCGCACATATTTTGCAAGCACTTGCTGTACTGCCCGCTCCTCACTCATCGCTGTCATCTCCTCAACTCTTCATCTTGGAAATTTCAACGTGTCCTTGCCGCACACCATGCGAAGTGTTGCCGAATATCGGGCCAAACTGCGTCTATTATGGATGCTGATTTCTTATTTATGTGCTCGATAGCTTGAGATGATCTGCAATTTTTGACAAATCCATCATAGACAGCCAAATTGTGTTGTTTTCTGCTGATAATGTTCCTTCGTCTAAGACTAGTTTTAGATGTACTTGATGCGGGAGCGATAATGTGAGCTTTATCGGTGTGTCGCAGCGGAGTATAACCACCTATAAGGTGGCCTGCGAAAGGTTTGCCTGAAGGCCCGAGCAAAGTGGCCTACCGATAAGTCACATGCTTCTGCAACCTGATGTAGGGCTATCTTGCCATCCAGATTAGCCTCCAGTAGCTCTGTTGCTCTTCGCTTCTGCAAAGATGAGAGTCCACCACGAAATTGCGGGGCTGATATTCTCACACCGCCATAAGAGCAGACAAAATGAGAGTTCAAGGCATGCAAAACATGGTCAACGACAAGCTTCGAAGTGTGATGGGGTTGCTCAAGCGACGAGAGAAGGGTCTTCCCAAGGTGGTAGACGACGGGGTCAGGATGCCCAAGCGGCCAAACTAATTGCTCAACGCGTCGCGCACCATGCCCATAGGCAACTTCATCCAGAGCAGCTTGAGTGACATACAGCACCAATGCATCGAAAGGATTTGGTAGCAGAACTGCGGGCTCTTCCCGTAAGTCGATTGCACTAACTCCCCCGATAGGATAGGATCCACTCGATACCTTTTTCTTGCCGAAGAATTGCTCGATAAAAGGTATAGCTTTGAGTTGCAAGGCAACTATAAAGCCCTCCTCTCCAGCGATCGGGCGTGTAGTTTCCGGGAGACCTTCGCTGCTCCGAAATCTCCCAAACGAGAACGATTCATGTTCGGATAGCTTGACCTCTGCCGTTGGCGAGTCCTTGAGATACATAGCTTCGGCAAGTCGATTCCAGATGGTGGGAACTTCAGTGGCCGTTTTCATTTATGCGACCCCCGCTTTTGTTGAACGAAACATGAGCACAAGATCCCGATTACACACTTAGAGCATGGGCACATGACGCTGCTCCCCAGAATCTTTCACAGGCAGATCGACGTTCGCGTATGGCCACGAAAGAGTGTTGCTTCGCGGTGTGCGGTCATCGTCCGCGAACTCATTCGGGCTGCTTGTCGCTGCATTCAATGCGCACGCCTGAGCGGAGAGGCATATCGATATGCTTGTAACCCGCAATGGGGAACTTTGTGGCAGCATATGGATTCACCCTTTTTTGGTTTTGGGCCGCGATCAGCGAGCTACCTTAGGTGCTGATGCCAGCTTAGGTCCGACCGAGAATCTACGAAACCGTAATTCGCAGGGAATCTGGACCCTACTATCCGCCAATCGCTAGTGGCGGCCTTATCGAGGCTAGTGGGAGTGTCGCCTTCACCTTCGTTATGGAGGTCTTGTGAATTTCTGGACGGAAGGTTTAAGAGCCTCCTACCAAAAATGCGTGCATCCAAAGAGTAGGCGCCCGGACCGAGCATCATCAGTGCAGCCGAATTGAGGATGGAGAGGAAAAGAGGGATGTCGAATATGTCATGTCTCGAGAGGACGATGAAAGTTTCCAATATCCCGCAGATCACGGAACAATAGGGCGTCAAAAGTCCAAGAGTCAAGAACAGGGACGGCATGATCAGAATGAAGACGAAGCCGAGCGTGGATAGCGGTGACCAATGCGCGTCTGCATAGATACAAAAGGCCGAGGCAACAGAGAATCTCAAAAGCATCAACGCAATACCTGGTGGGCCCGCTGGAAACATCGAGAAGAGTCTTTGCACATTGAGACGCTACTCCCATTTTCCTATCTCGACAATCGCGTTTGGAGGCCCGCTGAAGCCTACTTTAGTAGGGGGCTAGTGTAGTCTGGCTCGCGTATTCTATGCTTCAAACGGTGGGCGGAAACGATGCTACGAAGGTCCCTTCCCCGGACGAGGCCGCGCACACCTCCTTTGCGGCTCGAAGCTCGCAGCTTGAAAGCTGTGCTCGTCTCTGTGTGGACTTTTCGTCTCGGACCAAGCCAATTGTCTCTAAGATGTCTTGGGGTTTTCCTTTGGTGTTCGCTTTGCTGTCTTACAGGCTCCGCCCTTGATCCCAATCTCCGAATCGACCAGTTCTACCACAGCGGGTGGACAGTCAAGGATGGTGCGCCTGGCGACGTCCATGCGCTCGCGCAGACATCCGACGGCTTTTTGTGGCTTGGAACCTCGTCGGGGCTGTATCGTTTCGACGGTATCCGGTTTGAGCATTATGAACCGCAGTCCGGTGGCCCGTTCCCAAGGAATAACGTCGATTCCTTGTTGGCAATGCCCGACGGCGGTCTGTGGATTGGCTATCGCCTCGGAGGCGCGAGTCTTCTAAGAGGCGGAAGACTGGCGAATTTCGGTGAGCAGGAGGGGCTTCCCACAAGCTCCCGCGGTCAGTTTGCAAGGGATCAACAGGGTACGGTCTGGAAGGCTCTAGGTGTGGGTGGCCTGGCCTGCTTCCAAGGGTCGCGGTGGCAAGTAGTCGGGCCGGATTGGAACTTCTCAGGGAATGCATATGCGGTTTTCGTTGATCGCAAGGGCACACTATGGGTCGGGACTTCGGACTCGGTGGTCTTTCTTCCATCTGGGGCACACAGATTTCAAATCGCTGTAGATCGTTTGCACGAAGTGGAAGGTTTTGCTGAAGCTCTCAACGGGACATTATGGATGGCAGAGACTAGTCGGTCGGTGAGGCCGATTCCTCTGCCCTGGATGCACGCGCGACTTCGCCCATCGGAGATTATAGTCGGTTCCGAAGCAGCCGCGTTTGACGATCAAGGCAGCCTATGGATAACCACAATAGGTGATGGAATTAGGAGGGTATCGCATCCGGAGCACCTGAATGGAATTCAGATTAAAGAGTTTGGCGCCGAGGCTGAAATATTCACGCAAAAAAACGGACTCACCGGTGACTATGTCGAATGCGTTCTGGAAGATCGCGAAGGAGATATATGGGTGGGGACGAAGATGGGACTCGATCGTTTTCGCCGAGGAGCTCTTTCCCCTCTTTGGTTCCCTCCAGGATCATCCGATTTCACAATGGTCGCAGGTAATGACGACACCGTCTGGGCAGCTGCCGGCAATCATCAGGAGATCATGAGGATTCGAGACGGCAGAATAGTGGACAAGAGGCATTCTGGGTTCGTGGCCTGCGCCTATCGCGATCCAGATGGCCAAATCTGGATTGGGCGAGTGTCGGAATCTCCACCAATGCTCGGGACTATC
Organism: uncultured Acidobacteriota bacterium; assembly: GCA_963729915.1. Lineage (GTDB taxonomy): Bacteria > Acidobacteriota > Terriglobia > Terriglobales > Acidobacteriaceae > Telmatobacter. Next base: position 121,196 of record CAVSQE010000017.1, on the reverse strand, counting down.
TCACGCCTTCAGGATGCTCGATCCAATCGGATCGAAGTACCAGGCGAATACGTGCAAGCAATTACGAAGGATAGCTCCGGTGGGCTCTGGGTTTCGGTTCCCAGAAAGGGAGTCTTTCACCTTCAGGATGGCAAATGGACGAGCCTAGAGAGCCTCGGGGGACCGCGAACTACAGCACCATCAGAATTCACTGATTCGGAGGGCCGCGTCTGGTTTGGATTCTTGAACAACACCGTTGCCATGCTCGATGGAGACAGGCTGCGAATATATTCTCCTAAGGACGGTGTTCTGGTCGGCAATGTTATGACTATTCAAGGCCACGGAACACACGTTTGGATCGGAGGTGACCTTGGGATTGAGCTATTTGATGGATCCCGCTTTAGGCCGATCATTGCCGCGAACGGAGAGACCTTTGGCGCCGTGTATGGAATCGTGGAGACCGCCGCAAACGGTCTCTGGTTCACCGACAATCGCGGAATTGTACACATCCCGGAAGCAGAGCTAAAGCTGATGTTGCAATATCCAGGATACCGGCCCAACTTCAAAATCCTGGATGTTCTGGATGGTCTTCCCGCGGAGTTGCAAAGGGCCGAACAGGTTCCAACTGTCATTGAAAGCACTGACGGTTTGCTTTGGTTCTCCACCATTCAAGGTTTAGCCTGGCTCGACCCTAACCACATCCCAATGAACTCGGTACCTCCACCGGTATCCGTCCTGTCAATCATCGCCAATGGCAAAAAGTACTATTCCTCGCTTCCTTTAACACTGCCGGCTCGAACAAGGAATGTTGAGATCCTCTATACCGCCTTGAGCCTTTCCATTCCCGAACGCGTTCGCTTTCGCTACATGCTGGAAGGCCAGGACTTGACCTGGCAGGACGCGGGAACGCGTCGCGAGGCCTTTTATACAAATCTTGGACCAGGTTCGTATCGTTTTCGCGTAATCGCCTGCAATAACGATGGCGTTTGGAACGAAACTGGCGCGGCGCTCAGCTTTTTTATCGCGCCCGCTATCTATCAAACATTATGGTTCAGGCTGCTATACGCAGTGGCCGGCGTGGGTGTCTTGTGGTTTTTCTTTTTTATTCGTATGCGGCAAGTCACATTACAGGTAAGGACCCGCCTTGAGGAGCGGGTCGAAGAACGAGAACGCATTGCGCGCGAGCTACACGACACTCTCCTCCAGGGTTTTCAGGGATTGATCTTACGATTTCAAGCCATCACGAATCGAATTACGAAGGAAGATCCAACTCACGACATGATGGAACGAGCCCTGGAACATGCCGATGAGGTCTTGCTTGAAGGTCGTGAACGAGTTCGCAATTTGCGTTCTGAAGAAACGGTGATCGTGGGTCTATCAGAGGCTTTGACGTCGTGCGTCAATGAACTTAGCCACGACCGCCGCGCCGATATCAGCGTGAGCGTTGTCGGCCCACCCCAAGTGCTGCATGCCGTTGTGCGTGATGAGGCGTTTCGAGTCGGACGGGAGGCTCTAGCGAATGCCCTGAAGCACTCGAATGCTTTGAAGATTGAAGCAGAAATTACTTACGATTCCACCGGGTTGAGCCTCAGGGTTCGCGACAATGGCGATGGAATTGATGAGACGATTTTGAATAGCGGACGCCCGGGACACTGGGGGCTATCGGGGATGCGAGAACGCGCCAAAAAGATTGGAGCGCGGTTGAATCTCTGGAGCCGACTCGGTGCGGGAACAGAAGTCGAGCTGATTGTTCCCGCTAGTATTGCGTATTCAACTGGCCTCGCTCGATCGCGCTGGTATTGGTTCAGGCGCATTATTGGCGGAGGGAGGTAAAGACGATGATCGCAGAAAAGATCAGGGTGCTTACGGTGGACGATCATCCACTGTTGCGCAAGGGAATTGAGGCGATGATCCAGGAGGAGCGAGATATTGAATTGGTGGGAGAAGCCACCAATGGGCAGGAGGCTCTGGCGGGGTATCGAGCCTATCATCCAGATGTGACGCTTATGGATTTACAGATGCCCGCAATGAATGGCATCGAGGCGATCGAAGCGATTCGCCGGGAATTTCCGAAGGCTCGCATTATTGTCTTGACGACCTATCGAGGCGACGTGCAAGCCATGCGCGCCCTGAAGGCTGGTGCCGCAGGATATCTTCTCAAGAGCATGCTGCGGAAAGAGTTGCTACCTACGATTCGAGCTGTCCATTCAGGCAGGCGCTGCATTCCGACCGAGATTGCAGCGGAACTTGCGGAGCACATTTCCGACGATGCGTTGACTGAACGTGAAATCGCGGTGCTTCAACGAGTTGCTACGGGGAACTCGAATAAGATCATAGCTTCGCAACTTGCTATTTCTGAGGCAACCGTAAAAGGGCATGTGACAAGCATTCTTTCCAAACTCGGCGCGAACGATCGCACTCACGCAGTAACCATTGCGATGAAACGCGGATTCTTGGACGGTTGATCGTGCGCAGAGCAACCGCCAGCTCATCTTTATTCTGTCATCGCGATTGCCACTTTAAGACTTTTAGATTGCATAATCCTGGTATAGTACGGCCTCTTTCTGGGTGTGATTTCTAGATTGAAACTGCCAACACTCGGCGTTTTTGATCAATCCCGTGGGCCAGGCTGTTTGCTGAGTCTAAAAAAATGTGGGGTTGCCGCCCTTGAATGCGTCAGCTTCGAAGCCTAACCTACCTTCTGCAAAAAGATGGAGGCGCAGATGAAATGGACTTTGAAGCTTGTAGCGGCATCAGACTCTGGCGAAACGACGGTGCACCAGGTGGCCAGCCTGAAACGGATGGAGGGCATTTACTAAGCCGGCATCGATGGCCTCCCTATAAAATAGACAAGCAAATTCAGGTGCGCTTCGAAATGGTACCCTCCTGACCTACTCGAGCGACATACGAGTTGTCGCACCGCAATCGCGGCAGACTCGACGGCCGAACGAATGGCTTGGATAGAACGAGGGCTCCCACGTCGTAGATCGGATGAGGCTGCCAGAGAATCCGGCCCGCGTTCTGAGGCCATTCCGTTGCGAGAGGTGATACCGTTCTGTTTTTGGCATTCTTCCCGAGCGGCCAGCCAGGTGTTTCAGCCTCAAAAATCGCCATTCTTGAAGGAAATTTGGGTGATACCGGTGATACCGTTTCTGCGTAGAATTGGTTCTACGGAATAGACTTTATAGACGAGAGGGATCTGTGTAGAACGTATCCAAGCTGTTGAATTCAGAAAGGATACGGCTTAAGCGGTTTAGTTCCAAAGTGTTGATGATGGTCGGGGCGGAGGGATTCGAACCCCCGACCCTCTGCTCCCAAAGCAGATGCGCTACCAGACTGCGCTACGCCCCGATTCCCTCTTTCGATTGTAACCCGGATCGATTTTACTCGACGCGCTCCGCGCAGCCTCTCGACCCACCACAAACTTGCCGCATCGACATCATTCCGCGGCAGATTCGACCCACTCCACCGAACCGCGTTCAATTCGCTTCGATGCTACAATCGATAGGGTACACGGCGGCTATAGTTCAGCGGCAGAACGCCTGACTGTGGCTCAGGATGTCGTGGGTTCGATCCCCACTAGCCGCCCCAACTTAAATATCTATTATTCATAATGATTTACGAATTTTACTAGATTTTCGTCGGGCAATATCGGACAATCAGGCATGGGTTTGGCGCTTTATCGCCGCCACCGTCGCGAGTGCAAGGCAGGGCACTCGGAAGAGCTCCGTACGTCCGAATACGACGAGCGCAAGAAAGGCTGGAAACGGTGCGATTGTCCGATTTTCGTCTCCGGGACGCTCAACAGGAAGTTTGCCCGTCAAACCACGGGCCAGTGGGAATGGGAGGCCGCGCGCGCAATCGCCGCGAAGCTTGAGGTTTCCGGTCGATGGACAGCTGACCCAGTTCCAGAGCCATCCAGAGCCCTGGCGGCTCCAGAGCGCGTAACCATCGCCGACGTGGTCGAAGCGTTCTTGGCAAAATGCAATGGCCGCGACATCCAGCCCACGACCTTCGCCAAATACCAGACGTTCACGAACCAGCTTGGTACTTACTGCGACCGCCGCGGCCTCAAGTACATCGACCAGGTGACCGTGACGGACATGGACCGCTTCTACACTTCCTGGAACGATGGCATCCGGGGCAAGGCGAAGAAGCTCGAGCGCCTCAAAGGATTCGTCAAATTCTGCAGGAAGAGGAAATGGCTCACCGAAGACCTCGTGGAGGATTTGAAGGCCCCCACCGGATCATCCATCACCGTGCCTAAGGCGCCCTTCACCGATGACGAGTTGGCGAGGATCTACAAGGCATGCGATAAGATCGGCCCCCCCACAAGTCAAGGCCCCGGCCATCGAACTTGGGGTGGCGAAGACGCAAAGGACTTCATTTTTCTTTCCGTCTACACCGGCCTGCGCATATCCGACGTAGCAACATTCGACATCGGGAAGCGACTCAGGGGGAACGACGTCTTCCTGCGCATGCACAAGACTAAGCGACCCCTGTTCACGTGGATTCCAGATTGGCTCGTCGAGCGCCTTCGCGCGCGGCAGAAGGTTCATGGCCCGCTCATCTTTGCGGCTGGCATCACGCAAAATGCGAAGCAGCTTTGCGACATTTGGCGAAACAAGAGGCTCAACAAGGTATTCGATCTGGCGGGTCCCTGGGAGACACCGGCCCACCCCCATCGATTCCGACACACTTTTGTCAGGATTCTACTCGAAAAAGGAGTGCCAATCCCCGACGTTGCGGAGTTAATTGGGGACACGGAGGAAGTCCTCCGGACACACTATGCCGCATGGATTCCAGGGCGCCAGGAACGCCTCTCCAAAATCCTTCAAGAGGCATTCGAAGGGAAGCTAGGCCCTCGTCTCATTCAATTGCAGCGAAAGGGCTAGTGAAGATTGAGCTCAACTGAAAGATATTGATTCGCCCGTCCCGATCAGAGTTCCGATTACCGATGTACTTCGATTACTGTTTTAAACCGAAGGCCTAGTTACACGCGGTCGTTCCGGGAAGTCGTCAGACTGAGGAGCGCGCAAAACAGAGATAAAGGCAATAAGCGTGTTCACCAGATAGGGATGACATAATGGAAACTTCTTTGGAGTCCTGTTCAGTCGCCCACTCTTGATCACAGTTAAACGACATTCGACATTCTGGAGTGGATTCTCCTTGCAACAGATTCAGGCACGCTGTACGTTGTGTGTGCTTTCTTGCGGCCTTGGCGAATCTGGATGACTCCTGGTTCATCCTTGACGATCTTGCGCACTGTCTCTCGTCCGATTCCCCATAATTCAGCCAGCTCCGCGATTCTGTAGTGCTTTTCGGTGAAAGCCTGATCGTTGAGAAAGACATACGTGCTGTTCATAGCCTTTTCTCGGGCACCGCCCGCCCACGGATATCACCCTTACTGCTCGTTACAGAAGTCACGCGCGCCATGCATCGTCCTCTTCTTACAGCGTTACATCCGGCTTCATTATGAAATGTCCGCGTGCCTGCGAGGCATTTGTTGAGGTTTGCGTCCTCTCTCTGCGTGTCCCCCTTACCGGAGCCTCCTCAACCGGTCCACTCAATTTCGCCATGTACCCAGAAAGAGCCGTTGGACTGATCCTTATCCCCTTCTCCTCCAGCAAATGAGTCAGCATGTTCAATGAATAGCCTTTTCTCCGCAACTCCACGAGAAGAGGCAAAAGCGTCTGTATCACCGCTCCCATCATGAACGAACTGGGTTGCGGCACGGGTTCTGTCGTTTTTTGGGTCAACAACATACGAGCCTCCTCCACAATCTCCGAAGAAAAGACCTGCACTTTACGACGTCCCTCCGTCCCCATTGCACTTCTCCCTTAACGCACTCTATAGAGGCACCAGTAAATATTATCACAGTATCATACATAACTGACAGAAAAGATATAGTAAACTAATTACGAAGTACGAGCCGTGAATATCGTGGAATACGAGCTCTGAATGGTGAAAACTGCGTGCCTAAACGGTGAATGGCAAGAAATGCGCTGTGCGCACGAAACCCCTTTGGGGTTCCGCGCACCCACCACCACTTCTCCAATCCGCCTGCGGCTACTCGGAGAAATGGTTGCGCATCTTGCTCAGGGCTGCGCCCCGAGACCCCACAGAACAGGAGAGAACAATGGCAAGACCGAAACGAACTGAAGGCGCCACATTGCGGCTCTTCGTCAGATCAACGGATCGAGAGAAAGCCATCATTAAAGCACAGGCCAGGAAAGCCGGCCTGACCATGAGCGAGTACATGCGAAGGACCTCACTCAACAAGCGAATCGTCTCGAAGGTGGACCAGAAGGCTCTAGGAGAGCTTGCTCGACTCGGTGGGCTTCAGAAGTACCTGCTCATGAAGATCAAGGGTCTTCCGGATGAAGAAAACCTTCGCAGGGAACTGAATTCGACGTTGTCCGCCGTTCTTAACGCAGTGAGGGCGCTCAACACCGTCGCCGCAAAGTAAACATGATTGTCAAGGTACAAGCATCTCGAAAGCACTCCAGCAGCTTCAAGCGGCTTCGTGAATACCTTACACAGGAGCGTGATGCCGAGACGGGAGAGCTTCTCTTGCGAGGCGATGTAGTCCTGTCGTGGAATCTTCTTAGCTTCGACACCGCAGCGGCAGAAATGCAAGGAGTTGCGTCTCTCAACGATCGTTGCAAGGATGCAGTCTGCCATTATGAACTGGCATGGCCTCCAGGAGAGCGCCCTACCCGACCACAATGGACAGACTCAGCGGTACAAACGTTGAAGGCGCTTGGATATGAACATCACCAATATATGGTGGTCGCGCACGACGACAAAAAACACTTTCACATTCACATCATGGTGAACAAAGTCCATCCTCAAACGCTCAGAGCCCCTACACGATATAACAACTGGCTCGCTCTCGACGGCGCAGCACGTCGCCTCGAAGCGAAGTATGGCTGGGCACACACGCCGGGCATGACGCGATGGGATGAAGAGTCAAAGCAGGCTGTACCCGTGTCAAAATCCGAACGCATCGCGCTCCGGTCTGCCCGAGAACAACCGACAGGGGCAGCTGCGAAGTTGGAACATTATCACGATGAGGAATCTCTGCAAACCTACGTGCGGCGGGAAGTGGCCCCCAGCGTGCGGACACTTCTGACACGACAGAATGCCACGTGGGAGGACCTCCATCGCCTTCTCTCGAAGGCTCATCTCAGACTTGAGAAGGGAGAATCGGGCGGATACACAGTCCTTGCCGTTGACTCGAACATCCGGGTAAAGGCTTCCGACGTATTCCGGAACAACTTCGCTGGAAAGATCAACCGCCAGACCACTGAGGCGGCCCTTGGGGTCTGGACACCCGCCTCAACATCCGGTTATGAGGACGATCAACATGGTGCTCAACATAGCCCTCGTAATAGCGCACTGAGGGAGGAACGCAAGGCGCAGCGACACGCCGAACGTAGTGCCCTGATGGCAGAGTATAACCAGTATCGCAATCGGCGACGGGAACAGTGCAAAGCCTTCACAATAGACGGCAGGGAAGGCCGACAATATATTCTTGACGTCTTACGCGAACAAAAGAGGAAGATTCGCGCATCCGCTCTGCCGTGGCCGGACAAGAAGGTCCTGCTCTCTCAGGCTGTGGCACAGTCCGTCCTCGAAGTACGATCGCTGAAGTTGTCTATCCAACAGAAGCGGCGCGAAGCATTTCCGAAGGATTTCCGCTCATGGGTCGCGGACAAGGCTGGCGAAGGAGACGCGCGGGCGGCCGCACAACTTCGCGGATGGCGTTATGCAGACCAGCGCAATCAACGGCGGCTCAACGCAAGGCTGGAACCAGACGCGCTGCATATCGGTCCATCACCGGACAACGACAGCACAACCGATTGGTCCGATCTCGCGCAACAACGGATTGCAGCCCAACAGAAACAGCAGGTCCTTGCAAACCAGATCGCCGCGACACGCATCTGGACGATCAATCGGAAGACGGGCGACGTGTCATACATGCTGAATGGCAGGGTCTCAGTCATCGACCGCGGGCGCCTTGTGACCGTACTCAACCAGGACGAGGCCGCAATCGTCTTTGGACTGGAGATGGCCGCACAGAAATACGGATCGCGGATCGCCTGTACCGGAAGCGAAGAGTGGAAGCGAATGGTAACCTTGTGTGCGGTCAAGCACGGCATCTTTGCCCAATTCACAGATCCGGAGATGCAGTACGCCTTGAGCCTGCAACAGCGCCTGGCGAATCCGCTCCGTCGCCAGAATGAAAGAGGCGGCAGGTAGCTCCTGCGATCATTGCACAACGAGACTATACGAATGTGGATTGAACTGGAGCCTTCAGCTTATAGATGGCCGCGAAGTAGGCCACCATCACGCGAAACGTCTTGGATTTATTCACGCCGCCGAGAATCTCTCCGCCCACTCTTTCCAGCTCATCCGCAATCTCGTAGGTCAAAGGAAATACGAAGGCTGTGTCGATACTTTGAAATGGAATGTTCAGCCACTGGTTGTTGTAGAACGCAAGGAACTGCTTCTGCGCTGCCTTGCTTTTGAAATTCATGATGATGTGCTCGGCCAGGGCGTTCTTGTTGCGTATTTTCAGCACGGCAAAGAGTTGGTTGAAATAGGTCTTGGTGAACCTGGAATCGACTGTGAGCCGGACCTGAGTCCGCTTCTCTGCTGGAGCAACGATTCTGCGCTTCGGTCGGGTTGTGGTCTTCGTTAGAGGGGCCATGTCGTTCTTCTTCTAGTGATATAGTATACATCATATCTGTACGCTGCAAAGTCATAATTGAGCTAACTGGCATAAATCAAAGGAGTTCTCGTAAAAGAAATGCCGGGGGTGCAGTGGATTCATTGCATGGGAAAGGGGCCGAATACATCCCGATGAATCTAACCGTGGGGCGCAGCGAGAAAAGGAAGCTGGCCAGAGGCGAGTGGCCCTCTGGTGCAAATGTCTATCACGCCTTGGCCCCAACCACGAGTGCTGCTCCGGCTTCGGGCGGCGGCGAGCACTTGCGCAGGAACGCCCTTGCAAATTCATTGACCATCTGTGAGGATTCGTCGGCGCGCAACGCCAGAAAGGTCTTGATCTGCAATCGTTCCTCTCCGAGTGGTTTCATCACCATGCCGGATTGCTGGTTCCTCATGGCAACAGCCTTTGTCATGAACGCGACGCCGGCGTGTTCCAGAACAAGATGAACCGCCTCTTCCTCAGTCACGATGTGATGAGTTTCCTTGGTGGGAATTGCCGAGCATTGCATCGGCGCTTCTGTTTCTCTCGCGGGCGTGGGTCTCGACCCATCACTACCGCTAGCCGTCTGAAACCATACGCAATTGGCCAGATGAGACACAGCCCAATAGGCAGAGCCCGTCAGGTTTCGATGCGGGGTGTCAGGAGCAGTCAGATCTATGGGCTTTCCGTCGCAGGACCCGCTTGCCACAGTAGACAATCCCTCGAAGCAACGCAACCAGAACAAAGAAAACTGCTGCCACGGCAAGTGTAATGTGCAGCGTTGTGAGCAGTTCTTTCCACTCGGTCTTGAAGTGAAAGATCGAATAGACGTTCACAACAATTGCCGCAAGGAAACAGCCGAAAAGGATCAGTGATTCTTGGAGAATGCGCCATCTAGCGATCACGATATCCTTCATTCTCTAAATCCTTCCGGCCAGGCGATCTCCTTCTGCTGTTCCATCGCGGCCTGCCCCATCAAGACGCATACTCCGGCTCTGCACGCCTGTTCCATCATGCCCGGAATGGGCTGCCCCAACCGGACCGCGTTGGCATAGGCGGTGAGTGAAATGGCAGTTCCGTCGTCTGTGGTCTTGTCGTTGACCAGCCGACTGCCCTTGGTGTCTTTCTTCAGATCGGGCACCCAGCTCGGCCCACCGATGGGTACAGTATCGAAGAACCCATGTTCCAATCCGTTGATGAGCTGCACAATGCCGGGCGCGGGAGCGGGATGCTCCGCGTAGATCCGGCCGCTTTCAGCTTCGATGGTTCCCTTTGGGCCCATGATCTGAATCTCGGAGCCGTAGAAGACATTACTGATGAGCGAGTCGTAGATCACGTGCGTTCCGTTCGCGTACCGGTACATCACGTTGACGTTGTCGTAGAGCTCGCGACCATCTTTCCAATAGTTGATGCTTCCATAGCCCACGCAAGAGACCGGATGCGTCCCAAGAAACCAGTTGGCCACCTGCATGTGATGCGAGGCCAGCTCGGTCATGAGTCCGCAGGAGTAGGCCCGGTAGAGCCGCCAGTTCAAGCGGCGCTCCAGGCTGCTGTCGGGCACCGGGTTGCGCCAATTGCCATTGCGGTGCCAGTAGGCGCGAATCTGCTTGATCTGCCCGATCTGCCCGCATTGCACCAGCTCGAGCGCGCGCAAAAAGGCAGGGCTGAACATGCGCTGATGACCGATCTGAAATACCTTTTTGCTGCCGCGGTAAGCATCTGCGACAGCCTGGCACTCCTCGATAGTGTAAGCGAGACTCTTCTCGCAAAAGACGTGCTTGCCCGCGGAAAACGCATCGAGGCACATCCGCGCGTGCAGATAGAGAGGCGTCGCAATCAGTACGCCATCCAGGCCGGGCATATCCAGCATCTGCCGATAATCGGCGAAGCCTTTGGCGCCCGGCACCCGCGCCATGCCCGCCTGAAGATGGGGCTCGTAGTCGTCGCACAGCGCGGCGATATCTACCCCCGGTGTGCGCAGCAGATGTGCGATATGAAGATTCCCACGTGTTCCCACGCCGATCAGGCCGAGGCGTACGCGGTCTGCCGGTGTGTCTCCCACCGGCGCGGCGCGCAACGGCGACCACCACGGCAATTGGGCGATCAGTGCGGAAGAAGTGGCGAGGACCGCCAGGCGTTTGAGGAACTCGCGGCGGTCCGCGCGACCTGTGTCGTCTGAAGAAGAAAAAGAAAAAAGCGAAGAATCAGAGTCCATATTGCCACTCGATGCGAGGAACGAACTTCCCCGCGCTGGGATGATAAACAATCTCAACCGCCGAGACCATGGAGAGCTCGGAGACAATTGCCGTACGGTCTGGTTCAGGAGTTACGAGAAGAGCGGTGGAAAGAACTTCTGCCTCAATTCCGCTCGGGCTCGCGACTGACATGGTACGGTAGCCCTCAATGGGTCGGCCGTCGTGCGGATTGATGATCTGTCCGAACACTCGCGGACCGCCCATGAAATTATGCGGCGCTGTGCCGGAAGTGGAGAGTGACGAATCGCGCAGATAAAATGTATGGACCGTTTTAGAGGGCTGAAATATGTCGGCAATACCCACCGGCCATGCCGGCCCAAGGGGATGTGAACCGAGAACGGAGATCGAGCTTTCTCCAAAACTCAGGAACGCCCGCTCGACACCCTGCGCCCGCAGGCTGCCGGCCACACGTTCGAGTGCAAAGCCCTTGCCGAATCCTCCCAGATCGATGCTCATTCCCTCGCTCTGGAAGCGAACAGTGCGAGCAGCTTCATCAAAGTGGAGACGCTCGAATCCTGCCCGGAGACGGGCCTGCTCGATGGCCTCTTCGCTTGGTTCCTCACCGCGGCCGGAGTATTCGCGCCAGAGCTGGTTCAGCGGCCACAGTGTAATATCGAAAGCGCCGCGGGTACGCCTCCAATGATCTTGGCACAACAGCACAATCTCCCAAAGGTCGTGGGGTGGACGAGTTGCGTTCTCAGCAGCGCGGCGATTCAAATCCCATACTGGGCTCTCCACATCGAATCGGCTCATCAGCCGTTCATGCATACGTAGATCGCGCTCTACCTCGGCGGCCATTGCCTCCGCCGCTTCGGAGCTAATCCCCACCAGAATCATCGAAAACCTCGTGTTCATCGCAAAGTAGGAGCGATGGAACACCTTTGTTCGGGAGGAAAGGTCGTATGAGAGGAGATCACCCAAGTGCGCCGCTCCTTGTCAGGCGAAATGAAAGTTACCAGGATATGAACAACCTGGGCGTCCTCCTCGTGAAAGGCACTCAGATTCGCGCGGAGTGGATTCACGAACGAGGGATCGTAAGGTACTCGTTAAACATCCATATTACTCTGCCAATCATCAAAGTCCGCGAGCATTGCCTCCGTCTCTTTTAGAGATGGCATGGATGGTTGAGCTGCACGATCAATCGTGATCTCTGTCCGACGCAGCCCCTGTGTGTTTGCGTTGACGCGATGGGATTTACGCGGATAAAGGCGAGCGAGCCCAATGTCCAGGTACGCCTGCATTCCGATCCTGAGGAGTTCTTCGACTTTTTTATGAAGAGACTGCTCAATCCATAAACAAGGTTAGAGCCACTTGCCGCCTAGTCGCCCAAGGCTCCTGCACCACTGCGAGCCTCTATTTTGAACCAAACTTCCTCGCGAAGACGCCTATGACGTTGTTGCTAGCGTCTTCGCGATCCGATTGCGTATCGCCTGTCATTCTCTTTCTGGATAGATTCTCTGCGTCAAAAGGTTTGAGCGGCTCGATTAGGCCAGGGCGGACCATCACGCTTCGCAATTGATCCGATCGCCACAGAAGAGGCGAACAAGGCACGCCGACTCGTCTCGGACGAGCTCGAAGGGAAGGTCAGGGAGGTCGTTGAGCTTGAAGCGGTAGTGAAGACCAAGGACGCGAAACTTCTAGTGGCTCAAAACGCGCAGGCCGAACTCATTCGCAAGCAGCGGGAGCTTGACAACCGAAAGCTCGCGCTTGAACGCGAGCTCATTGCAGTGAAAGCACATTGCCTCGGCGCGATCAGTTCTCAACTGGTGTGCTGCCGCGAACCTGGCGAGCGAATCGTCCCCTGACAACTTGGCCTGGGCTCATGTTTTTGAGAGCGAAATCGCTGTCACGAAAGAATTTCAGTCTGTTATGAATTCATATCCATGGGTATGGGCTAACAATTGCTGGCACCCCGCGCAGTCAGGTTTGCACTAGAAGCAAATTGGTTTCACTGCCGAAGATAAAGATCCGTTTGCCGCAAAGATAAGAACTATGGACAAAACCTCGCAAAGTTATCAAATTACAAAACGGTAGAAGTGATTGGCTGGCAACAAAATATACCAGCCCAGCCCGGACGTAATTCGGGGGTATAATCCTTTGGACATCGGCTGGAAATCGCGATAGGCTCTTAGCAATATGCACACTTCAAGAATCAGGCCAGCTTCCGCGGTGTTGGCCGTCTGCCTCGCGGCGTCCCTTGCGAATGTCTCGTCTGCTCAACAGTTCGAGGTGAAAGTTTTGTCCGGCAGGCCGGACATGGTCAGCGGCGGAAGCGCGCTCATTCAAATCAGTGCCCCATCGCTCGATTCCATGAAAGTGCGGCTAAACAGCCATTCGATCACCCGCATGTTTCGTCCTGGCGGGGCCGCGGAAATCTTCGTTGGAAGAGTTGAAGGCTTGAATCCCGGCGCCAATGTCCTACAAATCGACGGCAAACACGGTATACAGGAGATCGTACTCGTCAATCATCCTATCGGAGGGCCCCTATTCTCCGGCCCTCATCAGCGACCATTCATCTGTCAGACTGAATTGTCTGGTCTGGACAAAGCCGTCGATGCCGACTGCAACGCCCCTACGCGTGTGCATTACTTCTATCGCTCCACAAAGCGATTGACCCCGGAAGAAATGAAACGGCCACCGAAGCCCGGAGAATTGGGGCCCGGGTACTTGCCCTTGGATCCCTCGGCTGAATTACCACCGGACGTCGCAATGACGACTACCACCGAAGGCAAGCAGGTGAAGTTCATCATCCGCGTGGAGAAAGGAACTATCAACCGGGGAATTTATCGAATCGCTTTTCTGCACCAGCCCGGTCAGCCCCTTCCCGATCCTTGGATGAGAACTCCGGGATGGAATGGGCGTCTCGTGTATTCGTTCGGCGGCGGATGCGGAACGGGCTTTCGACAGGGTCAGGGAGTGCCGTTGGATCTCGGCTCGCTCGCTGCGGGCTACGCCGTGGCCGGCTCAACCTTGGATGTGTACGGGAACAACGCCAACGATGTCATTAACGCCGAAACCTTGATGATGGTGAAAGAGTACTTCATCAAGAATTTTGGAGCCCCGGTGCATACAATCGGGTCCGGCGGTTCGGGAGGAGCGATTCAGCAATACTTGATCGCGCAGAATTACCCGGGCCTTCTCGACGGCATTATACCCGGCGCGAGTTTTGCCGACGCCACGTCGGTCGCGGAACCGATGCTGGACTGCGCACTGATCAATCGGGTGGCAGATGTGATGAAACCCCCGCTGACACCCGAGCAGCGTCTTGCCGTCTCGGGCTACGGTTCATGGGGGCTGTGTGCAAGCCGCCTCGGCGTCCAATGGTTGCAGGCGTCCGCCTGCCCCTCGATACCGATAGATAAGGTCTACAATCCGATAACAAATCCAAAGGGCGTTCGCTGCTCGCTGCAAGATAACGAAGCCAATATCTACGGACGCGATCCCAAAACCGACGCCGCACCGCAGATCTTCGACAATGTCGGAGTGCAGTACGGCCTGCGCGCCTTCAACGAGGGAACGATCAGTGCCGAGCAGTTTCTCGAACTTAACGAACTCATCGGCGGTTTCGACGGGGATGGTAAACTTGGTCCTGCGCGATCTTCCGGCGACCCGCGTGCGCTTCAGATTGCCTACGAGACAGGCCGAATCGACACGGGCGGAGGTGGCCTCAGCTTGGTCCCCATCATCGACACTCGCAACTACGGTGATCTCGCGGGCAATCAGCACGACCGCGTGCGCTCCGCCCAAATAAGGCTGCGCATCGAGCACGCGAACGGCAGTGCCGCGAATCAGGTCTTGTTGTTGAATCCGGCGGATGGCGTCATCACCGTTCGCCTGATGGACCAGTGGCTTGACCGTATTGCCGCCGACGAGTCCGCTGGTCTGGCCCAACAAGTGATTGCCCGCAACAAGCCGAAAGAATTGGTGGATGCGTGCTGGAGCCCTGGTGGGGAAAAGATAACGAACGCGAAGCGATGCGACGAACTGTATCCGCCATTCCGGGATCCTCGCATGGTAGCAGGTGAGCCGCTGATCGGCCAGACCGAGAAGTGCGTGCTGAAGCCTTTAGACCTGAAAGATTATCGGCAGCCGCTTACAGACGCGCAGTTGGTGCACCTTAAGAGAATCTTCGCCCAGGGAGTTTGCGATTTTAGCCGGCCCGGAGTAGGAGAAGTGACCGTGCGTCAGACTTGGATCTCTTACGGGGACAAGTGAACATCAACGCACATAATGTATTTACCTATGGCTTGCCCTACAGCGGTTTAAGCCTCAGCGGCATGGGTGGGGGCGTCAATAGTCCCGGAATCTACTACGACTACCTGCGGAGTCAAACAATTGCCAGACCAATTGCCTGAGGCGAGCGCAACCGGCGAGTTGCAGATGCTGCTGTGCTCGGAAGGGCTCATCCGCTCCGGCGGCGCGCATTTAATCCCATTGACCGGAGGAGTCTCCAGCGAAATCTACCTTGTCCGCGACGGCGCCGAGGAGTTTGTGGTCAAGCGCGCGCTTCCTCAATTGAAAGTCGCCACCAAGTAGCTTGCTGACACCAGCCGAAACGCCAATGAGGCTGCATACATCGCCTATGTTGCGGAGTTCTGCCCGCAGAATGTTCCCGGGTTGCGGTTCGTGAGCGGGAACCACGGTTTCTTCTCCATGGAATATCTGGGAGCCGGTTGGCAAACCTGGAAGCAGCGAATGATAGCAGGCGACCGGAGTTGTGAGGTGGCTTTTGCTGCGGGTGCGCTGCTGGGGAAGATCCATACGCATTCCGCCCGGAACGCGAAAGTCGCCGGCCGCTTTCAGACATTGCGCAATTTTGAAGAGCTGCGCATCGAGCCGTATTTGCTGAGCACAGCTCAACAGCATCCCGCGCTGCAGGCATTCTTTTACAGCGAGGCTGCACGCCTGCGATCGCAGCGCGAGGTGCTGACTCACGGCGATTACAGTCCCAAGAATATTCTCGTCAATGGGGAACGAGTTGTTTTGGTTGACTGTGAAGTGGCGTGGTATGGAGATGCGGCCTTCGATCTTGCATTCCTACTGAATCACCTTTTTCTTAAATCCCTGGCGCTTCAATCTTCAGAACAAAGCTGGAGGGAGATGGTGCAGACAATCTGGTCCAGCTATGGCCGCGAACGTTTCACGTCGAACGAGAGTAACGAACAGACGAAGCTGGAAGGAAACCTCGTGCGCCTCCTTGTTATGTTGATGCTGGCCAGAGTGGATGGGAAATCCCCGGTGGAGTATCTGTCAGAAGACCAGCGCACCCACATTAGAAATTTTTCAACGCACACACTCCGCCATCCGCCCGTGAGACTGGCCAGTTTCACCGATCAGTGGTTCGAGGCCCTTCCGATGCGATACAAGAACTCCGAACAGGAGAGTGCCCAATGAAAATCGTTAGCGTATCCGCCTATCAAATATTTGACTCGCGAGGAAATCCGACGATTGAAGCAGAGGTCATACTGTCTGATGGGAGCCGGGGCAGGGGAACAGTTCCATCGGGAGCATCGATTGGGCAATATGAAGCGCTGGAATTGCGGGACAAAGATCCCGCACGCTTCTTGGGAAACTCCGTATTTACCGCGATCCGGAATGTCGAGACCATTCTTGGTCCCGCGCTCATCCAGAGTGGCGAGCTAAACCAGAGAAATCTGGATCGAACCATGATTGAGTTGGATGGTACTCCGACCAAGTCGCGGCTCGGGGCCAATGCAATACTTGCTGTATCCATGGCGTGTGCGAATGCGGCTGCTGCTTCGGCAGGGATTCCGCTTCATGCCTATCTTGGAGATGGTGTGCTTTTGCCTCTGCCGGAGGTTCAGATTATAGGCGGTGGCGCGCATGCGAACCGAAGTATTGACGTGCAGGATTTCATGATTGTTGCGGTGGGGGCGCTGTCTTATGCGGAAGTCATGGAGATCACGCATGACGTATACAATGCCACCGCGGAGTTGCTGCGTGAACAGGGCAAGCTCGCGGGCGTTGCTGATGAAGGTGGTTTCTGGCCCCTACTAGACTCCAACGAGCAGGCATTCGATGTTGTGCTGGCTGGCATTGAGCGTGCAGGCTACCGGCCTGGCCGCGATGTTGGGCTCTCACTCGATATCGCAGCCAGCGACTTCTATGACGCGGAGAATTCGGTGTATTGCTTTCATTCGGAAAAACGTTCTTTCAGTTCGGAAGGCTTCGCAAAAATGCTGGCGGGATGGTGCACGAGCTACCCCGTCGTCTCCATTGAGGACCCGATGGCAGATGTGGACTGGGACGGCTGGGCTCAGTTTCGGGCCCTCGCGCCGAAGAGCCTGCAGATCATTGGAGACGATCTCTTCACCTCGAATTTAGAGCGCATCCGTGCAGGCATTGAGAAGCAGGTTGCAAACGCAGTGCTGATCAAGCTCAATCAGATTGGCACGGTCACCGAGACCCTGGATGCGATCCGGCTGACGCAGTCGGCCGGCTGGAACCCGGTTGTGTCGGCGCGCTCGGGAGAGACAGAAGACGCCTTCATTTCTCATCTCGCGGTTGCTACTGCTGCAGGCCAATTGAAGGTGGGATCCTTTTCCCGCAGCGAGCGCCTGGTCAAGTGGAACGAAATCATCCGCATCGAACGTGAGCTTGGGGCTAAAGCTACATTTGCGGGCGCCAAAGTGTTTGCCACAACCACGACCGAAAATCTCGGCTTTGGAGACATCGGCAGTTTCAAATGAAGCGAAGACGCGATTTCCGAACTGCTTCACGCCGCTACGAGCGTGTCTTCATCTCGGCCCGAGAGCAAGACGCATGCGTCCGATGCCAACAGACAGTTGGCAATCGAAAGCCCGATCCCTTGAGCTCATCCAGTGCGTTCCGATGCCTAAGTTCGATCTAATTCATCGGTCTTCCACGATTCTTTAATCACTGCTGCGATCATCGGCTGACAATCTGAGGCGCTGTTGGCACACTTACACGAGAGAGAAACTCGGGAACTCCTCGTACCTGGGTCCTTACTCGAAACAGGGCTCCTGCCAGCATCTCATTTTTATCCTTGCAATTCCCGCTTGCAGTTGTGATGTAAATGTCTGAATAGTCCTCGCCACCAAAAGTCAGACTTGAAACCTGAGGCGTTGGTAGCATGATTCGCTTCTCAATGTGGCCATCGGGGAGAAGCCGGACAATACACGCGCCGTCCCATAGCGCTGACCAAAGCCGACCGTCAGCATCAAGTGTGGCTCCGTCCGGAAGGCCGATCGAATCAGCAAAGCTTGCAATGACGCGCTGATTGGAGAGCGTACCGTTGTCGATGTTGTAATCGAAGAGGTAAATCTCGCGAGCAAATGAATCGGTGTGGTAGAAGCCTTTTTGATCCTGCGTGAAGGCCATTCCGTTTGAACAGCCGATCCCTTCGAGGACTGGGCGAATCGATCCGTTGACATCAAGTCGATAGAGTCTTCCTTTGCAGTCGCCGCTTGACATTGTGCCACAGAACACCCGACCTCTGGGGTCGGCAATCACGTCGTTAAATCGAGAACCTCTTTCGGCTTCAATCTCAGAAACTACTTCAGTGATGTTCCCGTCTCGCCAGATTGCAACGGTGCCGCGGTCCATAAACAGCAGTAGTGAACCGTCGTTTTGAATTGTGAAGCCTCCGACAACTCTTCCTTCATAGCACTGTTCGTGAAATCCCGAAACTGGATCGTATCGGAAGATGCGCCCCTGGGGAATATCACACCAATACAGGCGCTTCTCGAATGGGTGCCAGAGCGGATTCTCGCCTGTTTCACACGCATAGTCTGCGATACATTCAGCCTGTGGTGATTCCGCGAGAATGAGCTGGCTCATTGAGTTTCCTCTTGAAGGCGCCTATTCAGCCCAACCGTACCCGATCGGGGCTAACGGAAACGGTGACAATGACTATAGGTGATACAAAGATCATATGCATACTATGTGAGATTTAGCGCGCGCAAGTTTGAAGTGCAAGTCCTTCCCAGATTCATCTCAATTGGGCTAGCACAACCTGGGCCCGGCAGCACAGCTGTGCTCGATGAGCTTTTTCCGCGCCATGCCTTCCGGCATCGGCGACTCCTGACTGAAAAATCGCCCTTCCCCATGACCCCATGGACAGCGTACGGCGGTCGCCAGATGAAGAAACGCCGAATGTAAGACGAAATTATTACGAAGATTAATGATCGATAACTTTTCTATGGTTGCCAATCTCGTTGAAGTTTTGTTTCCTATATATTTTCAAAAATTACCTCTAGGATCGTAATACCTCTCAATCTTTCTACTCGTCATGGGCTTTCGCGGCGTACAATCGTGAACGGCTGGGGTTTACGCGTTCCGAACGGCGAATTGCTTTTTCTTTCTTGACTCTTGCGCAAAGCCTTGACCGAAGAAACGCCGCGAATCAGGAAACTCCAGTAGCGAGATTGATTGCGCATTCCCTCCTATTCTTCGCTTCGTCTGTGGCTGTTGGAACGCCGTGAGCGCGAGAACTGAAGACGAGGAATGGGAGGTAAATGCTGGCGCGGACCTTAATCAAGCCGAATTCCACGTTCCCACCTCGCGCGAGCGCCACGAAGAGGAAAAAATGTTTACAACGAATCACAAACCGAGACGCATTCTGACGGCCACGCTAGGCTCTGCCCTGGGTGTTTACCTTGCGAGGGAGTTGTCGGAATGATGGACGCATCGCCTGTGCCCTGCTCCCGGTCGCTGTCCGTTCTGGTGATGGCGCTTTGTTTTGTGATACCCATATTTGCGCTTGCCGCATTTGGTCAGGATGAGATGCCTCAAGCCACGCCAGAGTCGATGGGGTTTTCTTCCGAGCGACTGGAGCGGCTGCACGCGCTGATCCAGGACGAGATCGATCACAGGCAACTGGCTGGAGCTGTCACCTTACTTGCGAGACACGGAAAAATTGTAGACTTCCGCACTTATGGCCAGCGCGATATGGCCACGAATGCGCCCATGACGAAGGACACGATCTTTCGCGATTACTCGATGACCAAGCCCGTGACCGGTGTAGCCATGATGATTCTTTACGAAGAGGGTAAATGGCTACCCAGCGATCCCATTGCCAAATATGTTCCTGCATTCGCCCACCTCAAGGTATTCCGAGGTATCGATAAGGACGGCAAGATGATCCTTGTCGATCCCGACCACGCGCCCACGATGAGCGAATTGATGACGCACACGGCGGGTTTCTCTTATGGAAATGGAACGACGGCCGTGGATGCAATGTATCGTGACCTGCGGCCGCTGGAGTCTGCGAGTTTGCAGGAAATGATTGATAAGCTGGCTAAGATACCGCTGAATTATCAACCGGGTACGGAGTGGACTTATAGCATGTCAACGGATATCGAAGGCTATATTGTCGAGCGGTTATCCGGTCAATCGCTGCCGGACTTCATGCGTGACCACATATACAATGTGCTTGGCATGAAGGATGCCGGCTTCTTTGTTCCAACGGAAAAACTGACCCGCTTTGCGGCAAATTATCGAGATGGTGGCGACGGTAAGTTGGTTCCTGTCACAAGCACTTCGCTCGGCACTACTTATTTTACGCCGCCGAAGATGCCTTCAGGCGGTGCTGGTATGGTGTCGACCGCGGAAGACTACTACCGCTTTGCGCAGATGTTGGCTAACGGCGGGGAGCTCAACGGCAATCGTGTCCTAGCGCCGGCGACAGTCAAGCTCATGACGTCTAACCATTTAGCTGAAAATCTGCTGACAGGGGCGTTTGGGATCGGGCAGCATGTAATGCGACCGGGCTTCGGATACGGTTTCAATTGCGCGGTAGTGTTCGATCCAGTCGCCGCCATACTTCCCGACGGGAAGGGCACCTTCTTCTGGGATGGCGCGGCTGCGACGTGGTTCTGGGTTGATCCCACAAACGACATCGTGTTTGTGGGTATGACACAGCGTATGACAAGCCCGGATAACCACATGCTGTACTATCGCAGCCATGCAACGGTGTACCAGGCGCTGCTCGATCCGGCGAAGTAGTTGTGTAACTCAAGGTTTGAGGGAATAAGCGGAACGCTTATCATCCGAAGTCGTTCAAGACAATCCGAGCTCCATCATCAAAATGCATGTCTAGCGCTTTTGTTCCGACACTGAAAGCAACGCGCGAAGATGATATGCGCGAATCCAGATCTGACGGATAGGTTTGAGTCTCGCGGAGCCGATCCTGAATTGCTTCGCTGTGTGCATCGCCGGCACCGGCCACTTCGCCTCTGCATTGGGCGCGACTTCCACGGCTTCGAACTTCGCCGCGTCATCTTACCGTTCGAGTAAAATCCAAGAAATTTGGCGATCTTCCTGTCACAAGTGGAGCGGGTGTGACGGGAAATTCACACCGTCTGTGGCGCCCGATTCCGCCACGCGGCATTGCCTCTCACTCCGCAGGCGGCAGCATAGAGGACTAACACCTGCTTGATGCGGTGGAGGATAAATGCGTGCGGATCGGAGCTCAGCAAACCAGCTCGAATTGCGCGATACTCATCGGGCAGATAAGCGCTCAGTAGGGTTTCGGGAATGCATATCTGTCCCAGGTTCGACATCAGCCTCTTAACCGCATGGCTCACTTCCGGATCGTTCCAGTAATATCGCATCCGGTCGCTGTAGCTGTAGCGCCTTAGCAGACGCATGTTGAGTGCATCGCCTTTGTAATGGCCTTCCCAGTTGCAAGGGTTCCTGAGCATCGCCCGCTCCAGCACTTCCATCAGGTCTTCGCGTTGCTCCTCATCCACCAGTTCTGCTTCGATCATGGACAATGCTTCCAAGGCCTCTCTCATGGCGAACGTGAGTGCCGGGCCGACCTTCAGAATGGCGAATCCGTCACGCACCAGTTCGCGAAAGGATTCAGGGCGCTGGTAATCCGTTGAATGCGCCTCAAAAACCAGGTTCTCTTCGTCATCGAGTAGTTTGACGAGTTGCGCAGCCGATGCAGGGACGTAATCGACCACGGAATCATTATTGAATTCAACTCCTGGTTGCACGACTAAGGCAATGACCCGGGGCCACACATGAGCGAGGCCCGCATCTTCAAACACACGCCGATGCACGGCCAACGTCTCTTCCGCGGATTCGCGGCCCGTGACGTCGAGCTCGGCCAAGCTCTCTGTGGCGCCGCCGGGCATGGGGACTTCAGTGCCAATCACATAAAAGGGTCTCTGCACGCCGCTCACCCGCTCGGCGGCAGCACAAAGGGACGCGGCGCGACGGGCGATGACTTCATTGGAAAGCGGGCTACGATCATCCGCGCAAGCCATGCTGGCATCCAGGTGAAGCTTCCGAAATCCGGCCTGCACATAGGCTTGAACCATCTGCTCCGCCGCGCTCATGGCCGCAAGAGCCGGTTGCATTCTCCATGGGTTCGGCCCCAGGTGATCGCCTCCGAGGATCAAGCGAGACTCGTCGAATCCCTTACTAAGCGCAATCCGGGATACGAGGTGCCGGAAGTCCTGGGGAACCATGCCGGTGTAGCCTCCCAGGTGATTCACCTGGTTGGAAGTGGCTTCAATCAGGAGGTCCGATCGATCTTCAAGCGCCTGGTCCATTGCCGCTTCGAGAACCCATGGGTGCGCCGAACAAACAGAATAAATCCCAATTGGCCGTCCCTCACGCCGAGCCGGCGCCAACTGCTCTAGAGGATTTGACACTGTGTTTCTCCAGTCGGGCCGTTCTGGCGCGAATGCCGGCGGACAACGTTTTGCCTACGCATTACTGCCACGATGGACGAAGCCCCATCCAGTTCATGATTCACCCAACAGCAAAATAATTAGTAACACAAAGAAAGTATAAAGCAAGTATTAGAAATTTAATACGCACAAATAGTTCATTTACGTACATGCTTTCACTTCTTTTCGGTGCACATTAAAAACTTGGAGGCCGGATACTTCTTCAAGCCATAGGGCGTGTTCGCTATAAATTCGCTTTTGAACGCTGCCGAACTGCTGATCAAGCAGACCGGCAATTAGGGCATTGATATCACTAAAGGGCGGGCCTTTTAGTCGGAGTGATTATGCGGAACCGGAACCGGGGTGAGGATAGTCTTGTTGAGACCGTTGGAGCCCGCTGCAGGTCCGTGCCAAACTCCTCCGCCCATTGTCGTGATATAGATTTGGCCGGCATGATTGGGGTCGATGAAGACGCGTTGTCCCCCTTTGAAGTCGTAGCCGTTGACACGCTCCCAGTGGAGTCCACGATCCAAGGAGCGGAATGCAGCCGCATCGAATCCGCAAATGTAGAGCGTGTCGGGATGGTGGGGATCGATGGTGAGATCGTAGACGTGTTGGGATTCCGTGAAGAGCGTGCGCCACGTTTTTCCGCCGTCTTGGGAATCAAAGACACCACCATTCCGGTCCGCGGCCTCGCCTTCCTGTCCCCAGGCGGTGAGGTATAGGTGCCGCGCATCGCGCGGGTCAACTTCGAGGCCTGTGGGTCCGTTTACACCCTCGGGAAGCGCCACGCGCTGCCAGGATTCCGCTTTATCGAGTGAGCGATAGATGGCTCCCGCACCGGATGGAGAGATATCCGTACCTTCACTGCGCCGAGCCACGACGAGGTACAACGCGCCGTCCTGAGCCAGGGTTATGCGCCATGCTAAAGGCTCCTCCCCGGCAATGCCGGTGTTCTTTTGCGACCAGCTCTCGCCATTGTCGTTGGACTTGTAAACACCGTGCCCGAATGCACACGCATACAGGGTGCGATGGCCAACGGGACTGGAAGGATCGAGAAGGATGTGGGTGATGGGACTCGATGGCAGCCCTGCGTTGCTCGGCTGCCAATGACGGCCGCCGTCGGTCGAGATGCCGACTCCGCCCATAAAAGAGTTGACACTACTGTGGCGCCACATTCTGGGGCGAGGCAGATCGTGTGCTCCGCTGAATGCTCCCCAAACGAGACCGCGTCGCGCCGGATCGAGCGCGACCCAATACGTCGTGTTGCGCCACGCGTCCGGGATTCCTTCGGTGGTGCTTTGCCAGGATTGGCCGCCATCCGCACTTTGGAAGAGACCAATGTCGGTATTGTCCATATAAATGTGGTGAGAATCGAAAGGATCGAACTCGACCCCGTAATTGGTAGTGACATCGAGACCGCGCGACGTCCAGGCATCACCTACCGACTTGGAGTTCACCTCCAGCCAGGTGGCGCCGCCATCAAGCGTGCGGTAGGTGCGGAAGAGATCGGACGCGTAGACAACTTTAGAGTCGGTGGGCGCAACACTGAGGCTGTACGGCGCGTCGAACCAGATGGAGGAACTGCCCTCCGCTGCACGACTTTCGATCCAGCTTCCACTCAAATTTACTGCAGGCCGGTTCGATTCCTCGAAAACGATCTTCCACGATCGGCCTGCATCGGTTGTTTTGGCAATGCCGTTGAAGAGATTCTCCTTGCCGACGCCCAACCGCAGTCCTCTAAAGCCGACGTAAGCGACATTCGAATGCTGATCGCTGGTGGCAATCGCCTCAAACTTGCCGGAGCTTTGATGTAGATCGGGCGTAATCGGTCGCCAATGCAGACCAGAGTCCTCCGAGAGGTAGACGAGTCCGTCACGGCCGGTGGCGTAAATCCAAACTGAGTCACCGAATCGCGCCGCGCTCACTGCCTTGAAATTCGTGGTCAGGCTACTCAGTTCCTTGACATTGCCTTCATCGTCAACTGAATAGGCCGTGGAACCTGAGAGCGCAATCAGGCCGGATTTTTGCGGAACGAGAAGCAGGACGCGTTGTGGCAGGATGGCAAGACGGTTCCACGTGGCGCCTCCATCCGCGGAAGAAACCAGAATCGCAGGAGGGAAACTCGGGCTCGCCGTTGGCCGGTTCTTTGCCTGAAACGAAAGATAGAGATGTTTCGATGTGCCCTTGAGAGTCCCGACGTCTCCGGGAACTACAGCGATCGCGGAGATTTCCCCACCAGGGTAGGCCGGATCCGCTGAAGTAAGCGAGTAGTCCGAATGGTCGCCGATCAGGTGCTCGATGGTGTTGCTGGCAGGGTCGGGGAAAACCATCGTCCAGGTCAGACCCGCGTCGTTACTACGCCAAAGAGCAGCATTACCCGCATAAATCACCCGCGGGTTTACCGGATCGAAGGCGAATGCCAAGATGCCGCCGCGAAGATTGAACATGTGCCACGACAGGCCGTTATCATGGGTGACGTAACCGCCGCTCATGTCGCAATGCTCGACCACGAGCCGTGCGTCGTGAGGGCTGATCGTAGGTGCAATCGTTGTGCCGCCGCCACCCGGGCCAACTACCTTCCAACCGCCGTGATCCGAAGACTGGGAAAAGCCGGTGAGAGTGGCAAAGAACAGTGACATTGTTAAACGAAGCATCTGTTTCATCGTAAAGAGCCCTCCCGGGTCCTCAATCTGCGAAAAAAGAAATAACACGTAATATATAATTATAAATAGAAATTGATAAGCTCAAAGGAAATATTTGGAAATACGATCCAGCGCTTTCTGCTCGCAGGCTGAGTAAGAGAGTGAGTCCGAATCCGCTTTGGGCGGAGTGGCTGCTGTTTTCCTGTGATCTTATGTGTCCAATCCAGCCTAATGAAGGAGAGCCGAAGCGGGCTCGCGAACCGCGCCCTTGCTCCTCGGACGGATACAGTCAAACTGTTCCCAGCAATACGCACTTTGACCGAACTCATTGAATGTTGAATGCAGTCCCAGTGTGAGTCGCCCGTCGGCTCCCTCAGTTGCGTGACATCGATGGCGAATACGGGCGAACCACAGCCAGACGATTATTGAGTATCGTGTTGCCCGCCAGTTCCGACATGATCACGGCTTCGAAGTAAGGCCCCCCACCCGTCTGCTGGCGCATCTTCTCGAGTTGTTGGCTACCCTCGCTCGAAGTCAGGAACCAAACCAGCGCTGCCGTCGACTGTCCAGCGATAATCATGATGCGCGTGTCCTTCGAGATTCCGGGCAGCACGGCAATCAAGCCGGGAGAGACCACTCGCGTCGGCGATTCGAACACTGCAGAGTAGACAGCCCGTTCGTCGGCGCGAGGTTGCCGGTTTTGAATCGCCCATCCCTGCTGATCGAATTCGAAGTAGAGCCTATCCAACTGTTTTTTGAACGGCGCAAGGGTCCCCGGCGTGCCCAATAAAACAATATTGTTACCCTCGAATAGTTCCGAGGGAGCATCTGAGCTGATAGCAATATCTGCCCGTTGCGAACTGGCATCCATATAGTGCAACAATTTCAAGGATGCAATCACATCCGATGACGCTGCATATTGCTGGCTGAGTGTGGGCTTGCCGAACTTTTCTTCGATCACCTTCAGGTCCGGCGCCTCCTCCAAATCCGTGAAACTGTTTACGGTTGTGTCACGGGCCATGAGAACTTCGCGATTCTGCACTTGCCAGGAAAAGAAAGTCGGATTTGGAAGGACAATCTCGATCGGCTTTCCGTTCGCACTGAATTCCTTCCATATGGGAAGCATCGCCGTAGGCGCTGGCCGCGCGCCGAGCGCGCTCTTTTGCTCCTTGATTTCGAGGAACTGCCAGATGGTGACGCAGCTCAGGATCACTGTCAGGCAAACCAGCGCCACTACCAGCTTGGGCAGTGGTCTCCAATTGATCAGGAGCGCGCTGAAGTCACCCTGTCGCGTAGCGGCCTGTACGATCTCAGCCGGGTCGAGCATTTCGCTCGTCGTTGAGGCTCCGTTGTCCAGCCCATCCACGCTAAGCTGGTGGGTCCCCAGCGGTACCGAGAACCGGATAGGCAGCAAACGCCCCTCGACCCGGTAAAAATCCCTGAGCCGCTGCCTCAGGCGCGAAATCTGCACCCGCACACTCGCGTCCAGCTGCTGGTCAAAGTCCTCCCGGCGGCCGAGCGCTTCAACAGCTATTTCGTATTCGCTAACCTGCTTGCCTCGATTAAGGAAAAGATAGCGAAGCAGGTTCTTCAGGGTTGGTGAGCCCTCAAACGCTCCGCTCGCGCAGATCCCTTCAAAGTGCTCCACAAGTCTGGCGTTCGGTATCGAATCCGAAGGGCCCATTCTCTCCAAGCTGGGGGGCGCTTGCGACATATCCGGTGTCTCCCCCTTTTAGCGGACTTTGGCCCCGATTTAATAGTGATCAGAGTACAAAGACCGATCGGCGGTGTCAATCAAAGCACCGAGGTGAAGCGGAAAGTAACGACGATACCGTTAACAGCCGGCAGTCACATCGCCTGGGCGCCAGGTTTCTCGTTGAATTCTTGAAATGGAGCATCGAACAGGTGCTTTTTCGCTCTGTCCGATACACAGCGCAACCAAAGATAAGTTAAAGATAATAAAAGGTAACAAAGTAACAGAACGCCCTGATACTGGACAGGTCAGCTAATATTGATTAAACCTCGCCAATTATGCAGGAAAAGTGAGCTCCCGGGTTCTTGGCCTGTGCCGCAATGGCGGGTCGTTCCGGATTCAGTTGCTGACGAACATCCTGCGAATTCAGGAGGCTGGACGAATGATGCTCTATCACAATGGTGCCTTACCTATAGGAGCGCGCAACTCGAATGCGCCTGTGCGCCTTACCTCGTCTCATGAACGGGCGGCTTGGCGCTTCCGTTCATTTACCGGCGTGCTTCTTTTCCTGCTTGCTTTTGCCTGTTCGGTTCCTTTGATGCTCCATGCCCAGGTTCAGAACGGCACCATCACTGGTACCGTTACCGATCCGAACAACGCAGTAGTTCAGGGCGCCGAGATCACACTTATCCAGAAAGCGACCAATTTTGCGCTTCATGGCCAAACCAACAATGAAGGTGTCTATGCATTTCTGCAATTGCTTCCCGGGTCCTACACGGTCGCCGTTGAAAAGCCGGGCTTCCGGAAGACGGTCGAGACGCTGACGCTCACCGTCGGCCAGACTGTTCGTCTCGATGTCACCTTGCGCGTCGGCAGCGAGACGCAGACCGTCGTCATCGAGGCCCAGGATGCCACCGCTCTCGATTTGCAGACTTCCAACCTTGACTACACTGTTCAGTCCCAGCAGGTGGGCAGTCTTCCCATGAATGGGCGCAATCTATACGGATTGGCGTCCCTCGCGCCAGGCATTATGCCCGGCTCCAACTTCGGCGTAGGTGTCGTTGTCCAACGCGGGGCGGTTGTAGCCGCTGCGACCAACAATTTCGAATCCAACGGCGGCGTAGGCGGCAACAACGAGATACTCCTGGACGGCCTTTCCATTATCGTCTGCTGCCAGGGCCAGCCAGCCGTCACGCCTTCCGCCGAGGTCGTCGGCCAGTTCAAAGTCGTCACCTCCAACGCCCCGGCAGAATATGGCCGCACCTCTGGCGGAGTTCTCAGCCTGGTTACGAATTCCGGCTCCAACCAACTTCGCGGCGAGGTCTACGATTTTCTGCGTAATGACAAGCTCGATGCCGCCAACTACTTTACCAAGCGCAGCGGTGTCTATCCCTATCCAGGGCATGCCGATTACCGGAATCCGCATCGAGCCAATCAGTATGGTGTCTTTGTAGGCGGTCCAGTCTACATACCGCACCTTTACAACGGCAAGGACAAGACATTTTTCACCTTCGGTTATGAGGGCATTCGCAACCTTGCACCGAGCTCCGGCACCGACACCGTGCCTACCAATCTGATGCGGCAAGGCATCTTCACGGAAGCACCCGCAGTCATCTACGATCCCAACTCTTCGAATGTCGGAAGCGCCCCCAGAACGCCGATCGCAGCCGCGACCTGCAACGGCACGGCCTATGCAGCAGGCTATTGCATCCCGCAATCCAGTTGGAACGCCGTGGCCAAGGCTATGCTCACTTTCTTCCCGGCGCCAAACCTGCCTGGGACGACCAACAACCTTGCCTATGCTCAGAACCAGACGACGGCCGACGATCAGTACAATTTCCGGGTCGACCATAACTTCGGTGAGAATCAGCGCATCTTTATGCGCGGCACCAAGAGCAAGAACAACTACACGTATAACGACGAACTCAACACTGCGACAGGACCTGCGGCCTGGCAGCAGCACCTGACCGCGTACCTGTTTGCTTTGGGCGATATCTGGACCGTATCTCCATCGACGCTTGTGCAATTCAGCTATGGCTTTGCCCGCCAAACCAATTTCCAGCCGGGCAATAACTTCTTCCAGTACGACGCCGCCAAATACGGCTTCTCCAGCACCTTCACAGGCCAACAGCAGGTGACCGGTTTGCCCTACTTCAGCATTTCGGGCGAATACGCGCCGACGTACCAGGCGAGCTTTAACGACTGGGCGCACTACGTTCACTCGTTCAACGCCAGCGCTCTTATACACAAGGGCAAGCACGACCTTGCTCTGGGATACAGCGGCCGCCTAGGCCTCGAAAACGTAAAGGGCCTTAGCGGTCCGACCGGGTATTTGACCTACGGCGCCACCTTCACCGGTGGCCCCACGCCGAACTCTTCGCTGCCCGGCGGGCAGAGCGCGTTCGCCAGTTGGGCGTCCTTCCTGCTCGGCGATCCCACCGCGGGCTATCTTATTCGCCAGAACACGCTCGCTCTCAACCAGTGGGTTAATAGCCTTTACGCTCAGGACGACTGGCGCATGTTCCCGAAGTTGACCGTCAATATGGGCGTCCGCTGGGATGTTGAAACCGGATACCAGGAACGCCACAACAACTGGGCAGACTTCGATCCCACCGTCACCAATCCCATCTCGTCGCAAGTCAATTTTCAGGTAACTGGCGGCGCAAAGTTCCTGGGTTCCAACGGCAATCCCACGCGCGATTGGCAAACCCTCTACCACGCGGTTGGCCCGCGCGTTGGCTTCTCCTACGAATTTGCCCCCAGAACTGTGGCCCGTGGCGGATACGGCATTCTCTATCTGCCGCTCTCCTCGCGCCAATATAGCAACCAAACCTCCAACATAGGGTTTACGCAGCGGACCAATCTTCCCACATCTGCCACCGGATTTACGCCCGCCGTAACCAGCGATAATCCATTTCCCAGCGGTGTTTTATTGCCTGCAGGTCCGACGGCAGGAGTCGGTGTAAGCGTTGGTACCTCTATCTCCGGCCTGCCTAGCAGGATTCCGCTCAGTTACCAGCAGCAATGGAATTTTGGCCTGGAACGCAGCCTTGGCCGCGGAATGTCGGCATCCCTCAACTACGTCGGCAGTCATGGTGTCGATCTGCCCATGAACTTCCGCGCCAACGATTTGCAACCCGCATACTGGGGCACTCCAGGCCAGACCAGCCAGGTCACCAACCTTCAGGCGCAGGTCGCAAACCCCTTCTACGGGGCCACCGGAGTAGCCAGCGGTACGCTGACCAATCCCACGGTACAGCGCCTGCAATTGCTGACCGAATACCCCGAATACACTAGCGGCGCCAGTTCCAGCATCCAGAACAGCTCGGTGACAATCCAACCCATAGCCTTTGGCTCAGCCACCTACAACGCGTTTCAGGCAATGTGGCTCGTGAATCGTCCAAGCGGTCTGACCGGATCGGTCTCGTACATCTTCTCGAAACTTCTCGGCAATGTCACCGATCTAATCAACGGCTCCCTGAATCCAACCGGCAACCCGAACATTCAGAATTACTATTTCATGCAGTACGAACACTCCAATTTGTCAACAGATATTCCGCAACGCATCGTCGGCGCGGCGTCCTACCCGCTGCCCATTGGCAAAGGCAGGCAGTATGCCAACAGCCTTCCCACGTGGGCGAACGAATTCGTAGGCGGCTGGACCGTCACGACGATCATCGATGTTTACAGCGGATTCCCGCTTGGCCTGACCGTCACTGGGGCTCCGGCTTTTGCCGGTACGCGCCCGGTGTTTTCGGGATCGGCCCCGCTCACCTCTGGCTCGGTTCATCATCGCCTCGGCGGCGCCGGCCAAACGCAAAACTACTTCAACACCGCGGGCTTCCGCCTTCCGCAATCGTTTGAGCTTGGCACGGTCCCTCGCTCGTCCTCCACAATGCGCAGCCCCATCTCATTCGACGACAACGCTTCGTTCATCAAGAACACCCCGATTCACGAAGACGTGATGCTCGAGTTCCGCTGCGAGGCCTTCAACGTGCTTAACAAAGTTGACTTCAATCAACCCAATGGTCAGTTCGGCGGTTCGTCGTTCGGCAACATCACCGGAATGTATAACTCGCCCCGCAACGTCCAGTTAGCCTTGAGACTGCACTTCTAGGACTATCTTGACTCCTCTATGGACGAGCGGCGCAAGCCGCTCGTCGCCTTAGGCGCAAGCAGATGAGTGCGAAGCCGCTTTGGGCGGAGTAGTTGCAGTTTTCCGCTGGTCTGATGTGCCTGATCCGGCTGAGGAAGGAAGGCCGCTGCATGAACCGGCGCTGTGTTTATACCGTGTTTCTTCTCGCCGGAACTTTCCTCGCCGCGCCACTTCGCGGCGCAGATCGCGTCCAAACCGCGGATCTGCTGGTCTACGGCGGAACAGCTTCCGGCGTGATGACCGCATATTCTGCCGCACAGGAAGGTCTGCAGGTTGTTCTGCTCGAACCCGGAGCGCATCTGGGCGGTATGGTCACAGGTGGACTTTCTGCCACGGACACTGGCCGCTTCACTGTTATTGGTGGATATGCCCGCGACTTTTATCGCAAGGCGGCAGCGCACTACCGAGTTCACGGCCTGGACCGTCGCGAGGATTGGTTCTCGGAGCCTCACGTCAGCGAGGCTATCTTTCGCGAAATGCTCAGGGCTTCCGGCGTTAGAGTCTACTACCACACTCGGCTTCGCACGCCGGGCGGCGTCGCACTGGAGAATCGCACGATTGTTGAGATCACGACATCTGATGGCCAGCAATGGCGAGCAAAGATTTACGCCGACTGCACATATGAAGGCGATCTGATGGCGCAGTCCAACGTCAGTTACACGTGGGGGCGTGAAAGCTCTGACGAATACGGCGAGGATCTAGCCGGGGTTCGCAGCCGCACTCCGCAACACCAGTTCGCTTGGCCGCTCCCCGCCTACGATGAACATCACCATCTATTCCCTGAAATCATCGCCGGTCCGCTGGCGCCGGGAGGTTCCGGCGACAAAAAAGTGCAGGCCTACAATTTCCGCTTGATCCTCACTGATGATCCACGTAACCGGCTTCCCATTCCTCGGCCCGAAGGATACGACCGCTCGCGTTTCGTTCTGCTCGAACATTATCTAGACGAATTCCAGCGGCACTTTCATCGGCTGCCCACGATCGACGACCTCTTCTATCCGACGGCCATTCCCCACCACAAGGCGGACTTCAACAACAACGGGCCCATCTCGACGGATTACATCGGCCATAGCTGGAACTACCCGGAGGCCTCCTACACTGACAGGGACGTAATTTGGCGGGACCACCTGCTCTACGCACAGTCGTTCATCTATTTTCTTTCTCACGATTCGAGCGTTCCTGCCAATTTGCGAGCCGAGTTGAATCGGTGGGGTCTCCCCAAAGACGAGTTTGCCGACACGGGGCACTGGCCAAACCAGTTGTATGTCCGCGAGGGACGGCGCATGGTAGGAGAGTACGTCTTGCGGCAATCGGACCTGCAAACAGAGCGCACCAAACCGGACTCCATCGGAATGGGGTCCTACAACAGCGACTCTCACAACGTTGAACGCGTGGCGATGCCTGATGGGAGCGTACGAAACGAAGGGGACGTCGAAATCCCGGTCGAGCCTTATGAGATTCCCTACCGCGCCATCACGCCGAAACGATCCGAAGTGCAAAATCTACTGGTGCCCGTTTGTCTTTCAGCCACGCATGTTGCCTTCGCGTCAATTCGCATGGAGCCGCAGTTCATGATCATTGGCCAGGCTGCTGGAGTCGCTGTGGCGCTCGCGATCGACGAACACGTTCCAGTTCAGGAGATTTCGATTCCCGATCTCCAACGCAAGCTTCACGAGCATGGCGCAATCCTGCATGCCAGCGAGGAGTATCCTTCCCGCGCATCGACCCCGTCAAAGCCGTAGAACGAGACGGTTCATGGACGGCCTCCCTGCCTGAAGGTTCGACATTGCCTCACTCGTGCTGCTGGCAACGAATGAATAGCTGCGCCGAGTCTGATATGAAGTGATCCTCTCACCTGCTACTGGCCAGAAACTCGCCCATCAATTTGATATCGCGGAATGATTCCGTGCCGCCGGGACGCAGGGTTAACAATGCCGCTGTGCGATTTCCGAATGCGGCACAGGCGTCGGGCGCCTTGCCGTTCAGGTATGCCGAAAGAAAGCCAGCGTCGAAGCTGTCTCCGGCCCCAACCGTATCGACTGGAGTGACGACCTCCGCGGGCACCTGCCACCGTTTTCTTCCGGACTGCACAAGTGAGCCTTGTTTGCCGCATTTGACCGCGACCAATGGCACGCGGGCAGCCAAAGCACCGATAGCGCTTTCCACATCTGGCTTGCCGCTAATTCGGCAAGCCTCGAACTCATTGGGTAGCAAGATGTTAACCATCCCCAAGAGTTCGTCCAACACCCCGGACCAGCGATCTTCAGGGTCATCGTTGGTGTCGAGCGATAGCGTGAGGCCCTCCGCTTTCAGCTGCCTGCAGATTGCTGGCAGATCCGGCTGGAGTGCTTTATGCAGAAAGAGTGAGGAGAGGTGGAAATGTCGGCCCGACGCTAAATACCCGAGATCGAGATCGCTGGCGTTCATCTCGAACATTGTCCCGGGATAGGTAAGTATGTGTCGCCGGCCACAATGATCGAGCAAAATCGTCACGCCGGTCGAAGGCCCTTCCTCCGCGTGCCTGACCCGCGCCAGGTCCACGCCGCGTTCGGCTAGCCGTTGCAGGGCAATCGCGCCCAGGGCGTCGCTGCCAACCCTGGTGACGAATCCGACTGAGGCGCCGAGCGCAGCAAGATTGTGTGCAACAATCGCCGAAGAACTTCCCAGCGTTATCCGGAAGTCGCTCGCCAGCAACTCCCTTTCCACCGCCATTACTTCAGGGAGTCCATACAGAATCAGATCGAGATTGATCTCGCCTGCAATGGTCACATCGAAACGCTTTTTCATTCAGTTCTTGCTTGACTCCTTCTCGGAAAACCTGCGGTACTGTGCTTGGACCGGAGTTTGGGATGAAAACCTGATTTTCAGCCATCTTTACAGGACCGGATCAAGGGTAACGACGCGGCTAAGATTCCGAGGAGAGTCGGGATTGAGTCCTTTGCGCAATCCGAACCGCACGCCGAGCAGTTGTCCCCATACCAGATAGACGATCGACAGCGCGAGTTCCGGTACAGGCACATCAAGTTCGATTGCCAAGTCCGAGCACCGCTTCACCTCTGGCGTGATATGGTTCGCAATCGTCAGAATACGCCCGCCCAATTCCTTCATCTCCAGCACAACCAGACTTTCCTCTTTATAGCTCTTCTCGGAGAGCAACGCTCCGACAAGCACGTTTTCCGACACAATCGATTTGGGGCCGTGGCGGAATTCCAACGTGTGAAAAAACTGAGCATAGCTCGATGACGATTCCATGACCTTGAGTGCCATCTCGCGTGCGATAGGATAAAGCGCGCCCTGGGCCAGGAACGCTGCGTCTTCAATCGGAGTGGAGGTGAAATCTTCAACCTGATCCGCATAGACGGGAAGAAGCCCGCTCAACGCGGAAGGGAGCCTTCGAAGCGCCTCAATGAAGTTTGCATTGCGGGCGAATCGAGCCGCAACGTATTGCAGAGCCAGAAGCATCGATGTGAATGAACTTGTCATCACGATGCTCTCTTCCGCGATCGGAATATGAATTGTGCGACGGGAAAGTTGAGCCAGCTCGTTCGCGTCGCAGGTCACAGCCAGGAATTCCAGGTGGCGCTGCCTGAGGAGTTCCGCTACCTGCAAAACCTCCGAAGTGTGACCCGATCGCGAGATCAGGACAGGGAAAATCGCAGAGCCAGAAGGTACTTCCAGCTCCGGATTAAACAGAATCTCGGAAGCCGGGACCGCCCGCGCTGGCGCTCCCGTCAACGCCCTAACCATATATGCGGCCGCGTCTGCCAAATGAAAACTGGTGCCGCAGCCAACTAAGAGCCATGGGTGGGCGCGCGGATCTTTGTCTCCCACAACTCGATCTAAGTCCAATGTATCCAGTGTCTCCAGGCATCGAGTCCAGGCTTCGGGCTGATTGTAAATTTCTCCGATCGTCTTACTTCCAGGCGCCATTTATTGCTCCAGTCTTATCTTGCATTCACGTGCGAGCGTTTGCCATCGCATTGTGTTCCCTTTCAATCGCACAACAGAGACTTAAAACAAACTATTCGCCATGAAAAGAAATAATAACACACAATTGGAAATGCTTGAGAATAAAGTGCGCTGCAGATCATCCAGCCCGATCAAAAACGGGGTTGCGCGAACCGCGTCCGGCGACTCCTCTTCATTCAGACGCGCCCCGAAAGGTCGATAGAAAGACCCAATGCGCGTGCGGCGTTCTCCATATAGATTTTGCGCAGAATTGAATCCGGCAGGTGAATGCCGTAGATTCGCCACCGACCCTGGGGTGGTATGGGGGCCGGAGAGTAGTCGAAATACTCGTCGCTCGTCTCGAGAAACCGATAATAGATTTCGTAAAGCTGCTCGCAAAACAACTGTTGCGGAAACTCTTCTCCATGCGGCGTGGCGTCGGTCCCGAATAAGATGCGATCTTGAAACCGTTCGAAAAACGCACGGGTTGCTCTCGGTTGGCGGCCCAGTTCTCCGATGCGCGCAGCGATATCGACGCTCATGTTCGGAAAGCGATCCATGCAATTAGAAACATTCTCCAGGTCCTCCGCGAAGTTTCCGGCATGCAAAGCCACGAAGTGCGTTTTGGGATGGCGGGCAATCACACGATTTCTTGCTTCCAGTAGCTCGGCATTCGAGGGAAAATCCTTTCTCTGGAAAGACCAATTCGGATGGCGGTTCAATTCCTCGTAGCGCTCGTTAAATCGATCCGCAGGGGCATAGAATGCGATCGGATCCGACACATGAAGCGCAACCGGGATCTGCAGTTGCCCACAGACCTCCCACATTGGATCGAAGCGAGGATCATCGACCTTCACCAGCCTTCCTGTGGTGATGTTGTCTCGGAGGTAAAGGCCAAGCGTCTTCAGAATCTTCAGGCCGCGTGCACCCTCGTGATGGGCTTTTTCGATGGCCTCAGCCTGGACGAGCGGATAATCCGGCTCCGTGATGCGCGAGTACCACGGCTCAGTGAACGTATAAAAGCGGCCGGGATAGGCTTTGTCATACTTCGCTATGGCTTCGACCAACCCGTTCTCGAATCCGCCGGTCAGATTCACCAACGAACGAATGTTCTTCCGATCCATGACTGCAAGCAACCCGTCCGGGGTGCCGAGGAATCGGCGCTCCGCAGCTATCGAGACGCCATTGGTTTCCACCGCGGAGAAGGACAGATGGGTATGGAAATCAATGATTGGGTACTTCGGCTGCTCCACGTGCGTCTCCCGGACGCGTAACATGCTTTTCGGCTGGTAATCCGAAAGGGCAATAATCTTAAGCTTTGCCTGCTCCGTCTCCTTCGCAGGTACTGCTCCCGCGAAGCGGCCGGCTGCGCTTGCAAACTTGCCGGTCCCTGCAGCACATAACAACTGAAGGCGTTTCATCGTTCGCGTTTTCTCCTAAATCTTTTCTTGGCCCTTGTTCGTCCCTCAGAGGGCATCGCGTTGCAAAGAGGAGCCGGAATGGCAATCTGAGTTGGCACGAGCCGCATTGCCCTGCGCCGTGTCGTCGTTTCCACCACTGTTCCTTTTCAAACGCACCCCCTTTTCTTTGCCGATCGTGCAGCAAGGCTGCTACTTTGATCACACCAATAGAAACGCCAATAGGAAACAAAAATAAAGTAAAAGGAATAATAAGTCAATCCATCCAATCCGCGGATGAGTAAATCGTTCTGGCCCATTGACATGCGCGCGTCACATCCTGGATGCCTCAATGATTTTGCGCGACAACACCCCTCGAAACGAAGCATTTGAGAAGTAAGTGGTGATATCATTAGATAGAATAAGAAAACCTGCAATCGCCTGGATCGAGCGATTGCAGCGGTTCGTGTACTCCGGCGCTGAGCCTGAGGAGACATGTCGAGGCTTGAAAAAATGAGAGCTAGGCTTTTTTTTCGTGCGCTGCTGACCTTCTCGCTCACCGTTTTGGCCTCGCGGCTTGCCGTAGCTCAAGTCAGAGTCTGGCAAGACACGCTCACTTTACCAACGTACGAGGAAGCCGCGCCCGATCCCAATCCACAGTTTGACGAGTACGCAACTTCTTTGCGTTTCAACTATCCCTATACCCTTAGAGACAATCTGACCGGCGCGAAGTCTATGCACAGCTGGCGCGCTGTTTTTCTCGAAAACGAGTACTTGAAATGCGCTGTGCTCCCTGATCTTGGTGGTCATCTTTATACGTGCGTTGACAAAATCAGCGGACAGCCATTCTTTTACGCCAACCCATCGGTCAAGAAGGCACAGATTGGGTACCGCGGTGCCTGGGCCGCCTTTGGGGTAGAATTCAACTTCCCCGTCTCGCACAATTGGGTATCTCTATCACCCGTGGACTTTGCTTATGCATCCCATCCAGACGGAAGCGCTTCCGTCTGGGTCGGCAATATCGATCGGCCCTACGGCATGCAGTGGCAAGTCGAACTGGTGATGCGCCCTGGTTCCACACTCCTCGAACAGCGCGTCACGCTTTTCAACCGCAGCGATATCCGCCACCGCTACTATTGGTGGAACAACGCCAGCGTCCAGGTTTGGGACGACTCGCGGATCGATTATCCTATGCGCTTTGTCGCTTCCCACGGATTTACTGAGGTCTCTCGTTGGCCGGTGGGCGTGCAGGGAACTCGGGACATAAGCATAATTGCGAACCAGACTTTGGGGGCAGTTTCCAGTTTCGCACACGGATCCAACGAGTCGTTTATGGGCATTTGGAACCCCAAAACCCAGACGGGAACGGCTCATTTTGCCGAGTTCCGGGACGTTCCTGGGAAAAAGATCTGGTCCTGGGGCACCGACCCGGACGGCCTGAATTGGCGCAAGGTTCTCTCGGATAATGACAGCGCATATGTCGAGGTGCAGTCAGGGCTCTTCCGAAACCAGGAGACCTACTCGTTCCTTGAACCGGGCCAGGCGCTCCACTTCAGCGAGTATTGGATGCCGGTGCGCGCCATTGGAGGAATCTCCCGGGCTAACAAATTCGGCATTCTGCACTTCAATCGTTCCGACTCCGGAGTATCGGTCGAATTGAATGTGAACCAGCGAATCCAGGGAGCGCGGATCTCGTTGAAAAGCGAGGGCGCCGCGTTTTTGAACGAAACTGCCGATCTGGCGCCGGAGAAGACTTGGTCCCATACAATCCCCAGCCCGGTGAGTTCCGGAAAACTCGCTTTCGAGCTACGCGATAGCGGCGGACAGTTGCTGCTTCAACAGACGGAGGGTGAGTACGACTGGGATCCCGAATCGTCGATTAAGGTTGGCCCGCAACCCACAACCCGCCTTCCGGACCCGGAGCAGCGATCCGCAGACGACTGGCTGCAGGCCGGCCGGGATGAAGAATCAAACGGAGCGTCTCTTTCGGCGCTCGCCACCTATCGCCAGGCGCTTGCTCATTTTCCGCAAAGCCTTTCTCTAGCCATCGCCGCCGGCAGATTGGCGGCATCGCTTCAGCAGTACGAAGACGCGGAGCGGCTGCTGAGGCCGGCACAGATGCGCGACACGACCAACTCCGAGATCGCGTATTACCTGGGAATCGCCGAGGAGGGCCTCGGACACCCACGTGAAGCCGAGACATCGTACGAGATCGCGTATCGCCAAGCCGATCTCCGGGCTGCAGCCGCAATCCGCCTGGCAGAGATGCGCGCGAGACAGCACGATCTTCAGAGCGCGGCGTCCCTGCTCCGCGCCGCGACAGTGGCGCAACCGGACAACCTCCGCGCGGACGAGGAACTTGAGGCTGTTCTCCGCGCCGCAGGCGAGCAGAAGGCAGCGGATGAGTTAGCGGGACTTCGGCTGGCTGCCGATCCAACCAGCGATTTTCTCAAAGTCGACTCTGGATCGATGGATGCTCCGCACTTGGCCGCCGATCCTTATCGCGTCCTCCGAGTGGCTGACGAGTACATCCGGCTTGGACTTTGCGCAAACGCGTTGAATCTTCTCGACAGGGATTATCCGGCGGTTGCAGCTGATCAGAGCGAGCCGGGGTCGGTGCTTCCCCAGGGGCACCCACTCGTACGCTATTACTCTGCTTACTGCCATCAGCAACTGCATGATGGTGTACGACCGGGTTGGGAAGCTGCATCGAGGCTTTCCACTAGCTACGTCTTCCCTTCCACCGAAACTGACCGGCTCGTGCTGGAAGCCGCTGTTACCGCCCAACCCGACGATGCCACGGCGCATTACCTGTTGGGCACGTTGCTGTTTGCGAAAGGATCGGCAGACGCGGCTATGTCCCAGTGGGCCGACGCGAAGCGGCTCGATCCGAATAGGCCAATGCTCGACGTGGACATCGGAGATGCGCTGCTTCGGCTCAAGAACGCCCCTCATGGTGCAGTTGCTGCTTTTCGGGAGGGGTTGCGCAACGATTCGGAGAACCCAC
Source organism: uncultured Acidobacteriota bacterium (assembly GCA_963729915.1). GTDB lineage: Bacteria > Acidobacteriota > Terriglobia > Terriglobales > Acidobacteriaceae > Telmatobacter. Next base: position 81,737 of record CAVSQE010000017.1, on the reverse strand, counting down.
AGGTGTACGCCGGTCTGGATCAAGCCATGAGCCTGGAGGGTGCGTCCGCACCGGAGCGCGCAGCAGCCCTCTCGCAATACCCCTTTGCCGATGCGCCTCAATCCAAAATGCCCGCAGATCTCGTTTACCAGCTTGCACTCACGCGAGCCGAGGCCAAACAGTTCGAGCAGGCGCTGGCGCTCTTCGGGAGCCGTTTCTTTCCCAGCGAGGAAAACGGAATTTCTTCCGATCAGGTACGCTTTGAGATCGAAGAGATGCAGGCCGAGGTCTGGGCTGAAGCTGGCGGCTGTGCGCGCGTCACGAGTTTCCTGAACGACAATCAGGCGGAGAAGAGTCTCGAAGGACGATCTGCGCGGGACTACTTCCACTTGGCGATACTGGCGCGCACTTGCGGTCAAGCAGTCCAGGCGCGCGAGTTCTTCCGGAAGGCCGCCGTAAACGAAAACCCAGAGAGCCTGGTGTGGGCGATCCGCGCCGAAGAGGCGCTGGGGAGCGGCAAAGCGGAGAGTGCACACGAGCGCTTGAAGAGGGCGCTTATCGCTTCCGAAGGCCACCCGGAAGTAATCGCCAGTTCAGGTTGGCGCTGCTATAACGCGGGGATGCTCGAACTAGCTCTCGGTAACAAGGAGCAGGCCAAATCGTTCTTTGCAAAAGCACTCATTATGCCCGATGCGCACATGTCGCACCATCTTATCCGGCAGGCGCTTGCAACGATCAATGACAGCAACTGAGCCTTCGCCTGCTCGTTATTTTGAGATCGGGCAGCAGTGTCCGTTCTTGCAGACGCCACTCCATTAAGGTCGAAAAGAGGAAGAGTATTGATGGCTAATTCGAAATGGACCGCCGGAATGGCAGCGATACTGTTGGGCTTTGCTTTCGTCGCTGCTACAGCAGGCGCGCAAGGTGATCGTCAGAAGCAGTTTCCTTGGATGGACCAAGAGCTGACGCCGGATCAGCGGGCGGATTTGGTTCTCAAGGAACTAACCATCGATGAGAAGATCCGGCTGATTCATGGGGAAGGTTCCCCTTTTGGCGGCCCTTCCAACCCAAACGCCTATCTGAGCAACGGCGGCGATGGTTTCACGCTGGGCATCCCACGGCTCGGCATTCCTCCTTTACAGATGGTTGGCGCAGCCTATGGCGTGCGCTTCAGTGGAGTAAACGGGCGCTATTCGACGGCTTTGCCATCGAATCTGGGGTTGACGGCGAGCTGGGATAGCGAGGCCGCCTGCATTTACGGAAGCCTGGTTGGAAGAGAACTCCGCGCGCAAGGCTACAACATGGGTTTGGGTGGCGGTGTGAACCTGGCGCGCGAACTGAGAAACGGCCGCACGTTCGAATACCACGGCGAAGATCCCTTGCTCGCCGGGACGATGGTAGGGCATCGCGTTCGTTGTGAACAGGCTCAGCACATCATCAGTGAACTCAAGCATTATGCTGTCAACGATCAGGAAACCGGCCGCGGCGTTCTGAATTCCGTCATCGGCAAGCGGGCATTGCACGAGACCGACCTGTTGGCGTTTGAGATCGCCAATGAGATCGGCCACCCATGGGCCGTGATGTGTGCATATAACGGAGTCAACGGGGATTTCGCCTGCGAAAACAAGTACCTGTTAACCGACGTATTGAAGAAGGAGTGGAATTTTTCCGGGTTTGTGCTCTCCGACTGGGATGCCACTCACAGCACTCTAAAAGCTTCGGCAGCGGGTTTGGATATGGAGCAGCCCGCCGAGGCGTATTACGGCGAAGCGCTGAAGAAGGCAGTGTTAGACGGCAAAGTATCCGAAACAGAATTGAACGAACATGTGCGACGCGTACTGCGTGCTGAGTTTGGCAGCGGAATCATCGACTTTCCCATTCGCAAGAGCGTTGTGGACGCGGAGAGTGATCTGACAACCGCACGCCAGCTTGCCGAAGAGAGCATCGTGCTGCTGAAGAACGAGCACGAATTGCTGCCGCTTGATCCGGTTCGGGTAACTTCGATTGCCATCATTGGCGATCATGCCGACGTCGGCATGATCTCGGGGGGTGGGTCCGCCCAGGTCGATCCGCCCGGCAGTTACGGCGCGGAGTTGAAAAATCATAACGAACAGATCTGGTTTCCAACTTCTCCGTTGAAGGCGGTTGTCGCCAAGGCTCTCAACGCGAAGGTAGAGTTTGCCTCAGGCGCTGACCCGGATGCTGCCGCCGCACTTGCAAAACGGTCGCAGGTTGCAATTGTCTTCGCATACCAATGGACGCGGGAGGCCATCGATCTTGCTGACCTCAGGCTGCCCAATCACCAGGATCGGCTCATTGAACAGGTGGCCGCAGCCAATCCGAATACTATCGTGGTATTGGAGACTGGTACCGCGGTTACCATGCCGTGGGCCAGTAAGGTGAACGGCATACTTGAAGCCTGGTATCCGGGAAGCAAAGGGGCAGACGCAGTGGCCAATGTTCTCTTCGGCGACGTGAATCCCAACGCCAAGCTCCCGATTACGTTCCCGGCTGAGGAATCCGATATGCCCCATCCGGGTGCTTTGCCTGCTCCTCCTGAAAGACCCGCGTCAGCCGGGGCCTGGAATTCAGGGCTCACGAAGCCTGTGTTCGACGTCCTTTACAGTGAAGGCTTCCAGGTGGGCTATAAGTGGTACGACGCCCGGATTAAAGCGGTATTATTTCCTTTCGGATTTGGATTATCGTATACAACCTATAGCTACGCCGGTCTGGATGTAACGCCTGACAACCAGACGAACGGAAAAGGAGTCACGGTCCGCTTCAAAGTGAGCAATACGGGCCGCCGCCAAGGCATAGAGATTGCCGAAGTCTACGCTTCTCTCCCCGTCGCTACGGGCGAGCCACCCAAGAGGCTGGTCGGCTGGAGCCGCGTGCCCCTCGAGCCCGGCGAGACCAGGGAAGTGCAGGTGACCCTCAGCAGAAGGTCGCTATCGATTTTCGACGAGGCTACCGACCGTTGGAAACTTATGCCTGGCGCCTACACATTTCTTGTAGGCAACTCGTCGCGCGACTTGCCTTTGACGGCCAGTATGCCACTCGACTAGCGAATGAGGAGGCAGATCACTCTCGGCTGGCTTACCTCTCTTCAGCTACCTAGACGCGAATTACTTCGATACCCATTGACGCTAGCGTCTCCGCGTCCGCATTGTCGAGCTGGTCATCGGTGACGAGGGTGTGGATGGCTTTCACTGGGGCAATGACGGCAAGGCTGCGCCGGCCGAATTTGGTGGAATCGCAGACAGCCACGACGCGCGTGGAAGCATTCAGCATTGCGCGGTTTACGCGCGCCTCCATTAGATTCGGGGTTGTCAGGCCCTGTTTAACGTCAAAGCCATCCACGCCCAAAAAGAGAACATCGGCGTGCATCTCGCTCAACGCATCCTCGGCCAAAGGGCCCACCAGCGAGAAGGAGTTTTTACGAAGGGTTCCACCAACCAGGATGATCTCGAAGTCCGTCCCGCTAAGCTCGGCGGCAATGTTCACGGCGTTCGTAATCACCGTCAAGTGCGAGAGCCGCCGCAACTGGCGGGCAACAGCGGTAGTCGTAGTGCCGGAGTCGAGCAGAACACACATATCTTCTTTGACTAGCGATGCAGCGGCTTCGGCGATACGTTGTTTCTCTTTCAACTGTTTATGTTCTTTTTCCTGCAGAGAGGGGTCGACAAGTGCGCCGGATTGAAGGGAAAGTGCACCCCCATGCGTACGTTGAGCTAAACCCCGGGAAACCAGATAGTCGAGGTCCTTGCGGATGGTGATGCGGGAGATACCGAGCGATTCGGCCACTTCTGAAACCAGAACGCGGCCGTCGCTCTGAATCTTGGCGAGCATATGTTGGCGACGTTCGTCAATTAGCATGTTGCTCTTGCGCTTCTTGTCCGATCTCATCTACCTATCCTCTTTCAATTGCTTTGCTTTTCATATCATATCGATTCCCTCGGCGCATAACGCGAAATTCGGGCGCACTTCCCCAAAGAGATTCGCTTAGGCTGTTCGTTCCCTCCGGGCCTGGCCCCCGCGTAAAGTCTCGGTAGTGACAAGGTTCACGATTCTGAACATCACTTGTTTCCCAGATAGCGTACCTTTGCGGCTGGATCATAAGCCGTGTGCACGCGGCCGGTAATCGTACTTGTCAGAGCCTTCATAGACGTGCGCTTGTCCAGCCCGGTCGCGTTGATAGTTACTTTATACTTGCCGGGTTGCGTATAGGCATGCGTAACTGTCGATCCCTCCGCCTTCACTCCATCGCCGAAATCCCACTGGTAACGCAGCACGGGACTTTCCCCATTGCTGCTGGCTTTGAACTCGAGCTTCGCCCCTACCTGCGCGGCAGCGGGAGCATACGCCTCAAAATCCAGACTGGGCGCCGGTACCGAGCTATCGATTAGCTTAATCATGCGCACCGAGTGTGCCGACTGATCGATGATGAGCTGATCGTTGTGCAGAAGGAGCTTACCGCCCCGCAGCACATTGGCAGCTACCACCGGACCGCGCGGCTTCAGCCCCAGATCTCCCCACTTAAAGCTGTGGTGACTCGGCTTCTCCGTCCAGTTGAAGACGGTGAGAATCCATTGGTGCCTGTCCTCCGTCAGCAGAAAGATACTTGGCCGCTCGTCCTCTGGCCTGTAGGTCATCAAATCCAGCGGAACCGACGCGCGTCCCAAATAAGCCATGTCGAGCAGGTCTGAGTTTCGGACCAGTGCAAGCCGCTGCGGCGAAGCGCCCAATGCAGGCAGATCGTCTCCGATTTCGAACATCCCTCCCGCAACAGCTGACAGCGCGATCGACGCCTCCGCTTCATCCAGCGTCAGAGGGCGTGTGTTGCCATGCCAGCCCCGATCGGGAATCACTTGCTCGGACACGGTAAACGCGTCCGGATCGGATTCGTAGAAATTGTGGTTCATGTAATAGCGCGCCGCTATAGCCGATGAAGCATTGCGCGTCAACTCGAAGGTGTGGCCCGTGTCCTGCGAGATGCGGCCCGCATTGACGACCCCGACGGGCGTCAGCATTGGACCGCCATCCTTATCGAGAACCACATCGTCACCGACGGCGTTGCGAATCACCTGAATGCCAATCCGCAGCGCTTCCATCGCGGTCGTATTCGGTTTGTAGAACACTCCCTCCACCGCCGCGGAGTCCATAAAATCCATCTTGAGGAAGCGCGCGCCCCAGTCGTTCACCAGTGTCCGGTAGGTTTTCTGCAAATAGTCCTGCGCGCCGGGATTGGTCGTATCCAGCGCGTAGAGTTGCTCGCGTGTTCCGCCTACCTTCCCCAGGTGGATCGGCTCGCCGCGCAAGTTATGCACAAGCCAATCCTTGTGATTCGCATAGACCCATGATCGTTCCGACACCTGGAAGGGAGCCACCCAGAGTCCGAAGATTAATCCACGTTTTTCCACTTGATGGCCGACGAACGCCACGCCGTCGGGAAATGAACTTCCATCCGCGGTTGCATATTCTCCCTGCGCATACTCATAGCCGTCGTCCACCTGGAAATAACGGTACCCCAGCGGCGCCAGATTCTGCGCCAACCAGTCCGCATTGGTCAGCATCGTGTTCTCGGTCACGCCAGAGTAATAGGCGGTCCAGCTCCACCAGCCAATCAGGGAGGGCGTTGACACCATAGCCGCATGTAGGGTACGAATGGCGCGCCCATAATTCTCCAATTGCGCATGGTAGTCGGACCCGATGGCGAACATTAGCCGCTCTGTGGCGGCGCTCTGTCCCGGCGCCACCTCCAACCTCAGGGGAACGGAATTCTCAGGCCCGTAAGGTTCGCTTTCCCCGCGCAGAGCCTCGTTCGTTCCTGTGTCTTCCACATCGTAGGAAACCAGGTGCGCATCTAGCTTTTCTGTGCTCCTCAGGTGAAAGACGGTCAGAAATCGATCGGCCGAAAGCGCACCGAGAAAGAGGCTTTTTCCGCTGCTCCGGTTGTAGATCAACTGTGATCCAAAAGCCCGGTGGAGGCCACCGGTTGCGTCGCCGAGATCCATCACCCTCAAGAGGGGCAAGTCCTCGCTGAAACTGTCGGAAAGGACACGATCCTCAGCGTCTGGCCCGGTTAGATTGAGAACCGGCCCATTTCCGCTCTTGACGACACGCGTGGAGTGAATCTCGACCGGCATTCCCGTCGAATTGACAACCTTCACCCGAATGTCACCCCACGGTTGATTCGTATACACGCGAAACTCGCAGACCAGATCGGGTGTGTCCGGCAGGCCGGTATGAGTCATTGTCAGCATTTGGCCCGAACCCAGTTCGTCGTTGAATGCCACCACTGACCCGAGGTGCTCCGGATACAGCGCGGGCCTAAGCGTACCCGCCTTCGTATCGACCTCCACGACCGAGTGCAGCACATCGCCTGGAACAGCCGTCGATCGCAACGTGTACGAGCCGTCGTCGAAGGCCTCCACGGAAAGCTCGCCCCCGTGAATCAAGCGCGTCGGCGGAATCGCGGATTGTGCTGTCGCTTGGCTGGTGGCGAGGAACTGTGTCATTAAGGCAACCGGCAATCCCACAAGAAATACGCCCCATTTCATCTCTCATCACCCCTAAATGGACTCGAAAAGACAATGACTCTCCAGAGGGTTGTCGCGCAGGGCGCGCCCAGATACCATGCGGACGACTTCGCATTGTCGAATCACGCTCCAAATGCCTGCCCCGCAGCCTGCTTCCGCCGCATCCTTCGCATCCCCCACGCCACGATGACTCCCACGCAAAGCCAGACGGCGCCCAGGATCTTCGAATTCATTCCCAGGTTCCACCACATGAATGTGCACACCGCCGCCCCCAGTGCCGGGATCAGAAACGGAAACGCCACGCGCTCTCTGGAGCGGAACGTGTAATGCACCAGCGCGGCCACGTTTACCCCGATGAAAGCGGTGAATGCGCCAAAGTTGAGCAGTTCGGCCCCTTGTTCGTATGTCATCCATAGAGCTCCGGCCAGCGCGATTGCTCCGACCATCAACACGTTATTGCGTGGAATGGAATGCTTTTGGTCGATGGCTCCAAAGAACCGCGATGGGAGCCTGTTTTCTTTGCCCATCCCATAGAGCAATCGCGAAGCCCCGAATTGTGCCGCGATAGCCGACCCCATATTGGCCACCAGAAGCGTTTCATTCAGCAGGTGGAAGAGAACACGACCGCCCACCCGCGAAGCGACATGCACGAAGGCGGTATCCACAGCTTCCGCGGTGAAAGGATGGTCGGCCGGCCAGACTAACTGCGCGACATATACCTCGGCAATCGATAGCACTCCGATAAAGAGGCAGGTCAGGACCGTCGCTAATGGGACGTTCCTGCGCGGATTCTCCACCTCTTCCGCCATGGTCGAGATCCCGTCGAAGCCGATGTACGTGAGCACGGCCACCGAGGTGCCGTGAAAAACTGCGGAAGCGGCAAAAGTCTTGGGATCGTAAAAGGGGCGGATCAGCTCCGCGCCGGTCGGATGTACCACGCTTAGAACGTAGTGAACACCTTCTCCCAGGAACAGAATCACGACCAGACTGATGGCTACGGTGAGGATCGCGTTGACCCCGCCCGATGTTCGGATTTCCCGCGTATTCAGGAAGGTCGATAAGATTGCGAACAGCACTACCCAGACGAAATACGGCACATCGGGCATGACATTGCGGGCCGCCTGACTGCACCAGATGATGCAGATGATGGGATTGAGGAGGTAGTCCATCAGCATCGCCCACCCGACGATATACCCCAACTTCGGGTGCAGTTCCTCCGATACGTAACTGAAAGCGGAACCAGCCCGCGGATAGACGCGAGCCATGCGGCCGTAGCTCATGGCGGTTAATAACATCGCGAACATCGCAATAAGAACCGCGGTAGCTACGTGGCCGCGCCCAATGTTGCTAACCACACCATAAATTCCCATCGGCGCAGTGGGCTGGACGATGATTATGCCGTACAGCAGCAGATGTGAGAGCTTTAAAGAGCGCCGTAAATGTGGAATATCAGGAGAGCTCAAATCGTTTCCCCAACATCTCAAGGTATGTCACAGGAACATTCTGAATCTGGTTCACCAAAAACGGAACAGCGCAGCTCCAAAATCAGCGGCTCACTTTTCGTCCTCCGAGGGCAATTCGCCCAGAGATGCCATAGCAGATGCATTCTTTTGGTGCCACTTTATTTCTTTTTTACACCAACTGTGTCCATCTTGGAAAGCGTTCTCCCCCACTTGTGCTGATGCTGTTGTCGCCGCAGTGGCCCAGACCTCCCGGGGGAACAAGTTAACCCTCTTGGATAAATCACCAGCACACACAGACGCGGAGCAACTCAGAGTCCGGGTCCACATGCTCCATAGTGCGCATCATATTGACCTGACATTTCTAACGACGGCGAGCGTGTCAAGGGCGGTGTCCAGCGCACGCGTGGGGAGCGGGGGCAAGGGCGCCGTCTTCTGGCGTTCATTATGACCATTGACGCCTTTCCCACACCAGTTTGAGCCGAGAGCCAAGCGCAGAGATTGACGCCCAGCGGCTGCTGCAGTTGCTGGAAGAAGATTGATTTCCGCACATCTCGGTTTCAGGTAAGACAAAAAAGGAAGTAATTGGAAGGTTTGACAAACTGTATTCAGTATGAAAGGCTTAAAAACAATCAAATTGCGAGATCCTATCCTATGCTTTTTGAGGCAGCAGACAGTATTTCATGCGCCGCGTCGATGTAAAATTGCAGGTCGTGACCTGGGAACTGAAGACTCCCCGTGCGTGGGTACCACTGGTAAGGGCACGATGAAACGTCTCGAAGGAAAACGCGCCTTGGTTACTGGTGCTGACCGCGGCATTGGTGCGGGCATTGCTCAAAGGCTTATCGCCGAGGGCGCCAGAGTTTGCCTCAATACTTTTGCCGATCCTACCGTGGCGCGCTCTCTTCTCGAACGAAACCGCGATACGGCGGGCCACTTCGCATTCCGCGCCGATGTGCGCGACGAATCCGAGGTGGATCTTCTGGTAGCCGCGGCTTGCGATGCGTTCGGTGGGCTCGACGTCGTTGTCAACAATGCTGGTGTCGAGTCAGTGAAGGCCGCCTTCGATCTGACCGTGGATGAGTGGGACCGTGTACTCGACACGAATCTCCGCGGGGCTTTTCTTGTTGCTCGCAGCTGCGCCTGCCGTATGCGGTCGAATGTTCGTGGCGGTGTGATTGTAAATATTTCCTCCGTTCACGCAACCGTACCCAGGCTGGGAACCACGCACTACTGCGTGTCGAAGGCGGGCCTGGACATGCTTACGCGCTCACTCGCTGTCGAGTGGGCAGAATTCGGCATCCGCGTGGTCGGCATTGCTCCCGGCGCCATTGAAACCGATATCAACCGCGAGGTTCTCGATCGCATTGGACGCGACAACTTTGCTCGTTGGATACCTTTGCGGCGCGTCGGAACGATAACCGATGTCGCTGACGCAGTCGCTTTCCTGGGCTCCGACGAGGCAAGCTACATATCCGGCGCTACGCTGCAAATTGATGGCGCGTACGCCCTGAATGTTATTCAATATGATCCTCGCTCGTTATGAAAAGTGGTTCCGCCGCCGTGATCAAACAATTCGGCGCCGATTTGGCAACGGGACAGAAAGAAAATATTTCCATGAAGATCACACAGGTCACCACCGCTGTCGTCGAAGGCAACTTCGATTGGACATTGGTGCGTATCGAAACAAGTCAAGGAGTTCGCGGGTTGGGTGAGTGCTTCTTTGCTCCGGGCCTGACCAGCATCGTCGCCGAGCTTGGGCGGCTTATCGTCGGCGAAGATCCACGTGACATTCGCCGCCTGTTCCGCAAGCTGCAGTTTGCTGCATCGGGAGCGGGCTCTATGGCCGGCATCGTTTACAACGCGATTTCCGGCATCGAACTGGCCCTCTGGGACCTTGCCGCGCGGGCTGCCGACTTGCCTCTCTATCGCATGCTGGGCGGAAAATTTCGCTCCCAGGTGCGCATCTATGCCGACTGCCATGGAGGAGAGGGCCTCGAAAGCCTAGACTGCCTTCTGCGTTCGCGTGCGGCTTCGTGGCAATCGGGTCCTGAGACCTCCGCGGAATCCAACTATTTCGAAGAAACCGCGAGCACCCTGCGGTTCACTCCTGAAATGTACTGCAAGCGTGCCCGCCAGGTGGCTGCGGAGGGATTCACTGCGCTGAAGTTCGATGTGGATGTGCCCAATCCGTACGCACGCGATCTTTATAACCGCTGCCTTTCCAACCAGGAAATCGATTACATGCTGAGTCTCATCGCGGGTGCGCGCGAGGGCGCAGGAGCATCGGTGGACCTTGCCATCGATTGCCATTGGCGTTTCACCCTCAAGGACGCTCGCATCCTCGCCAGGGAGTGCGAGGCCTTTCACTTGCTGTGGCTGGAAGATCCACTTCCGCCTTGGGCAAGCGGCGAATTCCGCGAGCTCCGCCTTGCCTCGGCTACGCCCATCGCTACCGGTGAGAATCTCTGCCTCTTTGAAGGCTTTCGCCCTCTGCTTGAGGGGCAATGCCTCAGCGTCGCCACACCCGATCTGCAAAAGGTGGGGGGGCTGGCCGAGGCGCGCCGCATCGCCGAATACGCCGACAGCTTTACGGTGCCGGTTGCTCCGCATAACATTAGCAGCCCCATCGGCACTCTGGCTTCAGTACATTTTTGCGCATCAATTCCCAACTTCCTCGCGCTTGAGTTCCACGCCGGCGAGGTCCCCTTCTGGAACGACCTCCTCGCAGGTACCTCCGGCCCCATCATTGTGAATGGTCACATCGCCGTTCCCGAACGACCTGGTCTCGGGTTCGAACTCAATGAAGAGGTGGCCCGAAGATTCGCACGCCGCGGAGAACCGTTTTTCGGCGATTCGCTGTCTCGCCAATAATGACGCCCAGTCACTTCAAAGCGCAAACGGAAGAATTTCGTGAACCGCAAGAGCTTCATCGGGTTTCCAGTTACCAGAGAGGATGGCAAAATAAAATGGTAGGTATTCTGAACAAACTGTCCCGCCGCGGATTTATCAAGAAAGCAGCTGAATCGGCTGCAATGTTGACTGTCCTCGGAAGGAACGCTGCCGCCGCCCCTACAAACCCGGAAACCTACAAGCTGACTCGCGCAATCCCCGTGGAGCGAGGATATGACGTTGTCGTAGCAGGGGGAGGGCCCGCTGGGGCTGCGGCTGCGATCTGCGCGGCTCGACTGGGTGTAAAAGTTCTACTACTTGAGGCCATCGGCAGCATGGGCGGTATGGGAACCAATGCCTACGTCTCGCGCTGGTATTCACTCGGAGATGGAGAGCGCATGGTGATTGGCGGGTTGATCGAGGAATTGATCGGAACCCTGTGTCTTAATAAGCAGGTAGCACCCGACCCTACAACCGAAAACTACAAGAGAGGCAACTACATCGACTCTGTTGGATTCAATCCAGAGGCAGTGAAGATGCTCTTCGATAAACTTTGCCATGATTCGGGAGTCGAGGTCCGATTCTTCACGCGAGTCGTCGATGCAGATGCTGATCAGCGAACCGGGCGAATCAGAGGTGTGATCACGAACAATATCGAAGGATATCGATATATCGCAGCCCAAACCTTCATCGATTGCACCGGAGATGCAGTGCTTGCGAATTTGTGTGGAGTGAAGCTCAGAGCCGCTGGGAGGGATACTCCCCATATTATGCCGTTGACGCTCTGCGCGCTGGTTGCAGATATCGACTACACGCGCTTCAAGCCAGAACAACAACAGGCGATGGTGGAGAAGGCGATCGCCGAAAACTACTTCATTCAAGCCGACAGACATGTGCCGGGGCTTTTCCGGAGCGGCACAAATACCGCGACGATGAATGCAGCTCATCTGTTTAACACTAATGCGCTGGTATGCCGCAGTCTTTCGGACGCGATTGCTCACGGACGCGTTCTAGTTGAAAATTATGCGTCGTTTTATCGGAAGTATTTGGAAGGTTGCGAACAGATGAAGGTGGTGAGCACAGGCACATTACTCGGCGTTCGGGAATCGCGACGGATCGTGGGAGAGTACGAACTGAACTATGAAGACTTTAAAGGTTAACGTCATTTCCCAGACCAGATCGCAATCTATTCGAAAGGCACCGACATTCACCCTTATGATTTAAGCACCGAACAGTACAAGCGCTACCTCGAGGAGTTCACAGTGGAGGACCGTTTGAAGAGAGGCGAGAACTATGGTATTCCCTACGGGATTCTGGTGCCGAAAGGATGGGCGAACCTCTGGGTTGCAGGGCGCTGTACTAGCTCCGATATCAAGGTGAACGGCGCGATCCGGGACCAACCTGCATGTTCCATGATGGGGCAGGCAGCTGGTACCGCAGCGGTTCAATCGATTCACACGGGCCAGCCAGCCGATGATTTGGATACGGCCCAGCTTGTCCTTACCCTGCGCAAGGCCGGGGCCAACCTTCCGCAGCAATCTCTTTCGAAGACAATGACCCGGGCGTCGCCGACGCCGAGCACAGCATGATCAGGTTGTGCGGCTATGGTCTCTGCTGCTGTGGTCTCTTGCGATCTCTAGTCATCATGGGGTGACCGGTTCCAGTGCGCTGGTCGTGGGTTAGGCTGTGAAGCGAAGCGAAGCGCAACTGCATGAGGGCGACCGAGTGTGGGGAGGAAGCGTGGAGCGAATCTGCGAGCCGATGAACAAGAACCGGATAGAAGGTGCTGCCGGCCAAGGCGAGCGACCCAATGACCGCGAAGCTCTGGCGACCCAAGGGAGGCGGCGTTTTTGCAGAATTCACTGCTCCCTGAGTGGATTCAATGACTACCGCAATGCGGGTTTGGTGCTGTTCATCTGCACGGTAGTGCTCCGGTATCTGTTCCGATATTCAATTGGTCATTCAAACGTGAGGTTTCTATGCGATTTCTGCAAATACGGCAAAGGAAACGGAACATATTGCCCTGTACAAATCAAAGATGTAACGTGTCATCATGGCGAGAGTCTATTTTCTGGGTGACGTTAGCGCTTTCTTCTTGTGCTTTCTCAGTACATGCTCAGACCACCAACTACCCGAGTACGGATAGCCTGATCCCTGTGCCGGCATGTCTAGATTCCAGCTCGATTCAGAAGCCACCGGGACTTGGTCCTGCAACTCTATCGTGCTCTGACCAATTGCGTGCGTGGAGGAATGACATTTTCCATTGGCGCGACGAGACGCGCATCCGGGCCGGTTATAGCGATGAGGAGTATCGCCGCCCTGAGTTGATGTGGGCACAGTCCAGCTTCATGCAGCCACAGATGATGGCCGAGGATCGCTATTTTTATGACCGGGATACTGGAAAATATACGGTAGATCGGTATTTGGACGACTTGAACAAGCGCATTGGCGGCATCGATAGTGTCCTCATCTGGCATAGTTATCCGAATATCGGCATCGACGACCGCAGCCAATACGATCTGATACGCGCGCTTCCAGGCGGCATTACGGCACTGCGCGCAATGATCGACGACTTCCATAAGAAGGGTGTACGCGTGCTTTTTCCGATGATGATGTGGGATCAGGGAACTCGCCCGGAAGGAATTGTCAACTGGGAAGCGACTGCGAATATCATGGCGGAGATTGGAGCGGATGGTGTTAACGGCGACACGATGGGCGGTGTACCAAGGGCTTTTCGTGCCGCATCCGACAAGACCGGCCATCCTTTGGTCTTCGAACCGGAAGGCTACCCGCGGTCGAATGAGATGCTTGCCTACAACAACATGAGCTGGGGTTATTGGCGTTTTCCATTTACTGCATTGGTTAGCGAAGGAAAACTGATCGAGCCACGGCATATGATCAATGTCTCCGACCGCTGGAACCGAAGCAAGACTGATGACCTGCAGTTCGCCTTCTTCAACGGCGTCGGCTTTGAAACCTGGGAAAACGTCTGGAGCATCTGGAACGGATTCACACCTCGGGGCGCGGAGACCATTAGGCGGGTGGCAACTGTTGAGCGGGCAGTCGCTCCTTTTCTCGTCAGCCAGGATTGGGAGCCACTGACACCCACGATTCAGTTCGGTGTCTTTGCGAGCCGATGGCCACTGGGGAGCGAAACTGTCTTTACGATTGTCAATCGCAATGAGTACAACTTGACTGGCCCTCAACTTGAGCTTCCCTATAATCCGGGCCTACATTATTACGATCTGTGGCATGGCACAGAACTGATTCCCTCCCACCAAGGCGGCTCAGTAACGCTAAGTTTCGATATGGAAGGCAATGGCTTCGGGGCGGTTCTGGTCACACAGGAGTTGAAGAACCAAGCAATCCAGATTTTGATGGAAAGGAGCAAGATCTGGGCCGCCACACCACTTAACTCATTTTCAGATGAGTGGAAGCCATTGCCGCAGCAGATCGTCACCATCAAGAAGACAGCTCGTCCGCAGGAAGTGCCGAAGGACATGGTGAAGATCCCGGCTGTGGACTTTATTTTCCGTGTCGATGGCTTGGAAATTGAGGGAGATAACTGGACTGGGCTCGACGTGCAATATCCGTGGGAGGACTCACCGCGCCGACACCACGTTCATCAGATAAAGATCGCGAGCTTCTATATTGACAAGTACCCGGTGACAAACGCCGCGTTCAAGATGTTCCTTGATAGCAGTCACTATCATCCGAAAGACGACTACAACTTCCTGAAGGATTGGCAAGGCGGCAACTATCCTGCGGGCTGGGGAAATAAGCCGGTCACCTGGGTCTCGCTCGAAGATGCTCGCGCCTACGCAGCTTGGGCGGGCAAGCGACTGCCGCATGAATGGGAGTGGCAGTATGCAGCGCAGGGCGATGATGGACTTACTTTCCCGTGGGGCAACACCTGGGATCCTATGGCAGTTCCGACTCCTGACACAACGAGAGAACTGACTGCTCCGGACGACGTCGATGCGCACCCCAATGGTTCGAGTCCATTTGGCGTGATGGACCTTGTTGGTAATGTTTGGCAATGGACGGACGAGTTTCAGGATGAGCACACACGCACAGCTGTCGTTCGCGGCGGCAGCTACTATCAGCCGCAGGGATCCAAGTGGTATTTTCCCCAGGCATTCAGAAACACGGAGCACGGGAAGTACCTGCTCATGGCACCCTCCAAAGACCGTGCAGGTACCCTTGGTTTCCGTTGTGTCATCGATGCAGATTAACGGATCCTTCAAACCACAGTTCGATTTTTTAATATGCAGGTGGGGGTAACGAAGTCGCTGGAGCCTTCGTATGAAGGCTATAGGAACTTGTTGAAATAGGAACTGTTTTGCGACGGGGTAGTTCGGTCGGTCGTCTAATGGGTATGCGTGGAGATGAGTGTATTCAGGACGGGATGTTCAACTATGTTTCGTTGGAGCAGCGGGTTCCTCAGATCATCCGCTGCGAGCTGTTCGCAAGCTGACCGGTGCGATCGGAACGGTTGCTGGTTGAGCAGGTTGACTACAACCTTCTGTTTCTCTGATTCGCGCCCTTGGCCGCATGGAGGTTAAATGACAAGCATCTCCCGCCGGCATCTCCTGAAGGCAGGCATTGCAACCTCGGCTTCGATTGTATTTCCCTTTTCGGCCGGTTCCCGATTTCAAGGGGAAAGCGGGACTGCACCGGGCCGTGCCGGCTCAACTGCCCGGCAGGTCCTGGATCTGAGCGGAAGTTGGCGCTTCAAAAGAGACGACAATAAACAAGGCATGAGCCAGAGCTGGTTTGCCAACATATTGCCTGCAAAACGGTGCTGGGCCATCTGAAATCACATTGCCTGGAACAACCGATCAGGCGAGGGCTGGAATTCCGAATCCAGAAGCCCCAAGCCTGAACGGACTTTACCGGCCGAACCTCTACACTGGGCCGGCATGGTTCCAGCGCGAGATCGAAATCCCCGTTGACTGGAGAGGTAAGGCTGTCACGTTCTATATGGAGCGAACACACTGGGTGACACACGCCTGGCTTGACGGAAAGGCGCTCGGCACACAGGAGAGTCTCATCGCTCCACACGTATACGATCTTGAGACTCTGCTCACTGCTGGGAAGCACCTGCTGATGATCTGCATAGACAATACCCTTCTCTTCGATCTGGGAAGATTTGTCTCCATCTACTACGAGGGCACTCAAACCAACTGGAATGGGTCAAACCGCCGAAGACTAACATTCAAGCTGGCTCAGAAATACCGGGGCCGATCACCGGGCGAGCCACGCCGTAACTGAAACTCACAGCCAGAATCCTTACTTTACACTTATGGTGTATCTCCCAAGAGGGTTCGGGATGCATTTGAACGTGGCGAATGCCATCGCAGTCGAAAACCTGCCGGGCATCCGCAAGAAGTTGATTCGCGTGGTTGGCAATGAGGCGTTGGCGGATGCGATGATGTCACTGACGGACCGCGGTGCGCTGGAAGAACGGGAGACGTGCGCACACATTTGAAGGTGATAGAACTGGATTTGAGAGGGGCATTCGAAGAATGCCACATAATACAGATTATGCTGCCATGATCGATTTTCCCGCCATACCGCTCCTTGAGCACCGGCCTTTTGACGGGATTCACCAGTTATACCTTTCGCAGGAGCCGACGCTGCTTGCGGCCATTATGCGGGGTGACCGGGGCGAGGCACATCTTAAACCACGTGCTTGTCCATATCTACAGTGTAGGTGAGGAACGAAGCGACTTGCTGAAAGGAATGCTGCTTGAGCTGGTGGTGATGATCTCACGAGCCGCGGTCCAGGTAGGCGCGTCGCAATCCGAGGTATTGGGCTTGAACTTCCGCTTCCTCACCGATCTCGCAGAGATCGAAGATGACGAAGCATTAGCCGCGCGGTTGCGCAACACGTTAGAGCACATGATCTCGATCATCGAACGGCAGAAGGATTGTACGCCCCCACTGCTCATAAGCAAGGTGCTGGGTTTTATGCGGCGGAACCTGCGCTGCAACATCTCGCGCGAGAAGGCCGCGCGGCAAGCTGGAATTTCGCCTAGCCGCCTTACGCAGATACTAAAGGAGCGCACGGGACGGTCCTTTACAGAACTCCTCCGGCAATGCCGTGTGGACTACGCTTGCGATCTGCTTCGGACCACAGAGCAATCGATGGCGGAGATTCGGATGCATGCGGTTTCTGCGATCAAAGCTATTTCACTCGAGTCTTTCAGGACGTGAAAGCCATGACTCCCAGGCACTTCCGTGACGCGAGCAAGCTCTAAGACTGCTCCATCTGTCTATCGCATGGACACCCAGGAAGTCGTCATCGGCCCAATTCTTTGAATTGCCACCTACCCTGGCTTCGTTTATGCGGCGACGGCTCGACTCCACCTCTCCAACTTCGCCGCGGAAGTGAAATTGGACCCAAAAGACGGCCGGAGGTAGTGTCCAGAGTTTTTCGCACTTTCGATTTTTGTGGAACTCAGGAAGGTTGTTGGGTTGATGTTGACTTACCGCGGCCCGAGATACAGGCCGCTATGGGTTGGGGCACACGCTTTGGTCGCGATCAGTTTCCGGCCTCTCTTGGTGATCTTCAAAGGGGTCATGCGATTGATCGAACTTCTGCCAAACGGTTCATTTGCAAGTAGCGCTTCGTGCCCCACTTGGTTGCAGCCACGTGCCGCAACCGCGCGGCGACCAGCATCAATGGACTCTTCCCATCCGGAAAGGCGCCCACCACTCGCGTTCGTCGCCGGATCTCGCGCATCAACCTCTCCAACGGATTATTGGTTCGCAGGCAACGCCAGTGTTCCGAAGGCATCGAGTAGTAACTCAACGTCTCATCGATCCCCGCTTCCACGATCTCTGCGGCCCTCGCCAGACGCATCTCACGCAACTTGATTGCAACCTGGCGGGCCTTGTCTTTAGCCGACTGGGCATCTTCCTGTGCGTGGATGGCCTTCAGCATCGCCGCCACTCCCTTTACCTTGCCCGTCGGCACTGCCGTCCACACGTTGCGGTAGAAATGGACCACGCAGCGCTGCCACTTGGCTTCCGGATAGAACTCGGCCAGGTTGTCCACCAGCCCCAGGCACTTGTCGGAGACGAACAATTCGACGCCCTTCAGACCGCGATCCTTCAGCTCGCGCAGAAACTGAGTCCAACTGGCCTTATCTTCCTTGGCCCCTTCACTCACAGCCAGGATCTCTCGATAGCCGCTCTGCGCGACGCCGATCGCCACCAGAACCGAGACGTTCTTCACCTCACCGCCCCAGCTCCGCTTCAACCACAATCCATCCAGGAAAACATACGGAAAGTCGCCCACCAACGGCCGCTCACGCCACTCGTCGATCTTGCCGTAGATCTTCTGGTTCAGATCGCTGACCGTGCTCGCCGATACCGTTGCCCGCACTACCTCATCCAAATGCGCCTGAATCCAACTCTGCGAGAAATTGTCCGGAGTTTATAGCCCAAAATGCAAGTCGGCCCGTATTGTGGAAATATAAGATGCGGGAATATCTAATCTTTACTCGCTGAGGGGTACTGTGAGGACGGAGAAAGGATTGAAGGCGAATTGCTAAGTTGGGGGAAATACGGAAGAGTTAGCGGATACCATCACGAGGTAGGTTGGTGGTTAGGACATTTTGCAAGGCGGCTCGATGAGAGCCTAGAGAATTTGAAAGATGCAACCGGCCTTGGCCGCTCAAATTAGCTAACTAAGAAATCTGGAGACAAACTATGATCGAAATAATCGGGGTGCCTCTCAGCACTAGTTTCGAACAAGGTCGCAAGCCCGATCTCCGCGAAGTGGGCAAAGACATCTACGAATTGCTCACGAACACTGGGCGCCATGGATATAAGCAGCGGATGCGCAAGCGGACGATCGAGATTAAGCCACAGCAAAACTACGCCCCAAGCGAGGTCGCAGCGATCCTCAATGTGAGCTACGACGCCGCGTCGCGACTCATGCAGAAGATGAAGGGTGTGGTCGATTTGGGAACGCCGACGCGCCGGTATAAGCGGGGCAAGAAGAAGCTGCGTATCAACGGCAAGAATCTGCTGACGTTCCTCAGAAGTAAGACGAGGGACTAGGGGCTGGTCTTCTTTAATTCCGTAATGCGAGGCGAACTCCAATTCATTCTCAAAGTCGGAACATCCCGGATGAATTGCAGGAGGGACGAGACGAGAATCACGCTGTTCATTGGGCGTTGCGCTCGGTTCCTCAACTGCCAGATGCCGGGTAACAATCGTTGCCGATACCGTACCGGTGTTCCGAGCGCCGAAGCTGGAGATGTCCATTTAGTGCATTGCCTCTGTCCCTAAAACTGTCCCAAGGAAATATGAACCAGGCGAATCCTGCGAAATATGCGAAATCTTCCAGCGTGCAGATTCAATAACTTACACATTATCAATAGGTTAGAAAGTCGCCGAGGGGAACGAGTCCTACCTGAGGAGACGAGGACCCCCGAGATCTGCCTTTCGATTACTTGGAGCCCACGAAGACTTGTACTCCTTCTGTACTCTTGGTTTTGTCGGCATATTTTTACCCAAGAGGCGAGAAAGCAGGCCGGTCGAGGCGTGCTGCGGCGCCCCGCGCCGCGAGGCGCATGACACCAAGGTTTCGGGTCGATGTCCAGCAGTCATCTGTTCTGAACTCTCGGAACAACTTCGGTACATTTGAAGGTGAGAGAATGTCCGGTGTCTTGTACCTAAGCGGCACCAGATGAAGCACTTAGATTGGCAATAATATACGTGGCTACTTGGGGAGTAGTAAATTTAGAATCAATAAGTTACCTCGAACATAGACCCGCAGGGAAGCCCTCGCACGTGCGAACACGAGTGACACAGCCGTCGGGCAATATCGGACAAGGCACCCTGGCAACCGTAGTATTGTTGGCAATTGTGGCAACGTGTATTCTGTAACTTACGGGTGGCCAATGAGGTCGAAACGTTCGATCCCCACTAGCCGCCCCAACGTACCCTCCTAAGTTGATGGAACGCGAGGATTTAGCTATCTCATCCGCCGTGCCATTCAACGGTTTGCCAGATAGCTCCTCCGCGCACGAGCCCGCGGAAATTCCCGCCTGGTTCACCCCCTTCGAACCCCCTCCCTGGCTCCCGAACGGCCACTTGCAAACCATCGTCGGCAACTTTCTTCCCCGGCCCGCGTTTCGCTTGCACTCCGTTGCCGAAACCGTTGAAGTCGATCCCGCCGACGGCAGCCGCATTCTCTGCTACTGCAGTTGGCAGCCTGAACCGGAGCGCGCTTCGCGGCTCACCGCCGTGCTGGTGCACGGGCTCGAGGGCTCGTCCGATTCCCGCTACATTCTGGGTATCGCCACGCGCGCTTTCGCCGCGGGCATGAATGTCATCCGCATGAACATGCGCAACTGCGGCGGCAGCGACGCTCTCACTCCTACGCTTTATCACTCTGGCCGCTCGGCAGACGTGGGCGCCGTGGTCCAAACCTTCACCGCGCGCTTCGGCCTGGAGCGCGTGGCGCTGGTCGGCTACTCCATGGGCGGCAATCTCGTGCTCAAGCTCGCGGGGGAGTGGGGCGCGCGGCCGCCGCTTATCGCCGTCGCCACCGTCTGTCCGGCCATCGATCTCGCCGCCGGCGCCGATGCTTTGCACGAGCCCGCCAACCGCGCCTACGAGTGGCATTTTCTGCGCAACCTGAGGCGCAGGATCCGTCACAAAGCCGAGCTTTTTCCTGCCATCTATGAAATCGGCAGCATCGGCCCTTTTCGCTCCATCCGCGAGTTCGACCAGAAAATCGTCGCGCGCTATTGCGATTTTCGCGACGCCGACGACTACTACTACCGCGCCGCCAGCGCCCGCGTCGTCGACCGCATCGCCGTGCCGACGCTCATCCTTACTGCGCAGGACGATCCTTTCATCCGCCTCTCGCCTGAAACCCGCGCGCGCGTTCTTGCCAACCCCCACATCCAATTTGTCGAGAGCCGCCACGGCGGCCACTGCGCATTTCTGGCGCGCCGTTCCTCTGGCGTCCACTGGGCCGAGGCCACCGTCGTCCGCTACTTTCAGGCTGTCGCCGCGGATACGCCGCCTTCCGCCGCGCCGCGCGCTGCGGTCACTTCGCAGCTACAATAAAAACGTGGGCGAGTAGCTCAATCGGATAGAGCACCGGCCTTCTAAGCCGGGGGTTGTGGGTTCGATTCCCGCCTCGCCTACCAATTTAGAATCAATAAGATGTGGTAGGCTTCAGAAAACCCAATCGTAAGTGGTCGCAAAGCACTCCTGAGAGACTATGGGGAAATCTGTAGGACCTGCCCCCGAATTCTTGACTTCAAAACTGCTTAGTTGTTGGGTTTTGGGTCAGGCCTGCGAGACACAGTTGCGCATTCCCTCAGTTGATGACAGGCCAATCGTTCATCCATTCCAGTGTCTTCAGCCACTGAATTGGCATGCCGCGCATTGCGAGATTCTGGGCGTGAAAAATGAACAGACTCTCGCCGCTGGAAGCGTCAATATACGCGGTGCCTCCGCACGGCGCATTCCACGTGGCGTTTCCCTTGAGCAGCACGGTTCCACCGCCATCCATCATGAGCGTTCCAGCTTCGTCCACAAAGGGTCAATGCGGGGTGGTCGAGCGCTCCACTGCCTCCTTGTAATTGTCCTGCGCCGCTGTAGTCTCGCAGCAGAAATCCACTGAAACAAACAAATAGTAGTAGCGAGGAGGATCTGAAGAAGGCGCGACGCGACGCTTTTCAGGTGCGCCTGCAACCGATACAGGTGCAGGATGACCTGATTGCGCCTCTTCTGCTTCTTGCGGCCCTCACACGCGCCCCTTCGCTGCGCACACCCGCAAGCGCTCGTTGGTTGGGCGACATGGCGATTGCTGCAGGCATCACCGCGACCTCGATTTCGCTTTTGTTTCTTCACGCAACTTCCACCTCCTTCGAAGTGGCGCGACTGCAACCGCTGCGTGTCTTCCGCCTCGTTCATGCCGTCATGATTCTCATATTGGGCGCACTTGCCGGCGAATATATCCTCGCCACGCGCCTCTTGGTTGTGCGCTTTTTGACGGCCGCGGCATTGTTTCTGCTGCTGGCCGGTGTCATGTTCTACGTCCAGAGATGCACATTTCCTGCATCCAGCCACATTGAATTCCCCTGGATTATGCCGCGCAACGGCTGGGAAGAAGCTTTCGTCTGGGCCCGGCAAAACACGCCGCGTCAGGCGCTCTTCGCATTGGACGCGCACTACATCACTTATCCAGGTGAAGACGCCCAATACTTTAGCGCGATTGCGGAGCGGAGCGCGTTGCCCGACTACTCTAAGGACGGTGGGCTGGCGGCAATTGCACCGCAATATGCTCAGGATTGGGCGGTTGCCCAGGCGGTGCAAACTGGGCTCAATGGCGAGACCGACACACAACGCCTGCTTGCACTGCAACGCCTGCCGGTCGATTGGATCATGCTGCTGGCTGCAGCGAGGACAGCGTTTCCGTGCCCATTTAGCAACTCTTCAGCAAAGGTTTGCCGCATAATTCCCTGACGAACAGCCATCAAAGCGCGTGGTTCACCGCCTGCGAAGAGAGCCTGGGGCAAGTACGATTTTCCCGATGCCTTCAAGCCCCTCATCTGCGGGGTTTCGACTGATACCATGGGCCTCGACGTCGATATGACCATGCTTTCAGCTGGGAACCTGCGCACCGGCAATTCGTGGCACGCGTTCATGGCGAATCCGGAGCCGCGACACGCAATGAATATCTTCTGCATCGAAAATAGTTGATGCTGGTCGTGTCTGTCAGGAGATCGTCGGCGACCCCCAGGGATACAGAAATGACAAGGCAGATTTTTGAGCGCACAACGATCATTGTTCTTCTTGTGGCGCTGGCGCCAGCGATGGCGCAGAAGCCGGCTCGGCTGCCGGGGAAAGCCCCGCCCTCAAACCCGCAGCTGGTCTCGCCGGAGATCGAGCGGCGCGTCGATGCGCTGCTTTCCAAAATGACGCTGCAGGAGAAGCTCGGCCAGCTCGTGCAGTACAACGCCGCCGGCGCAGCCTCTGCCACCGTGACCGCGCAACCGCAGCCTAATCTGGCTGCAAATCCTGAGGTTGGCTACCACATCGACGCCATGCAATTGGCTGCGAGTGGCAAGATGGGCTCAATGCTCAACGTTCCCGCCGAGCGCATCCACGCCTACCAGCAGGCCGCGGTGGAAAGGAGCCGTCTGCACATCCCGCTGCTTTTCGGCGCCGATGTGATTCACGGCTATCGTACGGTGTATCCGGTTCCGCTCGCCCTCGCTGCCAGCTTCGATCCCGCCCTGGTCAACTCGGTCGCGCGCATGGCCGCACAGGAGGCTAGTTCAGCAGGCATCCGCTGGTTCTATTCGCCCATGGTCGATATTTCGCGCGACGCTCGTTGGGGCCGCTCGGTCGAGGGCGCGGGGGAGGACGCTTTCCTGGGTGCGGTCATGGCGCGCGCTTATGTTCGCGGCTACCAGAACGATCGGCTTTCCCAACCCGACAGTGTGGCCGCCACCATCAAGCACTTTGCCGCTTACGGCGATGCTGAGGCCGGCCGCGAATACAACACCACCGATATGAGCACGAGCCGCCTCTTTCAGGACTATTTTCCGCCGTACAAGTCCGGCGTGGAGGCAGGGGCGGCTAGCGTGATGAGCGCCTTCAACGCGCTCAACGGTGTTCCCAGCACGGCCAATCCTTATTTACTCAGCACGGTTTTGCGCAAGCAATGGGGATTCGACGGGGTCGTCGTGAGCGATTACACGGCCATCATGGAGCTGATCAATCATGGCGTCGCGCTCGATGCCGCTACTGCCACCGAGAAAGCTTTCCATGCCGGCGTCGATGTGGACATGATGTCGCACTTTTACGACACGCAATTGCCGGCGCAGATCCGTTCCGGCCGCGTATCGATGGCGGAGGTTGACGAAGCTGTGCGCCGCGTGCTGCGTCTCAAGTTTGCATTGGGACCCTTCGATCGTCCCTATCCAACGCAGCCCGAAGTCACTTCAGTGACGCCGGAGCATAGAGCGCTGGCGCTCCGCGCCGCCGAAGAATCGATTGTTCTGCTCCAGAACAAATCGGTTTCGAATACACCGCTGCTTCCTCTCGATCCGGGCAGGAAGATTGCGCTCATTGGGCCGCTGGCGGATAATCCACGCGAGATGGTGGGCTCATCAGGCGGCGTGTACCGGAATTCTGAGGTCGTCACCGTGCGAGCTGCCCTCGAAGCGCACGCGGCCTCGGCGGGAGGTTCGGTGCTGTACGCGCAGGGCACGCAGATTCTCTCCAACTCCGATGCCGGCTTTGCCGCGGCGGAACAAATTGCCCGGCAGTCCGATGTGATCGTGCTCGCGCTCGGCGAATCCGGCTCGATGAGCGGGGAAGCAGGCTCGCGCGCAGAACTCGATCTACCCGGCAACCAATTGGAACTGTTCGAAAGAATTGCCGCGGTGGGCAAGCCCATTGTGCTGGTCGTTTTCTCCGGCCGGCCGCTGGTGCTTACGACAGTCGCACAACTTGTGCAGGCCATCCTCGAAGTATGGTTCCCCGGCATTGAAGCCGGCGATGCTATCGCCCATCTACTTTACGGTGACGTGGCGCCATCGGGCAAACTACCCATGAGTGTTCCGGTGACGGTCGGGCAAGAGCCGCTCTACTACAATCAATTTCCCACCGGACGGCCTGCAAACCACGCGGACCTGAGCAAACCGCTGGGAGCGGATTCCCGCTTCATCTCGCGCTATATTGATGCGCCCAACGCTGCGCTGTTCCCCTTCGGCTTTGGCCTCTCCTACACGACATTCGGTTACTCCGCTGTCGACATCTCGAGCTCAACAGTGCCGTTGCGTGCAGTGCATCCCGGAGCCGCACCTCTCATCACGGCAACCGCAACGGTGACGAACACTGGAACCCGCACCGCGACCGAGGTGGTGCAATGTTATGTGAGAAACCGCGGCGCAGGTCTGGAGCAGCCCGTGCGTAGCCTGCAAGGTTTCATGCGCGTCACGCTCGCGCCCGGAGAGTCGAGACTGGTCAGCTTCCCACTGGGATTCAACGAATTGTCGTTTTTCGATAACACGGGGAAGCAGGTAATCGAACCCACGCAATATACAGTCTGGATCGGCGGCGATTCGCTGGCCTCGCAGGCAGCGCAGTTCAGTATCGAGCGTTAGTGCGCGACGGCAGCCGGCAAGGCGATCTCCTCAGGGAACGGCCGTCCTCCACGCGGGCCTTCGGGATAAGTTCGCCAAAGGCCTGAAGTCATTGCCGTCATTCAGCTATACTTCCACCGTGGTTCGTTCGAATTCGTTCGCGTTCTCGCCGGAACTTACCCGAAGCTCGCAGAGTGCGCCGATCAGGCTACTGGCCCACCAGTAAATATTGTGTTCCTTCAGGGTTGCGCGCATGCGCCGCATTCGTTCCGCCTTCTCGCCGGCTTCCATCCTGAGAGCCTGGGCGATAGCCTCTCCGGTAGCTTCAATGTCGTAAGGATTCACGATGATCGCGTCACGCAATTCGCGCGATGCTCCTGTAAAACGGCTCAGAATGAG
Organism: uncultured Acidobacteriota bacterium; assembly: GCA_963729915.1. Lineage (GTDB taxonomy): Bacteria > Acidobacteriota > Terriglobia > Terriglobales > Acidobacteriaceae > Telmatobacter. The sequence continues at coordinate 56,336 of CAVSQE010000017.1, read as the reverse complement.
CACTCCCTGTTCTTCCTGCTGCGCGGCGACGTACTCTTTGGCCACCAGATTCATGCCGTCGTGCAGCGACGTGACCATGCAGAGATCAGCAACACGGTAAAAGCGCTGCACTTCGTGGCGGCTGTGCTGTCGAAGCAATAAGACGATCGGCCTCCATCGCCCGTGCCCGAAACGATCGTTGATGCGGGCGGCTTCGGACTCCATTTCTGCCTGGAAATCCGCGTAACGCTTGATATGGGTACGCGTAGGCGCAGCCAGCTCAATGAAAGTGAACTTGCCCTGATACTCGGGGTATCTTTCGAGGAACGATTCGACGGCCTGAAAGCGCTCGACGATCCCTTTGGTGTAGTCGGCGCGATCCACACCGACTCCAATCCAGTCCGCCTCCAGGTCCAGTTCCTCTAGAATCGCCCCGCGCTGTTCCTCAGCGCTCGCGTCGTCCGGCTGTTCGAGATCGCTGTTCATGAACTCAACGCTGATGGGGAAGGGAAGAACGTGCGATTGGTGCTCGTTGCGCGTGACGGTGAAATGCTCCCAGTCGATGCGGGCCTCGAGTGCGTGATCCACCGTGTTGAGAAAGTTGTTGCAGTGGGCTCTGACGTGGAATCCGATGAGGTCTGCGCCCAGGAGCCCATCCAGCAGCAGGTCCTGCCAGGGGCAGATCTCGAACGACTCCGGAGTGGGCCACGGAATGTGCCAGAAGATCGCTATCCGGGCGTGCGGCAGGCGCTCTTTTACCATGCGGGGCAAAAGCGCGAAATGGTAGTCCTGGATCAGCACGACAGGCTGCTCTTCGCCGGATATCTCCTCGATCAGGACGTCAGCGAATTTTCGATTGACCTTTTGGTATTGCTCCCAATCGGCAGCACGGAAAGTCGGACGCGTGTGGGCGTTGTGGCAGAGTGGCCAGAGGCCTTCATTGGCAAACCCATAGTAATAGCCGGATTCCTCCTCCGGGCTCAGCCAAACGCGGCGCAGCGTGTAGCGTCTCTCGCCGGGCGGAACTCGCAACCTGTCGTCTGCATCCACCGTCTCGCTGTCGGCGTCTCCACTGCCAGAAGCGACCCACGTGCCATCGCAGGCGCAGAGCACTGGCTCGAGCGCGGCGACCAGTCCGCTCGCTGGAGCTAAAACCACGATGCCGCTGTCGGTGTGCGTGTGAATATAGGGCTCGCGATTAGAGACTACGTACAGTCTGCCATCGCCAATTTTATCCCGCACGTAAGCGGCCAGGCGTTGCGCCGTCCACTCCGATTCCTTCGCGTTCCGAAGTCGCGCTTCGGCCTCCGCCGCGTCCCGCGCCTGTTCGATGCTCTCTGCCAGCGGCGCAACTTCTCGCGTCACGGGAAGCAGGAACTCGATCCCTTTCGCAGAAGGAGGAGGCGCATGCTCGCCCGAGCGCAGCGCCTTGACCCATTCCGCAACGCGCGTGATGGGGCCGGTAAGGCTCCAGCGCACAATCAAGACCGTGATCGCAGCAATCACCAGGACCTGGAGCGCAATGCGGATAAAGACGCTGCTCCAGCTGCGAAAAATCTCCGCGCGAATGTAGGAACTGTCGTGCACCAGGACAATTCCCCCGATCATGCTTGCGTCGGGAGCATGAAGAGGGATGGCTAGATCGTAATTCTGCTTGAACACATCCCTCGTGTAGTTGCTTTCGGCATGATCGTGCGCCAACGCATTCATGAGGATTTTTGGAGAACCGGGAAGCAGCGTCGTGAGGGCAGGGGTCACAATCAGCGGCGATCCGTCCCGCCCGTACACGCCGACTCCCACCAGATGCTCGCGATTGCTAAAGCGCCTGACCATCTGCTCCAGTCCGGCGTAATCACCCTTGTCGAGGTAGAGTTCCGCAGTGCCGGCGAGACTTTCACCTAAAGTCGCGGACTTCCGCTCCAGGTCGCTGCGCAGAGCATCCTTTTCGGTTCTGGTCTCATACCAGGATGAGGCCAGAGACACGAGCGTCATTCCGAACACCAAAGCAATGATTAATCGCCAACTGAAGATTCGCATAATGTGTACCTGCTGTAGCTTCCGGATGCTGCTTGATCAACTGTTCGTGCCAGTCATGAATTGAGGGCCTGCCCAGAACGAAATCGTCGGGCGCCAATGAGTGCCTCTGCATGCAATGGGCTTTCGCCCTCAAGGCAACCATGGAAAGGAATTGAACGCAGTTACAAGGCAGCTTTTGAGACGAATGGTGCGTCTGCTGAATTGGATGCAGGGTACGAGAAAAACGCGCGGCAAAACGCAGCCCTATTGCGCTGCATCTTTCCTTTCGGCTCTGCGGCATTCGCTTCCTGCCGGGCAACTGTGTTCCCGGGAACTGCATCGAACCTTCTGCAATCCCTGAGCGAGGCGGCAACGTGAAGAAAGCAGGTAGCTCATCCGATCCGCTCTGGTATAAGGACGCTGTCATCTACGAATTGCACGTGCGCACCTTTGCCGACGGCAACAACGATGGCATCGGCGACTTTACCGGCCTAATTGGCAAGCTCGATTATCTCCGGGACCTTGGCGTCACGTGTCTCTGGCTACTGCCGTTCTTTCCCTCCCCATTGCGCGACGACGGCTACGATATCTCCGATTACACCGGTGTTCATCCCAACTATGGGACGCTCGATCAATTCCGGCAATTCCTCGATGCCGCACATGCTCGCGGCATGCAAGTGCTCATCGAGTTTGTACTCAATCACACGTCCGATCAGCACCCTTGGTTTCAGCGGGCGCGTCATGCGCCGTCTGGCTCGGTGGAGCGCGACTTCTATGTGTGGAGCGATACCGCCGCGAAGTTCTCCGGAGTACGCGTCATATTTTCTGACACCGAAGTCTCCAATTGGACCTGGGACCCGGTGGCAGAGGCTTACTACTGGCATCGCTTCTTTTTTCATCAGCCCGATCTGAACTTCGACAATCCCCTGGTGCTTGAGGAAATGCTCGCAGCCATGCGTTTCTGGCTCGATATGGGAGTGGATGCGCTGCGTCTGGACGCCATTCCGTATCTGGTGGAGCGCGAGGGCACAAGCTGCGAGAACCTGCCTGAGACCCATGCCATCATCCGGCGGTTGCGCGCCGAGATCGACGCCGGGTATGCAAACCGCTTCGTGCTGGCCGAAGCCAACCAATGGCCCAGCGATGTGCGCCCGTATTTCGGCGATGGCGACGAATGCCAGATGGCCTTCCACTTCCCGCTGATGCCACGGATCTACGTCGCCATCCGCCAGGAAGACTCCCTGCCGATCACGGAAATCATGGCGCAGACCCCGGAGATTCCCGCGAATTGCCAATGGGGCTTGTTTCTGCGCAATCACGATGAACTCACGCTCGAAATGGTCACCCAGGATGAGCGCGATTACATGGTTCTTGCCTACAGCGCCGATCCGCGCATGCGTCTCAACCTGGGCATCCGGCGGCGGCTTGCGCCGCTCCTGGAAAACAATCGCCTCCGCATCGAGCTGCTCAACAGCCTGCTTTTCTCGTTTCCGGGCACACCGATTCTTTACTACGGCGACGAGATTGGCATGGGCGACAATGTCGATCTCGGCGACCGGAATGGCGTGCGCACGCCGATGCAGTGGAATAGCACGCTTAATGGCGGGTTTTCGGACGCGGATCCCGACAAACTTTGCAGTCCCGTTATCGACGACCCGGTGTACGGCTTTCAAGCAGTCAACGTCAAGGAGCAGATGGAGAACCCCTCCTCCCTGCTGCTTTGGACACGCAAATTGATTGGACTGCGCAAGCTCTTTCGCGTCTTCGGCCGCGGCACATTTCGCATTCTGCCAACCGCAAACCGCAAGGTGCTCGCCTATCTTCGCCAATATCAGGACCAGACGGTCTTGTGTGTAGCCAACATCTCCCGCTCAGCCCAGCCCGTGTTGCTTGACCTGGACGAATATGAGGGCCGCACGCCGGTGGAAATGCTGGGATACGTTGCTTTCCCGAAGATCACCCGGCAGCCCTACATTCTCTCGCTCACACCTTACGCCTTTCTCTGGTTTGAACTGCAGATCGCTTCCACTGCGGCCGATCTGCCCGCTGGACTCCCCGCTGACGCCAAGGATGAGTGGGATCTGACTGCCGACCAACGGCAAGACGAGCAACCTGTTGCAAGAGAATCCCCGGCAACGACGGAATCTCAGAGCATCGACCGACCCGGCGCGGAACCACGCGCGCCGGTGGTGCAGGTCCAGGACGGCTCGTTGGATCTACTCGTCCTCGCTTCACCGGCCGATCGCCAGGAACTCGATAAAACCATCGCTGCCCTTGTGGCGCGTTTCGGCGGGGGCTCCTCGCTGTTGCGCACCATGCTTGCATTTCCAGCACAAGACACGGGGATTGCCGCCGAAACAGATACCGCCCCGCCGCAGTTGGTCGGGGGATCCCCGTGGCTGCAGTTGTCGCCGTTCACTCCATCGCCCGGAGGGCTTGCGCAGCAGTGGCCCCACACCACGCAGACGTATCTCGATGCCGTGCGTCTGATGGAGGAGCACCACGCTCGCGCAGTAATCCTGCTCAGCCACACGGCGAGCGCGCTCGACCGGCTGGCTCTGCCTTTGCTCGCGCGGTGCGTTCTCAACGAAGCGATCGACCTGGTCATGCCTCGTTATCTTCTCGAGCCGCAAGAGGGTTTGCTGAACGATGCCATTCTCTATCCGCTTACCAGGGCGCTCTATTGCAGCTCGGTCAGGTTCCCATTGGGCGGCGACCTCGCTTTCTCCGACAGGTTCGCTCAGGCTCTCGATCTGCATCCGAGTAGTGCTGCGGCATTTCCTGAGGAGGCGCCTGTCGTCTGGCCGGTTCCTGAAGCCCTGCGGATGAATTGCCCGGTCGCCGAGGTGCCAATGAGGCGGGAACGGCCCGCCCAGGCCGAAGTCGCTGACATCACCGCCTTGTTTACGCGTGTGGTCGGCTCTCTCTTCGCCGACGTCCAGTCTCGCGCCAGGGAGTGGCAAACATCTCGCCCCTTCCTGCAGGCCAGGAAGATCAGGGGAGGGGCTCCTCCGGAGAGCACTTCCGCCGGCCTTTCGCCACCTGCCGATGTCACGCCGATGATCGAATCCTTCCGTCTCGCGGGGCAAAGCCTGCTGGAGATTTGGGCACAGGTGATGACGCCAAGGACACTGTTGTCGGTCACGCGCCTGGCTGCGGCGCCAGACGGTAAATGCTCCATTCCGAATGCTTTGTGGGTCAGAATTGTCTATGACTTTCTGGTCTCTTACCGCGAACAGGCAATCAACAGGAGCCATCTTGTCGGCGCGTTGATGCCGCTCTATTTCGGCTGGACCGCATCTCACTTATTGGCGGTGGGCGCAGCGGAGGGAGAATCCGCCGAACAGAGAATCGAGGCTCTCGCCGTGGCTTTCGAGACGGATAAACCATATCTACTTGCCCGTTGGCGCTGGCCTGACAACTTTAATCCGTAAGCAACCGCGCCGCGAACGAAAGGAGAATCCTCATGTGGCAACAAGCCGAAAAAGCACTGTACGATTCGCTCACCCGCGTGCTCACCGAGATCGCCACTCTTCTGCCCGCGGTGATGTCGCTGTTGCTGGCCGTGACAATATGCGGCCTGCTGGGGCTCTTGTTCGCCTGGATTCTGCGCCGTCTCCTCGTGGCTTTTCACTTTGATGATCGCGTCAAGGCGAATCGTTCGGCGGTGCTGTCGCAGTGGTGGTCTCCGGCGCATGGTTTCTCGCTGACCCTTTCGCGAGCCGTCTTCTGGACCAGCACACTTCTCGGGCTGGTATTGGGAATTGCGTCTTTCGATGCGGCATATAGCCCTTCCACGCACTTTGCCGCTGCGCTTTATCCATATCTGACGCGCATCGTGAGCGCTGTTCTGATTCTGCTGGCAGGCACCATCTTTTCGCGCTTTCTGGCCCGGACAGTTCTTATCGGCGCCGTCAACATGAACCTGCAGTATGCGCGCCTCCTGAGTCAGGGCGTGAAGTGGATGGTGCTGGTTCTCGCCGTGGCCATGGCGCTCGATCATCTGGGAATCGGGGGCAACATCGTAGAAATCGCGTTCGGCATTCTCTTCGGTGGAATCGTTCTGGCGTTGTCGCTTGCCATCGGTCTCGGCTCGAAGGAGATGGTGAGCCGCTCCCTGGAGCAAGACGGCCCCCACTCAGGGGAATCCGCGACCCAGCCGGTCAGGCACTTTTAAAGAACCGCATAAACCATTCTTCAAAGCCTGTAGCCCGGCTTGAGTTCGCATTGATACACAGTGTTGATGGCGTTGATTCCTTTTCTGACGGTGCAGGTTGCCCAACTCAGATCGGGTTCCGGGCCCAGCGGGAAGACGATCTCGACACCGCCAAGTTCAGCCACCAGGCTCACACCTTCCGCGGTTGGCGGTACGGTGAAGTTAAACCCCTGGCCGAAGGTTACGGGATACGACATGCGCACTTCAGAGACAATACTGGTGCGAAACACCTCGGCCTGAAGGAGAAATGTCGCGGTGTCAGACCAGTCCAATGCCGTGGCTGTGAGGATGCGGTCGTCCTGTGCGGACCCATTCGCATCGATCTGCGTGAAAGGACAAGGCCCCGCAATGCACGAGGCTGTCGTGTCGCGAAATTCGTTTCCTGCGCCTGCATCCAGTTGGATAGAGCTTGAGGAGGCCTTCCAGTAACCGTCGGGCGAACACGGACTCTGATGGCGGCATGGAATGTTTCCCTGGTTGACGACCTCGAAGGTCTTCGCCGCACTTCCGATATTTTCCTGCTTCTCGGCGTTCACCGTGTACCGAACTCGAATATTCGCTACCACCGTTGGCGCATTCGACGATTCCATGCCAACCTCTCCACCTGTTGGCAACATGGCAGCAACAATCAGCCGCCGCAGCGAGGAACGGAACCGGATGATCACCGGCAGCTCGAGGGGTTTGTAGCCGGGATGCCGAAAGCTGAGTATTACGGTTTGCCCGGGCAGAACCGTGCCGGGAATTGCGATCCAGAAGTATCCTGACGGATCGGATTCTGTGCTCAGGCTTGAATTCCCGTAACGGGCGGTGATCTCGACGCCGGCAATCGGCTGCTCCTTGCGCACGTCAGAATCGCTGCGCATGACTGCGCCCTGGATCGTGGACCAATGCGGCCTCCAATGAAGCACGCCGAAGATGAGCAGGGAAGTCATCGCAGCGCCGGCGGCAACCGCGACCCAGACTGCAGGTCTTCTGCGGAACATGGTCTTCCTCTGCCTCCCCTCCCTTGGACGCGGATACTCGCGGTTTTGCTGTCCGCTCCCGAATAACCGGTGCCGCGAATTCCGCATCTAATGTAAGCGCGAGCCATGAACAGGCTTGAGGGCTAACCGATCTTTCACCACGCTGGACGAAAAACGTCGCGGCGCAACCTGCTGCGCCAACTCTCCCGCCTTTCTTTTGGGCTGCCGCTTGTACGTGTCAACGCGCTCGCTGGCTCTGGCGTGCTCGAGACGTTGCCTGAAGACCGGCAGGCGCATGCGCAGTCTGCCCATGCTGACTCGATCGCGTCGCTTTCTCCCCAGGACGACAAGTTGCTCGACGATCTCGAACGGGGGTCCTTCCTGTTCTTTTGGGAGCAGGCGAACCCTCAAACCGGCTTGATCAAAGACCGCTGCAATGTTCGCGCCAAGGACGACAGCCTGGCTGCCAGCATTGCGTCTACCGGCTTCGGACTCACGGCCATCTGCATCGCCGACCAGCGCGGATTCATCAGCCATGCAGAGGCGCGCGTGCGGGTGGTTCGCACTCTTTCCTTTCTCTGGCACAAGCTGCCCACGCACCGCGGTTTCTATTTTCACTTCGCGAATCTCAATACCGGCGAGAGAATATGGGACTCGGAGGTTTCGTCTGTCGATACGGCGATTCTGCTCTGCGGTGTATTGACCTGCAGGCAGCACTTTGCCGATAAAGATATCGACGAACTGGCGCACGCCATCTTCGACCGCGTGGAATGGACGTGGCTGTCAGAGGACACCAGTCTGCTCTCACAAGGCTGGACTCCGGAAGTTGGTTTTATCCCTCAGCGCTGGGACTTCTACAGCGAATTGATGATGATGTATCTGCTGGGCATGGGGTCCTCGTCCCATCCCCTCTCTAAGGATGCGTGGTTTGCTTGGAAGCGCATTCCCTTCGAATACGAAGGCATGCGTTACATCGGATCGTTCGCGCCGCTGTTCGTGCATCAATACTCGCAGGCCTGGTTCGATTTCCGGCACAAGCGCGATCACTACGCGGATTATTTCGTCAATTCGGCGATTGCCACCGACGTGCATCGCCGCTTCTGTGTCGAGTTGAACTCGCAGTTCGTCGACTATAGCAATGCGCTATGGGGGATTACTGCGTCGGATTCCGTGCGAGGCTACGTAGCGTGGGGCGGACCGCCTGCCACGGGACCTATCGACGGCACCATTGTGCCGGCCGCAGCGGGCGGCTCGCTGCCTTTTCAGCCGGCCGCGACCTTGCGCGTCCTCAGGACCATTCACGATCACTATCCGAATGCGTGGTGCCGTTACGGCTTTGTGGATGCTTTCAACCCGCTCACCGATTGGTACGACACGGATGTGATCGGTATCGACACCGGCATCACCATGCTGATGGCCGAAAACCTGCGCACCGGCTTTGTCTGGGATACGTTCATGAAGAATCCCGAACCGCAGCGCGGCATGGCCAGCGCGGGCTTTCAGCCCTACACTCCGGCGGCCTCGTAGCGGCCCTTGGTTGCTGGCTAGCGAGATGCCGTCGCCAACTGGCTGTTGCGGCACTCTATAGCACCAGTGCCCGGTGTTCCTGCCAAACAACGCTCCAAGCGCGCGCTGCATCTTAACAGGGAAAACGAACTAATAGACGCCCTCTTCAATGAGTTTCTCCTTCTCTGGCACGTTCTATCGAGACCTTGGTTCCGTCAGCGAGCACATGGTTCCCCGTTTCCCTATAAGGCGGTGCGCCAGGCGTCGAGCGGCGGGCAAGAGGTGCGATGCATTCGAAGAAAGAATCTATACTGTCAGACCCCGGAGTTATAGATCCACCCGGCAATCCGGCGACGCATCGCAGCGCATGGGGCGACCGCCTGCGCGCGCTCAAGAACATACCCACGGTGCTCCACTTTGTGTGGGAATCGGGACCGGCGGTCGTCTTCTGGAACATTACTCTTCGCATCGTCGTCGCCTTTCTGCCCGTGGGAATCGGCATCATCGTCCGGTTCATCATTGATGGCGTAAACCGCATCCGGCTGCATCAGCCTTTGCCCCATGGATTCTGGTGGCTGGTGGCGGCGGAGATGGCTCTGGCCGTGCTGACCGGAATCCTGGCGCGCGCCGTCGACTATTTCGACAACCTGCTGGCCGATCGTTACACGCATCACGTGAGCGTTGAAGTGATGCGCAAAGCCGCGGCGCTTGATTTGACGGTCTACGAGGATCCCGTCTTCTACGACCGCCTGGAGCGGGCCCGCGTGCAAGCGACCGATAGGCTGGCCATGATCCAGCAGATGGGCCGCCTGATTCAGCAGACCGTCACGGCGATGGCCTTCTCCGCGGTGCTGGTTGTGTACTCGCCGTTTCTTCTGCTTCTGCTCATCGTCGGAATCGTTCCCGCTTTTTTGGGCGAGAGTCATTTCGCATTTCTTACCTATGCCAAGAACTTCAGGCAAACGCCACTGCGCAGGCAAATGGATTATCTGCGCCAGGTAGGCGGCAGCAAGGAAGCGGCCAAGGAACTCAGGCTGTTCAACCTCAGCGGATTTCTGACCAGGCGGTTTCAGACGCTTTCCGAGAGGATCTACGAAGAAAATGTCGCGCTCAACCGGCGGCGGTTGTTTTGGGGCGGGCTGCTCTCGATCCTCGGCCAGTTGGGCTATTACGGCGCCTACGCGTACAGCATCCTGTGCACCATTCAAGGGCGTTACAGTGTGGGCGATCTTACGCTCATCACGGCCGCGATCATGCAGGCTATGAGCAACATCCAGCAGGCGTTTTCTACGGCCGCGGGAGTCGCCGACCAGGCGCTATTCCTCACCGATCTGCTGGCATTCTTTGCCATGGAGCCAGCGGTGAAGCCGAAGCCTGACGGATTGTGCATGCCACGGCCGATCATGCGCGGCTTCGAGTTTCAAAATGTCTCCTTCGTCTACCCGGGCACGAATCGGCGCGTTCTTGACGGCTTCAATTTCGCACTTCGGCCCGGCGAGCGGGTGGCGTTGATTGGCGAAAACGGCCAAGGCAAAACCACTGTGGTCAAGCTGATCACGCGGCTCTACGACCCGACGGAAGGGCGGATCCTGCTGGATGGAGTCGACCTGCGCGAGTACGATCTCGACGGCCTGCATGCCGAGCTTGGTGTGATCTTTCAGGACTTCATGCGCTACGACATGACAGCACGCGAAAACATCGAGGTCGGCCGCATCGATGTGGCGTATACGACGCAGGAGATTGAGTACGCAGCGGCGAAGAGCCTGGCCAGCGACGTAGTTGCGAAGTTGCCAGGCGGATACGGCCAGATGCTCGGAAGACGATTTGACAATGGCGTCGATCTGTCGGGTGGCGAATGGCAAAAGCTCGCTTTGGCGCGAGCCTACCTTCGCGACGCGCAGCTGTTGATTCTCGATGAACCCACAGCGGCGCTTGATGCGCGAAGCGAATTTGAAGTTTTTCAGCGGTTCGCCGAGCTGACTTTCGGCAAGATGGCGCTGCTGATCTCGCACCGCTTTTCTACCGTTCGCATGGCCGATCGCATTGTGGTCCTCGAATCGGGGCGCCTGATGGAAGAAGGAGACCATCGTCAACTAGTCGCTCTCGGGGGCCGTTACGCAGCCATGTTTGAGATGCAAGCTTCAAGTTATCGATGAGGGATCGATGAGCGAAGTATCTGCCATTCCGCCAGTTGAAGATACAGTTGATGCTGAAACGCTGGCTCGCTTGCGCCGAGCGGCGGATGCAGCCGCCACTTGGGAGGTGATTCCGCATCCACCATTGCGCAGCTCCTTCGCCAAGCGTATTCACAAGACCACCCGTGCCCTCCGGCGCCTTGAATTCTATCTCGTCCAGCTGCCGCTTCCGCCTCATTCGAGCGACCCCGAGCTGACGGCTCGCCGCTCTGCATTGCTCGAGCTTGCAGCGAATTACCGTTTGTTCAGGGCCGCAATCGCAGCCGTTTCAGATAGGCTCTGTTCGATTGCGCGGCTTCCGCGTCTGCAGCTCTCGCCGCGCGAGGATGAACCGCGGATTGCTTGCGTTGCCTTCGCGTACCTGGACGCCGTCGACGGCGATTTTTCAGCGCCCACGCTGCGCGCGTTTATCAGGATTCTTCAGTCGCACGAGCCCCTCAACGTTGACGAGCTGTGGCATTTGGATGCGTTTCTCAGGTTTATCGTGCTGGAGCGGCTTCTGAGCGAATCTCTTGCCCTGCTCCACACTTCCGGCGCGGGGCCAGTTCCATTTCTGATCACTTGCATCATAAGCCTTCACGCCATGGACTATGCCGACTGGGTACGCCTCATCGAGCCACTGATCATTCTCGACGAACTTCTGCGGCAGGATCCGGCCGGCGTCTTCGCCGCCATGGACTTCGAAAGCCGTGATCTCTACCGCAAGCGTGTCGCTCTGGTCGCACGCCGCTCCGACTGCACGGAGTGGCAAGTGGCGCAGGCAGCGCTCGAACTCGCGCGGAAGGCCCGTGAGTCCACGGCCGACAACCCTCGCGTGCAAATCAAACGCGAGCACGTCGGCTTTTATCTGTTCGATCAAGGATTTCCGCGGCTCGCCGCCAGCGTTGGCTTTCATCCTACGCCGGCGTGGCGCATACGGAAGTTTGTCCGCGCCCATGCCGAAAGTTTCTTCCTCGACGGCATCGTGCTCCTCACGATCTTCTTCATAACCGCCGCATTGTTTCCCGTTCTGCCACGAGTTGACGGGCTCATCGGCCTGCTTGCCATCCTTATCCTGCTTTGCCTTCCTGCCTCACAGGACGCAGTGGGTCTGGTCAACGATGCCATTACCGCTGTTTTCGATCCCGAGCCATTGCAGAAACTGGATTTTACGGGTGGCATTGCCCGCGAGTTCACCACGGCAGTTGCCGTTCCCACACTGTTGCTGAGCGAAAAACAGGTGCGCAAGCTGATCAACGATCTCGAAGTCCGCTTCGTGGGCAATCGCGATCCCTATCTACACTTCGTACTACTTACCGATCTAGCCGACTCGGTAAGCAAGCCGCGAGAAAAAGATTTCCATCCGCTGGTTGAACTCGCAGTCAGGCTCATCGGGGAATTAAATGAAAAATATGCATCGCCTGACCATGGCGCCTTTCTTCTGCTGCATCGTCATCGCATCTTCAACACACGCCAGGGCGTATGGATGGGTTGGGAACGAAAACGCGGCAAGCTGCTCGATCTGAATAAACTGCTCACTCATGAGTTCGACGCGTTTCCGATCAAAGCCGGCCCCGTAGCGGTTCTCGAAAAAGTGCGCTATGTCCTGACGCTCGACGTTGATTCTCAGCTTCCCTATGGCGCGGCAGCGCGGCTCGTCGGCGTCATTGCGCATCCACTGAATCAGGCAGTCATCGATCCCAGACTTCGCCTGGTTACCGAGGGCTTTGGTATTTTGCAGCCTCGCATCGGTGTCGCGGTGCGCTCGACGGCCAACTCGCGGCTTGCGGCCATCTTCTCTGGTCAGGGCGCCGTTGACCTTTACACGCGCGCCATCTCTGATGCTTATCAGGATCTCTTCGGTGAGGGCATTTTTACCGGTAAGGGAATCTACGAAGTTGCAACCTTACACGAAGTGCTTGATCGCAGGTTCCCGCGTGACGCGCTCCTCAGCCACGATCTCATCGAGGGCGCTTACGCGCGTGCCGGACTGGTGACCGATGTCGAGGTTGTCGACGATTATCCTTCCCACTACAGCGCATACATCCGCCGTAAGCACCGCTGGCTGCGCGGCGATTGGCAAATTGCACCGTGGATGCTGTCGCGCGTGCGCGATGAGGCAGGCCACAAAGTGGCCAATCCCATTTCGAGCGTGTCGCGCTGGAAGATCTTCGATAATCTGCGCCGCTCGCTCGTCGATCCGGCGTTTTTCTTTCTCTTTCTTGCAGGGTGGACATTTCTGCCCGGCGGTCCGCTTTACTGGACGATTGTTTCCCTGCTCATGCTGTTCTTCCCCGCCGCAGCCCAGTTCCTGTTCTCACTGGAGCACGTATTTTCAAGCGACAACAGAGAACATGCCGGCGAGGCCGTCGCCGGGCTCGGACAGGCAGTGACGAATACCCTTCTCCGCCTCGCGTTTCTACCCCACGACACCTTGCTTGCTTTTGACGCGATTGTGCGGTCCTCGGTGCGGCGATTTATTACCGGAGAGCGTCTGCTGGAATGGGAGACAGCGGCCCAAAGCGAAATGCAAATCGGCCAGCGGGCATTATGCGACCGGTACTTGGCCGGAACGTTCGTGATTGCCGCGGCTGCCGGCGGGTTCATTTGGCTGCTGACAGCCCGGCATTACGCCATTTTTTGCGCAGCGCCGATTCTGGCGCTATGGGCCTTTGCTGCTCCCATCGCAAACTGGCTCAACCGCTCGCCGCGCGAGCAACAGCGTATCGCGCCCGGCGATCGCGATTTCCTCATATCCCGTGCTCTGCGTATATGGCGCTATTTTTGCGAGTTCAGCAACGAGAGACACCACCATCTGATTCCCGACAACGTGATGGAAGAAGGCCTCCGCGAGGCTGCGCGCGTTTCGCCCACCAATATCGGGCTGTTGCTGAACGCGCGTCAGGCTGCGTGCGAGCTGGGATTCATCACAGCGCCCGAGTTCGCCGCGCTCACTGGCCTCACTCTTGAAACCATCACGAAAATGGAGAAATACCGCGGCCATCTCTACAACTGGTACGACACTCGGACCCTGCGGCCGCTTGACTCCTCGCCCTTCGTCTCGTCGGTTGACAGCGGAAATCTTGTTGCCTCGCTCTTGACGCTCCGTTCCGGTGCGCGAGCTCTGGCCGCCAGGGCCTTGCTCGCGCCGTCGCTTTTTGCGGGCTTGCGCGCGCACATGCGCCTCGCGCTTTCAGAAAGGCGTCCGCCTGTTGCCTTCGCCAGAATCTCCATGCCCGATCCCGGGGCAGATCAACTCGCGTGGATCGCGTGGCTGCCTCGCGCAAAAACAGTTCTCGCGGAAATCGCAACCTCACCGCCAGTCGATCCGCAATGCGCCTGGTGGATTCGAGAGGCCGAGCATCGCATAGACGCCACCAGCAGTCTTCTTGAGAACTATCTTCCCTGGCTCATGCCGCAATTCGCCGCATTGCGTGGCGTGCACCAGCTAGGCATCGACCAGCGATCCTTCGATCTCAATTGCGCCGAGGCTCTTGAATTTGCTGAGGAATTGCGATTCATCATGACCACTGCGCATCGCGCCCTCGCCGCAGATGCGGCCATTGCGGAGGCTCAAGAGCGGCTGCTCGATCTGCTGCCCGCAGCGATCCATAACCTGAGAAGCCTGCTTTCCGATTTGCAAGACATCGGTAGGGAAGCGGAGCGCCTCGCCCAGGAGATGGATTTCAGCTTTCTTGTCGATCCCTTGCGCCGCATCCTTTCCATCGGCTTTGACGTGAGTGCGCACCGGCGGCACGGCTCCTGTTACGACTTGATGGCCTCGGAAGCGCGCATTGCGACCTTTCTGGCTATCGCGCGCGGCGACATTCCTCCACGGAGCTGGCCGAAGCTGGGACGCGAGCACACCTACGCTTACGGACGCTCCCTTCTTCTTTCCTGGTCCGGAACCATGTTTGAGTATTTGATGCCCGCGCTCTGGATGCGCGCCTATTCCGGAACCATGATTGCGCGCACGCAGGATGCCTGCGTCAACGTACAGCAGGCATTTGGCCGCGTACATGGAATTCCCTGGGGCGTGTCGGAGTCAGGTACGTCGCAAAAAAACGACCTCGGCGATTATCGTTATTTCGCCTATGGCGTTCCACGCCTTGCGCTATGGTTTGGGGCAACCGCAGGCCCTGTGATCTCGCCTTATTCCACGTTTCTTGCCTTGAGCGTAGATCCACCGGAAGCGCTGCGCAATCTGCGTCGGATGGAATCGGCCCGCTGGGCGGGAGCCTACGGATTCTACGAAGCTGCGGATTACTCCGCTCCTTCCCGTCGTCCGATTCTGGTCAGGGAGTGGATGTCGCATCATTTGGGAATGTCCTTACTGGCGACAGTGAATCTGCTTTGCGACAACATCATGCAGCAATGGTTCCATGAGGATCCCGCGATTCAGGCTTTCGAAGTGCTGCTCCAGGAGAAGCCGGTCAACAAGGCTGTCCTGAAAGCACGTCTAAAAGAGAACGCGCCGATTCGGAGGCGTGCAAAGGAGTTGCCGCCAGTCGGCCGCAAAGGGATCAGGGCAGCACTGTGACAAGTACCAGCGAGCTGGGCGAAAGACGAATTGAAATTCGTTTTCTCGACAACGTATCCGGTGCTCCGGAGTCGCGACGGTCGCGTGTGGGCTGCGTAGGTGCGATCTTCGATTGTCCGCTAACCAGCATTGCCGAATCCGCCCGCTGTCTTTAAGATGCAGTAAATTTCCGGTCCCGCCAGTCAGAAGCGTTGCCGCACATCGAAAGCGTGAGAACCAGACTTTTCATAAATTCACCAGGCGCTGTTTGACCGCATAGATTACGAGCGAGGTTCGATCGCTCACCTCCAGCTTGCGATAAATGGATGTGAGGTGGTGCGAAACAGTTGCCTGACTGATGTAGAGCCGTTCGGTAATCTCTTTGTTTCTGAGCCCTTCACAAATCAGCCCAATCACTTCGCGCTCACGCGGCGTGAGCGACGCAATGCGCACCTCATCGGCGTCGGGGGGCTTTTGCTTGGTAAGAACCTGCTCCAGCACACGCTCGGCTGCACCCTGCTCAAGCCAGACACCGCCTTTGGTTACCTTCCTGATCGCCATGGGAATCTGTTGAACCGGCCACTCCCTCTGAAACACGCCTTTGGCTCCGCAGCGAAGGGCGCCTTCAAGAAACCCCGCGTCTTTCCGGCTGGTCACGACAATCACGCGGGTGTCGTCGATTTCAGTAACAAGCTGTTCAAGAGCGCTAATCTCCTCGCATAATATCTCCGCGCTTACCAGCACGACATCCGGAGAATGATGACGAATCGCATCAAGAAGGCGATCGGAAGTCTGACATTCAGCGATTATCCGAATGTCCGCCTGATCGGCAACCGCGCTTCTCATCCCATAAAGCGAGAGCGGTTGATTGTCCGCAATAACAACATCTATTTCAGCCATCCACCTCACCCCTGAACATGTGGTAATCAAACCCGAATTTACCGGCGTCAGGTACTCGAGCAGGATTCCTTCCAAGGCTGTCTACTGTGATCAAACTTGCGGGATGTGAACACACGCAAGTTGTTCACTGAATGCACGCGCGCCACTTTATTCGCATCTAAGTAACTTTATGAGGGCGGTGCATTTCAAGCCTCCGCGCTGCCTTTGGGCCCGGCTCGGCGAGGTAGGCACTCTCTTTCCGTTATTAGACGCGGGCAATTTTCAATTGGTTGGGTACGTTCGATGCGTTTGAATATCGTTTTTTTAAAAAGAGATACTCGCGACTTGATTTTGTTTCTCTTCTTCGTCGCGGTCGTGATCGCTGGCACGTGCGGAACGCTCATGTTGCCGAGCGTGCCAGGTGTCAGTGCAGCGCATAGTGGCGTCCCAGTTCCTGAGAAAGCGGAGAGCGCAGCGGCTTTTGTTGAACAGCATCGGTGTCAACACACATCTAAATTACTTTGATCGCACTTACGGAAACTTTGCTTTAGTCGAAAGAGATTTGCAAACCATCGGCATTCGCCACATCCGCGACGGAGTTCACCTTCAGAACGGCGATTACAACAATCTACTTTACGGCCGCTGGGTGGACCTTGGTCGGCTGGGGATCCGTTTTGATGCAGTGCTCGACCCGCGCAGCAATCTCGGGCCTCTGACTCCGGCCCTGCTCGAACACGTCGAACAATTGGCGGGCAACACCATCGAGTCGTTTGAGGGGCCAAACGAGCTCGACGTCAGCGGCCTGGCAAACTGGGTCAGCGTGGATCGCGATTATCAGGCGAGTATTTTCTCGACGGGAGAGGCGCTTCCCAGCACAATCCGCGCGCATGTGATTGCCCCATCGCTTGCCCTGGTCGCAAACGGAAAGGCATTTGGCGGATCGATCAGCGGATTTGATGATGGCAATCTGCACCCCTATCCCGCCGGGAAGATGCCTTCTGCCGTATTTCCAGAGCAGATTGATCTCGCCAGGCAGGTCTTCGGCGATAAGCCGATCGTGATTACAGAGAGCGGGTACCACAATGCCCTCGACGATTTTAGCGATCAACCCGCAGTGTCGGAACAGGCTGCCGCCAAATACATTCCCCGCTTATTCCTGGAAAACTTCGCAAGGGGCATTCCGAGAACCTACCTTTACGAATTGTTCGATGAGGCGCCGGATCCAAGCCTGGGCAAAAATCAGATGCATTGGGGTCTGGTCCGTGCAGATGGAACAGAGAAGCCCGCATACCTGGCAATGCAGAATCTGATCCATGAGTTGAACTCGAGCGCCGCGCCGGCGCCCCCGCTCGAGTTGTCGTGGGCGCTCAGCGATTCGAGCCCGGCGATTCACCATCTTCTGTTGAAGAAATCGAACGGGGAATTCGATCTTGTTCTCTGGCAGGAAGTCTCAAGTTACAATCGCGAACTTCACCATGATCTCGACAATCTTCCCATCAAAACGGAGTTAATCCTGGGACAAAGAGCGCGTCACGTGACTCTCTTCGAGCCGGCCCTCCAGGCTGCGCCGCTGAAGGCTTACGCAAACGTTGCCAGCGTGCACCTGCCCATTCCCGATCACCCACTGGTCGTCGAGATCGAGTCCGAGTAGGTACGCGTGCTGATTTCCCGCGCCTCACGTTTCCTGTTCGCCGCAATGCGAAGCGGGTAAGGGAATTGTTAGTACAGGAAATGTTCATCCATCAGCAACAACTTGGCCCGGGCCACAAGCCGGCCTATGCCTGTTGCGCGAACGGCGGTAAACCGCGTACTGACGGTTCCTCCAAATCCGGCATAATGCAGAACGGAGCCTCGAGTTCCAAGACCAGCGAAATCGAAGACGAGCCCTTTCTGCGCTGCATGCTGCACGGCCTCCCATAACAGAAGGCTGGTAGCCCCATTGCCCGCAGCTTCATTGCGTGTGCAGGCAACGTAGTACGAGCTCGTGTTGTCCCATGCGCAGAAATTCGCGGCAACGATCTCTCCCCTCTCATTTCTGGCGGCGAGAATCTTTCCCCGATTCCTTTCCAAGGCAGCTCGAACCAGGCGCTTGGCCGCGGAAAGATCCAACGTGTTCCGAATACGCCGGGAAGTCAAGTGATGTTCGTAAACACGCGCGAATTCATCCGCGTCTTCAAGCTCTCCTACCTGGAGCTGCTCCTGCGCGCGGCGGATCACGTTCCGTGTCTTGTTTCTCATCTGTTGCCAAAGATCCTGAACTGGGCGCGGCGCAATTTCAAGCGTGAACTGAGCGTAGGTCTTGAACGATTGCTCCTGAAATGAAATGACGTCGCTGGTGCCGCGATGGCAGCGAATACATTGCCACGAAGATTGTGGAAGCCTGCAAATCAATTCGCGCGCAATCTCAAGACGGCGCAGAAAACGGCTAATGCTGCTGCCATCGCTGTCATCGATCCCCGGGCCCAGGAAATGCGTCAGGGGCGGCGTCCAGATTCCCATCAATCCCGAGCGCCGCCGCAGTTGGAACGGTAAGCGTCCCACTGTTTTGTTGTCGGCGCGCGCTTCGACAAAGGAATAATCTCCACCCGTCGCCGCATCCAACCACCAATCTTCATGAAAAATCGTGGGAATGAGCACGTGTTGGGCTGGCCTTGGCTGCCGCGGCGTTTCTTTCGCCAAAGGCTGGAGCGCCGCGAGACTGTAAGTATGTGGGAGAACTGGAAGATGCTTCGAGGAAGGATAAGAAGAATCGTGCGAACCGCCTTCGGTACGTTCCAAAAGCGGGGGATCCTGCTCTCGTTCAATGCTGTCTTCGTGAATTGCCGGTTTCATAGCAACGGCCCTCCGAGGTTTACCTGCGCCGGATCAATCGTTCAAGCGTGCCGGCCGTCAGGCAGCATACACTGCGACATGTACTGCGTCGGGAGAGCATGAGGTGACGCGGGCCAATTGCCTGAGTCGGTCACGGCCTTTGAAACGAAAATGCGCCGTCGTGCGCTAGGCGATGCCCGGACTCTCGTGCCACCTTTTCTCTCCGACGATCTCGTCATACACATCCCCTATTTCGTGCGCCATTCGCTCAATTGAATACTTCTCGATTCCCAACTTTCCGCGCTTCCTCCACTCCATACGCTCCTGCTTATTTTCGAGCATGTGGCAAAGCGCTGCCTCTAGTGCCGGCGCATCGCGCGGCGGAACCAGCATGCCGCTCTGGCCATGATCGAGAGCCTCGGGGATCCCATCCGCGTCCGTAGCTACGATGGCGCAACCGGCGGCGCGGGCTTCGAGTAGAACCAGCCCAAAGGACTCACGTCTCGCAGCCAGCACAAAAACGTCGGCGGTCAGCATATAGGCCTGCGGCACCGCGCGATAGCCTTCAAAGTGAATCCGGCTGTAGTGCGGAGAGCGTCGTGCCAGGAGCTGGAACCAGTCCCGTTCGGTCCCATCGCCGACTAGATACAGGTGCGCATCGTGAAACTTGCGCGCCACCCCATCGAACGCCGTGAGCAGTTCTTCGATGCCCTTGCGATACGTCATGCCGCAGACCGTAACAATCGCAGGCCTGGCCAGCGGAACCGGTTCGATCTCTTCCAATCGCGGCTGGTGCGCTCCGTTCAAAGTTCGATTTAGCACTACGCGCAGCTTGCGCCAGGGAATGCCATAGGCTGCCATGGTGGCTCCTACCGATTCACTTACGACGATGATGCGGTCCGCCAGCCCCATGAGCACCGATTCGCGGTCGTGCACGTTGTGGACATGCCCCACCAGCGCAAACCTTTCAAAATGACGCCAGAACCATGCCAGAAGCAGGCCGGTTCGCATGTGAGCGTGCACAACATCGGGACGGAAAATGTGCAACTGTTGGTGAAAGAGCTGGGCTGCGCGCAGAATTCCGAGAGGCCGTCGCGATTGATTGAGAGCCATGTGAAAGACACCGGTGCGCAAAAGCAGTGGCTGGTAGCCGCCGCCTGCTGAAACCACCGCCACGCAATTGCCTTGACGTGCTTGCTCTACCGCAAGGTCTACCGCGGCATTCACAATACCGTTGCCACGATCGGTTACGTCGTTGAGGATGTGCAGAATTCGCATCCGAATCTCCTATGCGTGCGCAAAATCGCTCTCGATCCGTGGCTCATGCTGCAAGGCATATTCGGCAGTCTCGACTTGTTCTGGAGCAGCAAGACTCATCGAAGCAAACGTCCACACCATGAAGCCCAGCACACCCAGAAAGATGCTGTTGAGGAGCGCTTGCGCCAGAAAGCCGATCAGGATGGCATGAGCCGACAGTACAAGCGGGTCAGAGCCTCCCTTGCGGACCAGTTGCACTGCCAGCGAGCCAAGTCCGAGCGCGTACATGAGTGTGCCAATCCAACCCAGAGAATAAAGAAACTCGAGCAGAGTGCTGTCGTGCGGCCCAATGATGGAGTCATCTCCCTCGGTATTGTGCAGCGTATCCGTACTGCCGACGCCTTCACCCCATGGCTCCTGGGCCAGTTCGCGCAGGGCTTGCTCGCGCCCCTCGACGCGCGATGCGAAGCTCACGTCCCGCCCCGGCTGAGTAAAAGTCGCCACTCGCGCTGCGACAAGCTCATCGACACCTGGGATCTGCGCGAACCCAATCAGGACTGCTGCGCTTGCAGCTGCGGCAAGAACCATGCGCAGGCGCGCCCGCATTCCCAGCCGAAACATCAGGTAGATCGAGCCAGCGGCAAGACTGAGCCAGGAGGCGCGGCTCAGGGTCAGAATCAGGCCCACAAATCCGCTGGCCGCGGCCTGTAGCCGCAGCTTGCCTTTGAGATTGAACAGGATCAACAGCCCACAGGCCATCGTGGCGGCGAAGATGGCAGGCGCATTCATGGTGCTGAAGGCGCGCGTCTTCATCGGGTCGACCTCGCCAAACGAATTCAGCTGCACATTCAGCATCCACATCCGGTCCCAATCCGGAAGATAGAAAAACTGATAGATGCCATACGCTCCGAGCAGCAGAACGCCATAGAGGAACGACGATTCAATCACCTTGCGAAATTCCGCATAGTATTGGCGATGCTCGTACACAAACAAGCCAAAAACCACCGGCACGAACCAATTGACGAGAGCGCGAAGGACGTTAAAGAGCGGAAGATATGTGAGGCCGAAAATCGTGCCATAAAGAATGGCGGCCAGAGCGCAGATGTAGGGAAGCGCTTCCCGGCTCGCAAGACGCCGCAGATTGAGCAAGAGTGGAATGCACGAAAGGCCGGCAACAAGATAAGGCGCCAGTTCCACTGGGTCTGCCGGCGTCCATCCGCCCTGATAATCGGCCATGCGGCCCAGAAACGGCGTCAAGAACCAGAGCCACAAGACGAGGCCCACGTAGAGCGGCTTGGATCGCCAAAGAAGGAACCCACCCACCGCAACACTCAGCAGAGGAAAGATAAGGCGCAACAAGCCTGCCTGGCCGCCTAAGATGCACAGTGCGGGTATGGCGACCATCACAAGCAGCGCCACGTAGCACTGTCCGCGGTGCGCACGAGCATGGGGATCGAGCGGAAGATCGGCTGTGATAATTCTTGAAGTCGACATCACGATTCACGCTCCACTTGTAAGTTCATCATTCCGTTCCACAACATTCTCGCGTCGTCAACGTTTGGGATAAGGTTCGGCGGATTCGTCTTGAGGAACAGGCGAAACGCCACAATCACAAAAACCAGCCGCGTGATGGTTGAAGCCAGGAGCGAAACTGCTGCTCCATAAATTCCCCATCGGGGGATCAGCAACATCATCAACGGGATGCAAAGCGACAGTCCGATCGCCTGCAGGACCGTGACGACTCCCGGTGTGTTGAGAGCCATGAATGCCTGCGCCAATACGTAGGTAGCTCCCGAGAGCACAACCTCGACCACTAAGATGCGCAGAGCGCCGGCGGCTGCCACATATTCGCTGCCATAAAAGATCCGTAACAGCGACGGTCCGGCGGCGCAAACCAAGATTCCGCAAAGCGCGGTCACGAGGGTGCTGATGCGGACCGCGTTTCCGGTCATATCCACGACTTCCCGGGCAGGCCGGCCCGCGGATTTGGGGAACAACACCATCACAACCGAATTCTGGAAAATGTTGAGCATGCGCGAAAGGCTCAGGACCACGACGTACGATCCCATGGCGCCGGGCATCAGGAGTCCGATCACCAGAACTTGATCGACGTAAAGCGCCAGGGTTCCCAACACATCGATTCCGTAGGAGCGTATGCCGTAACTAAGGATCTGCCTCACCACGGCGATGTGCGCGCCGACCTGCCAGGTAAAAATGCGGCGCACGTGGCTGACCATCAGACAGAGTGCCGGGATGGATGCGACGATATATGCGATCGCGGCGGTGTACGGATTGAAGCAATGCAAACCGAGAAACACGACCAGCACGATTAGCGTCGCCAGCGGTGTAAGAATCTGAATTGCGTTGGATGCGGAAAAATCGTGCGCCGCCTCCAGCACCGCCCGTCCGGTCAGGGTTACGGAACAGATGGGCACGGTAATGAGGAACCATTGCGCGGCGTGGACGATAGAAGGTGCGTACTCGTGCAGACACAACGGCAGAATTGCCGTGGTCACGATGGCCGCGGCTGAACCGAGAATCACCGACATGATGATTCCATTCGTAACCAGCCGATCGCGTTCTTCGGGCCGGTGACGAAGGAAGTAGATAAGCGAGCTGGGCACGCCTAACGTGGTTACACTGGCCACCAGCAGCGGCCACAGGATCATGGCCGCCAACTCGCCGCGGCCCCACGGCCGCAACTCGCGCGCCGTCAGAATGCCGGTTCCGGCCTGCAGCGCCAGGATCACCGCCTTGCTCGTGATCGACTGCGTCACGGCGTGGAAACCCTTCAGCGATTTTGCCGGCCTGATGTAGTCCGGCGCGATCGAGTTGGCCCGTGCCGCGCTCATCCGGCCCTCCGCCGCAGCAGGTGCAGAGTGCGCACCGCCGGCGACACCTGATACAGATAATCGAGCAAGCGATTCTGAAAGACTTCGATGTCATAGCGTTGTGCATTTCTCCTGATGGCCGCTGAATTCCAGTTCTGTGCTTCCAATCGCTCCAGGCCTTCAATCAGCGAGTTGAACAGTCTGTGCGCCAAAAAGCACGCCGTTCATTCCTTCGGTCACGGTTTCTGTTGCGCCACCCGCGGCAAAGGCCACAACCGGCCGTCCCGCTGCATTCACTTCAAGCGGAGCCATCCCGAAATCTTCTTCGCCGGGGAAAATCAACGCTCGGCAACGGCTGGCATACCGGTTGACTGCCGCATCGGACTGGCGGCCAAGAAAGCGCACGCCCGGTCCCGCCATGGCTTTGAGCCGCTCGCGGTCCGGTCCGTCGCCAATCACCACCAGCTTGCGGCCGGTGCGCGTGTAGGCCTCTACGGCCAGATCGATTCGCTTGTATGCATTCAGCCGCGAGAGGATTAAGTAATAATCTTCGGTTTCCCGGCTGACCCAGAAGCGCGACGTGACGATCGGTGGCTCGATGACCGTTGCGTCAACCCCGAACGCAGACTTCAGGCGTTTCGCCACGATGTGCGAATTTGCGATGTAGTAATCGGGCCGTCTGGCCGCCCGCATCTCCCACTGCTTGAGTCCTTCTACCATCAGGCGTAACCCGGCCTTCAGCGGCCAACTGAAGTTTTCTCGCTGCATGTACTGCGGGAAACGCCACACCCAGCGCATCGGATTGTGGCAGTAGCAGACATGAACGCCGTTTTCGCCCCGCCGCACGCCCTTCGCATATCCGCAGCAACTGCTCAGGATCAAGTCGTAGCCTCTCAGGTCCGCCGACTCCACAGCCAGGGGATACAAAAGAAAATAATGCCGATAGAGCTTGGCCTTCGCGGGCAGCGACTGCATCCAGGTGGTTGCGATGTCGAGGTGGCCCAGGTAAGGTGACAGACGCTCCGGCACAGCCATGGTGGTATGCAGTTCGGCGTCGGGCAGCGTCTGATGAATGGCTTCCGTCACGCGTTCTGCGCCGCCGTTCTGCGCTAGATAGTCCTGAAATAAAGCAATTCTGGGCACGGCGAAAATAACTCCTTGGCGAATTTCTTGCGCTGTCCATTAATACGGGCCGATCATCCATTGCATGCGTCCTATTGCGCGTCTATTAGGTGGCAGCAGCGCTGCATAGCAGTCCTGCAACTGGGCCTGAAACCTTTCCAGTGAGAATTGCGGGCAGGTTACGTCGTGTGCACGCCGCGCCACCTTCTCCAGAAGCTCGCTGTTCCCGGCGAGATCCAGCAGCTTTCGCGCCAGGCCTGCAGTGTCTGCTTTCCCAACGAGCCAACCATTTTCCGCGTCGGTAACAATCTCTGGAATCCCACCGGCGTGTGTCGCCAGCACCGGTGTGCCACTCGACATGGCCTCGATCAGCACCAGGCCAAACGGCTCTTCGCGGCTGTTCAGAACCAGAAGGTCGGCCGCCTGCAAGAGCTCGGAAACATTCTTCATCTGGCCGGCAAAGTGCACGCTGCCCGCAATCTCGGGCGCTGCTGCCGCCCGGTACAGCCGGTCGAGATACTCTCTTTCATGCTCGAAGACCACGCTGCCTGCGATCACCAGATGCATCTGCGGCGCCTGCAGACGAGCCCTCCCGAATGCCCAGATCAGCTCCAGCAATCCTTTGCGCGCGCAGATCTGACCCACCGCGCATATCAAGAAAGAATCCTGGGGAACACCCAACGCCTCCCGCATCGGCAAGCGATCTTCACCCTTCAAAGGGAACCGGCTCAGATCCACTCCGTTATGAATAGTGGATACCGTTCCTTTGAACGAAAACGGTCCGCGGAATGCTTTGGCCGTCGCATGGGAAACAGCTACGACGCGCGTGGGACGCAGCAGCAGAGTGGCAATACGAATCATCGCGCTGAGGGGGTGATGCGGCAAGTTGTCGTGAACGTGCCACACCACCTTGCGGCCGCTGGCGATCGATGCTATCGACACGGTAATGCCGGCGCGCAGGCTATTGGCATGAACAATGTCGGGATGAATCCGGGAGAGTGTGCGGCGCAGGACGCGGATCGCACTCGCCAGCGACGCGACAGATCTGCAAAGCTTCACCGGATGCCAGGTAAAACGTGCCCGCACTTCCGGCAGCGGCTTGCAAGGGATGCCTTGAGCCTCAAGTAGGCGTGCCAGATCGCCTTCCGTTGGGCAGATCGCGATCAGCTCGTACAGAGCGCGGTCGAGCCCGCACACCATGTTCATGAGCATGATTTCGGCGCCGCTGACTGCGCCGGTGTGATTGACGTAAGCCACGCGGATTGGCTCAAATGCCTTCATGCCGCCCCCGTTCCCTTGAGAACCACAGGAATCGTCTTGGCGAGAATCTTCAGATCCATCTCGAGCGACCAGTGATCGATGTAGTGAAGGTCAAGTTCGATCCAGCGATCGAAGCTCACATGGCTGCGGCCGCTGATCTGCCATAGGCACGTGAGCCCGGGCTTCACACTGAAGCGCCGCATAAGCCAGGATTCTGAGAACCTGCCCACATCGCGCAGGTTCAACGGCCGCGGCCCAACCAGAGACATCTCGCCCTTTAGCACGTTCACGAGTTGCGGTAGTTCGTCGATCGACGTGCGCCGTAAAACCGCGCCCACCTTCGTAATCCGCGGATCCTTGAATATCTTGAACACCGGCCCGGCGTTTTGATTCATGTGCTCGAGTGCGGCTTGCGCCGCCTCGGCATTCTCCACCATGGTGCGGAACTTGTAGATACCGAAGGTGCGTTTCCCCAGGCCATAGCGCTCCTGCCTGAAAAACACCGGCCCTTTGCTCGTGGACTTGATGAGGATTGCCACCACCAGAAAGAGCGGCGCGCACAAGATTAACCCGGCCAGTGCGCCGATCACATCGAAGCCGCGCTTGATGCGATGACGATAGTCGTCCGGCACCATTTTCAGAATCACTCTCTGCTCGTCAAATGGCTCACGATGGCGATGGCCCACACGCTGCGTTTCGAACATGTCTTCGCAGTACTGAACCTGCACTCCCACGCGCTTGCAGATAGCAATGGTGCGCTCGATCGCGGCATACTGCGTCCTTACCGGAAGAGCAACCACAACCTCGTCCACAATCTGTTTCATCAAAATCTCTTCGAGGTCTCCGAGCCTTCCCAGCAACGGCGAGCGATGCCCGGGGATGTCGGCCCCCATACTGTCGACATATCCCAGAAACTTGTAGTCCCATTCAGGGTGCAGCCTGAGCTCCTCAAAGAAGCGCGCCGCTCGTTCGCCACCACCAACAATCACGGCATATCGGCTGCGTCTGAAATGAGGCCGCACATACAGATGGAATAGACAGATGCCGACACGGGACAAAAGCGCCCCGCCCATAGCCGCGACCCAGAAGATGACAGCAACACGAAGCGAATGACCGTGATGCCACAGCGACCCCACCACTGCCGCGGCGGTGAGTGCGGAGATGCCCGCGGCCAGAGCCACCCGGCCTGGCACTGCGTTTGCCCGCTGCACATGCTGCCATGTGTAAAGCCCGCAGTAGTAGAAGATGGTCCGCCAAACCATCCAACAAAGCGCAATCTCCGCGAAGTGGCCGATGGTGAGCCGAAGCGAGAGCAACGTAACCAGGTTGCCGGCGATCTTCGCACCGCTTGCCCACAGAGCCAGATAAATAAGCGTCACGCTGAGTAACGCAAGATCGATGGTGGCGCAGAGCGCTCCTGCCAGCGCGCGTGCCACCGCGGGGCGAAGCATGACTCCCGGATTGCGTTGCTTGGAGGGAGCTAATGGAAAAGGCGCGGCATCGAAACGTGCTGTCGAATTGGAATCGAGTTGGAAAGATTGCTGCATGGGGAAGCTCCGCAATAAAACAAAGTGCGTAAATTCTCTAACCGCCGCCACGATGTGGCTGCGACGTGAGCTTTTTGAAAATGACCGTCTACGGAACAACCGGGAAGGGATTGAAGTAGACTCCCAGGTTGCTGGCTTTCATGAATCGCGAAAAATGTTCCATCTTGTTTCGCGTTACGAGCAACATGTCACCGGGCTCGAGTTCCGTATCCCGTTCCAGATCCGCATGCTTCTTTATGTCATGTAAATCGAGTTTGCGTACCTCAGCCTGATCTGCATTGATGCGCCGGAAGAGAATCACCTGTGTGTCGCGGGCCGAATCCTTGAAGCCCCCGGCCAGCATGATTGCCTGCATTGCGGTCGTGTTGTCGTGTAAGTCGAACTTGCCCGGATGATCTACTTCGCCCGCCACCACAACGTATGGCTGTTCGAAATGCTCGAACGTGATGGTCAGTTCCGGATGGTTCAATCGCACTGACGCCTTGTCAATGACCTCTTTCCGTACATCGTCCACCGACAGGCCCTGGACCTTGAGGTCGCCGACAAGATTCAGATTGACGTTGCCGTCGGGCTGCACCGTCACGGTTTGATTGAATTCAGGCGTATATCGGTAATTGAGCGCGATCACGTCGCCGGTGTGCAGCGTGTACGCGGGCCGCTTGTGCAGTTGTTCTTCGGCTCGAACCAAGCCCTGAAACAGGAAAAGCGCGACTGCCAGCGCCGCTATGAATCGTTGCATGGTTTCCACCTCCAGCGAACAACGGAAGTCAAGAGCCAGTTATGCATCGGGAAACATCCACCGTGGGGCTTCGTAAACCCGTTTGTTCAGCACGTAACCCAACAACGTGCCCCCTGCGGCGGCGATGCGTTGTTCCGCTTGGCGCGGCTGGTCGCGACGTGTTCGATTCGCTTCCGCGATCAGAATGATGCCGTCCAAAAATGGGCTGATGCTGAGCACGTCTCCCGATTCCTTTAGCGACGGGCAATCGATAATGGTGTAGTCGAATTCGGAACGCAGCAGATCGATGCAATCGCGCCGATATTGCCAATTCGCCTCCCACAGGCCGCTGCGCTGCTTAACTGGTAGAGGCCTCGACTCGTTATCTGCCTCGCGCCCGTCTTCGGCTGTCCGGCAAGTCTGTCGCATCACCGAACTCCGGATCGCCTCTACGGTCGGCTCATGCAGTTTTTTCAGGAAGCTGACGTTGATGCCTGCAACCGATGTCAGTTCGCACCGCGCAAGTTCATGCACCAGCGCTCTGGAGACGAACGTCACACCCTCGCCGGGGTTACTCGAGCTGAGAGCGATGACTACGCCGCCCTGGCTTCTGTCTCGCGGCTTTTGCAGCACCGTGTACAGCAGAGTGTGATAGATCGATGCCTGCGGATCTGCTTTCTCTAGCGTGCGGTCATCGAAATCCGGATAATTGATGGAACTTTTCACGACGCGTGTCTCTCCTTTGGGAATTTCATCGCGGCCGGCGTCAGGCGCCGCTCGCTTGAGAAGTAATGGCTCGACCCCATGCCGGCAAATACCGGTTCGGAATCGGCCAATGCCGCCGGCTTGATCTTTGCCGCGCATCAGGTCAAGGGGTACGGTGGCGAACACCGGGAACATCGATACGCTTTCCAGTTCGCCCGCGTTGGCTATTGTGTCTCGCCCGACCTCGGCAAAGAAGGCCATGAAGCAGGCCAGAAAGATCGCCGTAAACCCGCCTAGGATCACGTCCACCACGGGCCTGGGACGGAAGGGAATGACGGAATATGTCGGATTTTGCTGCACGGCAACATTCAAGAGCCGGTTTTCATTCATGGCGTCGGCCATTTCCGCTTCGTCGCGCTTCTGCGTATACAACTGATAGTTGTTCTCGAGGTCGGTTACTTTCTGGCGCAGCGTTGTGAATGCCACCGTCGAGTCTTCGACATCCGACAGATTCGACCGCAGTCCCGCGATCTGTTTCTTGAGCGCGCCCTCTTTGGCATGCAGAGCCTGGCGCTCCGATTCGCTTTGAATGATCGATCCGGTGACGGACTGCCACACCGGATTGACATCCGACGCAGTTTCCTTTGAAGTCATCTGCTGCGCGTCGCTGAGAGCCTTTTTGGTGCTGGCAATCTTCTCTTCAACCTCCTGCACCATCCGGTCGCTGGGCGTGAACTTCGCCAGCAACTCCGTTCGCTGGTTTTCCAGCTGGGCAAGCATCGTGTTCAGCTGCTCAATCGAGTATTGGTTGGGAAGCACGCGCTGTTCGGTCATCTGCCGCGTGGGGATGCTCCTGAGTTGCTGCGTCTCCGTGCCAAGGCGCTGCGTCAACTCGCTGATCTGGGCATCGGTGCTGCGCAAGTCGGTTTCCGCGTCGTTGATCTCGCGGTCGGTATTCTGTTCCGAGTCCCCGAGCGAAATAATTTGGTGCTGTTGCTGGTATTGGGCCAGCTCTTGCTGCGCCTGGTCCAGCTGGGTCTTATAGCCGGCGGCTTCATCCGCAAAAAACTTCGCCGTTCCCGGAGGCTGCGCAATCTCGCGTTGCTTGGCCAGGAATGCGGCCAGCAGCCGATTCAACATATCGGTGGCCGTCTTTGGATCGGACGCAACATAAGTTGCATGGATCACGTTGGATTTCCTGACAAGATCGACCGAAAGATGCTTCTCGAAATCGTCAACTGCTTTGTCGTGTGCCTTGTACTGTGCCTCTGTCAGACTTCCTGTTGGCCGGTTGTTCCATTGCGGGTCAACCGCTACGTTGGCCAGGGTCCGGCTCTGCAGCAGTTGGATTTCCGAGTTGATCTCCTCTTCGGTAACGCCGTTGATCGTTACGGTTCCGTTCACGCGGCTGGGGGTAATTTGCTCGTCGCCGCGCGTGTTCTGCACGAGAATATCCATCTCCGACCGGTATTGCCGCGGGCGTAAAACGGTGTAGGCAATCGACGCAGAGAACACAATGAACACCACGAAGAACCACAGTCTGCGATGGCGGAATGCGGCCTCCACGATCTGGCGAAACGAGCCGTTATCGTGGACTAAATGTACGTTGCCGGGAAGACTTTGCATAAGCTGTGGCTCGCTCCGTAACGCTAAAAGCTAAAAGATCTCCGTGGCACTGTGATCGTTCTGCGATGTTTGCTGCCAGGGCCGTTCGCAACTCTTTGCTTCGGCCCACAATCGCTCTCAACTAGGAATAACCCGGCTTAGGGTTAATTCGCATCGGCTAAGCCTGCCTTTTTGAGTGATGAAATCGTGGCGCCCCCCTCGGCAGCTTGTTGCCATAAAGAGATGGCAGAGGCCAGCAACTTTATTTGCAGGGACGGGCAACTCTATTGCGCATCGGCGAGAATTGCGAAGTTGAACTGATTAGCCATTTTCTGAACTTCTGAAACCTTGACGCAGTACTTAGGAGCGCGCGTCTGTCTCGTGGCGAGTGCGGATCGGGAGTCCGATATTCAACAGAGCCGCCCAATCTCGACCCCAGAGTTTCAGCCACTCGCACGCGTGCAAGCCTGTATAATTGCGGGGCATTCTGAGGGAGAAGATTTTCGCGCCCCTCAACCATCGGGCGGCAATTCCTCCCCGGGACGGCTAGTGGAGTCTGGTAAAATTGCGGCGAAAATCCAGCTGTTTCGGAGGCGATATGTCCCGTAACCTTCTTCCTCTGCTGGGCGCACTGACCCTGGCATTCTGCGGACTGTCCGCGCCGAATGCGGCTGCGACGCCGCCATTGGGGCCGCGGGCCCTGCCTCCATCGCAGGCGCAGCCGCTCCAGACGCAGTCTTCTCAGGCCCTGGTCGGCACCTGGTCTGCGACGGTGAACTGGAACCTGCCGGGCGGCATCATGATCACCACCAGCTTCATGGCCAACGGTCGCATCCAGTCGACGGTCCAGAATAACCAGGGAATGAGCTTCACGCTCATGGGCGTCTACCAGTTCAACGCCGCGCAGGGCACGCTGAGCTACACGTGGCAGGATTACTTGCCGAAACAGACCTGCGTCGGGGGCGCCTGCACACCGGCCCAGCCGCCGGCGCCGATGGGCGTGGAGACCACCAACGCATCCGGTTCCTGAGCTCTACCCAGTTCGTCGCCACCACGAACGGCGCCTCGACGACCTACATCCGCTCCAACGCGGCAGGTTTCCCGACGAACTGAAGGCTTCAACCACTGATCTTCTCGGTGAGCTCGACCCATCGTTCGTACACGGCATGGTGATCGGCTCTTGCCTCTTCGAGTTCGGCGAGGGCGGTGGTGAGTGCCTGGGAATTGGTGGCGACTTCGGGAGTTTGGATGCGCTGCTCGGCGGCGCGCAGGCGGGTGTCGGCTTCATCGATGCGAGCTTCGATCGCGTCGTACTCGCGCTGCTCCATGTAGGAAAGTTTTCTGCGGATCGGGGGCGCGGAGGCAGGTGCGGGAGTTTGTGGCTGCGCTTCCGCCGCGGAAGCTCCCAATGCAGCGCGGACTTGGCCTTCGCGCCAGGTTTCCCATTGCAGATAGTCGGCGAAGAGAGCAGCGTTGCCGAGTCCGTCCAGACCGAGCACGGCATTGGTCACGCGATCGAGCAGATAGCGGTCGTGCGTCACGAGCACCAACGCACCCGGAAATTCGAGCAGCGACTCTTCGAGGATTTCCAGCGTGGGAATATCGAGGTCGTTCGTGGGTTCATCGAGGATGAGGACATCGGCGGGCTGAAGCATCAGGCGGGCGATGAGGACGCGGGCGCGCTCGCCGCCGCTAAGACGCTCGACGGGCTGATTGAGCTGTTCGCTGGTGAAGAGGAAGCGCGCAGCGTAGCTGGCGACGTGGACAAGCCGGTCCTGATAGATGACGGAATCAGAGTCGGGCGCGAGCGTGCGGCGCAGAGTCAGTGACGTGTCCAGCTCGCGCCTTTGTGAAAAATAAATGATGCGAAGCCCGGGAGCACGGCGGACTTCGCCTGCGCTCACCGGGATTTCGCCAGTGATGGCGCGGATCAGCGTAGTTTTTCCTGAGCCATTGGAGCCGGCGAGACCGAGCTTGAGACCGTTGGTAAGGTTGACGCTGACGCCGCGCAGGATTTCGCGATCGCCAAGAGTAACGGCGGCGTTCATCACTTCGATGAGCCGCTTGGTCTGGCGGCCGGTGGCGTCAAACTCGATGCCGGCCGTGGCGGAGCGGCTGCGAGATTCTGAGTCCCGCAATTCGGCAATGAGAGAATTGGCGTTGTCGATGCGGGCTTTGGCCTTGGTGGCGCGGGCCTTGGGGCCGCGGCGGAGCCATTCCATTTCGATCTTCACGCGGTTGCGCAGGCTTTCCTGGGCGCGCTGCTGCCATTCCACGTAAGCGTCCCTCTCTTTGAGGAATCTGGAATAGCTGCCTTTCACGCGCAGCAGGCCCGCGGAGTAGATGCGGTTGAGCTCGACAACTTCCGAAGCGATGTTCTCAAGAAAATAGCGATCGTGTGTCACCACGACGAAGGCGAATTTCGCGGAGCGGAGCAACTCCTCAAGCCATGCGATGCCTTCCAGGTCGAGATGATTCGTGGGTTCATCGAGAAGCAGGACGTCGGGCTCGGTGACGAGAGCTTCAGCAATAGCGAGGCGCTTGAGCCAGCCGCCGCTCAGGCTGGCGGCCTCTCTGCTCATGCCGGGGGCGCCGGCGGTGTCGTCTTCCGCAAAGCCGGTGCGGCCAAGAGTCTCACGGAGCCGCTGCTCGCGGGCCTCGGCCGGCACCGCGCTGCGTTCGAGCGCGGCTTCAACGGCCTCACGGACTGTGATCCCCGGCGCGAAGCTGGAGATCTGATGGACATAGCCGATGCGCACGTTCTTGCGAAACGAAACTTCGCCGGAGTCGGGCTGCTGTTCGCCGTTGAGGATGGCGAGGAAAGTGGATTTGCCTGAGCCGTTGGGGCCGATAAGGCCGATGCGGTCGCCGTCGTGCACCGCAAAGGAAATATTGTCGAGCAGGGGATAGGCGCCGAAGCGTTTGGCGATGTTCTGCGCGATGAGGATCGGCGGCATATTCCTAGTTTACTGAGCCGAGTCCGCTGCAACTCCCGGGAGAGTTCGCTTCTCTGGCTCGCAAGAGAAGAAGTCGGCTTTTTTGCGCTTTTCTTTTGCCTACCCGCCCAAGACTGTTGCGCGCTAAAACACAGCCAGCCCCATCCGTTAATCTTGATGAGGTTCGCAATTCACGATCGACACGCGCCCAGAGCGCGTCGAACCCCAGGAGAATGCCAGCAATGGTCAAGCGCAGAGAGTTTTTGAAAGTAGCCGGACAAACCACAGCCCTTTTACTCGCCCGTCCCTTGCTGCGCGGACAAGATGCCGGCGCTCAGAATCCGCCGTTTCACTTTGCCTCGGACCACATGGAGGTCGAACTCTCCCGGTCTGCGCCGGAGTTGCTGAGCCTGAACATCGACGGCCTGGGCAAAACCCTGCGTGGCGCCAGCATCCTCAGCGCCGATCGCAATGAAGGCGGCTATCAAGCTTCAACTACTGCTTCCGATAAAGCGCTCCGCGTGGAATACCGCACCGCAACCGCTCCCAAAGAAACGCCCGCCGGATGGACGTTCGAATTTTCTGGCAGCAAAATCGTTCTCACCACCGAGTGGTCCGCGGATTTCAATCCCGCGCCTCATGGTTCTTCATTTCAATCTGAATCAGGTTCACTCCACGGCGCTCGGCCTCTTCTCGCGCGACGGTCTTCTGGCCGCGCCGGCGCTTCTGCATTTTCCCGGCCAGGGCTCGATGCGGCTCACCAGCAGCGCCCCCGGCGTGGGCTTGACCTACACCTCCAACCGCCCGCAATCCTCGGCCGCGCTCTCGCTGCCCGGCGCGGATTTCGTTCACCAGCGCATCGCTTACACATTCGACGTGACAGCCGTCCATCCCGATGTGCCGGGAATCGCCGGCGATCCGCGCTTCGACGCTTTCCGCCGCAACTGGCTCAACGCCCTGCAGCTCAATCCTGAACTTCAGGCGCTCGCCAACAACACGGCCAGCGATTCCTGCGCATTCTGTTATTACGAATTTGCCGACATCGCCGCGCTCACTCCGCCATTGGCGCCGGGCCTCGCCGCTCTCGATATCGTTCGCCAAACTCTTGACCGCATGCTGGCCGGCGGCTTTGCCTATGGCTTGCCTGCCGTACCGGACCGTCCAACGACGGATTCCGATACCTGGCCTGCGATGGTCATTGCCGCGGCCAACTGCGTGCGCGCCGGGCACAGCGATGCCTGGCTCGCCGCAAAACTACGCCGGCATTCGCGGCTGGGCCGAATCCATGCTGGCAGCGATTCCAGCGGCGACGGCCTCATCAAATACTCCGTCAGCGGCAACTCCAACACGTGGTCCGAGGGAGCTCCCAAAGTGAGGCCTTCGAACTGGTGGGATACCATCGGCTTCGGCTACGAAGATGCCTACGCCAACGCG
Organism: uncultured Acidobacteriota bacterium; assembly: GCA_963729915.1. GTDB lineage: Bacteria > Acidobacteriota > Terriglobia > Terriglobales > Acidobacteriaceae > Telmatobacter. The sequence goes on along the minus strand of CAVSQE010000017.1, from coordinate 21,859 downwards.
CTCGCCTATCGCGCGCTGGGCGATATGGTGATGCTGGCCCGCAAAGCCGGAAAACCTGCCGATGCCGCGCGCTATCAGGCCGCCGCGGACAAACTGCGCGCTCATTACTACGAACGCTTCATCGATCCCGCAACCGGCGTCCTCGCCGGCTGGCGCAGTGCCGACGGCGAGCTGCACGACTACTATTTCCTCTTCGTCAACGGCATCGCCATCCACTATGGCCTCGTCGCCAAGCCGCAGGCCAACGCCATCATGGACAAGCTGATGGCCAAGATGAAAGAAGTGGGCTACGACAACTTCACTCTGGGGCTGCCGGGCAACCTGGTCTCGGTCGCCTTGAAAGACTGTGTGGATAAGCGCGGAAAGGGCCGCTTTGGCTGTGGCACGCGCCCCGATAACTCCGATGGATTCCAGAATTATGAGAATGGCGGCGCCACCGGCTCCTTCGCATTCTTCACGCTGGCCGCTTTGTACGATCTGGGCCGCGCCGCTGAGGCCGACGCGATTCTCTTTCCGATGCTCGAAGAGTATGGCAAATCCGGATTCGAAGGACGCGATGCAGCAGGGCATTCGCCCGATTGGCGCCGGTGGGACGGGACCGCAATGGGATATGAGGGCCTTTTGACGGACAACTACTATGCGCTGCTGGCGGTTCCGCTGCGGCAGTCGGAAACGCAATGGAAAGAAGGCGTCCGGCCCGCGGCCTGGCCGGAATCCGGAGCGCACAAGCTATAAATCAGTCGCAAACCAGCGCCGCGTCCGGAAACGCCTCTGCCGCGTCTTCGATTTCCAGCTCGGCGCTCTCGCCCGCTTCCATGCGCGCCACAAAGAACCGCTCGACCTCGCTCAGCACATCGGCGCCGTTGCGCGCATGGTAAATGGCCGCGCGCAGCTTCGCGCCGCCCGGCACGCCGTGCGTGAACCACGTGGCGAACTGCTTCATCTTGCCCACCGGATCGCCCAGCCTCGCGTCGCGCGGCAAATCTTTCGTCGCCTCGGTCTCGGCCATCAGCATTTCAAAGTACGCGCGAATCATCCGGAAGCGATCTTCCGTGGTCGGTTTCTCATAGCTTCCCGTCGCAGTGTACTGCGCAATCTGCCGGAAGATCCACGGATTCGCCGGCGCCGCGCGCCCGATCATTACCGCGTCGCAGCCCGTCTCGGCCACCATCGCGGCCGCATCCTCTGGCGTGCGCACGTCGCCGTTGCCGATCACCGGCAGCCGCACCGCTTCTTTCACCGCGGCAATCCAGTTCCACTGCGCCTGGCCGCTGTAACCCTGCTCGCGCGTGCGCGCATGCAGCGCTAGCCCGTTCAACCCTTCGGCCTCGGCCATCCGCGCCAGCTCCACGCACACAATCTGGCTCTCATTCCAGCCCATGCGGAACTTTACGGTGAAGGGAATTGTCACTGCGTTGCGAATAGCGTGAAAAATTTCGCCGATCTTCGGCAAGATCGCGCAACAGCCCCGACCCTCCATTCGATCCCACCACGCGCTTTGCCGGGCAGCCCAGATTCAAGTCAACGGTGTCGAAGCCCGTCTCCTCCACGATCCGCGCCGCGTCAGCAAGAGTCGCAGGATTCGATCCGAACAGTTGCGCTCCGATGGGATGCTCGTCGTCGTAGAACGTCAGGTAGCGCCGCCGCTTGGTCTCGCGCATCCGCGCTAGCCCATCCGCCGACGTGAACTCCGTCATGATGAGCCCGCAACCCTGACTGCGAATTCGTAATTGCCGCATCGATCTGCGGTTCACTCACAGGACTCTGCGATTCAACCACAGAGCCAGGTGCTCCGCATCTCGATTCTGAGATGTGGGAAGCGAGGCCGGCATTGATTCCAATCTCAGCGTGGGAAAAAAGGCTCGCATGCCGAATGAATCTCCGGAACACCGTGTCCGTCACTCCGGCCATCGGCGCCAGCACTGTCGCCGGTCGAACCGCGACCGCGCCCAGCCGCACCTCCGCCGGTACCCGCGCCTCCGCGGGCATGGAATGTTCCACCGGATTGTCCCAGTCCTTCTTTACGGTGAAACCTTTGCCCGACATTCGTTCAGCTCCTGATCGCAGTAGCAAGAAACATTGCCGCCCAAACAAACGTGAGCCTCCGCCGCAGCGGAGGCCCACTCGTCCAACTCGCGCTCCGGCTACTTGGCAGCCGCGATCGCCTTGTCGCTCTTGGCGTATTTCCGCCGGAACCGCTCCACGCGTCCCGCCGTGTCCACCAACCGCTGCTTGCCCGTAAAGAACGGGTGGCAAGCCGAGCAAATTTCCACGTGAATGTCGCCCTTGTGGGTCGACTGTGTCTCAAAATTGTTTCCGCAGGCGCACATCACGCGTACCGCGGCGTAATTGGGATGAATCTTTTCCTTCGGCATCGACAGACAGACCTTTCCTCTAATTCTTCGCTATCAATATTGTAGGGGGATTCGCCCGCTTGCGCAATCGCTGGGAAGGGAAGCCTCCCGGCTTACGGAAAGTCTTTATTTTCTGGCGACTACCACCAGGCTTCTGGCTCATCGCATCGGCGCTGACTCGCTAGCTTGCTGACTTGCTAGCTTGCCGCCTTTGAGCGTTTCCCCGCCAGCTCCGCCCGTGCCGCCAGTCCGATCGCCATCGCCATCACGCAGTCGTCGTGCGTGCCGGCCTGCGCGCCCGAGCTCCCATTCGGCTGACGCACAAAGCTGCGGCACTCGCCCAGCAGCCGTCTGCTCTGGAAACACGCCGGCTCCTCCACCAGCGCCGCGCCCAGCCGCGAGATCGCCCCCGGCCGGCTCAAGCTGGTGGTCAGCCAACCCGCCTGCCCGCCCTGCCCGTAAATTCGTTCGTACTTGCACGCCGTCTCCGCCAGTGCCAGCACGCCGCTGCCGTGATTGTTCCGCTCCACCACCAGCCACGCGCCGTTGTACTCCGCAGCCAGCCTGGTCACAAATTGCGCCAGCTCCAGTCCGCCCACGTGTCCGGCGAACTCCGCGCATTGCAAGCCCGTCTCCATCTCCAGCACCTGCGCGGCGGAGTAGTCGCCGCCGCTCCCGCCTCCCGCCGGATCCACCGCCACCACGTATTCTTTACCCTTCACCGGCGGCAGCCAGACTTCCAGTTCTCCATTCTTCCGCCGCTCCACCGGCTGCGGGGCGCTCTTCAGCCGCGCTTCCACCGCTGCCAGCTCAAACACGCTTTCGCCACTCGCCAAAAAGCAGCTCTCCTCGTCTTCGGCATACTCCTGCGCCGTCAGCCCGCGAAAATCCGCCCGGATCCGCCGCCGGTACGCGATCTGCGATCGCTTCAGCCCGTGCCGCTTCATCAGCACGCGTTCTTCGTCCGTCAGGCTCGCCGCATCCACAGCTTCTGACTGGTAGCGCTGCTCCATCCACCACGGGAAAAAATGCCGCACCGCTCCTGTCTCATCGGCCTTGCGCCACTCTTCGTAGAAACACCCGCCCACGCCCTGCGGCGTCAACTCCAGAATCAGCTCTGCACCCGGCGCCATCGCCGCGCGCAATCCCGCCAGGATGTCCGCCGCGTCGCCCGGCCACCGCGCCAGCTCGCTGCAATGCAGGTTCTGCACCGTTAGTCCTCGCCCCGCGTTGCGATCTGCCGCGCTCATCACGCGATACTCCGCGTCCATCTCCGGAAACACAATCTGCCGCACGTTCGCCCGCCCCGTTTTTAGCGGACCCTCGCGCAGCCCATTCGGGAGCCAATCCAGAAACCGGTGCACGATGCGAAAGATCTCCTCCGCCGCCTCCTGCGTGTGCGCCACTTCCAGCGTCAGTGTTCCCGGCTGCGTAATCGTCTTCAGAAAAAATCGCGCCGCCACCCACGTCGTCAACCCCATCTGCCGCGCCTTCAGCACAATGTTCCGTTGCCCGCGCTTTTTCTCAAAGGCCTTCTGCACCTTGTTCGCTATCAGTTTTCCCGGCCGCCCCTCGCGCGTTCTCACCACCAGCAATTGATCTGCCAGCGCCATCGCCACGGTAAGCCCGCGCAGGCCCGCGGGACGATGGTCCAGAACCTTCCCCAGGAATTCTAGGTCGCTCCGATCCTGCTCCTCGTTCCGCAATGCTTCCAGGCGCAGTCCCCACGCATCAATCTTCGGCTCGCAATCTCCTCTCGCTTCCACAGAACCCCCAACACTTACTCCGCTAACTTCGCCAGGTGCGCTCACTCCGCTGCTCGCTGTCGCTCCGCCACCACAGCTCTTCGGTCTGCCGCGCCGGTTTGCGCCCTGGAGATTGAAGCGCCCGAGGCCGGTCTGTCCCCAATTCCACGCGCCTTGCGGGCCAGTGCTGCGCGAGCTGGCGCTAGGGCGCAGCCGTGTACGGCCCCGCGCTGAAACTGCTCACCCGCGTCGAGTTTGCGGCCCCGGCGGGATAAAGAATCATGCCCGGATTGCCGCTTTGCGTCGTAGTGATCGTCACAGTGCAGCCCGCATCTGTCCACCCGCCGCCGGCGTTATACCAAGCTTCTGCGGTTTCTGTCGTGCCTGTGTTCGCGGTAACGGCGATTTCAACCTGATTTCCGACGGTGTAGACCCCAGCGTTGCAGCCTTTCTCGTAGGTATAATTCCCGTTGCCGCTTGACAACTCGATCGCGCCACTGCGAATGAAAATACCCGCTCCGCTGGAGGATGTTTCAATGCCCAAAAGCAGCGTGGAGCTTCCCGCAGACGCCGTGACTGTCCACGCTGCAAACTGCGTGCTCCCGAAAGCGCAGGAACTTCCAGAAACTTCCGCCCCGCCGATTGTGTAGCTTCCGGACGCCTGCGCCACCCCGCTATTCTGCTGGATGGTTCCCGTAAAGTAACTCCCGCTCATGGCTGTCCAAGTCGCGGATAGCGCGCCGGAGCCGCTGAAGCCGTCACTAAACGGGCAACTGCTGCTCGCCGCTGCCGCCGTCCGGTGCCTTCCTGGACCCATATTCTGCTGGCCCGCGCCGAGCAGGGGCAGCAACGCAACCATCAAAAGCCATCTGCGCATCTTAATAAGTTCCATAAATCTCCACCGTTACCGCTTTGGCTGTTCCATCCGGCGTCGCTGTCCACTTCACGTAGCCGCCATTGCTGATTGTGGTTGTACTGCTCTGCGTGGCCGATGCCCAGCTTGTTGAGCACGTAAAGGTTGAAGCATTGATGAGGTTATTGCCGCTGCCGTCCGTAATGGCGATGGTGGTGCTCGATCCGCCGTCCACCACGCACTTGATGCCGGTGATGGTCCAGGTCGCGCCACTCTCGTTCATGCAAGCGGGCACGGCTGGCCAGCCGCTCGTGGCCAGCGCCGCCGACCCCGCAAGACCGTCGATGCAAGACCAGGTCTTATACTCCGAGGGCAGCGCATAGGCCGCCGCGAACGCGCCGGATGCAAAGGCCGTGCCGTTGCTCTTGGTGCACGTCGTCGCAACCGTTCCCACTGTTGTAGTGCAATCACCCGTGAGTGCCGGCATCCGCGCCGGCGCCACTGTTCCGCCGGTCAGGTTCGAGGCATTGCTGGAGTAAGTCTCCGCGTTCGACTGCGCAGTAGACGCCGCACCGGACGTGTCAAAGGCCGTGCTCGCCTGCGTCGCGGCCGAGCCGAGACCGAGACTGGTTCGCGCCGTGGATGCGCTCGTAAGGTCGCTCAGGTTGTTCGACTTTTGCAGTGCGGCTGCTTCCGCAGTCTCCGCACGCGCGGTCTCCGTTCCTACCACCGAGGTTGCGAAGCTCTCCGCGGTGCTCTGCGCGGCGGTCGCCGCGCCATAGGCATCGTACACACCGGTGCCGATGTCGGCCTGAACTTGCGCAGAAGTCGCACTCACCGTCTCGCACGTAGCCACCGCTCCAGCGCTCTCACTTGGCGGCACGCATCCGTGGTACTGATCCTGCCGTGCCTCCATGATCTGATCGGGGGTCAGATTGCAGGTTCCCGCTGCGGTGCAGGCCGGATTGTTCGGGCCGGGAATAAACGTCCAAAACGGCTGCGCAAACTGGTTCCCATAAGTTTGAGAACTAGTCGCCTGCGGGCCGGGCAGGATATTGAAGATAATACTGTGCGAGGTCGAGTTGCCCGTGACGATAGTGGCGATGGCAACCTGCGGGTTCCATCCGTTGTAGCTTAGTTGGGTTCCGAAAGCAGTGGGCATAGCGTAGCTGCTATTCGGAGCCCATGCAGTGGGTTGAAATGTATCCGTGCCTGTGGTGTAGAGATTGAAGCTGTCATCCGTCCCTGTCCCCCCTTGAGTGAATGCTTGCCCAGGCATCGGCTTCACCCACGCGCCATAGATAAAGTGGTCGCCAGGATACGTCGCGCCCGTCCAGGTTCCGATGGTTGGTCCACCGCCCGTGGTCGTGAGACTGGTTAACTGAGCGGCCTGCATTTCCCCGCCAGGGCCGTCCGGGCCTACCACATTTGTAACTGTGCAATCGGAAAGTGAAGCGCAAAGACTCGCCCAGGTTGTCGGAGATGTAGTAATCGGTAACGAGCCGAACGGCAATATTTGCGGCCCGAAGTTCGCGCCCTCATTCTCAATCTCGCCCTTGAGCAGGTTACCTTGGTTGTAGACGCCGCTCGATGCCGATTGATTCACCGGACTTCCCAGCACCGTGCCGGGAGCGGCTCCGTTGACGGAAAGATTCCCGTTGAAATACGGATTTGTCAGCGCACCAGTATCGACGGTGTTGTTATTGTCAACTTCCACACAGCCAGACGGGGCTAGGTTGTCGGTGTAGCCGACCAGATATTGAGCCGCCCAGGAAATATTGTCTTGCAGGTATTGGTCCTTGAGCGTAAGACAACTCGTAGCCTCAACGCCACCCCGGTTATCAACGGTGATGGCATTTCCCCATGCCTCTTCATACATCACGCTGGAAACGCGTGGAAATCCGGCAACCGGCAAAATACCGCTTCCATCAATCTTGATGCCACCTACCAGCACCGTGCCTTGGTCAATGTCCGTAGCCGCGCACGCATTGTTGCCGGAAGCATAATAAAGTCCAGATACATCGCTGTCGCAGCGCAGAGCGTAAGGGTAGCTGGTTTGCTGGCAAGCCCCGTTTGGGCAAGGCGGAACCTGCTGGCCGACGCTGCTGCTTGAGAAGTTTGATGCGTGAATCTGCGACAGGTAGTTAGCGCTTAACTCAACTGCGGCAGACGTGATATAAGCTCCCGCTTGGGCGCCCATCTTGTCCATAACAAGATTCGTGGACCCTTCCGCCCAGAAGCACAAGCCGTAGCAGTTATAAATGTTGAGTCCCTGCCACATCTGCGGAATATAAGTATTGAAAGCTGGAGAGACGGCGACTTCGCCCCACTGGTCGCTTGCACTATGCGGGTGGTTCACCGCAATCGTGATCTGGCCTGCCCCGCAGCTATAGCTATAGCCGGACATATTCACGCCGTTTGAACAGAAAACGCGGGTTGATTCAAATGCGTCTTCGTTGAATCCGGTTACCGTACAGCCGGTGCCCGTAGTCGGCGTGGCATCGGTCTGGAAATAGGTGATCGTGTGCGCGGAATAATCCGACACGCTGGCCACATTGTTCGTGGTATCGAGGGTTGAATCCGAGCAGCCAGTGACAGTAATAAGTTCACCGGGCGGAATGCGGATCGCGCTCGACAGGCTCAGTACCACCTTGCCATAACCGTAGACCAGGGTTCGCATTGCCGTTGCCGTAGATGATGTGGTTCCAGCAATCGTGATGGCTGATCCGGGGGGCAGATTCGCAATGCTCCCCTGCGCGAAAGTGGGAGTGATCGTAACCGCCGTTGAGGGAGCTGTGGTAATGGCGGCGCCTATGGTTCCGTTGACACTTGGCCCCACAATGGTGGATGTTGCGCCATCCATACCTGCTTGAAATTGATTTCCAGCGCCTCCGCTGTCACCGAACCAATTTTCCCAATAAGGCGCTACCAGTGTGGACCCGACTCGTACAGTGCCCTGCAAAACAAATTTCACGCCCCCACTGACAGGCAACGTCAACGCAGACGGATTATTCCAGAAGCATCCAGGTCCTCCCGCACTGCGTGCAGCGACGCAGGGAAGAAGCACGGTTCCGGTTCCACCGTAGACGGAGTTCACGATATTGACGCATGCCTGCACCGCGCTATCAATGGGCGTCGCATTGTTAATGACCGCGCCCTGGGAGCGAATGTCGCATACCGGCGAGAGGGCCGGAATCGCTTCTGCCGCATTCACGTTGCCCGTCACGGCAATTCCGTTGTTCCCATCCGACGCCACGCCAGGCAGCAGATTGGCAATTGCTCCGCTGGCGCTCGTCGCTCCCGTACCGCCAGACGCCAGTGGAATTGCATTCATGCCGCCGATCGTTGTGCCGCTGGCGGTGTAATACGCAATCTGCCCCGTGTTTCCTGAGTTAATGGTCCCGCTCGTTCCACCCGATCCCGATCCGGATCCGCACGCCGCACCCGTGTTGGTGAGATATCCAGATGTATCCACCTGCAGACAGAAGTGTCCTGAGGACGCGGCCAGCCCGGGGAACTTGATGCTCGTCGGGCCTAGGAACGCCGCGACCAGGTTCGCGCTCGATCCCGAGTAGATATCCGTCTCCGCACCCGACCCGTTTTCATAATTAAGCCGGATGTGTCCCGTCGCGTTACTGGCATCGATATAAGTGTCGCCGCTGTTCGTGCTCTGGTACGCCTTCAAGCTGTCCAGGCCGCCCACCGCCGAGTTAAGCGCCCAGTTATTGCTCGCGTCCTTCACCATGTACCACTGGCTGTTGCCGTTCCAGTCCTTGTAAGTGTACGAACCCTTCTGGCTCGTCGTCAGTCCCGGCCAAAGGTAGTAATCCACTTCTGCGTCGGCGTTGTTGCGCACCGTCATGGTTCCCGTCGATTGTGTTGTCCCGCCCACCTGCACGGTTCCGTTGAACTGCGCGTCTCCAGCGTTGTCAACGGTCGCCACCGTCGCCGGCGTCGCGCCGCCGCTCGAGAAGCTCACGCCGCCCGTTCCGGCATTGGCCGAGCAGTTGAAGCACACGTTTCCCGTGCCCGCTCCGTTCAACGCCGTTTGGTTGCTGGTGCTGCTCTGCCCGTGATTCCACTGCTCGATCTGTAGCCGGTACACGTTGTTCAACAGATCCTGCACCTGGTAAAGCTGTTGCCCGCTCGCGCCGTCGCTGAAGCCGTAGATCCACCGGTATCCGTAATCAGTCTGAATCTCGTTCAGGAGCCCGCGCTCGTTTCCAGCGCCAATTCCCAGCCGGAAATGATTGGTCAGCGTTGCATCCTGCTGGCTTCCATACCAGTCACCATTCAATGCGTTGAAGCTACGATGAAACGTATCGAGGAAACTGTTGCGCGTGCCGTTGTCCGTTAGTTTTCCCGTGAACATCGTCCCGCCGGTCATCCAGTTGTTGTAGGCGCTGCCTGCGTCCGCCACGATCTGGTTCGTCGAGTTCTCGTTGCGCAGTCCCACGATCGTGTTGTTCTGCGCATTCGCTCCCAGGTGCAATGCCGTCGCGCATCCCTCTACGTCTCCGCCGGTAAACGTGTTTCCATCACCCTGCTGCAGGTTGATTCCATACGTCCCGCTGATCGGATTCCCGCTCGCCGTCGGGCAATCGATGTGCAGCCGCACAAATGTGCTCGCGTTCATCCAGTCCGTCGTCGCCGGATTCGTGACTTGATGCCCGATCGCATTCACCGCGGTCCCGAACCCGCCAAACTGGTCATCCAGAAATGTGCCGCCCGTATAATTCCCGGTACCATCCAGCGTCATACCCGTCTGGTTTTGATTGCCCAGAAAATACAGCCTCTCGAGATCCATCTCCTGCGTCCGGTAGGCAACCAATCCCTGTGCTGTTGCGCTCGTCGCCGCGGTGGTATTGATCGCCACGTCGTCCATGTGGAAGCCCGGCGTATCCACGGCATACGTCGGATCGCCCACCACCACCATCGCGCCCGTACCCGAGTAAGCAAACACCGTCCCGCCCTGGCTCCCGCTGGCCGCTGTTCCGCCGCGCAGCGCGCATCCCCGCAGCGAAACGTTCCGCGTCCCTGCCGTCACTACAATCTGGTTCGCCGTCGCAATGGTCGCGCACGGCAGCAGCACCGCGGTGTTCGGCGTGGCAATCTTCAGGCTCGATGCCATCGACAAATTCCCCGCGAAATTCCGCGCGTCGCATGTGCCGCCATAACTCGCATTCAACGCGTTCACGCACGCCTGGATCTTCGCTCCAATATCCGCGCCCGGAAACTGATCCACTTGGAACGCCGCGCCAACTCGGCCGCTTCCGGCCAACGCGGTATAAGTGCCTCCGCCCGGCAATGTTCCGCCTCCACCATCCACCTGCGTCCCGTAGCTCGCCGAACTCGTCGCGTTCCACACCGTGTATCCGCCATTGCCCTTCAGCAGATTTCCGGCAAAGAACGTCATATCCTGCCCGCCAACCAGATTCACTGCCGCCGCCGTATCCCACGTTCCCGGTTCATTGATGCTCGCCGTCGTAGTCGACGAGCAGCCCACTCCACCCTGCGTCACCGTCACGCCGGCAATCGATCCATTCGCATTCACCGTCGCCGTCGCCTGCGCCGTGCAACTTCCGCTGAAGGCAAGCGGCACGCTCGTTCCATACGGATCCCATCCCAGTCCGTGTTCGCTGCCCACCGTCACCGCGGTCACCGCGCCGCCCGCGGCCGTCACCGCCAGCGCCGGCTGCACCGCGTTCCACGTCGGCATCACCACCGCGTTCCGCACCGTCCATCCCTGCGCATTGCCGCTCAAGTCCAGCACCAGCCCCGTCGGCGGTTCGCTCGTGGCCGCGGAAGTCCCCGCCATCGCCACCACGTTATCCAGCACGTCGTTCGATCCTGCCGCCGCCGTGAACGCGTGCGTCGCCTGGATCGTCACGTTCTGCCAGCGGTTTGAATCCGCATTCAATCCTGCCGGCGCCGTCACCGGCAGCGCCGGAATCACCACGCCCGTATTCACTCCGCGAATGTCGATGTTCCGGAAGTCGCTCCACTGCGGCCACTGCGCCAGGTACAGTCCGCACGTATGTGTCGAATGCGCTCCCGGATACTGCGCCGCCATCAGATCTACGCCCGTGGTCGCAATCTCCACGTTCTCCATCTCCGCCACGCGCAGCCCGTTTCCTCCCGTGCCCGTCGTCGCCTGCATGGCAATCGCGCAATTGCCCACCCACCACGCAGCGCTCGTGCCCGCCGTTCCCGTCAACCCATTGCCGCCCTGTGAAAAAATCGAATTCGTCTCGATCGCCCGGCTCAACTGGCAGGCGCCCGCCGCCGCGCGCCCCTCCGCCGGAGAGCACGACACGTCCACGCTCTGGTCCACATAAATCGTCAGGTCGTGCAGCCGCGTGGAACTCAAAATGTTCAGCGCGTCCGGTCCGCTCACCAGCACGTCCTCGCCCGGAAATCCCATCAGCGCCGAAACCTGTTTCCCCAACCCGCCAATCGACTCCCCGCGCCAGCTCAGCGTCCGCGTCTTGCACGTGCCTTCGGGAAGCACCAGCGCCACGCCGTGCGCGTTGGCATAACTCAGCGCTGCCTGCAATGCGCTCGTATCGTCCGTCACGCCGTCGCACACTGCGCCGAACTCCTTCACGCTGCGCTCCGTCTGCTGCGACCCGCTCGTCCGCCAATCCACCACCTTCACGCCGTTCGCATTCGTAAACCGGTCCGTCCCCGCATAGTTCGGCGGAATCTGCATCGCCCCATTCGTTCCCGCCGCGTTCATCGCTGCCTGCAGTGTCGTCTGTCCGCTCGCTGCCGTGGGCGCTTCCACGCCGTTCACCGCCGGCGTCGTCAGCGCGCCCGTCATATTGCCGCCCGCAAGTGGAACCGCCGTCGCCACCTGTGTATCCACGTAGTGCTTGGTCGAGGCCTGCATCGGCTGCGTCGGGTCCGCGTTCAGATACAACGGCCCGCTCAGCGTTCCGCCCGACGCCGTCAGCAGGCTCTCGCTCAACTCGGTGATCGCCTCATCCACGTATGCCTTGCTCACCGCCTGCACCGCTTGCGTCGCCGGCATAATCTGCGCCTGCACCTGCGCCAGCGTCGCCTGTGCCGCTGCCGGAATCACCCAGTATTGCGTGTTCACCGTCCCATCGCTCATGTAGTAGACGGCCGTGTAGTACTGTCCCGCGGGCGTCGCGCCCTGGTTCGGCGCGAGGTTTACGCTCACAAATCCATCCGGCGCAATCGTCACCGTCAGCGAGTCCGCGGCCACTGCCTGGCCCGCCGCGGTCGTAAACCCCGGCCAGCTGATCACGAGAGTCCCTGCGCCCGGCTGCCCATTCGCCAGGTACACCGTGCCCTGCACGGTCGTCGTCGTCACGCCCTGCGACCACGCCATCGCCGCCAGCCATATCACCAGCAGCAGTCGCCCCATCCACACCAGCGGCCGATGCCCCATCCTTCGCGCGCTCTTTGCGAAAAGAGTAGGAACATGGCTAACTTGCTCTCCCGCTGACGTGCTGACTCGCCAACTCGGCGTCTGCAACCCTTCGTTCTTCATGAGCTTCATCCCCATCGCGTCCTTCTTCCTGCCGCATCTCCTCGCATCGCGCGAGGCTTTCACATTCGCTGTATCTAGCCCTGGCCATAAGTTCCTTGGGCCTTTGTCCAACGCCCGATAATTCATTGAATTACTAACTCGCTAACTCCGCGGACTTACTGACGTACAAACGCGCCTCTAAGTCCATAAGTCCCTAGTCCTTGCCCCCCACCTCGGCCGGCTTCTTCTCGTTCTCTTCCATGCTTTCGTCCCACTCCGGCTCCGACCCCAGCAGTTCCTCCCAGTTCGGCCCGCTCCGTTTCTTCTTCTTCACGTCCTTGCCTTGCTTCTTCTTCTCAATCAGCGAAAGCACCATCTCCGTCCCGCGCATGTCGCCCTCTTCCACCTTGCCCACCAGCTTCTCGGCGATTGCGCCGCTCTTGTTCTTCACCACCGCTTTCACCGCGTGGCGCAACTTTTTTCGCGCCCCCTTGTAGTCCTCAAGATCCACCGGATCGCTCTTGCCGTTCCTCTGCTCGTCCGCATTTTCCCCATTCGCCGTCTTTTTATCCGCTCCGGCCTTTTTCCTTTGCTCGGGCCCGATTCCCCGATCCATGACGCCTTTGCTCATCTACCCACCTCTCCGGTTCCCCATCCGCGCCTCCGCGCGCCTTCCGCGGAAAAGAAAAAGGGCAACTCTCTCCGAGTTGCCCTTGCGGTTCCTTTTCATCCTTACGCCATTGCCCATTCACACCGGCAATCCGTGGCCCATCCTTTTCGCGCGCTTTGCGAAATGGGTGGGAGACTAGTGCTTAAGTTGGGCTCACATCCCGCGCCAATAAACGCAGCAAAACCGGGAAAGCTCCTTCCGCTCTCCCGCCCATAAGTTCGATTTCGGTACGAATGACCTTAGCTTACCCAATTTAGTAAGAATGATCTGCAAAAGATTGTAGTTTTGTAGTTATCTATTATTTCAATAACTTACGCCCTATCCAGCCCTGGTCAACCTTTGACAAGCTCTGCCCGTCCCCCGTCGCCGGGCCCGTGTGCCCTCACTTTTCAGGATTCGTCAGCCGCAACATGACCACCCCGTGTCCCGGCACCGTCCACGTCGACTCGGCCTTCAACTCGCCGGCATCCTCGTGACTCCACAGGTTCCGCGCCGCCGCTCGCCCCTGCCATCCCACGTCCCTCAGCCGCAGGGTCATGCGCGCCGCACCCGTGGTCCGGTTGAACAGCGCGACCGCCATCGCGCCGCCCTCGAGCGGCTTGGACCACACCTCCAGCGGGCCCTCCGTGTATGCGCGATCTCCCTCGCGGCCCAGCCCATCCTGATCCACCGCGATCACCTCCCGGTTCATCAGAATGTTCTTCGTCTCCTCCGTCATTGTCGTCAGGTCGTTGCCCGCGATCAGTGGCGCGGCCAGCATGGCCCACAGGCTGAAGTGCGTCTTCTGCTCGTCCGCCGTCATGCCGCTGTTGCCCACTTCCAGAAAATCGGGATCGTTCCAGTGTCCCGGCCCGGCATATTTCGCCAACCCCGCCTCGCCGAATCCGTTCAGCGCCATGCGGTCGTACGTGTCGCTGATATCCCCGCTCGTTCGCCACATGCTTGCGCCCACCTCCGGACCCCACGTCCACACCGCGTCCCATCCGTACTGGCACAGGCTGAACAGAATTGGCCGCCCCGTCGCCAGCAGATCCTGGTGCATCTTCTGGTAGGCGGCCTGCATCAGCGCATTCGATTTCTCCACCTCGCCGCCCGACTCTTGCTTCATGATGTCGCGAAACGTGCACAAGTCATACTTCAGAAAATCCACGCCCCACGAGGCAAACATCTGCGCATCCTGCGCCTCGTAGCCGTAGCTCGCCACTGCTCCGCCACACGTCTTCGGTCCCGGCCCGGTGTATAAGCCGAACTTCAACCCCCTCGCGTGGATGTAATCGCCCAGCGCCTTCATGTCAGGAAAATTGCTGTTCGCATGCAGCACGCCCGCGGCATCCCGCGTGCCTTCCCAGCCGCCGTCGATATTCACATACACATACCCCGTGTCGCGCATGCCGCTCGACACCAGCGCATCCGCCTGCTGCCGCACCAGCGCATCGGAAATGTCGTGGTGAAAGTGGTTCCAGGTGCTCCAGCCCATTGGCGGAGTCGGTGCCATCGCCTGGGCCTGCGCGCCCGCGCACCACGCGACCAGAACTGCCGCCGCCATCGCCCCCGCCCATCCCGATCCCTTCATCTCGTCCCTCCGCAACTCCCGCCTTCCCCGCCGCCACAATTCATATCAGCAGTGCGGCTCGCCTTCGTCACACCTTATGCATTCGTTCGCGGTAGATGCGCACGCGAAGAGGATGCAGCTCTGTCCCCACCAACCTCTCTGAATTGTTATCTCGATAAATCGCTGACTCGCCCGCTCGCGATCCATCATGCGGCCGAAGGCCTATTTGCCGCCGCCGCACAACACCATTGCGCGGGTCATGGCTTTGGCGACGCTGTTTCTTGTGTCTTCGCTGCTAAAGAAGAACGGGGTCTCCACATTTCCCTGACTTCGTGCCGTCACCACGAAGTACGGTGGAATCTGGGTCTTTGTCACAGCGTTGGGCCCGTTTGCGTTGTCCTCTGCCTTCGCTTCCTGGGTGCTGGTCCGCATCTCAAAGCTCTGCACAGTGCGAAGGTCGAGCGCGAAATCGCGATTGATGCGCACTTCCCCGCCATTCGTCGTCACTTTGTGCCAGGTAATGCGGCAGCTCGCGGGGTCGGCAATCACATTCGTCACCTCAATGCCAATCTGATAAACGGGCCAGTCGGTGTTGGTCGAGCTGTCGTGCGTGTGAAGCGTGTAGTTGATCTTGCCCTGCTCGTTCATCCTGTCCTGGATGAATTGCATAGTGACGGCCAGCGTTGGGCCGTTGTCCGCGGGCGCCGGCGGCGCGGGTTGTTGGGCGCACGCCGCGAAGCATATCGCAGAGATTGCAATACCAAGAATGACACTCTGGGTTTTCATCGGAATCCCTCCTCACGTAAACTTGTCTCGATTGGTTTGCCGACGTGAAAGCTGCCAGCAAGCGGCTCGGCCGCAAAGCAGAATTGCGAAAACCGCGACCGGCAAATCGCGCAAATCTCACCTCGTGCGCTTGTCCCGTTTAGCCGGAATTCTCATCCCGCTTTTCCGGCAACAGCCGAGCATACACGCGATTGCTTCCGCCAGCAACCAGCCGTGCATCCGCGCCTGCCCGCCAACTCCACTAACCCCGCTGGCTCCGCTAACTCCGCCAGCCCCGCTGTCTTGCCGCCTGCTAACATCTCTGCTATGCATTTTTTGCCTCGCAGCCTCCGCTGCGCCGCCTTGGCGCTCTTCCTTGGCGCAACCTCATTCCTGCCGGTTTGCGCTCAGACTCCCGCGCCCGGCTCCTCGAACCCCGGTCCAGCGCCTTCCACCCAGCGGCGCGTCATTACGATCGGCCAGATCTCCGTTTCGCCCGACGGCAAGCGCATCGCTTGGCTCGAAGGCGGCGTGATTCTCGTTACCCCCCTCGACAACCTCGGCCACAGCCAGCGCATCACCGCCGCTTCCTCGCCCGACGACTCCTGCACCGAGTCCGATCCCGTCTGGTCGCCCGACTCCGCCGCCCTCGCCTTCCTCTCCGATTGCGCGGACCTCGGCGGCCAATCCGACCTCTATCTCTCGCATCTCGACAGCAATCCGCCGCAGCGTCTCTCCGCTCTCCACGGCGATGTCGATGCGCCCGCCTTCTCGCCTGACGGCAAGCGCATCGCCTTCCTCTATGTCGAAGCCGCCACTCGTCCGGCCGGAGCCCTTGCCGCCATGGACGCGCCCTCCGGCGTCATCGGCGAAGACCACATTGAGGTCCAGCGCGTCGCCGCCGTTGCTGCCTCAGTTCCTGTCGCCGCGGCACAGCTGGCCGCGCCTGTCTTCCTCACCCCCGCCGACCTTCACGTCTACGAATTCGACTGGTCTCCCGATTCCGCGACCCTCGTCTACGTTGCTGCCGACCCTCCCGGTGAAAACAACTGGTGGGTTGCGAAACTGTACACGCAAACCGCTGCAGAGGATTCAAAACCGACCGCGATCCTCACCCCCACCGATGTCTCCGGACCCCTCCACGGCCTGCAAATCGCCGTTCCACGCTGGTCGCCCGACGGCAAGGCCATCGCCTTCATTGGCGGCCTCATGAGCGATCAAGGCGTCACGGGGGGCGACGTGTGGGTCATTGACGCAAAGGGAGACGCCGCGGGCAGCCAGCCGCGCAATCTCACGCCCGGCCGCCCCGCATCCTCGCAATGGATCGTCTGGGGCGATGACGAGCACATCTTCACCAGCGAAGTCGCCGACGGCGTCAACCGCCTCGTGCGCTTCCGCCTGCAGGGCGACCGCATCGGTGACAGCGTCGCCACCAGCTTTGCCACGCCGGTCTTCACCTATCCCGGTACGGTCGGTCGCGGCAACTTCGATCACAGCCTCGCCGTCACAGCCGATCGGTCTCTCTTCGTCTTTCAGGCCAGCTCCTTCAGCCAGCCCCCCGAGATCTACGCCGCCGGTCCAGCCGCAGCAACGATCGCCGCGCCCGCTCCTAGTCCGCCGCCGGCGTCTCCGGCCTCACCCAGCTCTCTCACTTAAACGACGGCCTCAAACCCATCTGGGGAGACGTCGCGTCGCTCACCTGGACCAACGACAATTTCCACATCCAGGGCTGGCTCCTTCTGCCCGCAAATTATGATCCGGCCAAGAAATATCCGCTCATTGTCGAGGTCCACGGCGGTCCTGCCGCGGATATCGCCTCCCGCTGGAATGGCGGCGGAGGCGGCTTCAGCGCCACCGCCTATTCCGCCCGCGGCTACTTCGTTCTCATGCCCAATCCCCGCGGCAGCTACGGCCAGGGCGAGGCCTTTACCCAGGCCAATCGCAAGGACTTCGGCTACGGCGACCTCCGCGACATCCTGACCGGTGTCGACACGGTTCTGGCGAAGTATCCCGTCGACCCCAACCGCGTAGGCATCACCGGCTGGAGCTACGGCGGTTTCATGACCATGTTCGCCGTCACCCAAACCCATCGCTTCCGCGCTGCCGTCGCCGGGGCCGGCATTTCCGATTGGCTTTCCTATTACGGCGAAAACTCCATCGACCAGTGGATGATTCCCTACTTTGGCGCCTCGGTGTACGACGACCCGCAGGTGTACGCCAAAAGCTCCGCCATCTCCTTCATCAAAAATGTCACCACCCCCACCCTCTCCGTAGTAGGCGACCGCGACGGCGAGTGCCCCGCGCCCCAATCCTTTGAGTTCTGGCACGCCCTGCGCGACCTTCACGTCCCCGCGCAGTTGGTCGTTTACCCCAATGAGGGCCACGGCTTCTCCGATCCCGCCCACCGCCAGGATGTCCAGCAACGCGCCATGGAGTGGTTTGCCCGCTATATGCCCCCCACCCCCTGACGCGCCCGGTCTGTTTTTTCCTTGGTCCCTTGGTCCCTCGGTCCCTGTCTCTTTGCTCCCCATCCGGCCGCGCCACAGTCTATTCAGCAGAGCTGCGTTGCCGACTGGTTCTGTGCCAGAGGTAGGCTCGTCCTGATACACTTTTTTCTTGGAGTATTCAGTGTGCGTCTCGCCTCTTCGGCCGCGTGCGGCAGTGTGCCGCCGGGGATCTCGAGCTTGGGTGCGATCCACCTGTTGCGGGCCGACCCTAAGCATAAAAAGGGAAGGCAATAACTCACTTTTCTTTACGTGTTCTTAGCGACCGTTCCGCGGTTCGACGGCGCGGAGCGGGGAGGATTCATGCGGCGGTTCTTTACGCTTCTTTGTTTGCTTGGCCTGGCCCTTCCGGCTGGGATTTCCATCTCCGGTTGCGTGCGCAACCCGGCCGGAAACTACTGCAACGGCCTCGGCTACGGCCCGAAGGACACCGACATCGCTTCCATCATCCTGCAGCCGCAGATCGCCGGCATTTCGCTGGCCTATGGGCAGACCACCCAGGTACAGAGTCCTTCTGCCTACACCTGCAAGCAGAATCCGGCCTCGTTGGGCACCAACCAACTTAACTACGGCACCTCCAACAATCAGTTGGCCGACATTTCGCCCGGCGGCAGTCTCTGCGCGGGCACCTGGAACCGCAATACCGGCGGTGGCATCGCCGATTACACCTACTGCTATGCCCCCAACCCCTTGCCATCCAGCTCGGGCCTGCCCTACGCCGTTGCTTATGTCTACGTAACTGCCGATTCTGTTACCTCCAACCCTGTCGCTGTGTACATTCATGCGCCGGTCACCGCCATCAATCTGGCCACCACGTCGCTTTCCAGTTCTTCGCCGCAGCAATGCTTCTCCCAGAACCAGGTGGCCCAGCTTGACTCGCAGGCCTGCTACGCAGTCACGAACAGCAGCGGCGTCACTACGCAATACGAGTTCTGCGCCCCGCCTACTGTATCCCCGGCAAACTATGTTTGCGCGGGTGGTCTGGCGCCGGGCGTCACTTCGGTGCCCAGTTGCGGATCCTCCATCGGTACTCTCAATTTCTCGGTTAGCAACTCCAGCGTCGCCAGTATTGCTCCCGGAACCAGTACCAATCCGCTGTCGACTATCACCGCGCTCCAGCCCGGCACCACCTCCATCACCGCCACCATCGCGCAATCGGCATCGTCGGCTGGCTACTTCTCCACCTGCCCGCCCGCAACCGTCAAAGTCTCGCTGGCCAGCGGATCTACCAGTGGCGTCGTCACCCAGGGCGTCTCGCAGAACCTCTCCGCCACGGTCCTCGACACGCTGGGCAATCCCATCTCCGGCCTGAACCTGCAATACGAGTCCACCAATCCCGTTGACATCGGGGCCACCGGCGCAGGCGCCATCACCGCCGCCTTCCCTGGTGTCGGTTCGGTCTATGCGGTCTGCGAGCCGTTCAGTTGCAATCCTGCCCCCATCAATGAGTTCGGCCTTAATGGCACCGGCCTGCCGCTCTCTTCCAATCCCGTCAGCATCACCGTCCCCGGCACCACCAGCGAATACATCTGGTACGCCGCGCCCGGTCAATCGCAGTACTTCGCTTCCATGGAACTGCTCACCGGAAACCCCGGCTCCCTCGCGCGTCTGCCCTTCGTCCCCAATTCTTTGGTTATGGACCAGGACGGCAACAACCTCTACTTCGGTTCGGCCCGCGAGTTGATGGTTTACTCCACCGCAAGCAACTCCCTCACCAGCCAGAACACCGCGGTGCCCGGCGTCGTGCTCGCCATCTCGCCCAACAACGGTGAGTTGGTCGTCAACGATCAGATTCGCGGAGTGTTTTACATCTACAATACCTCCTCCGGTGCGGGATCCTCCTACGGGGGCTTGGGAGTCGCTGCCCAATGGACGCCCGATTCCAATACCGTCTACATCGTTGATAGCGCCGCGCTCGGTGGCGCTCACACCAACACGCTCTACGTCTATAACATCAACCTCGGTTGGAGCACCTACCCTCTCACCGCCTCCGGCGGTTCTCAGAGCGTGGCCGTTACGGTTCCCGGCATTGGCGCGTATCTCGCCGGCTTTCCGACCGTCGCCCATACCTGGTGCCCCTCCGGCACGGTTGGCAACAACGCCAGCCTTCAGTTCTTCCCGCAAGGCGATTCCGTCAATGTGACGACCAGCGTACTGGGCGCCACAAACAATGGGCAACACATACTCGGCGCTTCGCTCAGCGGCAGCAGCATCACGCTCGACGACATCGGACTCAGCATTCCGCCGAATTCGACTTATCCGTCGGCCCTGTGCCCTGAAGCCACCACCGGCGCGCCGCCCAATCAGGTGGAGACCATGACGCCTCTCTCCACCAACCCCACGATCGACGGCACCGTCAATCTCACCGGCGTCACCAACGCCACTGCCGTCAACCAGATCGTCACCGGCACGGCGCCAACCACCAATGCCACCTCCACGGCCGCGCCCATCGCCTTCGTTACCTACTCCACGCCAAGCACGGCCACCACGGCGGCCCAGCTCCCGTTCTACCTGCCGCAGGCCAGCGGCGCAGGCCCCGTTGGCTACGTGAAATTTGCCGACGCTTCCTCATCCACTCCGCCCACCGCTCCGCTCGCCGGCGCGTTTTCGACCGATAACTCCATCTTCTTTGTCTCCACTGCCGGCGACAACGAGATCCACTTCATCAGCATTCCCGCCAGCGTTAGCATCGCCACGCCGCCCACCGACTCGCAGCAGTACAGTCCCAATCTGCCGGCCTGTACGCCAGTTTCGGCGGGAGGCAACGACGCCGGCTGTCTCTATCCGGTCGCGCCCAGCCCCAACACCGTGGTTCCTGCAACCGTCATCGCCGTCAAGCCGCGCTCGGTCACATAGTCCCTACGTCGTTCGTGCGCCCCGTCCCAGCTTCACTCGGGCGGGGTGCGCGCATCGGCTGGCCCGTTCCCGCAGGCTAAAATCAACTCATGATCAAGGGCATCTCGATTCTGCGTCCGGCCGGCAGCGCGGCAGCCTACGAACGGCTGAGCGGCTTTTTCCGCGCTCTCGGCTTTGCCCCCGGCAAAGGATGGCAGGAAGAGGGATCGCGCGGCGCTTCGTTCCTGGCCCCGCTCGGCAATCTGGAATTCGTCGATGGCCATTTTCCATCGACAGGCGATCTGCTCATCGAGGTCACTTCGCTCGACTCCATCCATCAGGTGGCTGAGGCGTGGCTGCGCGCACAGGGTGGGGCCGCTGCGGTCAGCCGCCTTTCGCCCATCACGGAGACGCATTGGAAATCCCGTATCTTCCACGTCGAGCCCGAACCCGGTTTCCGCTTCAGTTTCTGGGCGTGGACGGACCCGGTAAAAGGCAAGCCCGTTGCGCTCGAAGGCGATCTTTCTGCCGCGGGAATGAAGTTTGCCATCATCGTCTCGCGTTGGAACGCCGTGGTAACCGACCGGCTGCTGGAGGCCGCGCTCGACGCGCTTCTCCGCAGCGGCGCCGACCGCAGCGATATTGAAGTCATTCGCGTTCCCGGCGCGTGGGAGATTCCCGCTGCGGCGCGCACCGCAGCCAACACCGGTCGCGTGGACGCTATCGTGACGCTGGGCTGTCTGCTGCGCGGCGAAACTGCCCACTACGAGGCCATCTACAACGAAGTGGCCCGCGGCATCGGCCAGTCGCAACAGGAGACGGGAATTCCCCACAGCTTTGGCGTGCTCACCTGCGAAACCCTGGAGCAGGCGCTGAACCGCGCCGGCATCAAGGCCGGCAACAAGGGCTTTGAGGCCGCCGCGGCCGCGATTGAAATGGTGAGCCTGCGCCGCAAGGTGCAGCAAGGCGGTCCCGCTTGACCAGCCGCCATCGCCGCAAGTCCCGCGAACTCGCCATGCAGATGCTTTTTCAGGCCGATGTTGGCCACCAGACCGGTGACCAGGTGCGCGCCACGTTCTGGAA